>JACPCW010000131.1 GCA_016184365.1 Candidatus Rokuibacteriota bacterium
GTTCCAAGCTTCTCGGCGAGCGGACGATCAACTCGCGGAAGGCCGGAGCGGTCCCCAGCCCGGCGCTCGGCTTCGGCGGCTCACGCGTGATCGTTCATGGATAGTCCGGGCTACGCGGGGCGCTCGCCGCCTTCCGCTCGGCGGGCGTCGTCGCGCGACGGGTAGATGACGCTTTCGGCGTAGCGATACATCCAGTCGACGGCGTCGGGCGCGAGGTAGTGGACGTCGTGGCCGCGGAGCGCCGCGAGCTGCTCGGCGAGGATGACGCGGCGCACCTCGGAGGCGAGCGTGTTGAGCCGGTGGAACGCCTCGGACACGGTGCGCCCGAGCGTGGTGACGCCGTGGTTCTCCATCAGGATCGAGTTCGTGCCCAGGATGAAGCCGGCGATCGGGCCGACGTCGTTCTCCACGTCGAGGTGTGACGGCACGACGTACGGCGGCTTGGCCATCACGTACGGGAACTCGAGCGACAGCGGCCGCAGCTCCTTCACGAGCCCCGACGCGAACAGGGCGATCGTCTCGTCGTGATGCGCGTGGATGACCGCGTGGATGTCGGACCGCAGTCGCAGGATCTCGCGATTCAGGTTGTGGCCGACGCTCGTCGGCACCGTGCCGTGCAGCAGCCGCGGCGTCGGCACGTCGGTGATGACGACGTTGTCGACGGTCATCTCCTCCAGCGACACCTCGGCGTGCTTCGTGTACACGATGCCGTGCTCGAAGTCGCGGTGCGGGACGCGGATGGCGATGTTGCCGAGCGAGTTGTGGACGTAGCCGCGCGCGACGACCATGCGGGCATAGCGCACGAGCTGCTCGGCGACGGCGACGTCGAACTGCAGGCTGCGCATCAGCGCCCGGTCTCGCCCTTGAGGCGTTCGACGAGCTGGCACGCGGCCGCGTGGTGGAGACGGCACGCGTGCTCGGCGTCCTCGAGCGCGCCGTACGGATCCTTCTTGGCCAGCCGCGCGCGCGCCCGGCCGTTCCACGCATCGCGGTTGTCCGGATCCTTCTCGATGAAGCGGGTCCACATGTCGATGACGCCGTCGAAGTCCTGCGCGGCGCTGAGCGCCTTGTCGAGATCCCAGTACGCGACGAGGAACGTCGGATCGATGTCGATCGCCTGGCGGAATTCCCCGACGGCGTCGTTCCGCCGCCCCGCGCGCTGATACGCGAGCCCGCGCTGATGCGCTTCCCGCGCGGCCACGCGGTCCGCCCGCGGCACCGCCCCCGGCTCCGCGGGCGGCGGCGCCGCCGCGACGACCGGTGGCGGCGCCGCGGCCGGTGGCGGCGTTTCCAGGTCGGGATCGCCTTCGATCCACGTCCAGCCGAACCGGCCGGGACGCGTGCGGACGACGACGTACGTCTGGCGGGGCTGGATGCGCTCGAACGCCGAGCCCGGCAGCTCGAAGTCGAGCACGACGTCGCCGGCCCACCACGACGCGGCGCGTACGGCCGTCGTCGCGCCGTTCCGGGTTTCGACGCGCGCCTTGTCGACGACGAGCGCGCGATTGACCGTCTGCGGCCCGCGGTCGAGCTTCACGTTGAGAAACGCGAGCACGCCGACGGCCGCGGCCGAGCATCCGATCGCCGCGAACACGACGATCGCCACACGCCCCAGGAAATCGGCGTTCGTGCGCGGCTCGCCGTAGCGCTGGAGGTAGCGGAACACCAGCACGGCCCAGCCCGCGGCGGCGAGGAAGCCGATCGCGACGCCGAGCCGATAGGGCATCGGCGCGAGCATGTCGATCTGGTTGGCGATCAGCAGGATGACGATGCCGACGAGGGCGAGCGCCGCCGTGATCGCGGCGGCGACGCCCTCGACCGGCGGCCGAGGCGGAAGCTCGCGGCGCCGCCGCGGCGACCCCGGCTCCGTCGGGCCCCGGGGTCCGCGCGGCTGCGCTTGCGGCTGCGCCTTCGCGGCGCGTTTTCGCTCGAGCTCGCGCTTGAGTTCTTCGTAATCGAGCGGCATTACCGTCCGTACTCGCGAGTCACCGCCGCGGGTGTCACTTTCCCTTCGCGGAGGTCGCGCTCGATCAGGGCGGGGTCGCGCTCGCGCGGCTCGCCGTAGCCGCCGCCGCCCTGCGTCGTCATGCGGAAGACGTCGCCGCGCCGCAGCGGATGGTTCGAGACCTTCGACGGCAGGCGCGTGGACCGTCCGCCGGACTCGACCGACAGGTCCGCGCAGGCGCCGGGACGGCCACCGAACAGCCCGAACGCCGGGATCTTGCAATGATCGAACTGGGTGTAGAGCGCGCCGCGCTCGTCGAGGAGCTCGATGTCGCGCGCGGCGCCGAGTCCGCCGCGAAACGCCCCGGCGCCGCCGGAGTCCGGCACGAGCTCGTACTGCGTGAAGCGGAGGGGGTACACGGCTTCCACCATCTCGATCGGGGTGTTCGCCAGATTGTGAACGCCCTGCGAGTAACAGTCGAGCCCATCCTTGCCGGCGCGCGCGCCCCAGCCGCCGACCTCGATGTCGACGAAGATCCAGCGCTGGCCGCCGGCGCCGTGATCGCCCGACAGCACGTGCACGTTCGACATGCCGTAGTACGCCGCCGTGACGCGCCCGGGCAGCGCAGACGCGAAGGCCGCGAAGAGCGCGTTGGTGATCGTGTGCGTGATCGCCATGCGCCCGACGACGGGCGACGGCAGCTCCGCGTTCACGACGGTGCCGGACGGCGCGATCACGCGGATCGGCTCGTAGCAGCCGAAGTTCGCGGGAATCGTCGGGTCCGCGACCGCCATGACGACGTAGTACGTCGCGGACTCCGTGGACGAGATCGTCGCGTTGATGGGGCTCGGGCGCTGGCGTGACGAGCCGGTGAAGTCGACGGTGACCTCGCCGTCGCCGACGGTGACCGCCACGGCGACGCGCACCGGCTCGTCGCTGACGCCGTCGTCGTCGAGACACGCTTCGGCCGCGTACGTGCCCCGCGGCATCGCGGCGAGACAGGCGCGCATCCGCCGCTCGGACGTCGCCACCGTCTCGTCGGAATATTCCCGGAACGCCGGCGCGCCGTAACGCTGGACGATGTCGCGCACCGACGCCGCGCCGACCTCGAGCGCCGCCGTCTGCGCGCGCAGGTCGCCGAGCGTCTTGTCCGGCTGGCGGATGTTCGCCGCGATCAGCGCGAGCAGCCGGTCGTTCATGCGACCGTTCTCGGCGAGCTTGATCGGGGGCAGCCGGAGCCCCTCCTGGTAGATCTCGGTCGCATCGGCGGCGTAGCTGCCGGGCCGCATCCCGCCGACGTCCAGGTGATGGCCGAGCGTGCCGCAGATGGCGACGAGCGCATCGTCGACGAAGACGGGCATGAACGTCTGCACGTCGGGCAGGTGCTGCCCGCCCGAGTACGGATCGTTCATCACCACGATGTCGCCGGGCCGCCACGTGTCGATCGTCACGAGCGCGGTGCGCAGCGAGCGCGACATGGAGTTCAGATGGATCGGGATGCGGCACGCCTGCGCGACGATGCGGCCGGCCGGATCGAAGATCGCCGTGGAGTAGTCGAGCATCTCGCGGATGATCGTGGAGAACGACGTCCGCCAGATGATCGCGGACATCTGCTCGGCGACGGCGACGAGCCCGTTGCGAAACACTTCGAACGTGATCGGGTCGACTCCCACCAGGGCGCCTTCAGTGCCGCGCGATGAACGCTTCCCGGAGGATGTTGGCCTCGGTCTCCAGATCCTCCAGGCGATGCTTCACGACGTCGCCGATGCTCACGATGCCACGGACGACGCCGCCCTCGGTGACCGGCAGGTGCCGCGCGCGGTGCTGGGTCATCTCGGCCATGAGCCGCGTCACGCTGTCCTCCGGCGTGCACGTCACCACCCGGCGCGCCATCACGTCGCCGACGCGCAGGTCGACGATGCGCGCGCCGTAGAGCGCGAGCCCGTTCACGATGTCGCGCTCGGACAGCAATCCGAGCATCGTCCGGCCGTCTTCGCTGACCACGAGCGCACCGATGCCTTTCCCCACGAGCTCGCGCGCGGCGGCGGCGATCCTGACGTCCGGCCGAACCGTGACGACGTCCGTTCCCTTGCGCTTGAGGATCGATGCGACCTTCATGATGTAACCTCCAGGCAGCCGAGGACCGGCTACCAGCGATTCTACGCCGGTGTGTGGCCGCCGACGGCGACGAGGAGATTGCCCCAGCCGTCGGCGATGACGACCTGTCCGGGGTGGACGACCGTCGTCGAGTCCATCTGTTCGACGATCGCGGGGCCGGCAAACCGCGCGCCGGGGCCGAGGTCGCGGCGGTCGAACACCCGACAGTCGGCGAAGCCGTCGAGCTCGTCGAAGAAGACGGGCCGGCGCGTCACGGGCTTGGGTGCGGTCGTCGTCGCGGGTCGTTCGCGCAGCGCCGGCGGCACGACGGGCGCGATGGCCGCGACGCGCACGCTGACGATTTCCACGGGATCGCGCGCGGCGGAGTGCGCGAACAGGCGCTGGTGCTCGGCGTGGAAGCGCTGCGTGACGTCCGCGAGCCGCGCGGCGTCGAGCGGTCCGGCGGGCATCGGCACGTGGACTTCGTACGCCTGACCGACGTACCGGAGATCCGCGCTGCGCTGGAGCACGCGGCGGTCCGCGGCGACGCCGTCTTCGGCGAGGAGCTCGTGACCGACGCGCTCGAGGTCGGCGAAGAGCGCCTCGACGCGCGCCGGCGGGACGTCGTCGGTGCGCGCGAGGAAGCTCTGCACGAGATCGTGGCGGATGTCGGCGACGAGCAGGCCGAGCGCGGAGAACACGCCCGGCGTTTCCGGCACCAGGACCCACGGGAAGCCGACCGGCGCGGCGAGCGCCGCGGCGTGGAGCGGGCCGGCGCCGCCGAAGGCGACCAGCGTGAAGTCCCGCGGATCGTAGCCGCGCTCCGCGGAGCTGACGCGCAGCGCGCGCTCCATGTTCGCATTCGCGATGCGCACGATGCCCCACGCGGCGCGCACGGGATCGAGACCGAGCGGATGGGCGACGCGCTCCGTGATCGCCGCGAGCGCGCGGTCGCGGTCGAGACGCATCTCGCCGCCGAGGAACCGATCGGGCGCGAGCCGGCCGAGCACGAGATTCGCGTCGGTCACCGTCGGCTCCGTGCCGCCGCGGCCGTACGCGGCGGGCCCGGGGTCCGCGCCGGCGCTGCGCGGCCCGACGTGCAGCCCGTCGCCGGCGTCGAGCCATGCGATCGACCCGCCACCGGCGCCGATCGTGTGCACGTCGAGCATCGGCAGCTTGACGGGGTGACCGCCGATGCCGCCTTCGGTCGTCATGCGCGGCACACCGCGATAGACGAGCGAGATGTCCGTGCTCGTGCCGCCCATGTCGAAGCCGAGCACGTTGTCGCGTCCGGTGAGGCGTCCGATGAACTGGCAGGCCAGCACGCCCGCGGCCGGCCCGGAATACACGAGATGCGCGGGCGCCTGGCGCGCGGCGCCGACCGTCATCGATCCGCCGTTCGACTGCATCAGCAAGACCTGGGTCTTCGGCAACACGGGCGCGAGGCGCTCGCGGAGCGCGTCGAGATACCGCGCGACCACGGGCATCGCCGCGGCGTTCAGCGCGACGGTGCTCGTCCGCTCGAACTCGCGGATCTCGCGGCACACGTCGGAGGACGCCGCCACGAGCACGCCCGGCAATGCCGCCGTCACGGCGCGCTTCATCGCCGTTTCGTTGGCCGGATTCGCGTACGCGTGCAGGAAGCTGATCGCGACCGCCTGCGCGCCCGACGCGCGGATGGCGTCGAGGATCTCGCGCGCGCCGTCGGCGTCGAGCGGCACCAGGAGGGCGCCGTCCGCCGCGGTGCGTTCGCGAACGCCGAAGCGGCGCTCACGCGGCACGAGCGGCCGCGGCTTGTCCTGCATGAGGTCGTACATGTCCGGCCGGAGATGCCGGCCGATCTCCAGCACGTCGCGAAACCCGGCGGTCGTGACGAGCGCCGTCGCCGGAAGCGTGTCTTCGAGCACCGCGTTGGTGACGATCGTCGTCCCGTGCGAGAGCATCGCGACGTGCTCCGCGCTCGCGCCGGCGCGCTCGAGCGCGCGGCGCACGGCGGCGACGAGCGCGGCCGCGGGATCGGCCGGCACGCTCGGCACTTTCGCGACGGTGAGCGTGCCCGCATCGTCGTCGATCAGGACGATGTCGGTGAACGTGCCGCCGATGTCGACGCCGAGCCGGATCACGGATGTTCTGCCGGGCCGAAGCGCATGAAGACCGTCAGCATAGCGCAGCGTCCGCCGTCCACGGCTTGATACACTCGTCGCGACGCGAGGCGCGTGGAATCCTGCGCGCCGGGGATGGCCGGCGATGGCGACAGACCTGAAACACCGCAAGCTCGGGTACGCGGACTACGAGCGCATCCCGCCGGACGGGAAGCGCCATGAGATTCTCGACGGCGAGCTCTACGTGACGCCGGCGCCGGCACCGCTTCACCAGCGGCTCTCCAAGCGCCTGCAGCGCCAGCTCGAGGCGTACTTCGAGTCGCGCGGCCTCGCCGAAGTCTTCAACGCGCCGGTCGACCTGATCCTCGGCGAGCACGACATCGTGCAACCCGATCTGCTCGGCGTCGCCGATCCGGCCCAGGTCACGAGCCGCGCGATCGAGAAGGCGCCGCTCCTCGTCGTCGAGGTGCTCTCGCCGTCGACGCGCGCGCTCGATCGCGCGGTGAAGATGCGGCGATATGCCGAGCTCGGCATCCGCCACTACTGGATCCTCGATCCGGAGATCGTGCGGCTCGAATGCCTGCGTCTCGACGCCGGCGTCTATCGCGCCGTCGCCGAGGCCTCCGCGCCCGATCAGCTCCGCCTTCCGGAGTGGCCAGAGCTCGTGATCGACCTGGCCGCGCTCTCGCGCTAGCGGCGAAATCGAGGACCGCCACGGCTCCGCCGGGGCGGTTCCGAGCGCTGGGGGCCTGGGGGCCATTTCGGGGCCCCCAGTTCCAACTAATGGTCACGCGAAGCGGTCCGGATCGAGCGGACCGAGATCGAGCAGCGGCTTCTCGCCGGCGATCGTCTGCGCGACGAGCTGGCCCGTCACGGGGCCGAGCGACAGGCCGATCATCGCGTGACCGGCCGCGACGACGAGGTTGTCCCAGCGGCGCGGCCGGCCGATGAGCGGCAGGCCGTCGGGCGTGCAGGGACGGAGCCCGCGCCACACCTCGAGGAGCTTCATCTCCTGCGGCAGCGTCAGGTAGTCGCGCGCGCCGCGCGTGATGGCGCCGACGCGCCGGCGATCGATCGAGAGATCGAGGCCGGCGAGCTCCAGCGTGCCGCCGAAGCGCAGCGTGTCGACGCGCTCGCCGCGCATCGGCGTCACGGCGAACCGTGATTCGACGAGCAGCATCGGCACACGTGGTCCGTTTGCCGGCTGCTCGTACGTGATGCTGTAACCCTTCGCGGCCTGAATCGGCAGATCGAGCGCGAGCCCTCTGGCGACGCCCGGCGACCAGGAGCCGGCGGCGAGCACGACGTCGTCGCACGGGATGTCGCCGCGCGTCGTCTCGACGGCTGCGATACGACGGCCGGCCGTCGCGAAGCCGAGGACTTCGGTGCCGGTGCGTACCGTCACGCCCATCCGTTCGACGACGCGACCCAGGCCGATCACGAACCGGTCGGGCGTGACGTGCGCGTCGTCGGGAAAGTACACGCCGCCGGCGATGTCCGGTCGCAGCGCCGGCTCCACCGCGCGCGCGCCGTCGCCGTCCAGCACCGTCGCGGTGATCCCGGCGTCACCGAGCACGCGCGCTTCGTGATGTCCGTCGGCGAGCGCCGCAGCGGTCCGATACACCATCAGCACACCGTCCTGACGAAATCCGGAGTCGACGGTGCCGCGCTCGGCGAGCTCCCTGAAGAGCCCGAGGCTCAGGTGCGACAGGTCGCGGATGACCGGCACGGCGCGGTGCAGATGCGCGTCGGTGCAGAAGCCGCGAAAGCGCCAGAGCCACCGCACGAGATCGCGATCGAGGCGCGGCCGGATGTAGAACGGGCTCTCCGGATCGCGCATCCATTTGATGCCGCGCCAGAGCACGCCGGGCGCGGCCAGCGGCACGCTGTGGCTCGGCACGATGAGCCCCGCGTTCCCGTACGAGCACCCGGAGGCGATGTCGCCCTTTTCGATGATCGTGACCCGCGCGCCGCGCTCGGCGAGGTAGTACGCGGTGCAGACGCCGATGACCCCGCCGCCGACGATGACGATATGGCTCATCGCCAGACCTTGCCGAAGACGCGCAGCAGGTTGCCGCCGAGGATCTTGCGGACGTCGTCGCCCGCGTAGCCGCGCGCGAGCAGCGCCCTGGTCAGCGCGCCGAGCTTCGACGGCACCTCGATGCCGCGCGGGTACTTGTACGGCGGCGCCGGATACGTCACGGGACTCCAGCGGCCCGAGCGAACGCTGGCGGCGTAGAGCGCCTTCGCCGCGGCGGCGTCGGCGAACGGCCACTGGCCCTGGTAGTAGTCGATGCCGACGGAGAGATGGTCGGTGCCGACGCGCCCGGCGATGTAGTCGGCGTGGCGCAGCAGGTCGTCGAGCGTCGGCCAGCGGCGCTTCGAGACGAACGCGGGGAACCCGTTGAGGCCGATCACGCCGCCCTGGGCGGCGACGGCGTCGATCTGATCGTCGCGGAGGTTACGCGCCGAGTCGTGCACGGCGCGCGCGTTCGCGTGCGACACGATGCACGGCGCCGTCGAGACCTCCATCGCTTCCATCGTCGTGCGATACCCGGTATGCGAGAGATCGACGACCATCCCGACGCGGTTCATCTCGCGCACGATGCGCCGCCCGAAATCCGAGAGCCCGGAGTCCGCCGGTTCCGCGCAGCCGTCGCCGACCCAGTTACGCACGTTGTACGTCAGCTGCGTCACGCGCACGCCGAGGCGGTAGTACACCTCGACGAGCTCCGCGTTGCGCTCGAACGGCTGCGTGTTCTGGAAGTGAAAGACGATGCCGAGCCGGCCGTCCTTCTTCGCGCGCGCGAAGTCGTCGACATGCGTGACGTGCGCGAGGTCGCGGCGCCGACCGAGCCGCTCGAGCCACGTGGCGAGTTTCGTCATCGCCGACTCGAGGCCGTCGTCGGCGGCGACCGTCGGGCCGAGCGCCGTGACGCCGCCGCGCATCCATTCGTCGAGATGACGCTCCTGATTCGCGAGCGGGCACACGAGGTCGATCACGATCGCGTCCCGGTGAAGCGCGCGGGCGTCGGTCCGTGCCATTGGCGGGCCCGAGGATACATGATCTAATCCCTCGCACCGTGGTGGCTCCGCTGATCGTCGTTTCCGATCTCGAGAAGACCTACACGACGAAAGGCCGCGCGCTCGTGAAGGCGCTCGGCGGGATCTCGCTCTCCATCGAGCCGGGCGAGTTCATCACCATCGTCGGCCAGTCGGGCTGCGGCAAGACGACGCTGCTCAAGATCCTGGCCGGCCTCCTGGCGCGTTCCGCCGGCAGCGTCACGCTGCGCGGCGAACCGGTGAACGGCCCGCGGCGCGACATCGGCGTCGTGTTCCAGGATCCCGTGCTGCTGCCGTGGCGCACCGTGCTCGACAACGTCATGCTGCCGATCCAAGTGCTCGGCCTCGATCGCCGGCACTACCGCACGATCGCCGTCGAGCTGCTGCGTCTCGTCGGACTGGTCGGCTTCGAGGACAAGTATCCACAAGAATTGTCGGGCGGCATGCGCCAGCGCGTGGCGATCGCGCGCGCGCTCGTGCACGAGCCGTCGCTGCTCCTGATGGACGAGCCGTTCGGCGCGCTCGACGCCATGACGCGCGAGTTCATGAACCTCGAGCTCCTGCGCATCTGGCAGCAGGCGAAGAAGACCGTGGTGTTCATCACGCACTCGATCCCGGAGGCGGTGTTCCTCGCCGACCGGGTCGTCGTGATGTCGGCCCGGCCCGGCCGCATCGTCGAGATCGTGCACGTCGACCTGCCGCGGCCCCGCGACCTCGACATGATGGCGTCCGACGCCTTCGGCGTGTACACGCGCAAGATCCGCCACCTGTTCGACGCGAAAGGCTGGCTCGATTGATCGACTATCTCCGCGAGCGGCCGCACGTGCCGCTGATCCCGCTCGTCTTCGTGGTGTTCGTCCTCGGCTGGGAATGGATCGTGCGCGCGTGGCAGATCCAGGCGTTCATCCTGCCGGCGCCCAGCATGATCTGGGCGGCGCTGGCCGGCGGCCTCAAGAGCCAGCTCTTCATCGCGCACTTCTGGGTGACGCTCTCCGAGACGCTCGCCGGCTTCGGGATCGCGGCGGTCACCGGCATCGTGCTCGGCGCCGTCGTCTCGCAGTTCCGCATCGTCGAGAAGACGTTCTATCCGTACCTCGTCGCGCTGCAGACGCTGCCCAAGATCGCCGTCGCGCCGCTGATCATCGTGTGGTTCGGCTTCGGGATCACGTCGAAGATCGTGATCGCGGCGATGGTGGCGTTCTTCCCGGTGCTCGTGAACGTCATCGTCGGGCTCAAGACGGTCGACCAGGCCAAGCTCGACCTGATGCGGTCGCTGAACGCGACGCGGTGGCAGACGTTCCGCATGGTGCAGTTCCCGAACGCGCTGCCGTTCGTCTTCGCCGGCCTCGACATCGCCATCGTGTTCAGCGTGCTCGGCGCCATCGTGGGCGAGTTCGTCGGCGCGCAGCAGGGTCTCGGCAACCTCATCCTCCAGTACAACTTCGCGCTCGACATCGCCGGCGTGTTCGCCGTGCTGATCCTGCTCGCCGGCCTCGGCGTCTCGCTGCACCTCGTCATGCAGGCGCTCCAGAAGCGGCTCATCTTCTGGGCGGAGCCCGAGGAAGTCATCGGCGCGTAGCGCCGACTCACGTCCCAACCCAACACAGGGAGTCATCCATGAAGCGATCCACGGTGTTCGGTCTCGTCGCGGTGCCGCTCGTCGTCGCGGCCGGGTTCGCCGGCCTCGCCCAGGGCCAGGCACCGACGAAGGTCACGTTCTCGGTGACGACGAAGGACCTCTCGGTCGGTCACGCCGCCCATTCGTCCCTGCCCGTCGCGCTCGGCTACTGGAAGGACGAAGGTCTCGACGTGGCGGTCACGAGCGTCGAGGGCTCCACCGCCGGTGCGCAGCAGCTGGGCGCGGGCAACATCCAGTTCGTGTCCCTCGGGCCGGAGACGATCATCATCGCGCGCGAGAAGAGCGTGCCGATCAAGGCGTTCTACGTCCAGGCGCGCGAGACGATCTTCCGCATCGTCGCGCCCGCCGACGGCCCGATCAAAGAGCTGAAGGACCTCAAGGGCAAGACGCTCGGGGTCAACGCGCTGTCGTCCGGGGCCGTCCCGTACTCGAAGGCGCTCCTCGGGTCGGTCGGTCTCCAGTTGGATCGGGACTACAAGCTCCTGGCGGTCGGGACGGGCGCGCCGGGCGCGCTCGCGCTCCAGCAGAAGAAGGTCGACGCGCTCGCGGTGTGGGACACGCTGCAGGCCGGGTTGGAGCTGCGCGGTCTGGCGTTCCGTCGTCTGGGCGCGCCGATGCACGACCAGATGATCGGTCAGACCATCGCGTCGAACGACACGTTCCTCGCCGAACACTCGAAGGCGGCGATCGGGGTCGCGCGCGGCATCGCGAAGGCGACGCTCTTCGGACTCAGCAATCCGGAAGCCGCCATCCGCCTTCACTGGAAGGCGTATCCCGAGACGAAGCCGCAGGGCGTCGATGACGCCAAGGCGCTGAAGGACGCGGTCCACGTCTTCAAGGCGCGGTTCGAGCTCCAGCGCGTCGACCATCGCGACGACAAGCGCTACGGCTTCGCGAGCCGCGCGCAGTGGGACACGCTGAAGAAGATCTACACCGAGCAGGGCGTCACGAAGGGCACGGTGGACGTCGGCGAGATTTACACCGACAAGCTCGTGGACGAGATCAACCGCTTCGACAAGAACGCCGTCATCCGCCAGGCGAAGGAGTGGAAGCCTTGACGCAAGCCGGAACCGAGGAGCGCCCCGGGTTCCCCGGGGCGCGACGAGCGCTGGGGGGTCTGGGGGGCCATGTCGGGGCCCCCCAGTACGAATGATGCAGGACCTCCGGACGTTTCTCGCGGAGCTCGAGGCGAAGTCGCCCGAGCAGATCTGGCGCATCCGCGACGAGATCGGCGGCGACTACGACGTCGCCGCCGTGCTGTGGGAGCTCGAGCGCCGCGGCGACATGCCGGTCGTCTGGTGCGAGCGCGTGCGCGGCGCGCGGTTCCCGCTCGTCACGAATCTGTTCGCCGACCGCCGGCGGTATGCCGCCGCGCTCGGCGTGCCCGTCGACGCGCTCGCGGAGGAATGGCTCACGCGCG
This sequence comes from Candidatus Rokuibacteriota bacterium, assembly GCA_016184365.1. Classification (GTDB taxonomy): domain Bacteria; phylum Methylomirabilota; class Methylomirabilia; order Rokubacteriales; family CSP1-6; genus AR8. The sequence goes on from JACPCW010000131.1 coordinate 12,267, forward strand.
GCGAGCGCCGCATCCCGCCGCGGCTCGTCGCGCGCGGCCCCGTGAAGGACGTCGTGCTGACCGGCGCCGACGTCGATCTGGCGCGCCTGCCGATCATCCGCCACTTCACGGAGGACGCCGGCCCGTACATCACCAACGGCATCGTCGTCGCGAAAGACCCGGAGAGCGGTGTGCGGAACGCGAGCTTTCACCGCATGCAGTGGAAGGGACGCAATCGGCTCGGCACGAGCCTCCACAGCCGCCGTCATCTCTGGGATTACGCGCGGCGCGCGGAGGAGCGCGGCGAGCCGCTGCCCGTCTCGGTCGTGATCGGCGCCCATCCGCTCTTCCACTTCGGCGCCGGGCTGTGGAAGGGACCGATCGACGCCGACGAATACGACGCGGCCGGCGGATTTTTCGGCGAGCCGCTCGAGATCGTCAGCGGCGTGACCGTGCCGGTGGAAGCGCCGGCGCATGCCGAGATCGTGCTCGAAGGTCGCATCCTGCCCGGCGTGCGCGAGCCGGAGGGACCGTTCGCCGAGTTCACCGGCTACGCGTCCGAGCGCTCGACGCGGCACGTGCTCGAGGTGACCGCGATCCTGCATCGGCAGGACGCGCTGTACCAGGACATCGCCGCCGGCATCTCCGCCGAGCACACGACGCTGCTCGCGGTGCCGCAGGAAGCGCGCATGCTGCGCGTGCTGCGCGCCAACTTCCCGACGGTCAAGGCCGTCTCGTTTCCGCAGTCCGGCACGTGCCGGTTGCACTGCTACATCTCGATGAAGGTCACGGCCGAAGGCCAGGCGAAGAACGCCGCGCTCGCCGCGTTCGGCGACGATCTCGCGCTGAAGCTCGTCGTGGTCGTCGACGACGACGTCGACGTCACGCGCGACGCCGACGTGCTCTGGGCCGTGGCCACGCGCATGCAGGCCGATCGCGACCTCACCGTGATTCCGAACGCGATGGGCGCGATTCTCGACCCGTCGACTCGCGACGGCACGACGGCCAAGGTCGTGATCGACGCCACTCGACCGCTCTCCGGATTCGCGCGCCGCCATACGCTGCCCTCCGACGCGCTCTCGCGTGCCGCGGCGCTGATCTCGGCGCGCTCGTCGCGTTAGATCGCGCGGCTGCGGTCGCGAATGATCTCGCGCGGCGGCAGGACCCGTCCGGCTCCGGTGTTGTTCGCGACGTCTCCGGTTGCGTGACGGCCGCGCTGAGCCGCCTGCTCGTGCCGCTGCTCCTCGCGTGATGCCTCCGTCGCCGGCGACGCCTCCCTCCCGTCGCGTCGTCGTCGAGCCCGAGCTCGTCGTCACTGGCGGCGAACGCATCGCGGCCTACCGGTTCGGTGGTGACGGGCCGCCGCTGCTCCTCGTCCACGCCACCGGGTTTCACGCGCACTGCTGGCTGCCGCTGCTCGACCACCTCCGGCCATGCTTCTCGCTCTTCGCGTTCGATTTGCCCGGGCACGGTGAGTCGTCGACGCCCGCGGATCCCGCGCGATATCACTTCACGCGCATGGCCGACGATCTGCTCGCTGTCCTCGACCACTTCGGGCTCCCACGTGTTGCCGCGCTCGGGCATTCCGTTGGCGGCGCGCTCGTCGTCCGCGCGGAATTGCTGCGGCCCGGCACGGTCACGCGCGCGGTGCTGTTCGAGCCGATCATCCTGCCGCCCGAGCAGCAGGAGGAGACGCGCGCGGCCGAAGCGGCACGCACGCGCCGGATGGTGTTCGACTCGACGGCCGACATGATCGCGCGCTGGTCGACGCGCGGCCCGTTCGCGACGTTCGATCCGGCCGCGCTCGAGGCCTACGTCGAGTACGGCGTGCGGGATCGCGCCGACGGCACCGTGGAGCTCAAGTGCTCGCGCCCGGCCGAAGTCGCGACGTTCATGCAGGACACGACGAGCGGGATCTGGAACGACCTGGAGCGGTATGCGACGCCGGCCATGATCTATGCCGGCGAGCGGTCGACCTCACGCGCGGCGCCGCTCGTCGAGCGGATCGCGGCGCGGATGCGGGACGCGCGGGCGGAGCGGCTGGCGACCTTCTCGCACTTCCTGCCGTTCGAGCGCCCGCGCGCGATGGCGGAACGCGCGATCGCGTTCCTTACTTAGACTCCATCACCCACACGCCGTCCCACTCCGCGGCGGGCGGATGCTCGAGGAAGTACTCGCAGCGCTCGACGTAGAGCTTCGACGGCTTGTCCTTCGGATTCAGATCGAGCGCCTCCTTGAAGGCCTTCACGGCTTCCTGGAACCGCTGCGCGCGATAGCACTCGAGCCCGTGGCGGAAGAGCGCGAGCACCTGGTTCATCGCCGGGAACGTCTGGGGCGTGTGGTGCTCGAGGATCTCGAAGACGGCGACCGGCTGCGTCTTGCCCTTCACGACGATCTTGTCCACCTCGCGGCTGCGGTACGTGCCCCGCAGCCTCGCGAAGGTGTACTCGCTGACCAGGATGCGCGCGCCGTAGGTCTTGCACGCGCCTTCGAGGCGCGAGGCGAGGTTCACGCCGTCGCCGATGACCGTGTAGTCCATGCGCTTCGGCGAGCCGATGTTGCCGGACACGATGCTGTCGGTGTTGATGCCGATGCCGATCTCGATCGGCTTCTTGCCGGCGGCGCGACGGCTGTCGTTCAGGGTCGCGAGATCGCGGAGCATCGCGACGGCCGCACGCACCGAGCGGTCCTCGTCGTCGCCGTGCGAGATCGGCGTGCCGAAGACCGCCATGATGGCGTCGCCGATGAACTTGTCGAGCATCCCGTTCTCGCGCTGGATGCAGTCGACCATCAGCGTGAAGTACTCGTTCAGCATGCTGACGGTGCCCTGCGGTCCGAGCTCCTCGGTCAGCGTCGTGAAGCTCCGGATGTCGGAGAACAGGACGGTGGCGGTGCTGCTCAGACCGCCCAGCACCGATTCGCCGGCCTTCAGGAGCTGGTCGGCGACCGACGCGTCCATGTACCGCGACATCGTGGCCTTCACGCGCTTCTCGGCGCTGATGTCCTCGATCAGCAGCATCGATCCGAGCTTGGCGCCGTTGATGCCGATGAGCGGCAGCACCGTGAGGTTGACCGACATCTTCTCGCCGCCGGCGATGAGCTCGGCGTCCATCATGCTTTCCTGCGGGGTCTGCCGGTCGGAGAGGCGGCGCATCGGGCGGCCCTTGGCGCCGTCGAGCTTGTCGTCGACCTTCTGGACCATGTCGAGGACCCAGGCGTTGGCGTCGACGAAGAACGCGTCCGCCTTCTGCCCGACGATCATCTCCTGGCGCTGCTTGAACAGGCGGCAGCCGGCCGCGTTGCAGGTGACGATCTTGAGCTCTTCGTCGAGCGTGATGACGCCGTTCGACATCGACTCCAGCACGGACACGTTGTAGTTCTTCATGTTCTGGATGTCGTCGAACAGCTGCGCGTTCTCGAGCCCGATCGCGATCTGGGACGTGAACGCCTTCAGCCGCGCCTCGTCCTCGGGCGTGAAGGCGCCGCCGCGCTTGTTCAGCACCTGGGTGACGCCGATCACGCGGCCCTGCTTGTTCGTCACCGGCACGCACAGGATCGAGCGCGTGAAGAAGCCGGTCGTCTTGTCGAAGCTCGGGTTGAAGCGCAGGTCGGCGTACGCGTACGGGATGTTGATCGTCTCGCCGGTCGTGAACACCGCGCCCGCGATGCCGCGGTCGTTGGGGAACCGGATCACCGTGGACCCGAGCCCTTCGCCGACGACCGTGTAGAGCTCCTTCCGCCGCTCGTCGTTCAGGAAGAGCGTCGACCGCTCGGACTCGAGCATCCTCGTGATCGCCGTGATCAGCTTGTTCAGCAGCGGCTGCAGGCGCAGCTCGGACGACAGCTCCGAGACGACGTTCAGGAACGCGAGCTGCTGCTGTTGCGACCGCTCGATCGACTCGACGGTGCGATGGTGCTCGAGCGCGACGGCCGCCTGCTCGATCATGAGCTCGAGCAGGTCCAGGTCGGTCTCGACGAACCCGCCGTCCGTCTTGTTCAGGAGCTCCGCGACGCCGACGAGGTCGCCCTTCAGCGTTCGCAGCGGCACGCCGCAGATCGTCTTCGTCGTGAAGCCGGTGACGCTGTCGACGGTGCGGTTGAACCGCGGATCCGAGTAGGCGTCGTCGATGATGATGCCCTTGCCGGTCGTGAACACGTGGCCGGCGACGCCGACGGTGTTGAGCATGCGGATCTCGCGCGTGAACTTGCCTTCCGCCACGCGCGAGAAGAGCTCGCCGGTCTGCGCGTCGTTCAGGAACACGGCGCCGCGCTCGGCCCCGACGGCGGTCGCGGTGAGCTGCGCGAGGATGTCGATCGCCTCGGTCAGGTCGCGCGACACCCCGAGCCGGTTCGAGACGTCCAGCAGCAGCTCGGCGAGCCGACCGCGACCCATGCGGCGCGCCAGCGCGGCGCGGCGGTTACGCACGGCCGGCACGGTGGGCCTCCAGCTGCTCGCGCAGCGCGGCGACGTGGGCCTCGGCGTCGCGCACGACGCGCTGATGCCGCGCTTCGCGCTCCTCGCCGGCGATGCGCTGCCGTTCCATCTCGTCGCGGAGTGACTGCACGCTCGCGCGGAGCTGGCGCGCCTCCGCGTTCAGCGCGGACACGGCCTGATCGAGACGCTCCTGCTCCGACACCCGCAGCCGCTCGAGCTCGTCGCGCAGCGCCTGCACGGTGTGTTCGAGCTGGCGCCTCTCGTCGGCGGCTGCGGACATCGCGCGCGTCATCCGGTCTTCGCCCGCGACGCGCAGCCGCTCGAGCTCGTCGCGCAGCGCCTGCGCGGTCAGCTGCAGCTGGCGCGTTTCGTCGGCGGAGTGGGACACCGCGCGCGTGAGCCGGTCTTCGCCCGCGACACGCAGCCGCTCGTACTCATCGCGCAGCGCCTGGGCCGTGAGCTGGAGCTGCCGATTTTCATCCCCGGCGGTGGCGAGGGCGCGGTCGACGCGCTCGTCGCTCATGATGCGGAGGCGTTCCAACTCGTCGCGCAGGGCGTTGGCGGCCATCTGGAGCTGCCGCTTTTCGTCGCCGGCGGCCGCCATCGCGCGCGCCAGGCGATCTTCGTGCTCGATCCGCTGCCGCTCGAGCTCGTCCCGGAGGGCGTCGATGTTCGCGCGGAATTGGCGGTTTTCCGTCTCGGAGGTGGCTTCCGCCACTGGCCCTCGCCCCTTTTCGCTCACCAGGACGACCTTTCCGCGCTTCGGAAGTGCTTGGACGACCACCAGTTACAGCGAGATGAAAAAATAACACAGCGGTGCCGGGCAGGGGAATAGCGACGGCGAGCCGGCGGGTCAATCGATGACGCGAGGGATGGTCCAATTCGTCCGGTCGCCCGGGATCTTGTAGTAGAGCCACTCCTGCGGCGGGTTCGGCTTCCGGCCCCGGCGGCGGTCGTCCAGCCAGAGAAACGCCCGCCGCCACCAGCGCGAGCGCGGGATGCCCCACGTCAGGAGCCGGTTCCAGCCGCTGTCCGGCACGTTCCACGGGCACGTGGCGATGCATCGCGCGCAGTCGTTGAACCGCGCACGGTTCGCGACCCAGTAGGTCATGCACTTGTCGTTGTCGACCTGCCAGCGCTCGATCCCGTTGCTCACCGTTTTCGGACCGAACGGAATCGCCTGCGCCGGACAGTTCGCGGCGCACTTGTCGCACATCGAGCAGAGCGCCTGCACCCCGAGATCGACGGGCCGGTCGGGCACGAGCGGCAGGTCCGTCGTCACCGTCGACAGGCGAACGCGCGGGCCGTAGCGCCGCGTGATCAGCGAGCCGTTGCGCGCGAGCTCGCCGAGGCCGGCGGTGACGGCGATCGGCACGTGCAGCACGTCCTCGTTGATGAACGCATGCGCCTTGGCGGGCCAGCCGAGCTCGCGGATGTACGCCGCGAGGTGCACCGCGAGCTTCGACGATTCCATGTACGCCTTGCCGACCGCCGCGCCGTCGACGAACGACGGCGAGTTCCTGAGGTTCTCGGGCTCCATCTCGATGGCCATCGAGATCGCGTACCGGTGCGGCAAGTCGACCGGCTGGCCCGCGCGGCCCTTGTGGAAGTCGATGCGCAGCCCGTGATGCGTGAACACGAACGCCTGGTCGAGCGCGCACACGCCGACGAGATTCGCGCCGAGCCAGGTCGCCACGCCCTTGACGATCTCGGTCATGCGGGCGGCGTTGCGGACCTCGACGCGTTCGGGGTTCACGGGCCCGTCGGCGACGTTGCGCCACGACCGGTGCGGGACGTTCTGCGGGCGGGTCTCCGGGAAGAAGATACGGCGCAGCGGATCGACGGACTCGGACGTCCACCGCTCCTGCACGACGGGCCCGAGCCCGCCGGTCGCCGCCTTCGTGTGGTGTTCCTCGCGCTGGTCGCGGCGCCGGATCGGCCCCACGACGCGGGTCGTCGGCGCGCCGACTCGCCGATCGCGTCCGAAGCGCGGTATCATCCGCCCACTACCCCCTCAGGAGGCGCTGCGCGCATGGACGAGAAGAAGCTGATGACGATCGTGAACCTCGGCTCCGCCGTCATGATCCTCGTGCTGGCCGGCGCGTTCCTCGCCGTCATTCGCGCCGGCCTCGCCGCGATGGGCAGCTAGGGGCCACCCTCCGCCTCACTTCGCCCGCCACGCAACCCGGCAGTACGCCGCGCATCGGGACTCTCCTTTCGGGAGCGGTCCGAGCGGATGAGCGGCGAGTGTAGTCGACTCACCGGCGCGTCACCAGCGGTCGGCGGCAGCGCGTGTTCGCGCACGTGACGTCATGCGCGTCAGGGCGTGTGCGCTTCACGAACACCGGTCCTCGCCGCCGCACGCCGCGAAGTGGGTCGCGCGAGACCCGAAACGCGCTCGTGGTGCCGTCGTGACCCGGATTGCCACGCGGGCAGCCCGCTCGTGCCGGGCCGGCGCACGTCGAGCACGTGGCAGCGCCGTTGCTCATGCTGCGTCGCAGGTCAACTTCTCGCGAGGAGGTCGACGATGTCTGCTGCGCGCATCGTGCTCGTGCTGCCGGCGGCGGCAATGCTCATCAGCGGCTGCGCCACGAAGGACTGGGTGAACAAGATCATCACCAAGGAGCGGGTCGACGCGGAGGAGCGCGTCGGAAAGGTCGAGTCCCGCGTCGACGCCGAAGGCCGGCGCCTCGGCGAAGAGTCGAAGCGCGTCGACGCCCTCGGCGTGAAGGTGAAGTCCGCGGAGGATGTCGTCGAGGCGGCGCGGGGCGTTGCCGACGGCGCGCGCGAGCGCGCGGATGGCGCGTACACGCGCGCCGACGCGGCGCACGCGCGGGCCGGCGAAACCGATGAGCGCCTGACGCGTCTGTGGAGCGGCCGGCACCAGCGGTCCGCGGTCGACAGTGCCCGCGTGCTCTTCGCCTTCGACCGCTTCGATCTGGACGATCGGGCGCAGACCGCGCTCCTGCCCATGATCGAGGAGCTGAAGAAGAACCCGGCGCTCGGCGTCGTGCTCGAAGGCCACACGGACCCGCGGGGCCCGCGGCACTACAACCTCGAGCTCAGCCGCCGGCGCGTCGAGGCGGTGCGGCGCCATCTCGTGGCGAACGGCGTCGAGCTGTGGCGCATCCATCAGATCGGGCTCGGTCCGATCGAGGCGGCCGGCGCGGCCAACGCGGACAAGCGCCGCGTCACGATCACGCTGACGCTCAGCGAGTAGTGCGAGCGCGCCTCGCCGCCTCACCCCGGGCGGCGACGCTCGGCGCCGCTCCGGCGCCGGCTTTCCCTTTCCCGGCGCCGGGGCGGCGTGGCGCTACTTCGCGACGGGCTTGCTCTGCTCGCTGATCGCGCGAACGCGATCGTTCGCGAGGACGACTTCGGGGTGGCCGGGATCGAGCATCCGCTTGAGCATGCCGACCACGCGTGACGCGACGGAATGCGCGAGCGCGTAGTCGCGGCGCTCGACGGCGACCGTCACGAAGCGCGTGAACGCCCGGGCGAGATAGACGTCCTCGCGCGTGTAGAGCTTCTCGGCGATGCCGAGCGCGCGGTCGAGATCCGCCTTCGCGCGCTCCGGGCCTTCCAGCGCCAGCGCCGCGGCCGCCAGTCCGGCGAGGTGCAGCCCGACCGTCGGATGATCCGGCGCGACGTCGCGCTGGATGACCTGCAGCGAGCGCCGCAGATGGGCCTGCGTCTTCGCGGGGTCGAACGCGTGCTCGAGGTGCGCGATCGCGAGAACGCGCAGGGCGGGGAGCACGAGCCCGTGATTGAGCCCGGCGCGCTCGAGCGCCGGCATCGCGCGCTGCTGGGCTTCGTCGAAGGCCGCGCGCTTGCCCTGCGCCGCCTGGGTGGCCGCGAGCACGCTGACGGAATACGCCAGCGTCACCTCGCCGCCGGGAAACGTTTCGGCGATCTTCACCGCATCGATGGCGAAGGCCTCCGCTTCCGGAAACAACCGCGCGGCGGACGCTTCGTTCGCGCCATCGAGCAACTGCATGTGCGTCAGGGACGGCAGGGCCGTCTGCCTCGCCATGCCGCGCCGCCGGCGGGCGAACCGCTGCGCGAGCTCCCGCGCCACGACCGCGGTCAGCGCGTCGATGCGCGCCGCGTCGGCCTCGCGGTGCTGCGTGCGGAGCATCGCGGAGTACGTGCGGAGATAGAAGACCGGGTTGTGGACGAGGACGTCCGGCTGATTGCGCTTGCCGGCGTCCTGTCGCTGCAGGACTTCCTCCGACGCGCGCTCCACTTCCCGGGCTTCGAGCGGGCGCCCCGACTGCATCAGCAGCGCCGCGAAGCCCCGGAGGGCGTCGACGAGATCGCCGGGCGTCGTCGCCGGCGGCGCGAGGGTGGCCAGGCGCGCTTCGATCGTCTTCGCGTCGTCGTCACGGCCGGCCTTGCGATAGATCTCGAGCAGCTTCCGGAGACTCTCGCCGAGCCGCGGATCGCGGGCGTCGAGGCGCTCGGCCTCGCGCACGGCCATCGCAAACCAGCTCTCCGCGCTCACGACGCGGTTCTGATTCAGCGCGCCCTGGCCCGTATCCATGTATCGCTCCCACGTCCGCCAGTCCGCGTCGGCGCCGGCGAGCCGCGGCGCCAGGACGATGGCGAACAGGACGACGACGGGCACGAGGATCGAGCGGCCGCGACGTGGGCCCATGAGCGCCTCCCCCTACGAGCCGATGATCCAGCCGTACTGCGTCAGGCTCGGCGACGGGCCTTCGTCGAGATACGCCGCCTTGAGCTTCGAGACGAAATCGTTCGGCACCGGATGCACCGCCGCGGCGGGATCGACGCCATACAGCTTCGCCGCGTTCAGACCGAGGATCTGCCGTTTGACGTCTCCGGTGAGCGGCGCGTATCCAAAGCGATCCGCGATCGGCCGCGGAATGCGGAAGCGCCGGAACGCTTCGAGCTGCCAGCGCGGCGAGCCCCACCAGATCGCGTCGGTGCCCCACAGCACGTGGTCGGCGCCGAGGTGCTTCACGAGCATGCCGAGGATGTGGCCGCAGAGCAGCGGCGCCGTGATCACCGTCATCGCGAAGGTCGATCCGAGCTCCGCGTAGACGTTCGTCAGCTTCGGGTCCTTCGCGCGCATCTCGCAGAGATCGGTCACCCAGTCGACCCGCGAGATGCGCACGAACTCGTCCCTCGTCGCCGGGAGCGCCGCGGCCAGCGAGCGGAAGCCGGCGTGATAGACGATGAAGTTCAGATCGGGGAACTCGCGCGCGGCGCGGGCGAGGTCGCCGGGATGCCAGTCCGCTTCGTTCGTGCCCGCGAACGGCAGACCCTTGTGCAGGCAGATGTTGCGCACGCCGAGGCGCCGCGCTTCCTCGAGCATCGGGTAGCCGACCTTCTCGTCGTCGACGCGCCACGCCGCGGGGGGATCGCCGAGCGGCAACCCCGTGTAGCCCTTCCACGCATCGAGCTTCAGCTCCGACGCCTGGCGTCGCATCGTCTCGAGGTCCGACGACCCCTTGTTCGGCGCGACCAGGCCGTGCGCGAGCAGCCGGCGCGAGGCGGCGAGCTTGTTGACGATGGCCCGTGTCTCGGCCATGCGGTAGGGCGGCAGGATGTTCGTCGCGTCGGTGGCGGACGGAATGCCGGACAGCACGGCCACGGTGGTGTCGCTGTCGAGGAACACTTCCTTGATGAACGTCTCGAGGTAGAGATCCTCGACGCGCGGCCGCCGGTTCCGGAGCGCCGGGTTCCATCGGCTCGCGCGGCGCCGGAGCTCGAGCAGCGCGAGGGGATTCGGCTGAAGCGCCGAGATGGGGCCCATGGCCGGGGCGGCGACGTGATGCGTCTGGATGTCGAAGATGAAGGGCGCGCGCGGCGATCGCTCCTGGAACGCGGCCGGCTCGTACGCCTCCACGGCCTCGACGTCGAACACGTCGCCGAACACCTGGTTCATCGCGAGGAGCGCGGCGGCGAGCCCGGGTCCCGACGCGAGGAACGCGCGCCGCGACACGCCGAGGGCGCGCGCGTTCTGCCGGGCCGTCTCGCGAACGAGGGCGGCGACGTGCGCCTGCTCGCGCGTCTGCGGCAGCGGCGCGTACTCCTCGTTCGACACGACGCGCGTGGGAATCGGCGACCAGCCGTCCGTCGCGCGATCGTGCGCCCACTTCCGGATCCACCGCTTCGCCATGCCGTCATGATAGTCGGTGCGCGCTGGTATCCTCACCGTCCATGGATCTCCCGCTTCCGGCCGTGACGCCCGAAACCGCGCCGTACTGGGACGGCGCGCGCGATGGAAAACTGCTGCTGCAGCGCTGCCTCGCGTGCCGCGCCGTACGCTTCTATCCGCGGCGCACGTGCCCGGCGTGCTGGTCTCCGGACGTCGAATGGATCGAGGCGTCCGGCCGCGGCCGCATCGCGAGCTTCACCGTCATTCATCGCCCGCCCGCGCCGGCGTTCGCCGGGCGCGTGCCGTACGTCGTCGCGCTGATCGACCTCGACGAAGGGCCGCGCATGATGGCCAACGTCGTCGGCGATCGCGCGCTCGAGGTGGCGATCGACGACGCCGTCGAGGTGATATTCGAGGCGCGCGGCGCCGTCGCGCTGCCGCAGTTCCAGCGGAGCGCGCGATGACCTCCACCTTGCGGAACCAGGCGATCATCGCGGGCGTCGCCGAATCCGAGATCGGCAAGGTGCCCGGCGTGACCGGCCTCGCGCTGAACGCGCAGGCCGCGCGGCGCGCGCTCGACGACGCCGGCATGACGCCGGGCGACATCGACGGGCTGGTCACCGCGTATTCGGTGGCCGAGCCGTACTTCATGTACGGCACCGTGCTCTGCGAGTACCTCGGCCTCAAGCCGGGCTTCTGCGCGTCGATGACGATGGGCGGCGCGACGGGGGCGATCCTGCTCGAGCACGCGGCCATGGCGATCGCGACCGGCCGCGCGACGACGGTGCTCGTGGCCGTCGGCGAAAACCGTGCGACGGGGCTCACCCGCGATCAGGCCGTGGCGGCGCTGGCCGCCGTCGGGCATCCGGCATTCGAGGCGCCGTACGGCCCGCTGATCCCGGGGTTCTACGCGATGATCGCGCGCCGCCACATGCACGAGTACGGCACGACGCGCGAGCAGCTCGCCGCCGTCGCCGTGCAGGCGCGGCGGCACGCGTCGCTCCATCCGAACTCGCACATGAAGCACCCGATCACGGTCGCCGACGTGCTCGGCTCGAAGCCGATCGCCGATCCGCTGCGCCTGCTCGACTGCTGCCTGATCTCCGATGCGGCCGGCGCGCTGATCGTGACGTCGCCGGACCGCGCGCGCGACCTGCGCCGCCCGCCGGTGTGGCTGCTCGGCGCGGGCGAGCATCACACGCACGAGCACCTCATCGCGGCGCCGAGCCTCACGCGCTTCGGCGCGCGCGAATCGAGCGAGGCGGCGTATCGCATGGCCGGCGTCGGTCCCGGCGACATCGACTTCGCCGAGCTCTACGACTGCTTCACCATCACGCCGATCCTCGAGGCCGAGGAATGTGGCTTTGCCAAGCCCGGCGAGGGTGGCGCGCTGTTTGCGGGCGGCGCGACGACGCTCGAGGGCCGCCTGCCGGTGAACACGCACGGCGGCATGCTGTCGCACGCGCACGCCGGCGCCGCGGGCGGGCTGCTCGGCATCGTCGAAGCCGTGCGCCAGCTGCGCGGCACGGAAGGCGAGCGGCAGGTGAAGCGTCACGAGATCGCGCTCGTCCACAACGAGGGCGGCATCATGTCGTCGCACGGCACCGTCATCCTCGGCCGCGAGCGACGATGAGCGGCACGCGGCGCGACACCGAGGACCGGCACGGCTCCGCCGGGCCGGTTCCGAGCGCTGGGGGTCTGGGGGCCATGTCGGGGCCCCCAGTACGATCGATGACGAAGACGCCCGACCTCACGCCGCTGCTCGCGCCGCGCTCGATCGCGGTCATCGGCGCGTCGCCCGATCGCGAGATCATCCGCGGCCGACTGATGCACGTGCTGATGGCCCGCGGCTTTCCCGGCCCCGTGTACCCGATCACGCGCAGTCACGCGGAGATCCACGGCGTGAAGGCGTACGCGTCGATCGACGACGTGCCGGAGCCCGTCGATCTCGCGATCGTCGTCATCCCCGCCGCCGGCGTGCCCGACGCGCTGGAGGCGTGCGGGCGCCGCGGGGTGAAGGCGGCGGCGATCATCAGCTCCGGCTTCGCCGAGGAGCGCGGGGACGCCGGCGCCGAGCGGCAGGCGCGGTTGCGCGACGTCATCGCGCGGTACGGGCTGCTCGTGGCCGGCCCGAACTGCGAAGGCGTCGCGAATCTGCCGATGCCGATGATCGGCACGTTCACGCCGGTGCTCGAGCACGCCGACGGCCCGCTCGTGCCCGAAGGCGCGCACGGGCGGTCGCTCGCGGTCATTTCCCAGAGCGGCGGCATCGCCTTCGCGTACTTCAACCGCGGTCGTCCCCGGCAGCTCGCGTTCTCCTACATCGTGAGCACGGGCAACGAGGCCGGGCTCGAAGCGCTCGACTACGTCGACTGGATGCTCGACGACGGCACGTCCGGCGTCTTTCTGCTGTACGTCGAGACGATTCGCACGCCGGCGAAGCTCGCGCGCGTCGCGGAGCGCGCCGCCGCGCACGGCAAGCCGCTGATCGTCGCGAAGATGGGACGCTCGGCCGCCGGCCGCCGTGCCGCCGTGTCGCACACGGCCGCGCTGGCCGGCGCCGACCAGGCGTACGACGCGATGTTCAGGCACCACGGCGTCATCCGCGCCGACGACATGGACGAGATGCTCGACGTCGCGACGGCGTTCTCGCTCTGCCCGCCCGCGGCGCACGGTCGCGCCGGTGCGCGCGGGCGGCGCATTGCGCTGCTCTCCGCGTCAGGCGGCGGCGCGGTGTGGATGGCCGACATTCTCTCGGCGCACGGCCTCGAAGTGCCGAGCCTCGACGAGGCGACGCGTCGCGAGATCGACACGCTCATTCCGGCGTACGGCGCGTCCGAGAATCCCGTCGACGTCACCGCGCAGGCGATCCGGCAGGTCGGATATGCGCGCATCATCGACATCCTCCTGAAGTCCCCTGTCGTCGACGCCGTGGTCGTCGTCGGATCGCTCGCGTTCGAAGGCGCGATCCAGCGCGACATCGAGCCGTTGAAGCGGGTCGCCGCGACGGCGACGAAGCCGATCGTCTTCTGCGCGTACACGCTGGCGTCCGCGCAGGCGACCGCGCTGCTGACGAGCGCCGGCCTGCCGGCGTTCACGAGCATGCCGGGATGCGCGAAGGCACTGCGCGCGCTCGCCGGGTACGCGGAGTTCCAGGAGCGGCGCACGAGCCGGCGCACGCCGGCGACGGTGCCGGATCTCGCGCGGACCGACGCGGCGAAGCGGCTCGCGGCGGCGGGCGCGACACTGACCGAACACGAGGCGAAGGACGTGCTCGCCACGTACGGGCTGCCGCGTCCGGCCGAAGAGCTGGTGAGCGACGAAGCGGCGGCCGTCGCCGCCGCGCGCCGGATCGGTCATCCGGTCGCGCTGAAGGTGCAGTCGCCGGAAATCGCGCACAAGACGGAGGCCGGTGTCCTCGCGCTGCGGCTCGACTCCGACACCGCGGTGCGCGACGCCTACCGGCGAATCGTCGAGCGGGCCGGCGCCGTCCCGCGCGCGACGATCCGCGGCGTCCTGGTGCAGAAGATGGCCGAGCCCGGCCGCGAGATGATCGTCGGCGTCAGCCGCGATCTCGATTTCGGGCCGATGCTGATGGTCGGGCTCGGCGGCATCCACGCCGAGGTGCTGCGCGACGTCGTGCTGTTGCCGGTGACGATCGACGCCGCCGACGTGCGCGCCGCGCTCGACCGCCTCCGCGGCGCCGCGATCCTCCGCGGCGTGCGGGGCGAAGGACCGGCCGACGTCGAGGCGCTGGTCGATCTGCTCGTGCGCGTGGCGCGCTTCGCGGCCGACCACGCCGAGACGGTGAGCGAGATCGATCTGAACCCGGTGATCGTGCACGCCGCCGGCCGCGGCATTTGATTTATTATACTTTTTGGCTACACGCCGTGGAATTTATAACGACTTATGGATAGGACTAAATCCGGTTTGACAGCGGGTAAGCCGATAGGCTAAATTTCATATAGACACTAAATTTATCTACACAACTAAGGGGAGCTAAACAGTGGTAGCAGTGAAGCCGTTCAAGAACCCATTCCGGCCAGGCGCTGGGCACATGCCGCCGTATCTAGCCGGAAGAACTAGGGAAAAGGCGGAGTTCGCAAAGCTCCTTGACCAAGACCCGGTCCTTCAAAACCTGATCTTGACTGGACTGCGCGGCCTCGGAAAGACGGTGCTTCTTGAGACGTTCAAGCCCATGGCCGTGGAAGCCGGATGGCTTTGGGTTGGAGCGGATCTCTCGGAATCGACCAGCGTGAACGAGCAGGCGCTGGGGCTTCGTCTCCTCACAGATCTGTCAGTCGCGACGGCCGGCGTTGTGTTTTCCGCCGAAGAGCGTCGTCACGCGGGACTCACTGCGCCCGTCGAAACGGCCTACAAGACGTTGACCTTCGACACACTCGTGACGCTCTACACGAACGTCCCCGGTCTTGTCGCAGACAAACTCAAAGGTGTTCTTGAGCTCGTATGGAGTTATCTATCGCAGCTGGGTGTCCGTGGAGTGATCTTTGCGTACGACGAGGCGCAGAACTTGGGCGACCGCGCCGAGAAAGAGCAATTTCCGCTTTCGGTTTTGCTGGATGTCTTCCAGTCAATTCAAAGGAAGAACATCCCCTTCATGCTCGGGCTCACGGGACTCCCGACTCTCTTTCCGAAGCTAGTGGAGGCCAGGACCTTCGCAGAACGAATGTTTCACGTACTTTTCCTCGACAAACTCACGAAAGAGGAAAACAAAGAGGCGATCGTTAAGCCGATCAGCGACAGCGACTGTCCCGTCCACTTCTCAGACCCGTCGGTTGAGAACATCTGTTCGATGACGGCCGGCTACCCATACTTCATTCAGTATGTCTGCCGGGAGGTGTTCGACGTCTGGAGCCAGAAGGCCACCGCCGGAGAGGACGCGCAACCCATTCCTGTCCAAGAGATCCTCCGAAAGCTCGATTCGGATTTTTTCGCCGGCCGGTGGGCACGGGCGACCGATCGTCAGCGAGACCTCCTCAAGGTCATCGCGACACTGGATAACTGCGCGCTCGAATTTACAGTGCAGGAAGTCGTCGACCGATCAGTAGAGATGCGAGGTCAAGGTACGCTGGAGAAGGCGTTCAGCGGCAGCCACGTGAATCAGATGCTCGTTACGCTGAGTGAGGCGGGTCTCGTCTACAAGAACCGGTTCGGGAAATATTCCCTCGCTGTTCCACTCCTCGATCAGTTCATCAAACGACAGTACAGCCTGTAACCGTCACACCGGTCACGCGTACGCAATTCATCAAACGGACACGCGGTTGCGCCCGCCGCGCTTCGCGCGATAGAGCGCGGCGTCCGCCGCATCGAGCACCGCGCGCGGATCCGTGACGCGCGTCGCGGTCGCCGCGACACCGATACTGACGGTCACGCCGACGCCCCGGCGGTCCCCGCGCCGTGATGGCCGCTCGGGACGCTTGCGCGGGCGATCGCGTCCGCGCACGACGAAGGGCGTCCTCTCGATCGCCGTGCGGACCGATTCGAGGTGCGGCATCACCTCGGCGGTGACTTTTCCGGGGAACACGATCGCGAACTCCTCGCCGCCGTAGCGGAATGCGCGGCCCCCGCCGCCGACGCGCGCGAGAGTCGCGCCCACCATGCGCAGCAGCTGATCGCCGATCGGATGGCCGTGCTCGTCGTTGAACTTCTTGAAGTGGTCGACGTCGACCATCGCGATCGCGAAGCGGCCGGCGAGCTGGCGCAGCTCGGTCTCGAGCGCACGGCGCGCCGGCAAGCCGGTCAGCTCGTCGCCGTACGCCATGCCGTACGACGACTCGACCAGCGCGACGATCACGACGAGGGCGGCGGCGCCGAACCAGCCGAACACGAACGCGTCATCGCCGCGCACTCCGAGCGCGAGCGTCGTCGCCGCGAGCGCCCAGAGCATCCCGGCATCTTCCGACCGCGCCGCGCGCACG
This sequence comes from Candidatus Rokuibacteriota bacterium, assembly GCA_016184365.1. Taxonomy (GTDB): domain Bacteria; phylum Methylomirabilota; class Methylomirabilia; order Rokubacteriales; family CSP1-6; genus AR8. The sequence goes on from JACPCW010000131.1 coordinate 28,744, forward strand.
AACCGGACCGCGATCGCGACGGCGCCGAACAGCGACGCGGCGAGCGCCGCCTGCGTCAAGGCGCCGAGCCGACCGCCGGCCGTCGGGACGATCGGCAGCGCGAGCGTCTCACCGAGGGCCGCGAGCGCCGGGAGCGCCAGCAGCGCGACGGCAACGACCTGCACGCCGAGCAGGGCGAGCCGCCGCCGACCCTGACGGCCGAACACGGCGCGCTCGGGCAGCCACGCGAGCGCGGCGAGGTCGAGCGGCACGAGGATTGCGGCGACGTCGCGCGCCGGGGACCCGGCGCGGAAGACGATGACGGCGGCCGTGGCGAGCGCGAGCACGCCGACGGCGACGACGAGATTGTTGCGCTTGAAGCGCCACGCGAGCACGGCGCCGGCGGTGAAGAGGACCCAGGGAACAGCGGGCAGCACGTCCGCGAGCCGCGCGCGGGCGGCGGGCACCCCGAGCGCGAACCCGATCAGCAGGAACGCGACACCGCCCGGCAGGAGACGCCGAAGCGCGGTCGTCAGCTTACTTGCTGAGTCCTCGCTCGACCTCGGCGAGGCGTTCCGCGGCGCAGTCCCACAGCAGCGGCAGGCCGGCGGCGAGGGCGATCCCACGCCACTGCGCGCGCGACATGTTGGCAGGCTCGTCGCCGATCGCGAGGATCCGCTTGGCGCCGGGGCAGAGCTCGACGCTCGGGTCCTCGCCGACCGCTTCCCATTTTTCGCGTTCGTTGAGGGTTTTCGCGCGCCAGACGTTCGCGGCGAACACGTGGACGGACATGGCGTCGTTGAGCGCCGCGCGCAGGTCGGCTTCCTTCACGTTCGCGAGCGACCGCTCGACGTCGCCCTTCGCGAACGACACGCGATTGAAGTACACGCGGTACGACACGTCCGTGCGGCTCACGCTCTGGACGTCGCGCAGCACCGCCATGACCTGGCCGACGGCCGCGCGCTCGTTCGCCGCGATGCGCACCCGCGGCGCGGGTCGCGCGACGATGGTCTCCGCCGGCGGCTGTCCGAGCTCACGCAGCCCGTAACCGGCGCCCACGGCGGCGGCGAGCAGCACCACGATGCCGAGCGCGCCCTTGACGCTGAGCTTCTTTTTCCGGCGCGCCGGTGGACTGGCGCGCAGGGGTGTCCCCAAGAGCGGCCGCGATCCGGGCGGCGCCGCCTTGCGCTCCGCTTCGAGCGCGGACAGTGTGGCGCGCAGCGCGTTCTGGAGGCTTTCCTTGCCCGGCGTCTGCCGTCCGCCACCTCGCGCGTCGGCGGCCGGCGCGGGTGCCTGCCGCGACGGGAGCGGCCGGCCGCGCGTCGGCGCGGCTGGCGCTGTCGAAGGCACGTCGGGTTCGACGCCGAGATCCGCGCCGCTGTCGAGGGCCTGCAGCGTGGCGCGCAACGCGTCTTCGAGCGAGCCGCGGTCGGGCTTCGGCACGTCGTCGCGTCGAGCCCGGCGCGGTGGCCCGGGCGGCGGCGTCACCGGACGAGGTGGAGGCGGCGGCGGAGTCGCAGCGCCGGGTGCTGTGGGCGCCGGCGGAGCCGGCGGCGCACTGGGCGGCCGCTCGACAGGCCGTTCAGCAGGTGCCGCTGCCGTCGCCGAACTCGTCGCGCTCGGCGGCGGTGGCGCCGGCGGCTCGACCCGGGATTCGACCGGCGCCGGTGCAGTCGGCGCACTCGGCGGCGGCGCTGTCGGCGTGTCGATCGCGTCGAGCGCCAGCTTCATCACGTCTTCGAGGTTTTCACGCGGCGCGGGCGGTGGCGCGGGCTCGACGCGACGTTCGGCGCGCGGCGCGGGAGTCGCCGGTGATGGCGCCGGTGGATTCGGCGGCGTCGGCGGCGCTGTCGGCGTGTCGATCGCGTCGAGCGCCAGCTTCATCACGTCTTCGAGGCTTTCCCCGTCGGGGCCGCGCAGCGGCGCGGGTCGCGGCGCCGGCTCGACGCGGCGTGCGGGCGGCGGAGCGGCGCTGGGCGCCGGGGACGTCGGTGGACTCGGCGGCGCTTTCGGCGTCTCGAGGGCGTCGAGCGCGAGCTTCATGACGTCTTCGAGACTTTCACCGCCCGTCGCGGCGGTCGTGATGTCGATCGCGTGCGGCTCCGGCCCCGGCGTCTCCATGGGCGGCGGCGGTGCCGACTGTTCGGGCGGCGATGACGACGGGATCGGACCGGGACCGCTCTCGGCTTCGTCGGGCGTGATCCACCGCTCGAGGACCTTGCCGCAGGAACAATTGAGCGTGAGGAGATAGCCGCCGGGGCCGGCTGACGACGTGCTGGGTGTGAGTGACCCGCAGCCGCGATGCGCCCCGACGAACTGCTCGACGGCTTCGATACTGCTCATGGCGCGCCGCCTATGATACGGCGGCGCGCCGCGAGATTGCTAACCCCGGCGGCGATGCCGGAGCGGCGGGAGCGTGCTAGCGCGAGAGGCGGAAGCGATCCGTCGAACGCACCACCCACTCGAGGTCATCGGGATGATCCTCGAACTGGATGGTGTCGGGATCCGGCGCGCTCTGACCGGGCGCAAGCGGTCCGTAGAGGCCGGTCAGCGCATCGAGCTCGATTCGGACGAGCCAGCGCTCGGAGGTGACGATGTGCTGCCAGACCTGATAGATGGTGACGGGCTCAGCGATCGACATGAAAGACGCACCTCGAGATGTAGTGTCTCGCAGTTCGGGTGCAACGCGGGTGCCGAATGCAATCCCGCGCCGAAGTCATGCCGGGTGAGTAATTCGGTTCCATGATTGGCCAACACCGCCGCCACGATCCACGAATGCGGTAGGCTCTTCCCATGCGACGTGCCGCCATCGCCGGGCTCGGACTGCTGGCCGCCGGCGCGCTGACGCTGGCGGAAGCCCAGACGCCCCAGGTGAAGGTGCACATCGACTTCCGCCAGGCCGTGCGTGCCTCACGCGACGCCGCGTCGGCGCGTGGCCGGGTCATCATCACCGAACGCGGCCCGCGCCCGCGCGGCCGTGTCGACGTCGGCAGCAGCGACACGCGCACGACGCACTCGTCCGGCGTGTTCACCATCGTCCGGAGCGGCGGCGAGGCGAGCATCACCATGGCGCAGCAGGTTCCGTACACCGACGTCGCGTTCTACCAGGACTACGCCGCGGGCCAGGGCTATGTGACCCACGGGGTCCTGTTCCGCGACGTCGGCACGTCGCTCAAGGTCAACGCGACCGTCCTCGACAGCCGCCAGATCAGCGTGCGGGTGACGCCGGTGATCAGCTACTTCGCGGCCGACCGCTCGGGCACGATCGAGCTCACGCGCGCGTCCACCGACCTCGTGGTGCGCCCTGGCGAGCCCATCGTCATCGCCGGCGGCACGAAGGAGACGAACTCGGTGACCCGCCGCATGCTCGGGATGTCGGAGACCGCGGAGTCGAGCGAGACGGTCGTCGTCCTGACCGCCACGATCTTCCAGTAGCCGGCCGCTCACTTCCCCGGCGGCATCGCGCGCAGCCCGTTGCCGGCGGCGTCAGCCGCTCGACGGAGCGCCGTCGACCGTCGCACACCCGGCCGGGCCCCGTGTTTTACAACTCCCCGCCAGGCCACGGGTTTTCATCGCGCGCGGGTGTGGAACGCGCCTTGCCATTCGGCGCTTGTGCCGTGGCGAACGGCCGCATCGTGCGCGGAGATCGCCGATGAACGGACGCGACGCGCAGGAAGGGATTCCCCACAGTGGCGAGTCCCTTCACCACACGGTAGAGTGGCCGCGCGACCGTGATGATCGCCACCGAAGACGTCCCGATCCTTCGCTCGATCGAGCGAAAGCTCCTGTGGCTCTCGACGTGGATGGTCCACCACGCGAACTTCGTGCGCCCGAGCGCCGACGGCACGAAGGTCGGCGGTCACCAGGCGTCGTCGTCGTCCGTCGTGACGCTCGTCACCGCGCTCTACTTCCACTGGCTGCGCCCCGGCGACGTCGTCGCGACCAAAGCGCACGGGTCGCCGGCGTTCTACGCGGCGCAGTGCCTGCGCGGCCGGCTGCCCGCCGGCGCGCTCCGTGAGCTCCGAACGTTCGGCGGCCTTCAGGCGTATCCGAGCCGGCGGAAGAATCCCGAGATCGTCGACCTGTCGACCGGGTCGATGGGGCTCGGCGCGGTGCAGGCGACGTTCGGCGCGCTCGCCGCGCGTTATCTCGCGGATCACGGCGGTCGCGCGTTTCCCGAGCGGTTCGTCGTGATGGTGGGCGACGCCGAGCTCGACGAGGGCAACGTGTGGGAGGCGCTGCTCGAAGAGACGGTCGCCGAGCTCGGCCACGTGCTCTGGATCGTCGACGTCAATCGCCAGAGCCTCGATCGCGTCGTGCCGGACGTCCGGCGCGCGCAGCTGCCCGCGATGTTTCGCGCCGCCGGCTGGCGCGTGATCGAGCTGCGCTGGGGCACGCGCCTGCGCGAGCGATTCGGCCGGCGCGGCGGCGCGGCGCTGCGGCGCCGCCTCGAGGCGATGCCGGGCGGGGAGTATCACCGGCTCCTGCGTCTGCCGCCGTCCGCCGTGCGCAAGGCGCTCGTGACCACCCATGGCGACGTCGATCCGGCGATCGATCGCGTCCTCGCCGACGTTGCCGACGACGATCTGCCCGCCCTCCTCGCCGACGTCGGCGGCCATGACCTCGTCGCCATCGACGCGGCGCTCGCCGAGGCGACGCGCGAGGCGTCCGGTCCGGCAGTCATCTTCGCGGACACGATCAAGGGCTTCGGCACGCCGCTCGCCGCCGATCCGCTGAACCATACGACGCTGCTTTCGACCGCGCAGGTCGAGACGCTGCGCGACGCGCTCGGCGCCCGGTCCGGCGACGAATGGGCGGGATTCGCGGAATCGAGCGCCGAAGCGCGCTACATCGCGCGTCTCCCCGCGTTGTTTCAGGCGCCGCCGGCAAGCGATCGGATCGAGATTCCGATGACGATCGGGGAGGCATATCCGCCGGAATCCTCGACGCAGGAGGCGTTCGGGCGCGTGCTCGGCGCGCTGGCGCGCACCCCGGCGGCGGACCGGATCGTCACGGTGTCCGCCGACGTCGCGGTCACCACGCACCTCGCCGGATGGATCAACCGCAAGGGCGTGTACTTCCCGCGCGCGAAACCGTCGCACGCGCTCGACACGCCGCAGGCCGTGGCGTGGAAGGAATCGCCGGCCGGCCAGCACATCGAGCTCGGGATCGCCGAGCACAATCTGTTTCTCGTGCTCGGCGCGCTCGGGCTGGCGCGCGAAGTGTCGGGCCAGACGCTCATCCCCATCGGCACGCTGTACGACCCGTTCGTGCCGCGCGGGCTCGATGCGCTCTACCACGCGCTCTACTCCGGCGCGCGGTTCGTCGTCGCCGCGACACCGTCGGGCGTGAGCCTGTCGCCGGAAGGCGGCGCGCATCAGTCGGTGATCACGCCGGGCATCGGGATCGCGGTGCCGGCGATCACGTATGCCGAGCCCGCGTTCGCGCTCGAGGTCGAGTGGCTCCTGCTCGACGCGCTCGCGCGGATCGCCGGCGGATCGGGCGAGAGCCTCTATCTGCGCCTGTCGACGCGCCCGATCGACCAGCGCCTGGCGCCGGCGCCGAGCGACGCCTATCGCGACGCGGTGCTGCAGGGCGGCTATCGACTCGTCGATGCGCGCACGCACCCCGACCGGGACGCCGAAGCGGACGCCGTGCATCTCTTCGTGACCGGCGTGCTCGCGCCCGAGGCCGTCGACGCGAGCCGGCGGCTCGCTGCCGAGGGGATCTTCGCGAGCGTGTTCGTCGTGACGAGCGCCGATCGCCTCTATCGCGATCTGCGCATGCCGCGGCCGCGCCTGCTGTCGCTCATCGGCGCCGACGAGGAAGACGTGCCGGTCGTCTCCGCGCTCGACGGGCATTCGCACGCGCTGGCGTTCCTCGGCGGCGCGCTCGGCGTGCCGCAGTGGGCGCTCGGCGTCGACGACTTCGGGCAGTCGGGCGCGCGCGGTGACCTCTATCGGCACTACGGCATCGACGCCGGCGCGATCGTGCGGGCGGCGCGCACGCTCGCCGGCCGCCCGTGATCCTCCACGTCAACACCGTTCAGAAGGGATCGGCGGCGCGCGCGCGGGATTTCGTCGAGGCGCTGATGGAGCTGGTCGAGGGCGGTCAGGTCGACGCCGCGCTGCTGCCGAGCCTCCGCGTACAGCTCGACTGGATCCAGTACCGGACGAACTTCCGCGAGCCGATCGTCCTGCGCCGCGCGATCGACATGGACGGTTCTCCGCTCGGGCTCGCGGAGATCGCGGTCGACCTGCGGCAATCCGATCGCGGCTGGCGCGCGCTGCTGCCGGCGTCGCTCGGGACGCTCGGCATCGCCGGTGACGATCCGGAGCGGCGGTATCTCGAAGGCTTCACGCCGCTGCGCGCCGGCCTGCTGTGGTCGTTCAACCGCCTGTTCTGGCAGCGTCTCGACGATTGGGAAGCGGCGACGGGGCGCCACTTCGAACAGGCGCTGCCGGCCGGGCAGTCGGATGCGAATCACGCCGAGGCGATCGCCGACTCCGTCGCGGAGTTCTGGACCATGCTGGCCGACATGGACAAGCGCGGCCACCTGCCGGCGGAGATCTTCGCGCTCGAGATCGGCGTCGGCTCCGGCGTGCGCGCGGCGCGCTGGCTCGACCGGTTCCGCGCGCTCGACGACGAGCGCTCGACGCGGTTCTATCCGCGGCTGCGGTTCCTGCTCGGCGACTACTCGATACCGACGCTCGATCGCGCGATGGCCGCCGTCGCCGGCCACCGCGACATCGTGAGCGTCATGGCGATGGACGCGCTGAACCCGTTCAAGACGCTCTCGTTTCTCCGCTACAAGCTGCTCTACGTCCATCTGACGAACGTCTACGACAACCTGCCGGCGGATGAGCTCGTGCGTCGCGACGGGCGGCTCTGGCTCGTCGAGGCGCGCGCGTATCTGCCGCGCGCCGAGACCGCGCGCATCGCCGCCGCGCACGACGTGCCCGCAGACGACGTCGTGCGGACCGTCGAGAAGCTGGTCGAGATCGGCCCCGACGTGCTGCGCGATCGCGCGCGCGGCATCGCGCTCTGGCGCGACGTGTGGGCGGCGCTCCGGCTCGAGGAGCGGCTGGTGCGGCTCGACGACGTCGCGCAGGCGCCGCTGCCGCCGGGGCTCGACCGGCACCATCTCGACGACCTGCTCGAGACCGCGCCGCAGGACGTGCGGTTTCATCTCTCGCGCGGCGCGGCCGAGAGCTTCGGCAACACGCTGCCGCTGCTGCACCCGCGCGGCTATCTGCAGGTGCAGGACATCTTCGTCACGTCGATGGACGAATACCGGCAGGGCTTTCGCGGCCCGGGCAAGCTCGACGGCTCCGTCGTGAACTGGGTCAATGGCGCGCTGCTGCGGGCGGTCGCGGCGCGCGCGGGGTACGACGTGCACTTCACGCCGTTCCGCTACCGGACCGGCTCGCGCACGTCGATCCTCTACACCACGCAAAGAGATTAGGAGCCGTGCCATGGAGCGCGTGATGCTCGAGACGGCGGTGGTCGGCAGCTATTCGATGCCGGCGTGGCTCGAGCGCGCGAAGAACGACTTCCTGCTGCGTCGGCTGTCGCGGCACGACCTCGACGAGATGCACGACGCGGCGGTGAAGGCCGCGATCAAGGACCAGGAGGTCGCGGGCGTCGACGTGGTGTCCGACGGCGAGCTCCGCCGCGACAACATGATCGACTACTTCGCGACGCGGCTGCCGGGCGTCGACGTCGACTACCGGTCGAAGAAGTTCTATTACGACTACTACGACGCCGTGGCGCGGCGGAAGCTGCCGATCGCGCCGCTCGGCCTCGTCGACGACTTCCGCTTCCTCGCACGCTTCACGGCACGCCGGCCGAAGGTGTCGGTCACCGGCCCGCACTCGCTCGTGAAGCGCATCCGCAACGAGCACTATCCGAGCGAGGACGCGTTCGCGCTCGACATCGCGCGGCTCATGAATCTCGAGCTGAAGGAGCTGGTGCGCGCGGGCGCCACGGACATCCAGGTCGACGAGCCGTACTACTCCGGCTTTCCCGAGGACGTCGCGTGGGGCGTGAAAGCGGTGAACGCGCTCGTCGACGGCGTCGCCGCGCGCATCATCCTGCACGTCTGCTACGGCAACCGGTACGGCAAGCCGTCGTGGGAAGGCAGCTACCGGTATCTGTTCCCGGCCATCCTCGGCGCGCGCATCGACGTGCTGATGCTCGAGTTCGCGCGGCGCGGTCCGGACGACGTCGCGCTCTTCCGCGAGTTCGCGCCGCCGTTCGCGCTCGGGCTCGGCGTGGTGGACGTGAAGACCCACGACGTCGAGCCGCCGGCGATGGTCGCCGAGCGGATCCGCCAGGCGCTCGCAGTCGTTCCCGCCGCGCGGCTGTCGGTCAATCCGGACTGCGGGCTCCTGCATCTGCCGCGCGATCTCGCGTTCGCGAAGCTCGAGGCGATGGTCGAGGGGGCGAGCCAGGTCCGTCGCGAGGTCGGGGGGTAGCCGTCGGTGGGTACACTGATGACGTCATGGCCAAGCGCGAGACCGGAACCGCGGCCGCGCTGATCCCGCCGAAGCCGACGCTGCCGATGCTCCGCGAGATCGCGCGCGGGTGCCAGGCCTGCGACCTCTACAAGACCGGGACGCAGACGGTGTTCGGCGAAGGCGGCCCGCGCGCGCGTGTCTTCATGGTCGGCGAGCAGCCCGGCAACGATGAAGATCTCGCCGGCAAGCCGTTCGTCGGACCGGCCGGCAAGCTGCTCGACCGCGCGCTCGACCGCGCCGGTGTCGATCGCCGCCAGGTCTACGTCACCAACGTCGTGAAGCACTTCAAGTGGGAGCCGAAGGGCAAGCGCCGCATCCACGCGAAACCGAGCGCCGGCGAGATCCGCGCGTGCCTGCCGTGGCTCGAAGCCGAGCTGTCGCTCGTGAAGCCCGACGTCATCGTCGCGCTCGGTGCGACGGCGGCGCAGACGCTGCTCGGCCGTGCGTTCCGCGTGAGCCAGCAGCGCGGGCAGCTCGTGTCGTCGCCGTACGGGATGGTGCTCGCGACGGTCCACCCGTCGTCGATTCTGCGCGTGCCCGACGACGAAGCGCGCCACGCCGAGATGGACCGGCTCGTCACCGACCTGAAGCCGGTCGCCGCCTACCTCCGTCGCGCCGCGGCGTAGCCGCTTCCGCGATCTCCGCCCCTACCGCCGCGGTCGCGGCCTGGCCGGATCTACGATGTAACACTCGATACATCGGTACGCGGTGTGTTACGTTGCCGGCACCTTGGAGGTGTCGGGATGACGAAGCGGAGAGTCGTGTTCGTGTGTCTGCACGGGTCGGCCAAGAGCGTCATCGCCGCGTCGTACTGCCGGCGGCTGGCGGACCGCTACGGCGTGCCGGTCGACGTCGAATCAGCGGGCGTGGAGCCGGACGCGAGCATTCCGCCGAAAGTCGTCGGCGGCCTCGGCATGGACGGCATCGACGTCAGCAGCGTGACGCCGCGGGCCGCGGCCGCGGTCGATTTTTCCGGGGCGACACGGGTGATCGCGTTCGGGTGCGACGTTCCGGGAGTTCCGGCCGGCGTGCCGGTCGAGCAGTGGTCCGACGTGCCCGCCGTCAGCGAGGACTTCGGGCGCGCGCGCGACCTCATCGTGGCGCGCGTCGACCGCCTCGTCGCCGATCTCGAGGGCGCGGGATGAGCGTGCAGCGACCGACGGCCGCCGGGCTCGTCCGCTACTTCCTCTATCTCGGGTCGTTCGGTTTCGGCGGACCCGTGGCGCTCGTCGGGTACATGCAGCGCGATCTCGTCGAGGGCCGGCAGTGGTTCACGAAGGAGGAGTACGTCAAGTCGCTCGCGCTGTCGCAGCTCGCGCCGGGCCCGCTCGCCGCGCAGCTCGCGATCTGCTTCGGCTACGTGCATTCGAAGGTGCGCGGCGCGACGCTCGTCGCGCTCGCGTTCATCCTGCCGTCGTTCTTCATGACGCTCGCGGTCGGCATGCTGTACGTCCGGTTCGGCGGACTCACGTGGATGCAGGGCGCCTTCTACGGCGTCGGCGCGACGGTGATCGCCATCATCGCCGTCGCGGCGTGGAAGCTCGCGAAGCTGACGGTGTCGAAAGACCTCCTGCAGCGGGTGATCTTCGTGCTGATGGCCGTGGCGACGGCGTGGACCGAGTCGGAAGACGGGTGGCTGTTCCTGCTCGCCGGGGTCGTGACGCTGGTCGTGCAGGCGCCGCCGGCCTGGCTCCGCCGGTCGGGCGCCGCGTGCATCGCGGTCGTGACGCCGGAGATCCTCGCGCAGATCCTCTGGTTCTTCACGAAGGCCGGCGCGTTCGTGTTCGGCAGCGGTCTTGCGATCGTGCCGTTCCTCTACGGCGGCGTCGTGAAGGAGTACGGCTGGCTGACGGATGCGCAGTTCGTGGACGCCGTGGCGGTGGCGATGCTGACGCCGGGACCGATCGTCATCACCGTCGCCTTCATCGGCTATCTCATGGCCGGATCCCCCGGCGCGACGGCCGCGGCCATCGGCATGTTCCTGCCCGTCTACCTGTTCGTCGTCGTGCCGTTTCCCTGGTTCGACCGCTTCAGCGACAACGTGCAGGTGAAGGCCTTCGTCGGCGGATTGACCGCCGCGGCGTCCGGCGCGATCGCCGGCGCGTGCGTCGTGCTCGCGCGGCGCGCGATCGTCGACGTGCCGACGGCCATCATCGCCGCCGTGACGCTCGCGGTGATCTTGCGCTGGAAGATCTCGGAGCCGTTCCTGATCGCCGCGGGCGCCGCGGCCGGCGTCGCGATCACGCTCGCGCGCGGCTGACGGTCGCGCGCTCGTGCCCGCGATCGCCCGCGCTCCGCGCCGGCGAGAGTCCGAAGCGCGCGCGGGCCCACGTGACGGTGTGTTCCGCCATCCAGAGCAGCGCAATCGTGACAATCGCGGTGGCCGCGAGGCCGAACAGCGCGAGCAGCCGAATCTCGAGCAGCGTCATGGCCGTGGTCCTCCATCCCCTGCGACCCCGGCCGTGGCGTCGCGTGAAATCGCTGCGCTTCCCTGACCGCGACCATCCGCGCCCGGTATAATTCAGAGGCGATGGCTCCCCTGTCCAACGACCGGAAACGTGCGCTCCGCCCCGAGCTCGACGCGCTCGTCGGCACGGACGGCGTGCTCTCGGACCCCGACGAGCTGCTCGTCTACGAATCCGACGGCCTGACGCTCTTCCGCGCGCTCGCCGACTTCGTCGTGTTCCCGCGCTCGGCCGAGCAGGTGGCCGCGGTGGTGAAGCTCGCGAATCGCGAAGACCTGCCGTTCGTCGCGCGCGGCGCCGGCACCGGGCTGTCGGGCGGGTGCCTGCCCGCGGAAGGCGGCATCGTCCTCTCGCTCATGCGCATGAACCGGGTCCTCGAAGTCGACTACGACAACCAGATCGCCGTCGTCGAGCCCGGGCTCGTGAACCTGCATCTCTCGTGGCGCGTCGGCCCGCAGGGCTACTACTACGCGCCCGATCCCTCGAGCCAGCAGGCGTGCACGATCGGCGGCAACATCGCGAACAACTCCGGCGGCCCGCACACGCTGAAGTACGGCGTCACCACCAATCACGTGCTCGGGCTGGAAGTCGTGATGCCCGACGGCGAGATCCTGTGGCTCGGCGGCAAGACGCGCGAGACGCCCGGGTACGACGTCACCGGCGTGTTCGTCGGGTCCGAGGGCACGTTCGGCATCGCCACGAAGATCGTCGTGCGGATTCTCAAGAAGCCCCAGGCGGTGAAGACGGTGCTCGCGGTGTTCGATCAGGTCGAGCACGCGTCGGCGGCCGTGTCGGAGATCATCGCGCGCGGCCTCGTCCCCGCCGCGATCGAGATGATCGATCACCTGACGATCCAGGCCGTCGAGGACGCGTTCGGCTGCGGCTACCCGCGCGATGCGGCGGCCGCGCTGCTCATCGAAGTCGATGGACTGGCGGTCGGCATGGATGCGCAGACCGAGCGGATCGTCGCCGCGTGTCGCGAGCGCGGCGCGCGCGACACGCGCGTGGCGCGCGACGAAGCGGAGCGCCAGCTGCTCTGGAAGGGCCGCAAGTCCGCGTTCGGCGCGTACGGCCGCGTCTCGCCCGCGTACATGGTGATGGACGGCGTGATCCCGCGCACGAAGCTGCCGTACGTGCTCGGCCGCGTGAACGAGATCGTGGCGGCGTACGGGCTGCGCGTCGGCAACGTGTTCCACGCCGGCGACGGCAACCTGCACCCGAACATCCTCTATGACCCGCGGAAGCCCGGCGAAGAAGCGCGCGTCGTGCAGGCGGGCGCCGAGATCATGAAGCTCTGCGCGGACGTCGGCGGCTCGATCTCCGGGGAGCACGGCATCGGCCTCGAGAAAGCCGACTTCATGCCGTTCATCTTCTCGGCGGCGGATCTCGGCGTGATGGCGCGGCTCAAGCGCGCGTTCAATCCGACGAACCTCTGCAACCCGGGCAAGATCTTCCCGACGAAGAAGTCGTGCGGCGAGGTCGCCGTGGGCTATCGGCCCCATCCGATCGAAGCAAAGGGCCTCGCCCAGCGCTTCTGAGCGCGGGCCGTCGCCGCGTGCCGTCCACGCTCGTCGAAAAGCTCGCCGCCGTCGTCGGCCCCGACCACGTCGCAACGGGTGTCGCGCTCTCGCCGTACGTCATCGAAGGCCGCACGCCGGAAGCCGCGGTCTTTCCGGGAACCGTCGATGACGTGCGCGCGGTGCTCGGCGTCGCCGCGGCGCTCGCCGTGCCCGTCGTGCCCTGGGGCGGCGGCACGGCGGCCGGAGTCGGGATGCCGACGACGTGGTCCGGCCTCGTGCTCGGTCTCGGCCGTCTCAATCGCATTCTCGAGCACGAGCCCGGCGATCTCACCGTCACCGCGGAGGCCGGCGTGACGATCGCGCAGCTGCAGGCCGCGCTCGGCGCGAAAGGTCAGTGGCTCTCGCTCGATCCGCCCGACGCCGATCGCGCGACCGTCGGCGGCGTGATCGCCGCGAACGCGTCGGGACCGCGGCGGCATCTGTACGGGACCGCGCGCGACCTGCTGATCGGCGTGTCGGTCGTCACCGCCGAAGGCGAAGTCGTTCGCGGCGGCGGCAAGGTCGTCAAGAACGTCGCGGGCTACGACCTGCCGAAGCTCTACATCGGCTCGTACGGCACGCTCGGCATCGTCGTCGAGGCGACGTTCAAGCTGCGCCCGCGGCCGGACGACGAGCGCTTCGTGCCCGTCATGCTCTCGAGCGTGAAGGATGCGGGCGCGGCGCTCCGATCGGTGATGGGCTCGGATCTCGTGCCGACCGTGCTCGAGCTGCTCGACGCCGATGCCGCGCGCGCGCTCGGCGTGACCGCGGCGGCGGCGCTGGTCGTCGGGTTCGACGGACTGACGGAGCAGATCGACTGGCAGGCGACCGAGCTCGCGCGCATCGCCGCCGCGCACGGCGGACGGACGGGCGCGGCCCTCGGCGGCGGCGCCACGGCGCGCCTGGCGACGGCCGCGCGCGACGCCTGTCCGGCCGCGGCGTCGGTCATGCGACTGTCGGTGCTGCCGACGCAGGTCGCGGAGACGATCGAGCACGGCGGCGCCGCCGCGAAGGCGCGCGGCCTCACGTCCGCGTGGTCGGCGCACGCGGGCGTCGGCGTCGTCACCGCGGTGCTCGCCGCGCCGGACGTCGCGCGCGCGACGGACATCGCCGCGGTGCTCGGCGAATGGCGCGGCGTCGCGCGCGCCGGCGGCGGCTTCGCCACGCTCGAGTGGGCGCCGCTCGCGGTGAAGGCATCGGTGCCCGTGTGGGACGACCTCGGCGCGGCCGGACGCGTGATGCAGCGGATCAAGGCGGAGCTCGACCCGAACAACCTCCTGAACCCCGGCCGGTTCGTCGGCGGAATGTGAGCGGCGATCAGACTTCGCCGGAGACGAGGATGACCCACGCGACCACGGAACCGACCGCGGCCACCGGGCCCCTCACGCTCGGCGGCCTGTCGGTCGAGGGCGTGAACCAGTGCGTGCACTGCGGACTGTGTCTCGCGTCCTGTCCGACGTTCTCCGAGCTCGGCACCGAGATGGATTCGCCGCGCGGGCGCATCTTCCTCATCAAGTCGCTCGCCGAAGGCCGCATGACGATGTCGGACAGCGTCGTGAGCCATCTGTCGCTCTGCCTCGACTGCCGCGCGTGCGAGACCGTGTGCCCCGCCGGCGTGCCGTACGGCCGGCTGATCGAAGCCGCGAAGGCGGAAGTCGAGCGCGTGCGGCCGGGCAGTCTCGCGCGCCGCATCTTCCGGTGGCTGAACTTCGGCCTGCTCCTCCGTCATCCCGCGCTGCTGCGCTTCTTCGCGCTGAAGCTCCGCTTCTATCAGACGAGCGGTCTGCAGCGACTGGTGCGCGCGACCGGGTTCGCGCGGCTCCTGCCGGGAACGCTGCCGGCGTGGGAGGCGCTGCTGCCGCGGATTCCGGCGGGCGCATCGCGCGCGCCGCTGCCGCGCCTGATTCCGGCGGACGGCGCGCGGCGTGCGCGTGTCGCGCTGCTCGAAGGGTGCGTGCAGTCCGTCGTGTTCGGCGATCACAACCGCGCGACCGCGCGCGTGCTGGCGAAGAACGGTGTCGAGGTCGTCGTGCCCGCCGGGCCGGGCTGCTGCGGCGCGCTCAACGCGCACGGTGGCGACCACGCCGGCGCCGTCGAGATGGCGAAGACGACGATCGCGGCGTTCGAGCGCGACGACGTCGACGCGATCGTCGTCAACACGTCGGGGTGCGGCGCGCACATGAAGGCGTACGGCCATCTGCTGGAGCACGACGCCGCGTGGGCCGAGCGTGCGCGACGCTTCGCCGCGACGGTGCAGGATTTCGCGGAGTTCCTCGCGCGCGAGCCGCTGCGCGGACCGCTGCGTCCCGTGCCGATCACGGTCACGTACCACGACCCGTGCCACGTCGTGCACGGCCAGAAGATCCGCCGTCAGCCGCGCGAGCTGCTCGCGCAGATTCCCGGGCTCACCGTCGTCGATCTGCCGGAGTCCGACTGGTGCTGCGGCTCCGCGGGCATCTACAACCTGACGCAACCGGAGATGGCGACGCGGCTGCTCGAGCGCAAGGTGGCCCACGTGCTCGCGACCGGCGCCGAGGCCGTGGTCACCGCGAATCCGGGCTGCATTCTCCAGATCCAGCAGGGTCTCGCCGCGCGCGGCCGGGACGTTCGCGTGATGCACATCGTCGAATTGCTCGACCGGGCCTGCGGACCGTGACGCAGCCGGTCTCGACCCCCGACGAGCACAAGGCGACGGCGCCGACGTCCATCGGCTGCTTCGTGGTCACGATCTCCGACACCAAGACGCCGGAGACCGATACGAGCGGCAAGGTCGTTCGCGATCTGCTCACCGCCGCCGGGCACGCGGTCGTCGGGTCGGCGATCGTGCGCGACGAGCCCGCCGACGTGGAGCGCGTCGTGCGCGACGCGTGTGCCGACGCCGGCGTTCACGCCGTGATCACGACCGGTGGCACCGGCATCACGTCGCGGGATTCGACGTTCGAGGCGATCGAGCGGCTGCTCGACAAGCGGCTGCCCGGGTTCGGCGAGCTGTTCCGCATGCTGTCGTACCAGGACGTCGGCCCGGCCGCGATGCTCTCGCGCGCGCAGATGGGGATCCATCGCCGCCGCATCGTCGTTTCGCTGCCGGGCTCGCCGAATGCCTGCCGCCTGGCGCTCGAGAAGCTTCTGATTCCCGAGTTCGGACACCTCGTGCGAGAGGTGTCGCGCTGAACGGTATACTGGGCCGCTGGCTTTAGGAGGTTCTCGATGACCGTTTCGTCAGCTCGTTGCCTCGCCGTGGTGGCCGTCCTCGTCGGATTCCTCGCGGGCTGTGTCGCGCCGACCCAGGCGCAGACCACGCCGCCGCCGATCGTGTGGAAGGAAGGCGCGGGAAGTGGCGCGGCGCCCGAGCTCGTGCGCTTCAATCAGCTCCTCGCCGATCTCGCCGACCGGCTGCGGCCGGCGCTCGTCCACGTGCGCGTGGAGCGGGCCGCCAAGGACGAGGCCGGCGGAGAGCGTGAAGGCCGCCGCGCGTCGGGCTCGGGGTTCGTCGTCGACGAGCGCGGCTTCATCGTCACGAACGAGCACGTCATCGACGGCGCGGACAAGATTCACGTGCGCATCGCGGACGGCCGGCGCGTGGCGGCGAAGGTGGTCGGCAAGGACCGCCGCGTCGACCTGGCGCTGCTCAAGATCGAGGCGCCCGGCCTGACGGCGATTCCGATCGCCGACTCGAACCGGGTGCGCGTGGGTGAGTTCGTGCTGGCGCTGGGCCATCCCTTCAATCTCGAGCACAGCGTGTCGTTCGGCATCGTGAGCCGCAAGGGCGCGCCGCTCACCGTGGCCGCGCCGGGCTTCGACTTCATCCAGACCGATGCGGCGATCAACCCGGGCAATTCCGGCGGACCGCTCGTCAACATGGCGGGCGAGGTCGTCGGCGTGAACAGCATGGCGGCGCGCAACGGCTCGATCGGCTTTGCGATCCCGGCGAACCTCGTCAAGGTGCTCGTGCCGCAGCTCGCGTCGAAGGGGCGGATCGACTGGGGCTGGCTCGGCATCGGCATCGCGGAGGTGACGGACGACGACCTCGAGCGGCTGAAGATCAAGGAGACGCGCGGCGTCCTCGTCCGCTCGATCATGCCGGGCGAGCCTGCCGACAAGGGCGGCCTGAAGGTCAACGACGTCATCGTCGGCCTGGGCGAGACCCGGCTCGACGGCCCGCGCGATCTCCAGCGCGTCGTGTCGTCCACGCCAGCCGGCACCAAGGTCCGCGTGAAGCTCTTCCGCGACGGCCAGGAGCAGGAGGTCGAGGTCACGATCGGGCTCTACAAGGAGCGCGAGACCGCGAGGTAGCTCCGCCGCGGTTACTTCACTCGTGGATCGTCGTGCCGGCATGGAACGCGGCCCAGGCGAACCAGAATGCATCGACGTGCGTGTCGGCTCGAGCCGCTGGCCGGCGAGTGGCCCGGTCACGCCGCGGCCGAGCACGTCCCACGTGGTGCCCGTCTCGCGATCGCGGAACCGATGGCCGGCGGTCTCGAAGGTGAGGCGCTTGCCGCCGGCGAACGGCCGGTAGACGCTCGTCGCGCCGATCGCACGCGACGTCGCCATCTCCGAAGCATCGAGCGCCGAGAGCGTTCCGGACCGGTAGAAGACGACGAGGGATGTCGCGCCGAGCGTGTCGTGCACGACCCTGTCTTCGGCACCGCAGAATCCCTGCTCTCCGAAAACGAAGTAGTCCGCGTCACCGGGCGCCTTGAGGGGGGCGGCCCCGATCGGGTACAATGCACGAAACTCGACCGGGAATGGTGGATATGCCAGAAACCATGGGAATGACGCGCCCTATTGCAATTCTCGACGAGCACCCGGAATGGTCCACGCGGCTCTTGGCCGAGTTGGACCGCCGCGAACTGCCGTGGCAGAAGGTCGATCATTCGAACCACGCGTACGATCCTCGCGACCGCGAGCCGCAGTTTTCGGTGATCGTCAATCGCACCAGCCCGTCGTCCCACACGCGCGGGCACCCCGGCGTGCTGTTCTACGCGGAGCCGCTGCTCGCGCACTTCGAGGCGCTCGGCATTCCGGTCATCAATCCGGTCGCCGCGTACCGGTTCGAGAAGTCCAAGGCATTGCAGGCCGGGTTGTTCGAGCAGCTCGGTGTCCGCTATCCACGAGCGATCGTCGTGAATCACCGCGGCCGCATTCCGGCGGCCGCAGCGTCGCTGCGCTTTCCGATCGTGGTGAAGCCGAACGTCGGCGGCTCCGGCGCCGGGATCACGCGCTTCGATTCGCCGCAGGATCTCGAGACGCGTCTCGCGTCGCTCGACCTCGGACCCGACGGCACGGCGCTGGTGCAGGAATACGTCGAGCCGCGTGACGGCGCGATCGTTCGCGTCGAGGTGCTGGACGGCCGGTATCTCTACGCGATCCGCATCGTGCGCCGCACCGACCAGTTCAACCTCTGCCCGGCCGACATCTGCCGGACGCCGGCGCCCGATGCGGCGAACGCGCTCGCGGCCTGCCCCGTCGACACGCCATCGCTCGAAGTGGCGCGCACCGAGCCGCCGGCCGAAGCCGTCGCCGCCGCCATCCGCCTGACGCGGGCGGCATCGATCGACGTCGGCGGCGTGGAATACCTGGTCGGCAAGCACGACGGCCGGATGTATTTCTACGACGTCAACGCGACGTCGAACTTCGTCGCGAACGCGCCGGAGGTGCTCGGCTTCGATCCCTTCGTGCCGTTCGTAGATTTCATCCAATCATGTGTGGGGCCCCGAAATGGCCCCCCCCACCCCCCAACGCTCCGAACGTCGCGGGGAACCCGCGACGCTCGTCGGGAACCCGCGAGTCCGCGGGCCTGAGCAGGGCGCGCGGCCCGTTCAGGCGCGCGCGCGAGGGTCGGCGAGCGCCGCGAGCGTCGCGCGCGCCCACGGCTCGTCGAGCGTCGGCGCGGGTTCGTAGCGGATCGGCGCGGTGATCCGCATCCCCGCTTCCCAGTCCGCCGCGGCGTCTTCGAGCACCTCGTCGACTTCCATCAGGAAATAGCCGAGACCGTAGTCCGCGCCGCCTTCGACGGGTAGCGGCCCGTCGACGGCACGCAGCTTCACGTACACGGTCGTGTCGGGCTCGACGGCGATCAGCGTTGCGGTGCCGCGCTCGACCAGATTCTTCGCACTGCGGCTCTTCGCCAGCATCACGAGTCCGATCGTGCGCGCGTCGTACGCCTTCACTTCGAGATACGACAGCAGCATGGGATGCGGCCGACCGTCGACATCGACGGTGACGAGCGGAAGCGCGATGCCAAGCCGTGAGCGAAGCTCGCGTTGCGAGAACCGCAAAACGAGCGCGTCGGTGAGCGCACTGCCGATCGATCGGGCCATACGGAACTAATAACCCCGGGCGGGATCGACGACTTCGCGCAACGGCTTGCCGGCGAGGAACCGGCGCAGGTTGTCGGCGAAGAGCTCGGCGACGAACGTGTCGCGGGTGGGATGGAGCCCGCCGACGTGCGGGAGCACGAGAATGCCGTCCGTCGTCCAGAACGGATGGTCGGCCGGCAGTGGCTCGGTGCGGTACACGTCGAGCACAGCACCCGCGATCGTCTTCTGCTTCACCGCGTCGACGAGGTCGTCGTCGACGAGCAGATCGCCGCGGCCGAAATTCAGGAGCCACGCCGTCGGCTTCATCCGCGACAGCGCCTTGCGGTCGATGAGCCCGCGCGTCGACGTCGTCGACGGCAGCAGCAGGAGCACGAAATCGGATTCGGCGAGCACGGTGTCGGTGCCGTCCGGACCGAGGACGCGCTCGACGTGCGGAACCGCGCGCGGCTGCCGGAGCGTGCCGATCACGCGCATGTCGAGCGCGGACGCTTTGCGGGCGACTTCGGCGCCGATCGCGCCGAGCCCGAGAATGCCGAGCGTCGCGCCGGCGATCGTCGGGTTGACGCGCCGCCGCCACTGGCGCTGCGCCTGATCGAGCACGATGCCGGGGATCGATTTCGACACCGCGAAAATCCCGGCCAGGATGTGCTCCGGCATCTGCAGTCGATGCGTACCGCGCGCGCAGCACAGCGGAACGTTGGCCGGCAGGTCGGGCGACGCGAGCCACTGCTCGCACCCGCCCGTCAGCGACTGGATCCAGCGGAGCTTCGGCGCGCGCCGTGGCAGCCCTTTCGGCGGACGCCAGGAGAGCATGCCTTCCGCGCGAGCGAGCACGTCATCGGGTGGATCCTGGCCCGGCGGGACGGTGACGAACTCGACGTCGCGCGCGAGCCCCGCGCGCTCCGCGGCATCGATGTAGGGCTGCGGCGCCTCCGACCAGAGCAGTACGGTTCGCTTGTTCACGAGCCCGAGTGTACCGACTTTCGAGCGCCGGCTTTGCCGGCGCAATTCGAGGCCGTCGACCGAGCGGGTAACCGGCGGGGGGTGTCGGCCGGGGAGTCCGAGGGGGCGTCAGCCCCTTCGGTCGCGAATCCCGCGCTCGCTCCCCCCGACGTGAATCAGACCAGCGCGCCTTCCGTGCGCGCGGCGCCCGGCGTGATCTCGCACGCGGCACTGCCTTCCTTGTGGATCGACAGATCCGTGATGCTCGGCGCGCCGCCGCAGAGCGGGCACTTCGGATCGCGACGCAGCTTCACCTCGCGGAACCGCATCCCGAGCGCGTCGTACGTCAGCAGCCGGCCGATCAGTGACTCGCCGATGCCGAGCAGCACCTTCACGGCTTCCGTCGCCTGCACGAGACCAACCACTCCTGGGAGCACGCCCAGGACGCCAGCCTCGCTTCAGGAAGGGACGAGGCCCGGCGGCGGCGGACTCGGATACAGGCAGCGGTAGCACGGTCCCTGATTCGGCGCGAACACCGTCGCCATGCCTTCGAACTGGAAGATGGAGCCGTGCACGTTCGTCTTGCCGGCGAGGTAGCACGCGTCGTTGACGAGGTAGCGCGTCTCGAAGTTGTCGGAGCCGTCGATGACGAGGTCGTAGTCCTTGATGACGTCCATCACGTTGTCGACGGTGATGCGCATCGGCAGCGGGATGATGTTCACGTCGGGATTGAGCGCCTTCAGCGTGCGCGTCCCGGACTCGACCTTCGGCTTCCCGACGTCGGCGGTCGTGTGCAGCACCTGCCGTTGTAGATTCGTGAGGTCGACGACGTCGCCGTCCATGAGCCCGAGCGTGCCGACGCCCGCCGCGGCGAGATAGAGCGCCGTCGGCGATCCGAGGCCGCCCGCGCCGATCAGCAGCACCTTCGAGCGCAGGAGCTTCCGCTGTCCCTTTTCGCCGACCTGCGCCAGGAGGAAATGCCGGCTGTAGCGCTGGATCTGGTCGGTGGTCATCGGCGCGTCGCGCACGACGGGCAGGCCCGACTGCACCCACTTCTGGTAGCCGCCTTGGAGATTGATCACGTTCTGGTAGCCGAGCTCCTTCAGGGCCCTGGCCGCCAGCATCGAGCGCAGGCCCGTCTGGCAGTAGAGGACCACCGGCGTCGAGGGATCGGTCACCGCGCTCGCCACCCGGAACTCGAGGAATCCCCGGCTGATGTTCGGGGCGTCCTCGATGTGGCCATCGCGATATTCGTCGGGGTCGCGCACGTCGATGACGACGACGGGACTTCCCGACCTGAGGCGGCGCTGCACGTCCGCCGGACCCTCTTCCGGGATGACCTGCCGCGCTTCGGCGAGCAAATCTCTTAGACTTTTCATACGTCTGATATTACCCCCATTTCCGGTCGATCTGAATCTTGACGCCCCGCCCTCGGCGCGCGTCCGACGCCCCGACGTCGCCTGTTATACTCGCAAAGGCTCTGGCGCAAACCTTTGAGCATATTGGGGTGGCGATGAAGGGGTTGATTCTGTCCGGAGGTCGCGGCACGCGCCTCCGTCCCATCACCTACACGTCCGCCAAGCAGCTCGTCCCCGTCGCCAACAAGCCGATCCTCTACTACGGCATCGAAGCGCTGGCGGCGTGCGGCATCCGCGAGATCGGCATCGTGGTCGGGGACACGCACCAGGAGATCCGCGACGCCGTCGGTGACGGCAGCCGCTTCGGCGTGCGCGTCACGTACCTCCAGCAGGAAGCGCCGCTCGGCCTCGCGCACGCCGTGCTGATCTCCGAGGCGTTCATGGCCGGCGAGCCCTTCGTCATGTACCTCGGCGACAACCTCGTCCGCGAGCCGCTCCGCCCCATGGTCGACCGCTTCACCACCGATCACCCGAGCGCGCAGATCTTCCTCGCGCACGTCCCGAACGCGCAGGAGTTCGGCGTCGCCGAGCTCGCGGGCGACCGCGTCGTGCGGCTGATCGAAAAGCCGAAGCGGCCACCGTCGGACCTGGCGCTCGTCGGCGTGTACATGTTCGACCGCACGGTGTTCCAGGCGGTGAAGGCGATCACGCCGTCGGCGCGCGGCGAGCTCGAGATCACCGACGCGATCCAGTGGCTGATCGACCAGGGACACACGGTCCGGCCGTACGTGATCAGCGGCTGGTGGAAGGACACCGGCAAGCTCGAGGACATGCTCGAGGCGAATCGCATCGTCCTCGACGGGCTCGAGCGCCGGGTCGAAGGCGACATCGAGCGCTCGGAGATCGTCGGCAAGGTCATCGTCGAGCCCGGCGCGAAGATCGTCGAGAGCACCGTGCGCGGACCCGCGGTCATCGGCAAGAACGCCGTCATCGAGCAGTCGTACATCGGACCGTTCACGTCCATCGGCGACGGGGTCGTCGTCCGCCAGAGCGAGGTCGAGCATTCGATCGTGCTCGAAGGCTCGAGCATCACCCAGGTGAGCCGGCTCGAGTCGAGCCTGATCGGGCGCAACGTCTCGATCTACCGGTCCGACGCCAAGCCGAAGTCGTACAAGCTGGTGATCGGCGACCGCTCCGACGTGGGATTGATCTGATGGAATTCTCACCCGGCGCGAAGCAGGCATTCAGCGTCCAGGACTACGGTCCGACCGCGCCGATCGAGGGCGTCGAGCTGATCGAGCTCGAGCGCCACCACGACGACGGCGGCGCGCTCACCGAGCTCGGCCGCTTCACCGGCGGGCAGCATGCCGGCGTGCCGGGCTTCACGCTTCACCAGATCAACTACAGCGAGCTCGAGCCCGGCGTGATCAAGGCGTTCCACCTGCACGGCCGCCAGACCGACGTGTGGTACGTGCCGCCGACGGACCGCGTGCTCGTCGTGCTCGTCGATGTCCGCCAGGGCTCGAAGAGCGAAGGTGTCCGGCGGCGCGTGATGCTCGGAGCCGGCGCGTCGCGCCTGCTGCGGATCCCGCCCGGCGTCGCGCACGGCGCGCGCAACCTCGCGGCCGTTCCCGGGCGGATCATGTACTTCACGGACCTGCATTTCTCCGCGGAGCCCGCGACGTGCGACGAAGGCCGGCTGCCGTGGGACTTCGCCGGCGCCGACATCTGGGAGCCGACCCGCGGGTGATCGGTCCGGTCTGACATGAAGGTCGTCGTCACCGGCGGCGCCGGATTCATCGGGTCGAACTTCATCCGCCACGTCCTGCGCGCCCACGCGGACGACAGCGTCGTCAATCTCGACAAGCTCACGTACGCCGGCAACCCGGCGAACCTCGCGGACGTCGGGCACGACCCGCGCTACACGTTCGTGCACGGCGACATCGCGGACGCGAAGCTCGTGCGCGACATCGCCGCCGGCGCCGACGCGATCGTGAACCTCGCCGCGGAAACGCACGTCGACCGCTCGCTGATGGAGCCGGACGCGTTCCTGCGCACCGACGTCTTCGGCGTGTTCACGCTGCTCGAAGCGGTGCGTGAGCTGCGCATCCCGCGCTTCCTCCACGTCTCGACCGACGAGGTGTACGGCAGCGTGGCGACGGGATCGTCGCGCGAGACCGACCCCGTCGCGCCGCGGAATCCGTATTCGGCGTCGAAGGCGGGCGGCGATCTCCTCGCGCTGTCGTACTTCCACACGCACCGCGTGCCCGTCGTGATCACGCGGTCGTCGAACAACTTCGGGCCATACCAGTACCCGGAGAAAGTCATCCCGCTGTTCATCACCAACGCGCTCGAGGACACGCCGCTGCCGCTCTACGGCGACGGGCGGAACGTGCGCGACTGGCTGTACGTCGTCGACAACTGCGAGGCGATCGACGTCGTGCTCCGGCGCGGGGCGGACGGCGAGATCTACAACATCGGCGGCGGCAACGAGGTCGAGAACATCGCGCTCACGCACGACATCCTCCGGCTGACCGGCAAGCCACGCACGCTGATCACGCCCGTGAAGGATCGCCCCGGCCACGATCGACGGTATTCGCTGGACTGTGCGAAGATCCGGGACCTTGGCTGGGCGCCGCGCCACGAGTTCGCGGCCTCGCTCGCGAGCACGGTCGAGTGGTATCGGTCGCGCGTCGATTGGTGGCGGCCGCTGAAGTCCGGCGAGTTCCGCGCGTATTACGAACGGCAGTACGGCGCTCGGTAGTTTCGAGGAGCGCGGCGGGTTCCCCGGCGCGCTCCGAGCGTCCGGGGGTTTGGGGGCCATATCGGGGCCCCCATGGAGGTCGAATGAAGAGCGTCGCGCTGGCGGCTTTGACCTTCGCCATGCTGCTTCCCGTGACGACATCCGCGGTTCCACGCCCGCGCGAGCCGCGCCTGCATCCGTCGAGCATCCCCGCCGTGCCGAGCTACGTCGCCCGGGTCGAATCCGCGATCGTGGGCGTGAAGGTGCGCGCGCGCGCCGATGCCGCATCGAGCGCCCGGCTCGGCGCGGACCGTTTCGCGAGCGGCGTCGTGTTCGACGAGCGCGGGTACGTCGTCACCGTGAACTACGCGCTGATGGACGCCGTCCGCATCGACGTGACGACCCGCACGGGGCGCACCGCCAACGCGACGCTGGTCGGCATGGACACGGCGTCCGGGCTCGGCGTCATCAAGATCGAGGCGGACGGTCCATGGACGCCGGCGATCCTCGGCCACACGCGCGATCTCAAGATCGGTGACGTCACCGGCACGGTCGGGGTCGACGAGGACAACGATCTCGTCTGGGTGCAGAGCGGTGTCCACGGACTGCGTCGCTTTTCCGCGTACTGGGAATACATGCTCGACCGCGCGCTGTTCGTCTCGCCGGGCAGCCCGTCGTGGGGCGGCAGCGCCGTCGTGGACGCGCGCGGGCACGTCGTCGGCATCGCGTCGCTGCGGCTCGGCGAGGCGCCGCACGTGAATCTCGCGATCCCGTTCGAGAAGTTCACGGACGTGAAGGACGAGCTCATCGCGGCCGGGCGCGTCGTCAGCCGCCGGCCGCGTCCGTGGCTCGGGCTGTACACGATCGCGGTCGACAACTCCGTCATCGTCGACGGGTTCGCGGCGACCGGTCCCGCGCGCACCGCCGGGTTTCGCCGCGGCGACCGGATCGTCGGCGTCAACGGCGTCGGCGTCCGCACGCAGGAAGAGTTCTACGAGGCGCTGTGGAGCGGGCAGGCCGGCGACGTCGTCAGGCTCGCCGTGCGCCGCACCGACGGCGTCGTCGTCATCCCCGTTCGGTCGATCGACCGCGAAGCGCTGAACGCGTCCCGCTAATGAGTCTCGTGGAATTGGTTGACGGCCCCGGCGCCCGCCGCCGCGACTGGCTCGCCTGTCGCCGTAGCTCGTTCCGAGGCAGGACGAGCTTCGACCCCCCATCCCCGACTCGGGGGCCGCGCGAGAGAGAACCGATCCGCGAGCCTCGC
>JACPCW010000013.1 GCA_016184365.1 Candidatus Rokuibacteriota bacterium
GAGCTCGCGCTCGTGGCGGCGTTCGGCCTTGGCCAGAACCTTGCGGAAGCGCGTCCGGACGGCTCCGGGATCCCGCGGCGAGAAGAACGACTTGGGCTTGCGTCCGATCACGGTCACGGATCGTGACACAACCGAGCCCCCCGGAACAAGAGGGGTCAGGAAGCCGGCCGTCCCGTAACGCCGCGCCGCGTCATGCATTCCCGGTACGCGCCCTGGTACGCGGAATCGTCGGCGCGATCGGCGGCGAGGCCCTCGAGCAGTGGATCGCGCGGTCCGGCGACGATCTTTCCGGTCGAATCCGTGCCGGATGCCATGCCGCTCGACGAAGCGTCGGGCGCGGGCTTCGCCGCCGGCGTCTTCGGCGCGACGTGTGGCGACGCCTGCGCGTCCGCGCCGCGCTCGGGTGATTTCGGTGACGCGGCCGGCGCGCCACCGGCCGCCTCGTGGTTGCAGATCGCGAAGTCGCTGACGTTCGCCGGCCGTGCGGCCGCGGCGGAGGTCACGCCCAGCAGCACGAGCGCCCCTGCGGCGATCGATGCAAGTCTGACCATGGCTTGCCCTCCTGGGTATTCTGGGGGTTCAAACAGGCTGCCATCGATGGCGGGATGCAGCGTCACGGCATCGGCATTGCTGAGTTCTTCGCGAGCATGAGACAGAAGCGGGGTGCAGCATGAACATCGAGATCGGGGGACTGAGCGCCCGCTCCACGCTGCGGGCGTTCATCACGCGGAAGATGGCCGAGACGTTCGCCGGGCTCGCCCGGCAACCGATCGCCGTCCGCGTCGGCTTCGTCGACGAGAACGGGCCGAAGGGCGGCGTCGACATCCGGTGCGGAATCAACGTCGACCTGCCGCGCCGCGCGCCGATTCACGTCGAGGAGCGCGCGGAAACCCCGCGGCTCGCCTTCGACGGCGCGCGCCTGGCGCTCGAGACGCGCATCCAGCGTGAACGCGAGCGCGGGCGCTCGGAGCGCCGCCGGCCGAAGAAGTATTACCTGGCGAAGCGGCTGCTGATGCCGGACGAGACGACTCCGAAGCTCGAGAACGCTCCGCGGCGGACCCGGCGGGCGGCGCTGCGCAAATCGGCCTGACGGTCGACGAAGCCGAACCGTTCGTCCGCGCCCATCTCCGCCACAACGTGGCGGCGCTGGGCGCGGACTTCGGCCTCTTCCTCATCGGTCTCGAGTTCGCGTCGCAATCGACGGTGCTGCCCGCGTTCGCGGTGTATCTCGGCGCGCCGAACGTCGTGATCGGCGCGATCCCGGCCGTCCTGACCGTCGGGTGGTTCCTGCCGTCGCTGTTCGTCGCCAGTCATACCGCGGCGCTCGCCCGCCGGTTGCCGTTCGTGATGCGATGGACGATCTGGGAGCGCGTTCCGCTGCTCGTGCTGGCGCTCGCCGCGTTCACCTTCGCGGACGCACTGCCGTCGCTCGCGCTCGCCGTGATGCTCGGCTCGCTGCTCGTCATGTCGACGGTCGGCGGGCTCCTCATGCCGGCGTGGATGGACGTCGTCGGCCGGGCGATCCCGACCGCCATGCGTGGCCGGTTCTTCGCGGTGACGACGGCGGTCGCGGCATGCGGCGGTCTCGGCGCGAGCTTCGTGATCGCGTGGGTGCTCGGCGCGGTGCCGGCGCCGGGCAGTTACGGCGTCTGCTTCCTGATCGCCGCCGCGTGCATGGCCGTCTCGTACGTCGCGCTGGCCGTCGTGCGCGAGCCGCCGACGGCGCCGCTCGCCGGGCGCACCCCGCTCGGGCCGTATCTCCGCGCCATTCCCGCGCTGCTGGCGTGGGACTGGGGAATACCGCGCTCGGCCCGGTTGCGTTCGTCGCGCCGCTGGCGGCCGGCGTGGTCGCCGACGCGTCCGGCTATGCCGCGGTCTTCATCGTTGCGGCGGCCGCGGGCGTCGTTGCGACGGCGATCCTCGCCGGCGTGGCCGAGCCTCGCACGCGTGGCGCATGACGCGCGGAACCGCCGTGCACCTGGTCCTGCACGCGGGTTCAGCCATTCGCGGTGGGGGCGCGCGGGCGCACGGTTCCCGGCCGCTTCGCGCGCTGGTGCCGCGATTGCATCCCTCTGTCAGCAGGTCGGCAAGGATGGGTGTGTACAGCGAAATCCAGCAGTTCATCGAGAGCCACAAGACCTGTGGCCAGGTCACCGGCCACGTACAGACCCCGACGCCGGAGGGGTATTCGGTTTCCGTGTCGTGCGCGTGTGGCGAAGAGATGTCCCGCTGGGTCACGCCCGAAGCGGCCCGCTACGACCTGATCTTCTCGACCCTCCTCTGCAGCCCGAACTGAACACGCCCGGGGCTGACGTGGCCCCTCGCGGTCGCCGTCGTTCCTGAACCGTCGCGTATCATTCCCGGCCGTGCTCGTTCCCGCCCTGCTCGCGCTCGCCGCCTCCGCCAGCTTCGCGGGCGCCGGGATTTTTCTCCGCCGCGCCGTGCGCTGGGTCGCGCCCCCGACGGCCGCGCTGCTGTCCGTGACGTTCACGACGGTCTTCGTCTGGGGCGTGACGGCCGCCACGGTGCCGCTCGGTCGGCTCGCCGCGCCTCACGTCGGGTACTTCCTCGTCGCGGGACTCTTCGCGCCCGGACTCGCGCGGCTGGTGTACTACCTCGGCATCCCGCGCGTCGGCGTCGCGCGCTCCACCGCGCTGATCTCGACGTCGCCGCTCTTTGCCGTCGCGCTCGCGATCGTCGCCCTCGGCGAGCGGCCGGGTCCGCTCGTGCTCACCGGCGTCGCGTGCGTCGGCGCGGGGGGCGCGCTGCTCGCGTATCGCGGACGCGAAGAGCGGTCGTGGCGGCGGCGCGATCTCATCCTGCCGCT
Source organism: Candidatus Rokuibacteriota bacterium (assembly GCA_016184365.1). GTDB lineage: Bacteria > Methylomirabilota > Methylomirabilia > Rokubacteriales > CSP1-6 > AR8. The sequence continues at coordinate 2,828 of JACPCW010000013.1, forward strand.
GCTCGCGGCGCTCGGGTTCGCGCTGCGCGACATCGTGAGCCGGCGCGGGCTCATCGAGTATCCCGAGCCGATGATCGCGGCGGCCGCGGCGACGTTCGCGTCGCTCGTGCTCATGTGGGCACTCGCCGCGCTGCGGATCATGCCGTTCGCGCGGCCGGCCATGGCGGGTCTCGGGTTCCTGACCCTGTCGAGTGTCTGCGAGTGCATGGCGTATCTGGCGATGTGGCGGGCGATGTCCGCGGCGGAGGTGTCGTTCGTGTCGCCGCTCGTGCACGCCCAGCCGCTGTTCACGCTGGTGCTCGCCGCGCTCTTCCTGCGTGACATCGAACGCGTGACGTTCAAGGTCGTCGCCGCGTCGCTGCTGATCGTCGCCGGCGTGTTCTTCGTCCTGAGCTTCACGTAGGATGACGGCGATGACGACCACGTTCGACGGCATCCGCCCCGGACTGACGGCCGAGCTGGAGTTCACGGTGACCGACGCGATGGTCACGCGCCACGTCGGCGGCAGCGGCGTGCTGACGACGCCCCACATGATCCAATTGATGGAAGACGCCGCGGCGGCGGTGACGGCGCCGCTGCTGCCGCCGGGCCACACGTCGGTCGGATACGAGGTCGCGATCCGTCACCGCGCGCCGACGGCGCCCGGCATGCGCGTCCGCGTGCGCGCCGAGCTCCTCGAGGTCAGCGGCCGCAAGCTCAACTTCCGCGTCGAGGCCCGAAACGAGCGCGAGCTGATCGGCGAAGGCACGCACCGCCGGACGATCGTGCAGGTGGGTCCCGTCTAACGTCGTCGTTCGTGCTTGGCTGATCGCCACCACTCCCGGATGTCCCGCTCGTGGCTTTCTTCGTGTGTCCAGGCGAACTCCGGCAGCCAGTGCACGACGGGGTACCGGTGCGCCGGATCACGGAGCGCGTCCGCCGGCAGGCGGCGCAGCGCGGCGACGAGATCGGCGCGGACGCGCGCCAGACGCTTCAGCGTCGCCGGCAATGACCGGCGCCGGCCGGCCGCGACGGCGCGGGCGTTGAAGCGATCCGCCTCGCTCATGTCGTCGTAGAAGCGCACGCGGTCGGCCTGACCGCGCGTGATGAGCTTCAAGCGACGCACGCCTTCTGCCTCCCACGCCCCGAGGTGCGCGAGCACGTCCTTGATGGACCAGGCGTCCTGCGTGCGTGGCCTGCGGATCGCTTCGTCGGGCAGGCGCGCGAGCAGCGCGAGCGTGCGCTTGCGCGACGTCGCCATGCGGCGGATCGCGCGTGATGTCCATGCGGCGCCGGTCATTTGACACCTCCGTGACCACGAGCTTACGCTGCCCCTCCACCGAGCCGGCATCGTCGGCCCGGACGCCAAGGAGGCATCCCGATTCTCCGCCCGACGTGGTTCGAGATCGATGGCGCCGCCGCGGTCGCGAACCTGCGCGCGGTGCGCCAGCTCGTCGGCCCCGCCCGCAAGATCTTCGCGGTCGTCAAGGCGGACGCGTACGGGTTCGGCAGCGTCGCGATGGGCCGCGCGTTCGCGGAGGCGGGCGCCGACGCGCTCGCCGTCGCCGACCTCGCCGACGGCGTTCGCCTGCGCGACGCGGGGCTGAAGCTCCCGATCCTCGTCTATCCGAACGCGCTGCCCGACGCCGCGGCCGACGTCGTCGCCGCCGGGCTGACGCCGACGATCACCGATCTCGATGGCGCGCGTGCGTACGCCGAGGCGGCCGGCCCCTCGGAGCATCCGGCGCCCGTCGACGTCTTCGTGAAAGTCGACGTCGGTCTCGAACGCCTCGGCGTGCCGGTCGATCGCGCCGTCAAGCTCGTCGCTGCGATACGCGAGCTTCGCGCCCTTCGTCTCGCCGGCCTCTGCACGCACCTGCACGTTCCCCCCGGCGCCGCGGCCGAATACGTCGAGTGGCAGTTCGGCCGGTTCACGGCGGTGCTCGACACGCTCGCCGCCCAGGGCGTCGACGTGCCGGTGCGTCTGGCCGCGAGCTCGCCGCTGGTGCTGCGGTATCCGGCGACCTACCTGAACGCCGTCGATCCGGGCCGCATGCTCTATGGGGTGACGCGCGAGGATCGTGACGGGCCCGTGCCGGTGCGCCCGGTGTTCGGCGCGCTCAAGAGTCGCCTCATCGAAGTGAAGAACCTGGCGCCGCGCGAGCGGTTCGCCGCCGACGCGCCGTTTCCGATCCCGCACCCGATCCGTCTCGGCGTCGTGCCGATCGGCGCGGGCGACGGATTCCACCGCCTTCACGTGGGGCGCGCGCTCGTGCGCGGCCGGCGCGTGCCGATCCTGGCGCAGCCGTCGCTCGAGCACACGCGCCTCGACCTGACGTCGGTGCCGGACGCGCGCGTCGGCGACGACGTCGTGCTCATCGGCCGCCAGGGCGCCGAAGAGATCACCGTCGACGACGTCGCCGCACATCACGGCATCGACGCCACGCACGTCGCGCTCGCCATCGGCCCGCGCGTCGCGCGCGTCTATCAGACCTCCACGAGGACCCCGCCATGACCCCGACACCGCAGACGATCGAGCAGGAATACGCCGCGAAGCGCCCGAAGTCACGCGCGCTCTACGAGCGCGCGACGGGACTGATGCCGAGCGGCGCCGCCCACGACGGCCGCGTCTTCTCGCCGTTTCCGTTCTACGTCGACCGCGCCGACGGCGCGCGGAAGTGGGACGTGGACGGTCACGAGTATCTCGACTGCTGGAGCGGTCACGGGGCGCTCGTGCTCGGCCACAACCATCCCGCCGTCGTGCGCGCCATCACTGAACAGGTGAAGCGGGGCACGCACTACAGCGCGTGCAGCGAGCTCGAGATCCGATGGGCCGAGCTGATCCGCGAATGCGTGCCCGGCGCCGAGCGCGTGCGCTTCACGATGACCGGCACCGAGACGACGGCGCTCGCGATCCGCGTCGCGCGCGCCGCGACCGGCCGCACCAAGATCATCAAGTTCCAGGGGCACTTCCACGGCATCCACGACGCCGTCGTCGCCGCGGTCCGCGACCCGTTCGAGATTCCGGTCTCGGCGGGCGTGCCGCCCGAGGTCCTGAGAGCGACGGTCGTCGCGCGCCCGAACCGCATCGACGAAGTCGCGAAGCTGCTCGACGAGCACGAGGTCGCCGCCGTGATCCTCGAGCCGGCCGCCGGCCGTTCGATGGTGGTGCCGACCAACCCGACGTTCCTGCGTGAGCTGCGCGAGCTGACGAGCCGCAGGAACGTGATCCTGATCTTCGACGAGGTCGTGACCGGCTTTCGTCTGGCCGCCGGCGGCGCGCAGGAATACTTCGGCGTCACCGCGGACCTCACGTGTCTCGCCAAGGCCGTGGCCGGCGGGCTGCCCGGCGCGGCGCTCGTCGGCCGCGCCGATCTGCTCGACAGCATCAGCTTCAAGGGCGACGCGAAGCGTGATCGCACGCAGCGCGTCGCCGACCAGGGCACGTACAGCGGCACGCCGCTCGTCGCCGCGGCCGGTGTCGCGGCGCTCGAGATCCTGAAAACCGGCGAGGTGCAGAAGCACATCAACCGTCTCGGTGACCGGATCCGCGACGGGCTGAACGCGGTGCTCGCGACGCGCCAGGTGCACGGCTGCGTGTACGGCCACGCCTCCGTCTTCCGCATGTTCCTCGGCGCGACGAAGCAGGAGCTCGGCCTGGACACGTGGCAGCTCGACGAAGCGCGGCTCGAGCGCGGCATGGGCGCGGTCGGCCCCAAGCTGCACCTGGCGATGCTGAACAACGGCGTCGACTACAACCGCGGCACCGCGAACGGCTGGCTGAACGGCGCGATGACCGACGCGGACATCGATCGCATCGTGGACGCGTTCGACCGCTCGCTGACCCGGCTGAAGGAAGACGGCGCGCTGGAGCGCATCGCGTGAGTGCGGGCGCGGGTGACCGAGGGGCGGTGCGGGTTCCCCGCGCCGCCTCCGAGCGTGTGGGGGGTCTGGGGGGCCATTCGGGGCCCCCCAGCTTCAGGGTCGGGGTGGACATCGGCGGCACGTTCACCGACATCGTGCTGCTCGACGCGGACGGCCGCATCGTCACCAAGAAGGTGTCGTCGAGCGTCGACGATTACGCGCGCGCAATGCATCCGGATGCCGAAGCTCTACGACCTGACGTGGCAGAAGCCGGTGACGCTCGTCGAGCGCTATCTGCGCCGCGAGGTCGACGAGCGCATCGACGCGCACGGCCGCGTGGAGCGCGCGCTCGATCCGGCCGAGGTCGAGCGCGTGCTCGACGGCCTGCTCGCCGAAAAGATCGAAGCGCTCGCGGTGTGTCTGCTGAACTCGTACGCGAACCCTGTGCACGAGGAGCTCATCGCCGAGATCGTGCGCAAGCGGGCGCCGGACCTCACGCTGTCGGTGAGCGCCGAAGTGCTGCCGGAGATCCGCGAGTACGAGCGCACGTCGACGACGGTGATCAACGCGTACGTCATGCCGATCGTGCGGCGCTATCTCGGCACGTTGCGCGCCGGGCTCGACGCGAGTGGCGTGAAGGCGCCGCTGCTGATCATGCAGTCGAACGGCGGCCTCATGACCGACGAGGCCGCGGCGGCGAAGCCGGTCAACATCATCGAGTCCGGTCCGGCGGCCGGCGTCGTCGGTGCGCAGGCGCTCGCGCGCAAGATCGGGCTCGGGAAGCTCGTGACGTTCGACATGGGCGGCACCACGGCCAAGGCGTCCATCGTCGAAGACGGCGAGGTGAGTCGCGCGACGGAGTATCAGGTCGGCGGCGGCATCATGGCGGGCTCGCGGCTGCTGACCGGCGCGGGCTATCTGCTGCGCGTACCGGCGATCGATCTCGCCGAAGTCGGAGCCGGCGGCGGTTCGCGCGTGTGGATCGATCCGGGGGGCGGGCTGCAGGTCGGCCCTGACAGCGCCGGCGCGCAGCCGGGACCGCTCTGCTACGACCTCGGCGGTACCGAGCCGACGGTCACCGACGCGAACGTGATCCTCGGCTATCTCAATCCGCGCGAGCTCGCCGGCGGCGCCGTGAAGCTCAACGCGGCGCGGGCGCGCGCGGTCTTCGAGGCGAAGATTGCGCGGCCGCTGGGCCTCGGGCTCGAAGAGGCCGCGTACGGCGCGCACGTCATCGCGGCGTCGAACATGATGCGGGCGATCCGTGCGGTGTCGAGCGAGCGCGGCCGCGACCCGCGCGAGTATGCGCTCTTCGCGTTCGGCGGCAACGGCCCGCTCTTCGCGGCCGGCATGGCGCACCAGCTCGAGATGCAGCGGATCGTCATCCCGCCGGCCCCCGGACTCTTCTCGTCGTTCGGGCTCCTCTTCGCCGACGTCGAGTATCACTACGTGCGGACGTGGCGGCGGCTCGTGCGGCGCATCGCGCCCGAGGACCTCGCCGACGTCTTCGCGCGGATGGAGGCGGAGGCGCACGCGCAGC
>JACPCW010000132.1 GCA_016184365.1 Candidatus Rokuibacteriota bacterium
TCCGGCTCACGCTGATGATCGGCCCGGCCGTGCCGGTGCCCGTGCCGCAGTCCGTGCTGGACGCGCTGACGGACGTGCAGATCACCTCGGCGAGCGACGGACCGAGCGGCTTCCAGCTGAGCTTCACGCTGTCGACGGACTCGGCGCTCCACACGCTGTTTCTCCTGACCGGCGGCAGTCCGATCCCGTTCGTGCGCGTCATCGTCGTCGTGACGGTCGGCGGCATGCCCGACGTGCTGATGGACGGCGTCATGACGAACCACGAGGTGCGTCCCGGAGCGGGCGCCGGCCGCGCGACGCTCACGGTGACGGGCGAGGACCTGACGCGCGTGATGGATTACATCGAGCTCGACGGCGTGCCGTATCCCGGGATGCCGGGCGCCGCGCGCGTCTACGCGATCCTCGGCAAGTACGCCGCCCTCGGCGTGCTGCCTCTCGTCGTGCCGCCGCTCATCAGCGACGTCCCGAATCCCGTCGAGCGTATCCCGCGGCACAAGGGCACCGATCTGTGTTACGTCCGCGGCCTCGCCGCCGACGTCGGCTACGTCTTCTATCTCGAGCCGGGGCCCGCGCCCGGCGCGAGCGTCGCGTACTGGGGACCGGAGATCAAAGTCGGCCTGCCGCAGCCGGCGCTCAACGCCGACATGGACGCGTTCACCAACGTCGAGGCGCTCGGCTTCGGCTTCGCGTCGGACTCGCGCGTGCAGCCGATCGTCATGGTGCACAACGCGATCACGAAGGCGCCGATCCCGGTGCCCGTGCCCGACATCGCGCCGCTCAACCCGCCGCTCGGGTTGATTCCGCCCCTGCCGAAGAAATTCGAGCTGCTGACGGGCACGGCCAAGCTCTCGACCGCCGCGGCGGCGCTCGCCGCGGTCGCGAAGGCTTCGCGCACGTCGGAGGCGGTCACGGGCACGGGCAGTCTCGACGTCGTCCGGTACGGCCGCGTGCTCAAGGCGCGGCGGCTCGTCGGCGTGCGCGGCGTCGGCCCCGCGTTCGACGGCCTCTACTACGTCAAGAGCGTCACGCACACGATCAAGCGCGGCGAGTACAAGCAGAGCTTCACGCTCACGCGGAACGGGCTGCTCTCGACGGTGCCCGCGGTGCCGGCATGAGCTGCGGCACGATCCCGGTGCGGAGCGGCGCCGGCGGCGCCATGCCGGGCGCGAAGACGTTTTACGGCAAGTACCGCGGCACCGTCGTCGAGAACATCGATCCGCTCAAGCTCGGCCGCATCCAGGTGATGGTGCCGGACGTCTCGAGCGCCGCGCTGTCGAGCTGGGCGCTGCCGTGCGTGCCGCTCGCCGGCAAGCAGATGGGCGTCTACGTCGTCCCGCAGCGCGGCGCCGGCGTGTGGGTCGAGTTCGAGCAGGGCGATCCCGACTACCCGATCTGGACGGGATGCTTCTGGGGGACGGCCGCGGAAGTGCCGAGCCTCGCCATGGCCGGCAATCCGGCGAGTCCGAGCCTCGTGCTCCAGAGCGGCGGACAGCACGTGATCGTGGTGAGCGACGTCGCGGGTCCGACCGGCGGCATCACGCTCAAGAGCACGACGGGCGCGAGCATCGTCGTCAACGACACGGGCATCTACATCAGCAACGGCAAGGGCGCGTCGATCGTGCTGACGGGCAAGACGGTGTCCGTCAACGACGGCGCGCTCACGGTGACGTGAGGCCGCCCGCATGCCAGCGTCCGTGCTCCACGTCGGCGCTTCCATCAAGTGCTCGCACCAGGCGAGCGTGAGCGTCGTCACGTCGAACACGCGCGTCCTCGTCGTCGGTCGCGCGGTGGCGACGCGCAGCGATACCTGCACGGTGTCCGGCTGTCCGTTCCAGGCCGGACAGAAGAAGCAGCCGTGCGTCACGGTGACGTGGACGTCCGGCGCCACGCGCGTGCGCGTGAACGGGCAGATCCCGCTGCTGCGCACGAGCACCGGCATCTGCCGGACCGCGGAGCAGATCACGCAGGGCGCGCCGGTCGTGACCTCGAGCCAGACGCGCGTGTCGGCCACGTGATGCACGTCGACTTCCCGCTCGGCTTCGACGGACGCGGCCGCACGGCGGCCACCGACGACGACGACCACGTGCGCGACCTGATCGAGCAGGTGCTGTTCACCGCGCCCGGCGAGCGGGTGAATCGGCCGACGTTCGGCACCGGGCTGCTCCAGCTCGTGTTCGCGCCCGGCGGCGACGAGGTCGCGTCGGCGACGCAGTTCCTCGTGCAGGCCGCGCTCCAGCAGTGGCTCGGCGACCTGATCCAGCTCGAGCGTGTCGAGGTGCAGAGCGAGGACGCGGCACTGCGCGTGACCGTGGCGTACGTCGTGCGGCGCAGCCAGGCGCACCGCGTCGCGGAGTTCACGCGGGAAGGGCCCGCCGCGTGATCTACGCCTGCTGCGATCATCCGCGGCGGACCGTCGTCGCGAAGCCGTCGGTGCCGCTGAACGGCATCGACTATCTCGAGGTGCGCGACGACGCCGCGCTGCCGGTCACCGAGCGCCAGCGCACGCTGTTCGTGCACTTCCTCAAGCCGCTGGCGCCGCCGGCGCTCGGCCGCGGCAACGTGTCGATCGAGGGCGGCGAGCGGATCCGCGAGATCCTCGTGATGGACACGGTGCCCGGGACGCCGTCCAACGTGCTGACGGTCACCGTCGACCGTCCCGGTGACTTCTCGACCTACACGCTGCGCCTGCACCGCGCCGACGACACCGACACGCCGCCGGCCGGATTCGACCCCGTGCTCTCGGCGATCGATTTTTCGTTCAAGGTCGATTGCGCGTCGGATCTCGATTGCCAGTCGACGCCGGTGTGTCCGCCCGAGACCCTCGTCGCGCCCGATATCGATTACCTCGCGAAGGACTACGGGAGCTTCCGGCGTCTCATGCTCGATCGGCTCGCGCTGCTCGTGCCGGACTGGCGGGATCGCAACCCGGCCGACGTGGGCATCGCGCTCGTCGAGCTGCTCGCCTACGTCGCCGACCATCTGAGCTATCAGCAGGACGCGATCGCGACCGAAGCGTATCTGGACACCGCGCGGCGGCGCGTGTCCGTCCGGCGCCACGCGCGGCTGCTCGACTACGCGATGCACGACGGCTGCAACGCGCGCGCATGGGTGCACGTGGAAGTGCGCGGCGCCGATCCCGTCGTGCTGCCCGAGGGCACGCCCATCCTGACGCGGCTCGTCGGCCGTCCGGGCCGCATCGCCGACAGCGCGGAGGACTACGCGCAGGCGCTGCAGGCGGGACCGGCGGTGTTCGAGACGATCGGCGACGAAACGCTCCACGCCGCGCACAACCGGATGCCGCTCTATGCGTGGGGCGATCACCGCTGCTGCCTGCCGACGGGGGCGACGCGCGCGACGCTCGAGGGACACTTTCCCGCGCTTCGCGAGGGCGACGTGCTCGTCTTCGAAGAAGTCCTCGGTCCGCGCAGCGGTCGCGCGGACGACGCCGATCCGACGCACCGGCACGCCGTACGGCTCACGGCCGTTCGTGCCCGCGACGAGAACGGCGACCCGCTGGTCGATCCGCTCGTCGCGCCACCCGCCGACGCGTCACTTCCGCTGCCGCCGGCGCAGAGGATCACGGAAGTGCGCTGGGCCGCCGAGGATGCCCTGCCGTTTCCGCTGTGCGTGTCCGCACGGACGGACGAGGGCAAGGACGTCGACGGCGTGAGCGTCGCCATCGGCAACATCGTGCTCGCCGATCACGGCCGGACGATCGACGCCGAAGCGCTCGGCGCGGTGCCCGCATCGCGTCTGGCCCTGGCGCCGGCGTCGAGCGCCGGTGTGTGCGGCGAGCACGTGCCGGATCCGGTGCCGGTGCGATATCGCCCGGTGCTCGCGCGCGGTCCGCTGACGCACGCGGCCTCCGTCCTGCGCCGCGAGCTGGCTGGCGGGCGTGTGACGACCGAGCGCGTGCCGTTCGATCCGTCGGCGCCGGCGGCGGCGGCGTTCTCCTGGCGGCTCGAGGACGCGATGCCCGTCGTGTGGCTCACCGGCGGCGGCGAGGTGTGGACCGCACGCCGCGATCTGCTGTCGAGCGGAGCGTTCGACCCGGACTTCGTCGTCGAAGTGGAACGCGACGGCGCGGCGGTTCTTCGCTTCGGCGACGACGAGCACGGGCAGCGACCGGAAGCCGGCTGGACGTTCGAGGCGACGTATCGCGTCGGCAACGGCACGGCGGGCAACGTCGGCGCCGACACGCTGGCGCACGTCGTCACGAACGTCGGCGGCGTGATCGGCGCGCGCAACCCGATGGCGGCGCGCGGCGGCGTGGATCCCGAGACGATCGAGGACGTGCGCCAGCGCGCGCCGCACGCGTTCCGCACGCAGGAGCGCGCCGTCACGCCGGACGACTACGCCGCCGTCGCGCAGCGCCACGCCGGCGTGCAGCGCGCTGCGGCGACGTTTCGCTGGACGGGCAGCTGGCACACCGTGTTCGTCACCGTCGACCGCGAGCGCGGCGTGCCCGTCGACGAGGCGTTCGAGGACGCGCTGCGCGGTCATCTCGAGCGGTTCCGGATGGCGGGGCACGACGTCGAGGTCGACGCGCCGCGCTTCGTCGCGCTCGAGCTCGGCATGTTCGTGTGCGTGAAGCCGGATCACCTGCGGCGGCGCGTGTACGACGCGCTCGCCGACGCGTTCAGCAGCCGCACCCTGCCCGACGGCCGGCGCGGCTTCTTCCATCCCGACAACTTCACGTTCGGCCAGCCGGTGCAGCTCAGTCGCCTGTACGCCGCGGCGCATGCGGTGCCGGGCGTCGCCTCGGTGCGGATCACGAAGCTGCAGCGGCAGGGCGTCGACGATCCGGGCGCGCTCGACGACGGCGAGATCGTCCTGGGGCCGCTCGAGATCGCGCGCCTCGACAACGATCCGAACTTCCCGGAGCACGGGGTGCTCGCCCTCGACGTGCAGGGGGGACGATGAGCGGCGGCACATGCCTCACGAACGATGACTGACGAGGAGCGGATCGTCATCGCGCACGCACCCCGTGTCGCGGGACTCGCGGCGTGCGGCTGCTGCGCGGGACCGACCGTATCGACGCCGTCGGCGCTCTACAACCGCCCCGGTCTCGACGCCGTCGCGTACCGCATCGGCACGCAGCCGTCGTTCAAGGAGACGATGCTGGCGCGGCTGTCGGCGTCGAAGTTCGCGGCGCTCACCGACCTGCGCGTCCGACGGGACGACGACTTCACGGTGGCGCTCCTCGACGCGTGGGCGACCGCGGCCGACGTGCTCACGTTCTACCAGGAGCGCATCGCGAACGAATCCTACCTGCGCACGGCGACGGAGCGGATCTCGATCCAGCACCTGGCGCGTCTACTCGGGTACGAGCTCCGGCCGGGCGTCGCGGCGGCGACGCCGCTCGCGTTCACGCTCGAGGACGCGCCGGGCTCGCCGCGGCGCACGCCGCTCGTGCCCGGTATCAAGGTGCAGAGCGTGCCCGGGCCCGATGAGACGCCGCAGACGTTCGAGACGGTGGAGACGATCGACGCGCGCGTGGAATGGAACGCGCTCCGCCCGCGGCCGACGGTGCCGCGGCAACCGGTCGCCGGCGACGAGGTGGTGCACTTCAAGGGGACCCTCACCGGTCTCGAGCGCGGCGACGTCCTGCTCTTCGTCGGCAGCGAGCGGCGAGACAGCGCGGCCAGCAACCGGTGGGACATCGCGATGGTCGTGAAGGTCGACGTGGACCACGGCCGCGACCGCACGCGCGTCGGGTTCACGCCGGCGACGAGTGGCCGGACTTCACGCTGCTGGCGCCGGCGCACCCACCGGTGCACGTGGCGCGGCGCGTCTTCGACGTCGATACGACGGCGGAATACGTCGCGAATGCGGCGACCGAAGCCGCTCGCCGCACCGCGAACACGCTGGGCGAGAGCGCCCTCGCGAGCGTTGCCAACGCGACGACGGCGGCGAACCGCGTCGCGGCGACCACGATTCGTGGGGCGACGCGGATCGGCGGCGAGATCAGTCGTGCGGGTCGAGAGGTCGCCACGCAGCTCGCGACCGCACACACTGCGATCGCGACGGATGCGGAGAAGCTCGGCACGGCGGTGCTCGGCGCGCTCCGCTCGATTCTCGCGGCCCAGCCGGGCGGAACGGTCCCGGACTTTTCCGACAACCTGGCGAACATATTCATGAACTGGGCGCCGTTCGGGCTGACACCGCCTGCGCCCAGTCCAGGCGCCGCGGTGCTGGATTGGGGTACCTGGTCCGGCCGAGCCCATGAGCTCTCCGATCGTCTGATCGATACCCTTCGGGCCTTCAATGCGGCGCCGACGCCCGGCACGCCGTCCACGGATGATCAAACGAAGATCAAGGACGCGTTGGCGGCGCTTGCCGCAGGCCTCAATCCCGTCGTCGCCGGGACGAGGCTCGTGAGTGAACTGCGGCCGCGCGTCGTGTCGCGGTCTCTGAGAGCGGTGTTCATCGCCGCGGCGAGGGCCGCCAAGGCCGCGGACGGAGCCGTTCGGACGTCGGCCCAGGCGCTCGGCGCGCGCCAGGCCGCGATGCTCGTCGAACTCGCCGCGAAGACGGCGCTCGATGCGCCACTGCCGCCCGGGCTCGAAGGAGTGCTGACCCGCAAACAGCTCGTCGCGCTCGCCGCCGCGGTGGCCGCTTACGCGGCCGTCCTTGCGGCGACGCTGCCGGCCGGCGCGACAGGTGCCGCGGCGCTGACGGGTGTCATTACGCTGCCGGCCTTCGGGCTCGCGGTCGCGGCGTTGCTGCTCGCGGGCGGCTACGGAACGGTGACGCTGGCCGCGATCGCTGCGCCGCTCGGTCTGTTCCTGGCGCCTGTCGTCGGTGTCTTGCTGGTCGCCTTCGTCGCTCTCGTTGCCCTGTCTCCGGACATGATCGTCGGTGCCGAGGCCGTGCGCGACGCGGTGCTCCCGGCCGTCGAAAAAGCGCTCGAGCCGATTCCGGCGCCGCTCCGCCGGCCCGGCCTCGAACCCGCACCGGACACCATCGATCTCGATGCCGTGTACGCGAACGTCACGCCCGAAAGCTGGATGCTGCTGTCGCTGCCGGATCCGCCCGACGTGAGCGATCCGCCCGGTCCCTTCCACCGCCTGTTCAAGGTGGAGCGCGTGGTCGAGACGGGACGGTCGGAATTCGGGATGAACGCGAAGACTACGCGCGCCGTGGTGTCGGGCGCGCCCGACGAGCTGGCGCGGCTGTCGCAGCGTCGGGTGACGCTCGCCGACCAGACCGAGCTCGTCATCAGCACGCTTCGCGAAGCGACGGTGCTCGCCGAGAGCGAAGAGCTCGAGGTCGCCGAGGAGCCGATTACCGCGCCCGTCAGCGGCGTCGAGATCGTCCTCGACCGCGTCGTCACCGGTCTCGAGCCGGGCCGCCGCCTCATCGTCACCGGCAAGCGCGCGCGCGTGCGATACGAGGTGACGGACGCCCTGACCGGCGCGCCGTGGACCGGTGGCAAGGCCGGCGGTGCGCCCGGCTCATGGCCACCGTTCGCGAATAACCCATTCGGCATACCGATGGACTTCGGCGCCGACGCCGGTGGTCCGTCGATGCCGATCGTCACGGTCGTGTACGAGCCGGCGGCGGCGGACGACGAGACGGTCAGTGAGCTCGTGACACTGCGGACGGCGACCCTCCCCGCGGCGAATCCGCGGCACACGACGCTCGAGCTGATGGACCCGCTCGTCAACGTGTACGACCGCACGACGACGTTCGTGTACGCGAACGTCGCCCGCGCGACGCACGGCGAGACGGTGGCGGAGGAAGTTCTCGGCAGCGGTGACGGCAGCCAGCCGTACCAGCGCTTCGTGCTGCGCCAACCGCCGCTGACCCACGTCGGCGCGGCGAACGCGCGGGGCACGGCGTCGACGCTCGAGGTCCGGGTCAACGGCGTGCGGTGGCAGGAAGCGCCGACGCTCCATGGCCGCGGCGCGCACGACCGCGTGTACGTGGCGCGACTCGCGGAGGACGGGCGCACGATCGTGCAGTTCGGCGATGGCGCCACGGGCGCGCGGCTGCCGACCGGGCGTGACAACGTGCGCGCCGGGTACCGCAAAGGCCTCGGCCGCGCCGGGCTCATCCCGGCCGGCCGTCTCAACGTCCTGATGGCGCCGCCGCTCGGCGTGCGCGACGTCACGAATCCGCTCGACGCGACCGGCGGCGACGACGCCGAGTCCACGGCGCGCGCACGCGAGAGTACGCCGATCACCGTGCTCACGCTCGACCGCGTCGTCTCCCTTCGTGACTACGAGGACTTCGCGCGCGGTTACGCCGGCATCGCGAAGGCGCTCGCGACGTGGATCTGGCACGGCGGCCAGCGGAGCGTGCTCGTGACGGTCGCCGGCCCGGACGGCGCCGCCGTTCCGGCGTCGAGCGATCTCTATCGGAACCTCCTCGCCGCGCTGCAGGGCGCGGGCGATCCGTACGTTGCCGTGCGGGTCGTGTCGTACCGCCCGGCGGGCTTTCGCGTGGCCGGCACGATCCGCCGGCATCCCGACCATCTCGCCGCGACCGTCGCCGCCGCGGTGCGCGCCGCGGTCGCGACGCGGTTTGCCTTCGAGGCGCGCGCGTTCGGCCAGCCGGTGACGCTCGACGAGGTGTTCGCGGTCATCCAGGCGGCCCCGGGCGTCGTGATGGTGGACGTCGACGCGTTCCACCGGACCGACCCCGCGACGATCGAAGCGCGCCTGCTCGCGTCGGCGCCATCGGTCGACGCGGACGGCACGATCAACGCGGCCGAGCTCTTGACGGTCGATCGCTCGTCGCTGAGCGCGCTCACGGTGCTGCCGGTATGAGCTACGACGCCCGCCGTCTCTACGAGCTCCTGCCAGCCGTGTACCGCGACCGCGACGCGCGCCGCGGCCAGCCGCTCGCCGCGCTGCTCGCCGTCGTGGCCGAGCAGGTCGCCGTCCTCGAAGAGAACCTCGAGCAGCTCTACGACGACCAGTTCATCGAGACGTGCGCGCCGTGGGTCGTGCCCTACATCGGGGACCTCATCGGCCATCGCCCGCTCGACCGCGGCGCCGCCGATCCGGTCAGCGGACGTGCCGAGGTCGCGCACACGATCGCCTTCCGTCGCCGCAAGGGGACGGCGGCCATGCTGGAGCAGCTCGCACGCGACATCACCGGCCGCGCGGCGCGGGCGGTCGAGTTCTTCGCGCTGCTCGCGACGACGCAGCACGTGAATCACGTCCGTCCGCGCCACGCCTACGCCCCGGATCTGCGCGAGTGGGAGCCGCTCGAGCGGCTGGCCACGCCGTTCGAAACGACCGCGCACACCGCCGACGTGCGGCGTATCGCGAGTGGCGCCGGCCGCTACGGCATCCCGAACATCGGCATCTTCGTCTGGCGGCTCGGCGCGTATTCGCTCACGAGCTCACCGGCTGTCGATGCCGGGCCGCGCCGGTTCCGATGCAGCCCGCTCGGTCACGACGCGCCGCTCTTCACGCGCCCCGAGCCCGAGGACGAGGTGACGCATCTCGCCGATCCGCTCAACGTGCCGCTGCCGATCAGCCGTCGGGTGCTCGACCGGTACCTGCGCCACTACTGCGGACTCGACGATCGCGGCCGGGCGCGCAGCATCGTCGTCTGGCGCGACGGGCAGGCCGTCGATCCGGACGAGATCGAGGTCTGCGATCTCTCGGACGCCGGCGGCGACTGGGCGCACACGCCGGCCGACAAGGTCGCGCTCGATCCGGTGCTCGGCCGTCTCGCGTTTCCCGCCGACGTCGCCGACGTGCGCGTCAGCGTGCACTACGGCTTCGGCGGCGACGTCGGCGGGGGCGAGTACGAGCGCAACGTGCCGGCGGCGGACGAGCATGCCGTGTGGCGCGAAGTCGCCGCGCCCGCCTCGATCCAGGCGTCGCTCGATCTCGTCACGGGCGGCGGCATCGTCGAGATCGCCGACAGCGGACGGTATGCCGAGTCGCTGACGATCCGCGTGGACGCCGACGCGCAGGTCACGCTTCGCGCGGCCGACCGCGTGCGCCCGACGGTCGTCCTCGACGGCGATCTCGTCATCCGCGGCGGCCCGGGCAGCGAGGTGACGCTCGACGGTCTGCTCATCACGCGCGGCGCGATCGGCGTGCCTGCCGACGCCGGCAACGCGCTCGCGCGGCTGCGGCTCCGGCACTGCACGCTCGTGCCGGGCATCGAGCTCGCGCCGAACGGCGACCCGGTACACCCTGACCGGCCGTCGCTCGTGATCGACCTGCCTGCCGTGACCGTCGAGATCGAGCGGTGCATCGTCGGCGGTCTCCGCGTCGATGCGGCGACGGCTGCGGGCGCGGTCCGCGTGACCGACAGTGTCGTCGATGCCACGGCGGAGACGGCCGTGGCGTACGCGGCGCCCGACGGCGCGGGACCGGGCGCACCGCTGACCATTGTCAACAGCACGGTGATCGGCAAGGTGCATGCGCTCCGTATCGACGACGCCACGAACGTGATCTTTCTCGCCGACGTCGAGGCCGGTGACGGATGGCCGTCCGCGGTGCGCGTGGATCGACGGCAGCAGGGCTGCGTGCGCTTTTCGTTCGTGCCGCTCGAGGCGCAGCTGCCGCGGCGCTATCGCTGCCAGCCCGCGACGGCGGAAGACGCGGTGCGCGTTCGCCCGCGTCTCGCGTCGCCCCGCTACGGCCAGGCGGACTATGCGGTGCTGCAGCCGTCGGGACCGATCGAGATCCGTCGCGGCGCCCACGACGAGGGCGAGATGGGCGTCTTTCATCATCTGGCCGAGCCGCACCGGGAGGCCGCGCTGCGCCTCCGGCTGGATGAATACCTGAGGATCGGACTCGAAGCGGGCATCGTGCACGTGCTCGACGACGGGACGAGGAGCGAGCGATGAGCGGAGACTACAGCCGGCAGCGGTTCGACGCGCGCAAAGCCTTCGCGGGCGTGCTCATGCAGCAGGGGCGTGTCCAGCTCGACGCCGACTGGAATGACCTGGTGGAGATGCTCGACCGCCGCTGGCGGGCCGAGACGACGGACATCGTCGGTCGTGGCGTCGTGCCGATGGAAACGCCGCACGGCTTCGAGATCGGCGTCGCGAACGGCGCGCCGACGATCGGTCCCGGACGGATGTACGTCGACGGGTTGCTCGCCGAGAATTTCGGCGCGGGCGCGCAGGAATGGGACCCCGTCCTCGCGGACACCCGCGGCCAGGATGCGCTCGGCCACACGGCGCAGCCGTTCGCGCCCGTCGGCAACGACCTGCCGGCGCTTCCCGCTGCGGGCACGCACGTCGTCTACGTCGACGTATGGCAGCGTGAAGTCACCGCGACCGAAGACCCGGCGCTCCTGGAGCCCGCGGTCGGCGTGGACACGACGGCGCGGCTCCAGACGGCCTGGCAGGTGCGCGTGCTGCCGAACGTCGACGTCACGTGCGACACGGTCAGGCAGCACCAGGACTGGATCGCGCTGACGCGGCCGTCGGCCGGGCGTCTGTCGACGGCAGCGGTCGGCACGCCGCAGCCCGAGGACCCGTGCACCATTCCCGCCGGCGCGGGCTATCGCGGGCTCGAGAACCAGCTCTATCGCGTCGAGATCCACGAAGGCGGTCCGGCGGCGAGCGCGACGTTCAAGTTCTCGCGCGACAACGCGTCGGTCGTGACCGCCGTCACCGAGATCCCGAGCCGCACGCTGCTGCGCGTGCATCGGACGCAGTGGGATCCGATCCGTCGCTTCAGCAAAGGCGACTGGGTCGAGATCCTCGACGACCGCATCGAGCTGTCCGGGCGCGCACGCGTGCTGCGCCGCATCCACGACGTGGACGACGCGCGGCACGAGATCACGCTCGAGACCGACCTGCCGGGCGACGAGTTCCCGGCTGCGACCGTCGCGGCTCGCCACACGCGCGTGTGCCGCTGGGACCAGCACGGTGTGATTCGCGACCCCGCCGGGAACGCGATCGTCGATCTCGCGGACGCCGCGAACCACGGGGTCATCCCGGTCCGCGTGGGCACGCCGATCGTGCTCGAGCAGGGCGTGCAGGTCACGTTCGACGTCGACGCGACCATCGCCGGCGGCGGCTTCCGCACCGGCGACTACTGGACCTTCGCGGCGCGCACGACGGCACCCTGGGTGGAGCCGCTCGTGACGGCGCCGCCGCGCGGCGTGCATCATCACTATTCGCCGCTCGCGGTGGTGACGGACGGCAGCGCCGCCGACTGCCGTGTGTTCTGGCCGCCGGCGGTACAGGGGACGGGCTGCGACTGCTCGGTGTGCGTGACGCCGGAGTCGCACAACTCCGGCGCGCGGACGATCCAGTGGGCGATCGACCAGGTGAAGGACGGCGGGGGCTCTGTGTGTCTGCACGCCGGGCTCTACCGTGTCCACGACACGCCGATCCGGATTCAGCGCGGCCACTCCGTGCGTCTGAAAGGCCAGGGGTTCCAAACCGTTCTGATGGCGTCGGGCGCGGGACCCGCGCTGCGCATCGACGAGTCGGACGACGTGACGATCGAGAACCTGGCGATCATGACGGCCCACGCGGTGGGCGCGGCGCCGGTGGTCGCGGTGCGGCATTCGATCGGCGTGACGGTGCAGCGGTGCGCCATCGCGCACTTCCTCGCCGACCCGCGCGCGGCGATCGGACTCGAAGGATTTCTGCTCGGCCTCGTGGTGCGCGACAACGTGCTCGTCGCACCGGCCGGCATCACGAACGTCGCCGGCAGCAAGACGGCCGGGTCGTCGTATCTGTTCACGGCCGCCATGCGCATTGACGACAACCTGATCGTCTGCCGCGACGACGCGATCGAGCTCGCCGGCGCCGTGCTGCACTACGCCGACACGACGATCGCGCGCAACGTGATCCGGGCCGGAGGCGCGGGCATCGTGAGCCTCGGCGCCGGCGTGGCCGGCGGCCGGCTCGACGTCGACGGCAACGATCTCGCCGTCGGTGGCAACGGCATCGTCGTCGGCACGAGCCGCAGTCGGATCCGCGGCAACGACGTGACCGGCGTGAAGCGCGCGGGAGCCGAAAAGAAAGCTCGGCCGGATGGAATCGTGCTGACCACGGGCTTCGACCCGGCGGGTATCGGGCACTGCCAGGTCGCCGCGAACCGCGTCGCCGACGTCGCGGGCGATGGCATCTCGCTCCGCAAGCGCATCCTCTCCGCGGTCATCCGCCGCAACACGGTCGACCGGACGGGCCGCGGCGGCATCGTCATGGAGCGCAACGGCCGCGCGGACCTGCTGACCGTCGAAGGCAACGCGGTCCACGAGGTCGGGCTCGACACCGACCTGCCGTCCGTGGCCGGCATCATCCTGCTGCGAGCGACCGAAGCGCGCGTCGCGGGCAACGTGATCCGCTGGGTCGGGCGGCGGCGCCGTCCGGTCACACCCGCGAAGGCGGGCGCGACGGACGACTGGGCCGGCCTGAGTCTCGTCGCGTGCCGCTCCGTACACGTGTCCGGCAACCGGATCGTCGACGTCGGGCCGGTCGGACAGTACGTGGGCGAGGCGGCCGGCATCGACGTGCCGGCGTCGTTCGACACGCTCGACGTGACCGACAACACCGTGCAGCGGAGCGGCGCGGCGACCCTCGCGAGCAACAGCGGCGCGGAGTCCTGGTACGCGCTGCGGGTCGGGCGGCCCGCCGAGAAGAAGGTGAAGGCCGGCATCTACGCGTCGAAGACCGGCGAGTTCGGCCTGTTCGGCAATGCGGCCGTGAAGATCGTCCACGCGCGCGAAATGCTCGCGATCCGCGGGAATTTCTTCGACGCCTACGGTGACGCGCCGGCGATCGACGTCATCGGCCGCGGTCCCGTGACGTTCGGCGACAACCGCGCCATCACGACGTCGCGGAAGCAGGCGGCCGCGGTGATCCGCGCGGCCGCGATCATCGCGAGCGGCAATTACGTGCGCAGCGAGGCGGACGACGCCGCCCTCGTGCTGGTGCCGGCGTCCGCGGATCAGGCGACGGTGCTCGGCAACCTGACGACCCGCGGCATTCGGCTGGGCACGGGCTGGCTGCCAAACCCGTGGGCGCCGCTGAACCGCAGGATCGGGTGAGGAGGACGACGGCATGAGGGTCGGCACGTACAAGGGCGAGCGCACGGTGTCGGAGCTGGTCGGACGCTTCTACAAGATTTCGGGTCCGCGGTCGAGCGAGCTTGCGCGCGAGGCGGAGGCGGCGCTCATCGACGCGAACCCGCAGCTGCGGACGATGCGCGGGGTGCGGTCGGACGTCGTGCTCGTCGTGCCCACCGTCCGGGGCGCGACGCCCGCGGAAGACGCGACGCCGGCGGCGGCGCCGCTCATCGACATGGTCGAGGCGATCCGCAACGACCTGAAGGAGCTGCGCGCCGCCCTTGGATCGTCGGCGCGCGAGATCGCCGACGAGGCGAAGGAGGCCGTACGGTTCGCGAAGTCCGCCGACGTCACCGCGGCGGCGCGGAAGGATGAGACGCTGAAGGCGCGGCTCGGTGAGGCGCACGGTGAGATGGATGCGGAGGTCCGCGGTCTCGAGAAGTTCCGCGCCGGGCACGGCGCGCCGCTCGACGAGCTCGAGCGCGATCTCGCGGATCTCGTCAAGCGCCTGCAGTGAGGGACACCCGCGCGCGTGCCGCACCGAGGCCGCGGACGCGGGCTGATCAGCCGCGTGCGGCGCCGACCTCGCGGCCGAGCAATTCGAGCGCCGCGCGCGTGAAGTCGCGCATGTTCTTCTCGCGGGGCCGACCACGGCGATGCAGGCGTGGCCCGCCGCATCGCCGTAGCGGTTGCCCGTCGGACCGCTCGCGCCGGTTTCCGAAAGCCCCCACGTCGTGCCGAGCAGCGTGCGAATCGTCCGGGCCTTGACGAGCGCGTACGCCTCCGTGCTCGAACGAATGCCTTTCACCGACTCGTCGGGCACCTGCAGCAGCGCGCGGCGCGCCGCCTGCGTATAGATGACGGCGCCGCCGAGGAAATACGCGGACGCGCCGGGGACGGCGAGCAGCGCGGCGGAGATCAACCCGCCCGCCGACGATTCCGCGACGGCGACCGTTTCCTTCCGCTCCTTGAGCCGCGCGCCGAGCGACGCGGCCAGCGCCGTCAACTCCGTCACGTCGCGAGCGCGAACTTCTGGAACGTGTGCGTGCCTTCCGGCGCGTGCCCGCGGCTCACGCCGAAGGTGTACGTCACCTCGCTCACGTACACGTCCCCGCGCGAGTCGACGGCGATGCCGTGCGGCGCGATGAGCCCGTCCTGCGCGGCCATGTTCGGGTTGCCCCAGCGCGCGACCACGCGGCCGTCCTTGTCGAAGACGCTCACGCGGCCATGGGTGGGCTCCGCGCGAACGCCGAGGCGCTGCGACGGCTGGCCGGGATACCACCAGAGCTCGGACACGTACGCGCGGCCCTGCGCATCGAACACGAGGTGCGTCGGGCGCTGCACGTCGGTCCACTCCGAGAGGTACTCGCCGTCGGGGCTGAAGATCTGGACGCGGTCGTTCTCGCGGTCGCAGACGAACACGCGGCCGTCACCGGCGACGGCGATGCCGTGCGGCAGGAAGAACTCGCCCGGGCCCTGGCCCGGCGTGCCCCACGAGCGCTCGAGAGTCCCGTTCGGTGCGAACTGGTGCACGCGGCAGTTGCCGTACCCGTCGGAGACGTAGAGATCGCCCTTCGGGCCGACGGCGATGTTCGTCGGGCGGTTGAACGGCCCGCCGGGTTTCGTGACGGTGCCGGTGCTCTTGCCGTCGTAGCCGGTATCCGACGGCGTGTTCATCGTGCCGAGCGTCAGCTGCAGCTTGCCGTCGGGCGTGAACTTCCGGATCGTGTGATTGCCGTCGTCCGTGCAGAACACCGACTCGTCGGGACCGATCGAGATGCCGTGCGTGCGGTACGTGAACTGCCCTTCGCCCCACGAGCGGAGGAAGCCGCCCTTCGGGTCGTAGATCATGACGGGATGATCGCCGCGGCAGATGAGGAACACGCGATCCTCGCGGTCGACGGCCACGCCGGCGACGTCGCGGTGCTCGTAGCCCTTCGGCAGCTGCTCCCAGCCTTCGACGAATTGGTACTTCATGCGGGTCTCCTCACTGTCCTTCATAGACTCGCCTCGCACACGCTCCGCCTGCGGGACCTCATCGTAGTGTCGGCTCGGCCGTGGAACGGCCTCACCTCCCGCTGCCACGCCGTGCTGCGGCTTCGCCCTACCGTTTCTCGACCGTGGCTCGCTCGACGGCGAGGAGCTTGTCGATGTCGATCGCGGCGAGCATGTCCTTCTCGATGGCGTGCCAGTCGGTGGTGTCCCGGCTCCGGATCCCGAAGCCGTCGGCGAGGTCGGCGTACACGCGCTTCCAGCTCGCGAACGCCGCCGCGAGCGGCGTCGACGGATCGGCGACGAGGCGATAGCCGAGGCCGCCGAGATCGTCGAGCGTCATGCCGAGCGTGGCGAGCCCGCCGCGCGTCGTCAGGTACATGAGCGGTCCGCCGAGTCGTTCGCCGATCAGCCGCACCTGCTCGGGCGTGCGCGCCATCGAGAGCAGCAGGAGATCGGCGCCGGCTTTCCGGTACGCCTCGCCGCGGCGCAGCGCGTCGTCCATGGTGCTCGCGCGCACCGCGTTCGTGCGGCCGATGATCAGAAAATCCGGATGGCGTCGCGCGGCGACGGCTTCCGCGATCTTCGCCGTCATGAGCTCCATCGGGATCATGTGCTCGATGCCGACGTGATGGTGCGCGCGCTTCGGCACGAGCTGGTCTTCGATCTCGATCGCGGCGAAGCCGGCCGCCTCGCTCATGCCGATGGTCCGGTGCATGTGCATCGGATCGCCGTATCCGCAGGCGCCGTCGAGGATCAGCGGGAGGGACGTGACCGCGCGGATGTCGAGCCCGGCCTGGCACATCTCGGTGAGGTTCAGGTTCGCTTCGAGCGCGACCTTCAGATAGCCCGTCGCGCCGCCGCCAAGATATCCCGCCGGAAATCCCGCGGCCTCGACCATCTTCGCCATCAGGGGGTTCAGCACGAGCGGCGCCGTGACGGGGCGCGGGCCCTGGATCAAACGCTTGAGCGACATGAGATATCTGCCTCCTCCGGGCGCGCCGAATGGTACAACGTTTCCACTATTTCGGGAGGGCGGCCATATGACCACCGCGGCGCTCAGTCACTTCGGCATCCACGTCACCGACCTCGATCGCATGGTGGACTTCTACACGCGCGTCGTTGGGCTGCTCGTCATGGACCGCGGGCAGCTCACCAACGGTCCGACCCTCGTGTTCCTGTCGCGCGATCCCGACGAGCACCACCAGCTCGTGCTCGTGACCGGACGGCCGCCGGGCATCGAGTACAACGTGGTGAACCAGATCTCGTTCAAGCTGCCGGCCCTCGAGGATCTCCAGGCCGTCCACCGGCGTCTCCGGGGCGAAGGCCTGAAGGAATTCCGCATCGTCACGCACGGCAACGCGTGGTCGATCTACACGCCCGATCCGGAAGGCAATCGCGTCGAGTTCTTCGTCGACACCCCGTGGCACACGCCGCAGCCGTTCGCCGAGCCGTTCGACGTCGAGGCGCCGGTGGAGAAGATCATCGCCGACACCGAGGCGATCTGTCGCAGCCGTCCTGGATTCGCGATGCGCGGGGCGTGGCGTCAGGCGCAGGTCGAGCGGATGGGGGTGGCCGGGTGACCGTGGGCGACGACGCGCTCGACGTCCTGTTTCGCAAGGCGCGCACGCACAACGTGTGGTCGGAGAAGCCGGTGACCGACGACCAGCTGCGCGAGCTCTACGACCTGATGCGCTGGGCGCCGACGAGCGCGAACAGCAACCCGGCCCGCATCCTGTTTCTTCGGTCACGCGAAGCGAAGGAACGGCTGCGACCCGCGCTCTCTCCCGGCAACGTCGACAAGACGATGGCGTCGCCCGTCACCGCGCTGATCGGCTACGACTCGCGGTTCTACGAGCACACGCCGCGGCTCATGCCGCACAACCCGGCGATGGCGCAGAACTTCATGGGGCCGGAGAAGAAGGCGCACGCGGACACCACCGCGTTCCGCAACGGCACGCTCCAGGGCGCCTACCTGATCATCGCGGCCCGCGCGCTCGGGCTCGACTGCGGCGGCATGTCCGGCTTCGACAACGCGAAGGTCGACGCCGAGTTCTTCCCGGACGGGCGGATCAAATCGAACTTCCTGTGCAACCTCGGCTACGGCGTGCACGAGAAGCTGATGCCGCGAAATCCGCGTCTCGGTTTCGAGGAGACCTGCCGCATCCTGTAGCACCCGTGAACGCCGTCCGTGATACGTTGTGGTCACGAATGTGGTCACGCAAGAAAGGTGCGGTCATGCGCGCTGTCGGCGTTCGCGAGCTCAAGACGCGCACGAGCGAGTTGCTCCGACGGGTCCGTGACCGTGGCGAAGAGATCGATGTCACATACCGTGGCCGGACGATTGCGCGCATCGTGCCGGTCCGGCGGCGGCGTCAGGCGCCAGCCCGAGAGTCGCGCCTGTGGTCGGATTTCGACCGGCTCGCGCGGGAGGTCGGCCGTCACTGGTCCGGCAGCCGGAACGCGGCCGATGCCGTACGCGAGGGCCGGCGGTCGCTGTGATCGTCGTCGATGCGAGCGTGTGGGTCAGTCGCCTGTTCGACGCCGACGTGAACCACGAGGCCAGCCGCCGCTGGCTGGTCGACCAGGTCGCGAACGCCGTGCCGCTCATCGGCCCGGCCTTGCTGTTGCCCGAAGTGGCAGGGGCGATCTCTCGACGATCGGCGCGCCCGCGTCTCGGCCGGGTTGCGATCGCCATGTTGCGCCGCATTCCCACGTTGAGACTGGTTTCCATTGACGAGCAAGGCGCGGTGATCGCCTCGGAGCTCGCCGCGAGGCTCGCGCTCCGCGGAGCGGACGCCGTCTATGTGGCGACGGCGCACATACTCGGGGTACCGCTGGTAACGTGGGACGCGGAGCAACGGGACCGTGGCGGGCGAGTCATCGCCGTTCGTACACCCGCGGATGCGGACTCGCGACCGGCCGACTGACCGGGCGGGAATCAGCCGCCGACGACCGCGAAGAGCGGCCACTCGCCGGGCACGCCCTTGAGCGCATGCGCGCCGCGGCTCTCGAACCCGAGGCCGGACCCCGCGACGAGGTCCTTCACGGTGTTCGACACCCACACTTCGCCGGGCTGCGCCGTCGCCGCGACGCGCGCGCCCAGATGAACCGCGATCCCGGCGAGCTTGTCGCCAGCGATCTCACACTCACCCGTGTGCAGGCCGGCGCGAGTCTCGAGGCCCTCGGTACGCATCGCGTCGCGGATTCTCGTCGCACAGCTGATCGCGCGCGCCGGGCCGTCGAAGCTCGCGAAGATGCCGTCGCCGGCCGTGTCGATCTCCCGGCCACGAAAGCGCGTGATCTGCCGGCGGGCGGTCGCGTGGAACTGCTGGAGCAACTGGACCCATCGACGATCTCCTAGCTCGACGGCTCGTTCGGTCGATCGCACGATATCGACGAAGAGCACGGTCGCGAGGACACGGTCATGGGTGACGTCCGGTCGGACGGACGTCAGGAAGTCCTCGATCTCGTCGAGCAGCAACGCCGTGTCGCCGACGACCGGCACGTGGTCGACGCCGGGGAGCTCCACGAGCCGCGCCCCGGGGATGTGCTCGGCGAGGTACCGGGCTCCCTCGACGCGCGTGATGCGTTCGTGCGTGCGGTGGAGGACCAGGGTCGGAACACGGATCGCGGGCAGCACGTGACGAACGTCAATCTCCATGTTCATCCGCTGTACCGCGAGCGCCGCCCCCGGACTGGCGGCGAGCCGTAGGTAATTCGCCCACCATTGCTTGAAGCCCTCGTCATCCGCGACACTCGGCGCCCAGGCATCGATCCCCATCGGTCCGCCCCACTCGCGCTCCATCCGCTCCAGCATCCGCTTGGACTCGTCGTCCGTGCGTCCGAAGGGGTGGTCTGGCGCCCACGCGCGGCGCGCATACGAACCATAAATCACGAGCGCCGTGGTGCGTTCCGGGTACGTCGCGGCGAACAGGAGCGACATCGGACCGCCCTCGGAGATGCCGAATAGCGAGGCGCGCTCGGATCCCACGGCATCCATCACGGCGCGCACGTCGTCCATGCGCTGCTCGAGGGTGGGAATCGCCGACATCCGGTCCGACAGACCGGTCCCACGCTTGTCGAAGCGGATCAGTCGCGAGAACGATGCCAGCCGGCGGAGGAATCTGGCGCTCCGGGCTTCCTGCCACTGGTACTCGAGGTGCGACACGAACCCCGGCACGAGCACGAGGTCGAGCGGGCCCTCGCCAAGGACCTGATAGGCGATGTGGACGTCGCCGCTCTTCGCGTAGCGGGTTTCCGGCACGTCACTCATGGTCTAATCCATTCTCGATGCGCGGCGACGACGCCCGCGGCAATCGCCGGATGTGTCGCCGATGCCTTATTTCACGGCGGCGGTGAGACCCGACATGTAGTAGTCGAGGAAGAAGACGTACAGCGCCACGTCGGGATCGATGCGATGACGGCGCCCGCCATCAGGCCGCCCCAGAAGTAGATGTCGCCGCGGACAAGGGCCCTCCCTGGGTTCCGCGGATATTACTCCTTCGGCCGCCAATCCTTGAAGCGATCGCGCAGGACTTTCTTGTCGAACTTCCCGACGCTGGTCTTCGGCACCGCCTCGATGACGGCGACTTCGTCCGGCAGCGCCCATTTCGCCAGCTGCGGACGCAGGAACTCGACGATCTCGGCCGGCTCCAGCGTCACGCCGGGCTTCGGCACCACGCACGCGAGTGGCCGCTCGACCCATTTCGGATGCGGCACGGCGATCACCGCGGCCTCGAGCACTTTCGGGTGCGCCATGATCATGTTCTCGACGTCGACCGACGAGATCCATTCGCCGCCGGACTTGATCAGATCCTTCGTGCGGTCGGTGATCTGCACGTACCCTTCGGCGTCGATCGTCGCGACGTCGCCGGTGCGAAACCACCCGTCGGCGGTGAAGCGGTCGGCCGAGGCGGGATTGTCGTAGTACGACTTGAGCACCCACGGGCCGCGCACCTGGAGCTCGCCCATCGCGACGCCGTCCCACGGAAGCTCGCGTCCCTCGTCGTCGACGATCCGCGCGTCGACGCCGACGGACGGGTAGCCGACGCGCGACCGGACGTCGAGCTGGCGGTCGTAATCCCATGCCTTCATGTAGCTCTTCAGCCGCCCGACGGTGCCGAGCGGCGTCATCTCGGTCATGCCCCACGCGTGCGACATGACGACGCCGAACTGCTTCTCGAACGACTCCTGCAGATGCCGGGGCGCGGCGGACCCGCCGATGGCGATCGTGCGGAGCGACGAGATGTCGAAGCCCTCCTTCTCGCAGAGGTCCTTGATGGCGATCCAGACCGTCGGCACCGCGCCGGTGAACGTGACGCGCTCGCGCTGGATGATCTCGGCGATGTCGCGCGGCTGCGGGTTCGGGCCGGCGAAGACGTGCGTCGCGCCGACCATCGTGCCCGTGAAGGGCACGCACCACGAGTTGGCGTGGAACATCGGCACGATGTGCAGGATCACGTCGTTTTCCGAGATGCCGAACTGGTCGGCCATGGACTGCGCGAGACAGTGCAGGAACATCGCGCGGTGCGTGTACACGACGCCCTTCGGGTTGCCCGTCGTGCCGGACGTGTAGCACATGCCCGCCGCCGTGGTCTCGTCGAGCTTCGGCCAGCCGCTCACCGGCCGCGCCGCCGCGAGCAGGGTGTCGTAATCGTCGAGCCCGTCGGGCACGACGGCGTCCGGCGTGTCGCGCATGATCACGATCTTCTTCACCGTCGGAATCTTGTCGCGGATGCCGGCGAGGATCGGCCAGACGCTGGCGTCGGCGAAGATCACCGAGTCCGCCGCGTGGTTGATGATGTAGATCAGGTCCGGCGCGGCGAGCCGGATGTTGAGCGTGTGCAGCACGCGCCCGGTCATCGGCGCGGCCCAGTAGAGCTCGAGATGCCGGTGGCTGTTCCACGCGAACGTCGCCACGCGGTCGCCGCGCCCCAGGCCGAAGCGGTCCAGCACTCCGGCGAGCCGCTTCGTGCGCTCCGCGAAATCCGCGTACGTGTAGCGGAACGGCGGGTGTCCCGGGATGCGCGTCGCAATGGTCTTCTTCGCCCACAGCTTTTCGCCCCGCTCGAAGAAATGGGTCAGCGTGAGCGGGTAGTCCATCATCAGGTCGTGCAGCGGGGCGGTCATCTATCGGCCTCCTGGAGCCACTTCGCCCAAGTCCTCGGATGTCGCGCAGCGGAACCCGACGTGGTGATGGCCGGCGGCGGCGCCGCGCCGATCGTAGGAGCTCCGCGTCGTCACGCCGAGCGCCTCGGCCGGGTCATCGTGGCTCGCGCCACGGACCACGACGCGAGAACCGGCCGCGCCGGTGAACGGCTCCCGGCCGTCGTCCGCCCGGTAAGGGTACGGCTTCAGGATCGTCGCGGTCCACTCGCGAAGATTGCCGATCATGTCCTCGACGCGGTACGGGCTCGCGCCCTGCGGGCGGACGTCGCCGCGCTCGGTCGCGTTGTACGGCCGGCCGTATACGGCACGCTCCGGCGACGGCGCCGCTGCGCCCCACGGGTAGACGCGCCAGTCGTCGCCGCGCGCCGCCTTTTCCCATTCGGCTTCCGTCGGCAACCGCCGGCCGCGCCACGCGCAGTAGTCACGCGCGCCGAACCACGACACCTCGACGGCGGGATGGTGCTCGTACCCGGCGTCGGCGACCCATCGAGCAGGCTGTCGAGGCGCGCCACGGCTTTGCCGGGGCGCGAGGAGCGTGGGGGGTCTGGGGGCCATGTCGGGGCCCCCAGCTTCAATGAGTCGAACGCGCGCGTCGGCATCGTCGTGGTCGAAGCGACGCTCACGCTCGCGCGACACCAGGCCTCGCGCATTCAGGAACGTCGCGAATTCCCCGTTCGTCACCTTGTGGCGTTCGATCCAGAAGTCCGCCACGTGCACGCGATGGAAGGGCGTTTCGTCAGGCGATCCGCCGTCGCGCCCCATCCAGAAGGCGCCGGCCGGGACGAACATGATCCCGTCGGCGTGCGCGACGGTTGCGACGAGCGACGAAGCCAGCACGCAAAGTACCGCGAAGCGCGACATTTCGCGGACTTTACGGCACCGCGCACCGCTGTCGCAACACGGCCGATGTAACAAGTGCATTCCCGGGCCCGAATACGGTCGTCCGCTCGCCCGTCACACCAGGCGAGAGGGAGGGCATCACATGAACCCCTGGAAGATGGCAACACTCGGAATCGTCACGGTCCTCACGACGTCGCTCGGCGCCAGCCTCACGACGGCCTGGCTGATGCGGCCCACGACGGCTGCGCAGGCCGAAACCGTCGGGCCGATGCGTTACGCGGTGGACGCGGGGCCGACCCGGCCGCGCGTGGTGACGACGCGCGCCGCGGCAGCGAGTCCGGCGAGCGTGAGCCCGTCGGCGTCCGTGCGGCCGGTCGCGTACGGCAGCGCGCCGGCGGACTGCGGCACGACGGGTGACCGCGTGTGGCGTATCGCGAAGCCGGGCCTGATCGGTACGGTGCTCGGCGCGGGCGCCGGCGCGGCCGGCGGCGCGATCGCGGACGGTGGCAAGGCGGCGGGGAAGGGCGCGCTCATCGGCGGTCTCGCCGGCGCGGCGCTCGGCTCCGCGTACGGCGCGTACAAGACGAAGAACGAGTGCGGCACGATCCTCGGCGGCGCCGCGCTCGAAGGCAATGGCGCGACCGTGCCCGCATCAGACCGCAGCATCGCGTACGCGCCGTCGACGCGCGCCGCGGCGGCATCCTCGGGAAGCGGCATCACGGTCTATGACGCCGGTCGTTCCCTCCCGCGTTAGTTCGCGCGTTCCTCCGGAGGGGGGCGAACGCCCCCCTCCGGGTAGAATAGCCTCATGCGTTCGCGGTGGAGCGACGCGGAGGCGGCCAACCTCTCCGGTCTCGATCTTCTCGTCTACGCCTCACGACTGATCGGCGCGGAAACTTCGCTCGTCGTCTGGGGCGGCGGCAACACGTCGATCAAGACGACCGAGCGCGACTATCGCGGTCGCGAGATCCAGGTGCTGCGCGTGAAGGGCAGCGGCTCGGATCTGAAGTCCGTCCAGAAGAAAGACTTCCCCGGCGTGCGGCTCGACGACATCCTGGCGCTGATCGATCGCGACGACATGGGCGATCAGGAGATGGTGTCGTATCTCGCGCACGGGCTGGTCGAGCCCGGCGGCGCGCGACCGTCGATCGAGACGCTCCTGCACGGGTTCCTGCCGCGACCGGCGGTGATGCACACGCATGCCGACGCGGTCGTGTCACTGACGAACAACGACCGCGCGCACGACACGCTCGCCGACGTCTACGGGCGCGACGTCATCTGGCTGCCGTACCGGCGGCCCGGTTTCCGCATCTCGCGCGACGTCGCCGACGCGTTGCGCGCCCACCCGCACGCGAAGGCGCTGATCCTCGAGCGTCACGGCACCATCAACTGGGGCGACTCGGTGAACGAAGCGTACGAGGCGACGATCGACCTGATCGGTCGCGCGGAAGACGCGATCGAGTCGAAGAAGCGCGGCCGCCGCGTGTTCGGCGCGGCCGCCGTGCCGGCGCTCGATCCGGCGCGCCGCCGCGCGCTCGCCGTCACGCTGGCGCCGCGGCTCCGCGGCCGGCTCTCGCAGCCGAAGCGGCAGATCGTGACGTTCGACGACTCCGCGGCCGCGCTCGAGTTCGCGTCGTCCGAGGCCGCCGCGCGGTTGTCGCAGGTCGGGCCCGCGACGCCCGACCACACCATCTACACGAAGCGCCTGCCGTGCTTCGTCACGACGGACCGTGTCGACGACGCCGACGCGTTGGGGAACGCCGTCGACCGGAGCCTGGCCGGCTTCGTGAAGGACTACACCGCGTACTTCGAGGCGCACCGCTTCGATGGCGCGGAGCTCTCCGATCCGATGCCGCGCGTCGTGCTGGTGCCCGGCCTCGGCATGTTCACGGCCGGCCGCGATCGCCGGACGACCGGCATCGTGAGCGACATCTATCACCACACGATCAGCGTGCTCGGACAGGCGTCGCTCTTCGGGCACTACGTCTCGCTGAGCGCGAAGGACGCGTTCGACGTCGAGTACTGGCCGCTCGAGCTCTACAAGCTCACGCTGGCGCCGCCGGAGAAGGAGCTCGCGCGGCGTGTCGCGCTCGTGACCGGCGCCGGCTCCGGGATCGGCCGTGCGGTCGCGAAGCGGCTCGCCGCGGAAGGCGCGCACGTCGTCGCGACGGACCTCGACGACACCGGCGCGCGCCGGACGGCGGACGACATCGTCGCGGCCGTCGGTGGCGGACGCGCGCTCGGTCTCACGCTCGACGTCACGAGCGAGGCCTCCGTGCGCGCCGCCTTCGAAGAGACCGTGCTCGCGTACGGCGGGCTCGACATCCTCGTGTCGAACGCGGGCATCGCGCACTCGTCGCCGGTCGTGCGCATGGAGCTGCGCGACTGGCTCACGTCGTTCGCGGTCAACGCGACCGGGCACTTCCTCGTCGCGCGCGAAGCCATGCGCATCCTGCTGGCGCAGGAGCGCGGCGGCGCGCTGGTGTTCGTCGCGACCAAGAACGTCATGTCGCCCGGGAAAGACTTCGCCGCGTACTCGGCGGCGAAGGCGGCCGAGGCGCAGCTCGCGAAAGTGCTCGCGCTCGAAGGCGCGCCCCACGGCATCCGGTCGAACATCGTGAACCCGGACGCCGTGTTCCAGGACTCGAAGCTCTGGTCCGAGGACGTCCGGCGCGAGCGCGCGGCCGCGCAGGGCATCGATCCCGCGCAGATCGAAGACTTCTATCGCAAGCGCAACCTGCTCGCCGCGCGCATCCTCCCCGAGGACGTCGCCGAGGCCGTGCTGTATCTCGCGTCGGACCGTTCCGCGAAGACGACGGGCTGCACGCTCACCGTCGACGGCGGCGTCAAGGACGCGTTCCCCCGGTGACGGCGCCGTCCTTCGGCGTCTCCTGCTCCGGGCATCCGCCGGACGCGCAGTTCGCGATCGCGCGGATGGCCGAAGCGCGCGGCTTCGACTCCATCTGGTGCGGCGACCACCTGGCGTTTCACAACCCGATCTACGAGTCGCTGACGCTGCTCGCGAGCTACGCCAGCATCACCAAGCGGATCAAGCTGGGGAGCGCCGTCTATCTGCTCGCGCTTCGATCCCCGGCGGTCGCGGCGAAGGTGACGTCGACGCTCGACGTGCTCTGTGGCGGGCGGCTGATCTTCGGCGTCGGCGTCGGCGGCGAGAACCCGAAGGAGTTCGAGCTCGCCGGCGTTCCGCATCGGGAGCGTGGCGCGCGCGTCACCGAAGGCATCGACGTCGTGCGGACGCTCTGGCGTGACACGCCGGCGACCTTCAAGGGCCGATTCACGAGCTTCGAGAACGTGTCGATCGATCCGAAGCCGGTGCAGAAACCCGGTCCGCCGATCTGGATCGGTGGCCGCTCGGATGCTGCGCTCGCCCGCGCGGGACGCCAGGGCGACGGCTGGGTCTCGTACGTGATCCATGCGGACCGTTATCGCCAGAGCGTGGACAAGATCCACGCCGCCGCCGAGGCGGCCGGCCGGTCACTGGACGGTTTCGCCATGGCCCACCTGACGTTCATCACCGTCGGCCGGGACGGGGACCGCGCGCGCCGCCAGTGGATCGAGCGGATCTCGAAGCGCTACGCGCAGGATTTCACGCCGCTCGCCGACAGGTACGGCGTGTTCGGGACTCCGGACCAGTGCCTCGAACGGCTCGACGGTTTTCGCAGCGCCGGCTGCTCGTATTTCATCCTGAGCCCGTCGTGCCCGCCCGAGGAAGAACGCGAGCAGCTCGAGATGATGGCCGCCGAGATCCTGCCCCGCTGTCCATGAACATGGGGGCCCCGAAATGGCCCCCATACCCCCAAACGCTCGGGGCGCCCCGGCGGAGCCGGGGCGCCCCTCGATGTCCCGAGTGAAAGCGCGGGACTGTCGAGCCCGCGTCGTCCGCGTCACGCAACTCGCCCCCGCGATCCTTGCCGCGGAGCTTCGGATGGAGGACCCGCCGAGCTTCGAATTCGACGCCGGCCAGTGGGTGTCCGTTCCATTCGGACCGAAGAACGTCCGCGCGTACACGATCGCGTCGACGCCTGCCGAGCGCGACACGATCACGCTGTGCGCGGACGTCGCCCCGGGCGGTCTCGGCTCGCGGTGGTTCCGATCGCTGGTACCCGATCAGGTCGTCGAATTCAAAGGCCCGCTCGGCGGCTTCACGTTCGATTTCGCCGACACGCGGCGGCCCGTGTTCGTGGCGGAAGAGATCGGGATCGTGCCGATCCGGTCGATCCTCATGTCGCTCCGCGAGCGAGCCGACACGCGACCGGCGATGCTCCTGTACCAGGCGCGGGACCGGGAGTCGCTCGTATACGACGCCGGGTTCACGGCGCTCGCCGAGCGCGGCGCCGGATTCGTCTACCATCCTCTGGTGACGCCGGACGCCGGGGTGCTCGTCGCGGCCGTGGCACACCACGTGACCAGCACCGACGGCGTCGTCGCGTACGTCGCGGGCGGCGAGCAGACGATCAAGCGCGTCCGTGAGGTGCTGGTCTCGCGCGGGATGGACCGCAAGGCGGTGAAATGGGAGCGATTCTGGTAGGGCGGGGGAGCCGATGGCGCTCGAGATGAGAGCGAAGTGCGAGCGATGCGGCCGCGATCTGTCGATCGGCAGCGACGCGTTCGTCTGCAGCCTCGCGCGGCACGCATCGCGGCACGTTCTGGGGCATCGCGCCGTCCGGGGGCCGCGTCGAGCTGCCGGAGATCGCGATCTATCGCGTGGCCGGCGGCAAGGTCGTCGAGCCGTGGTGCGCCTTCGACGAGCTCACGTGGATGCAGCAGTTCGGCGCGACGCTGGCACGCCCCTGACGGGCGAGGAGAGCTCATGGCGGACCTGACAGGCGGAGAGCTGGTCGCGCGGGTCCTGAAGCAGGCGGGCGTGGGCCACGTGTTCACGCTGTGCGGAGGTCACATCCTGCCGATCTACGACGGGTGCGTCACCGAAGGCATTCGCGTGATCGACATGCGCCACGAGCAGGCGGCCGCGCACGCGGCCGACGCCTACGCGAGGCTGACGCGGAACATCGGCGTGGCGATCGTCACGGCCGGGCCCGGCGTGACCGACGCCGTCACCGGCATCGCCAATGCGCAGGCCGCGCGGAGCCCCGTGCTGCTGATCGGCGGCGCCGCGCCGCTCGGCCTGCGTGGTCTCGGCGCGCTCCAGGACATGGATCAGCTCTCGCTGCTCCGGTCCGTCACGAAGGGCGTCTGGTCGGCGCCGGAAACGCGGCAGATCCCGGAAGTGCTCACGACGGCGATGCGCACGGCGCTCTCGGGCCGACCGGGGCCCGTGTTCGTCGAGCTTCCCGTCGATCTCTTGCTCAACCGCATCGAGGATCGTCTGGCCCCGATTCCGGAGCGGTACGTGCACCGCCCCGCGTCGCTCGGGGATCCCGATCTCGTCGTGCGTGTCGCGCACCTGCTGTCGCGCGCCGAGCGTCCCGTCGTCGTCGCCGGCAGCGGTGTGTACTGGGACGACGCCGCGAAATCGCTCGCCGCGTTCGCGGACGCGACCGGCATTCCGGTGTTCATGAACGGCGCCGGGCGCGGCGCGCTCGCGCACGATCATCCCGACGCCTTCGCGCAGGCGCGCGGCTTCGCGCTCGGCACCGCCGACGTCGTGCTCGTCCTCGGCGCGCCGCTCGACTTTCGACTCGGCTATGGCCGGCCGCCGACGTTCGCGGAGGACGCGATCGTCTGCATGGTCGACTCCGATGCCGCGGAGCTCGGACGCAATCGTCCGCTCGAGGTCGGCATCGCCGGGCACATCGGTCGCGTGCTCGATCAGGTCGTCGATGTGCTGCCGGCCTCGCTCGCCGGCCGCTTCGACGAGTGGCGCCGCCGCGTCGGTGACAAGGAGCGCGCGGCGCGCGCGAAGCTCGACGAGCAGACGGGGTCGTCGGACGTGCCGATCTCGCACTATCGGTGGGCGGCCGAGATCGCGGCGGTGGTGACGCCGGACACGATCGTCGTCGGCGACGGCGGCGACGTCGTCGGGTGCGCGTCGAAGATCGTGCGGCTCTCACGCGGCGGGCAGTGGCTCGACCCGGGACCGTTCGGTTGTCTCGGCGTCGGTCCGTCGTTCGCGATCGCCGCCAAGCTGCTGCATCCCGACCAGCGCGTGCTGCTCATCGCCGGCGACGGCGCGTTCGGGCTGAACGGGATGGAGATGGAAACGGCCGTGCGGTTCGGGCTGCCGATCACCTGCATCATCGGCAACGACGGCGGCTGGGGACAGATCCGGAATCCGCAGCTCTCGTTCTGGGGCGAGGATCGCGCCGTCGCGACCTCGTTGCCGGTGACGCGCTACGACCGGATGGTGCAGGCGCTCGGCGGCCGGGGTGTCTACGTCACCGACCCGCGCGAGATTCGTCCCGCGCTCGACACCGCGCTCGCGTCGAACGACGTGTGGTGCATCAACGTCGCCCTCGATCCCGCCGCCTACCGGCGGACCGGGCAGGTCTCGATGGCGATCTGAGTGCGGATCAGCTATCTGTGTCCACACGTGCGGATCGCCGGCGGCGTCCGGGCGATCCTCTCGTATGCCGATCGTCTCGCGCGCCGCGGCCACGACGTCGACGTCGTCGTTCCCGCGAAGTCGCGGCTCCGCGCGCTCTGGCGCACGTGGCGCGGTGCGGGCCCGTCCTGGGTCGCCGGTTTCGCGGCGCGTGTGCGCTGGGTCGACGAGTTTCGTCCGTCGGATCTCGCCGGCGCTGACGTCGCCGTCGCCACGGCATGGTGGTCGGCGGCGGTGGCCGCCGCCGCGCCGGCGCGCGCGCGGTTCTACCTCGTCCAGCACTACGAGAGCCTGTACCACGGCCGTGCGGAGGTCGTGGACGCGACGTATCGGCTTCCCCTCCGAAAGATCGTCATCTCGACGTGGCTGGCCGACATCATGCGCGAGCGGTTCGCCGGCGAGGCCGACGTGCTCGTGACGCCCGTCGATCCGGCGCTCTTTCACCGCGTCGACGCGCGCGGCGACGGGCCGCGCCCTCGCGTGCTGATGCTGCAGCACTCGTACGCCTGGAAAGGCGTGGCCGATGGTCTCGAGGCGATCGCGCGCGTCCGGAGCCGCGGCGCACAGCTCCGTCTCGTCGGGTTCGGCGTGAAGCCGCCGCCGGAGCCGTCGCCGTACGACGAGTTCCACGCCGATCTCCCTCAAGAACGGCTCGCCGCGCTCTACAGCGGCAGCGACATCTATCTCTGCCCGTCGTGGGACGAGGGGCTCGGGATGCCGTCGATGGAGGCGATGGCGTGCGGCGCCGCGCTCGTCACGTACGACAACGGCGGCTCGCGCGACTACGCGCGCGACGGCGAGACGGCGCTGGTCGCGCGCCGCCGCGACGTCGCCGACCTGGCGGACCGGCTCGAGCGCGCCGTCGTCGACGACGCGCTCCGCGCGAAGATCGCGGCGCGCGGCCGTGACTTCGTCGTGCGCACGTTCGACTGGGACCGGGCGGTGGAGCGGATGGAAGCGCTGTTTGTCGAAGCGGTGGAGGCATGACGGCCGTGTCGCGAACCCGAGCCGCGGCCCGGCTGTGCCGGGCCGTGTGCGAGCGAATGGGGGTCTGGGGGCCATGTCGGGGCCCCCAGTAGTACTGGTCCCGTGTCCGCTCTGCGGCGCCGACGACGCCGAGGCCCGCTGGTCCACGCCCGATCGCGCCTTCGGCGTGCCGGGCACGTTCACGGTGGCCGGGTGTCGCCGGTGCGGTTTCCTCTATCAGCGTCCGCGCGTGCGCGACGACGCCCTCGCCGCCTGCTATCCCGACAACTACCCGCGGCACCAGGAGCCGTCGCCGCGCGTGCCGTTCAAGGGCTCGGCCGCTCGCGTCCGCGCCGTCCGGCATGCGCTCGCGACCGCCCTCGGCTATCGCGCGTTCGAGGACCGTGACGCGAGCGCGCTCACGCGGCTCCGCGCGAAATGGCTCGGCTCGCGTCTGCGCTGGAGCTGTCCGCCGTGGCGCGGCAGCGGCCGGTATCTCGACGTCGGCTGCGGATCGGGTGGCTCGCTCGGCGTCGCGCGCGCGCTCGGATGGACGACGGTCGCCGGGATCGAGATCGACGCGGCGGCGGCTTCGATCGCGCGTCGCTTCGCGGACGAGCTGCACGTCGGCGCCGTCGAGTCGGCGCCGTTCGCGCCGGCACGCTTCGATCTCGTCACGGCCTTCCACGTCCTCGAGCACCTGCCGGATCCGGTCGCCGCGATCTCGCGCATGCTCGCATGGCTCGCGCCCGGCGGACTGCTGGTGCTCGAGGTGCCGAATGCGGGCGGCCTCGGCGCGTCGGTGTTCGGTCGCGCGTGGAGCGGGCTCGAGCTGCCGCGTCACCTCTGGCACTTCTCACCCCAGACGCTCGAGGCGCTCGTGCGGCGCGCCGGCGGGGACGTCGTGTGGTGCTGGCACCAGGCGAAGCCGCGCTATTACCTCTGGAGCGTGCGCGCCTGGCTCGCGGATCGCGGACACTCCGGAGTCGCGCGCATGACCGAGCAGCCGATCGTCTACGGCGCGTTGAAGCTCGCGCTCGAGCTCGCGCTGCCCGTCGTGTCGCGTCTCGGCCGCGGCGAGGTGATTCGCGTCGGCGTCGTGGCCGGCGCGTCCGGACGGTCGAAACCCGCGTGCTAAACTCGATGCCGGCTATGCCGATCTACGAATACGAGTGTCATGGCTGTCGACGCCGCGTGAGTCTTCTCGTCATGCGGCCGTCCACCGCTCCCGCCCCGAGCTGTCCCCGCTGCGGATCCCACGAGCTCTCCCGGCTGATGTCGCGGTTCGTCACGGTGAAGTCCGAAGACGCGCGGCTCGGGTCGATGGCCGACTCGGCGAGTCTCGGCGACCTCGACGAGAACGACCCGGGAAGCGTCGCGCGCTTCATGAAGAAGATGGGCAAGGAGTTCGGCGACGACCTGGGCGACGATTTCGAAGCCGCGGTCGACGAGGCCATGGCCGAGTCGGACGACGACGGCGGCGCGGGCATCAGCGACGCCGAGGCTTCGGGCGCGCCGTCGGGCTCGTCGGACGATCTGTGAAGGTCGACACGCTCGATCGCCTCGACGCGATCGGCGAGACCGCCTGGAGCGCGCTGCATCGCCGCGCGCGGCTCGCGTCACCGTTCCTCACGTACACCTGGCAGCGGGAATGGACGCGCACGTTCGCGTCCGGCGCGCGGCTCGAGCTGCGCACGGTGAAGGACGCCGACGGCGCGCTCATCGCCGTGCTGCCGCTCTACGAGGTCGAACCCGGGCTCCTGCGGACGATCGGCGGCACCGACGTGTCCGACTATCTCGATCTGCTGTGCGTGGCCGGCCGTGAAGACGATGCATGGACGGCCCTGCTCGGCTCGAGCGGTGAGGGCATCGTGTGGGATCTGCACGCCGTACCCGCGGCGTCACCGACGGTCACCGCGCTTCCGGCGCTCGCGGACGCTGCCGGCTTCGCGATGACCGCCGAGATCGAGGAGCGGTGTCCCGTGCTCGACCTGCCGGCGTCGTGGGACGACTACCTCGCTGCGCTGAGCGGCAAGCATCGCCACGAGCTCACGCGGAAGATGCGTCGCCTGGCGCGCGAAGTGCCCGACGCGCACGTCACGTGTGCCGCCACGCCCGACGAGATCGCCGGCCGGTTCGGTGACTTCCTCGACCTGCATCGGCGGTCGCGCACCGGCAAGGCGAAGTTCATGGACGAACGGATGGAAGCGTTCTTCCGCCGCGCGATCGCGGCGCTGGCGGCGATGGGCGGCGCGCGCCTCTGGCTGCTCGACACGTCCGGTGGACCGATGGCGAGCTTCGTGACGCTCGAATGGGACGGCACCGTGGGGCTCTACAACTCGGGGTTCCATCCGGATCGCGCCGCGCTTTCGCCGGGCCTCGTGCTCCTCGCGCGCCTCGTCGAGGACGCGATCGTCCGCGGCCAGCGCCGCTTCGACTTCCTGCGCGGCGAGGAACGGTACAAGTACGAGTTCGGGCCGACGCCCGAGCCGGTGTACGCCGTCCGGCTCGCGCGGCGCGCGGAGGCGCCCGCGTGAGCCTTCGCCTCGCGATGCTGTCGGTTCACACCTGTCCGCTCGCCGCGCTCGGCGGCAAGGAGACGGGCGGCATGAACGTGTACGTGCGCGAGGTCGCGCGCGAGCTCGCGCGCATGGGCGCGCGCGTCGACGTGTTCACGCGCTCGCAGAATCCCGCGATTCCGCGCGTCGTGGATCTCGGGGCGGGCGCGCGCGTCGTGCATCTCGCCGCCGGGCCGGAAGCGCCGATGCCGCGCGAGCGCATCTTCGACCATCTCGACGAGTTCGCCGATCGCGTCGAGGCGTGGCGGCTGACCGAAAGCGTCGAGTACGACGTCGTGCACGCGCACTACTGGCTGTCCGGCGTCGCCGCGCTCGATCTCGCGGAGCGCTGGGGTGTGCCGACGGTGCAGATGTTCCATACGCTCGCGCGTCTCAAGAACGACGTGGCGCGCACGGCCAGCGAGGTGGAGCCGGCGCTGCGCGTGGCGGAAGAGACGCGGCTCGCGACCACCGTCGATCGCGTCATCGCGGCGAGCGAGGTGGAGCGCGCGCAGCTCGTGCGGCTCTACGGCATGCCGTTCGATCGCATCAGCGTCATCCCGTGCGGCGTCGACACCGAGCTCTTTCATCCCGGCGATCCGGCGGTCGCGCGCGCGGCGCTCGGGCTCGACGCGCGCCCCACGGTGCTCTACGTCGGGCGCATCGCCCCGATCAAGGGACTGTCGACGCTGCTGGGCGCCATTGCGCGCCTGCGCGCGCGCGGACGCGGCGTGCGGCTGCTCGTCATCGGCGGCGACGCCGACGAGCGCGTGGACGGCCACGAGGCGCACGTGCGCGGACTGATGTGCCAGCTCGGTCTGTGCGACGAGGTGCGGTTCCTCGGTCCGCAGCCGCAGCCGGCGCTCCGCGATTACTACGTCGCCGCGGATCTGACGGTCATGCCGTCCTACTACGAGTCGTTCGGCATGGTCGCGCTGGAAGCGATGGCCTGCGGCAGCCCGGTCGTCGCGTCACGGGTCGGCGGCCTGGCGACGACCGTGCGTGACGGCATGACGGGCTTCCTGGTCCCGGAAGGCGATGCCGCTGCACTGGCGGACCGGCTGGACACGCTGCTGGTCGACCGCGGGTTACGCGGAAAACTCGGCGCGGAGGGCATCCGCTGGGCCGCGAAGCATCGCTGGGCGTGCGTCGCAGACGCCGTCTGCCGCGAGTACGCGCGCCTGCAGCCGGCGGCAACGCGCCATCTCTCGTCGACGCGCTGCCGCTGACGCGGCAGTCGCGCTCGACGCACTCCGAATTCACTCTTTCTCCTTCTGCCGCATCGGGTTGCCCGCGGTGCTGTCCAGCACACGCGAACGCGGGGAGGCGTGGTCCATACCGCGCGCTCAGTTCGGGCGGGCAAGCGGGGAGTTCCGTCGGATGGCGAAGTGGGACGGTGAAGCCGGCGCAAGTTCGACGAGCGCCCGGGTTCATCCCGGGCGTGAGGAGCGTCGGGGGGATGCGGGGGGCCCTTTCGGGGCCCCCCGCTGAGGTGGTCAGACCACTGTGCTAAACTCGCGGGGCTGTGGGGGTTCTGCTCTCCGTAGAAAACCTGGTCACCCAGTTCTCGACGTCCAGCGGACTCGTCCGCGCGGTCGACGGCGTGAGCTGGGACGTGCTCGAAGGCGAGACCGTCGCGCTCGTCGGCGAGTCCGGCTGCGGCAAGAGCGTGAGCGCGCTGTCGATCATGCGGCTCGTCTCGGAGCCCGCCGGCCGCATCGTGAGCGGTCGCATCATGTTCAAGGGCCGTGATCTTCTCGCCCTGTCCGCCGAGGAGATGCGCCACGTGCGCGGGCGCGAGATCGGCATGATCTTCCAGGAGCCGATGACGTCGCTGAATCCGGTCCTCACGATCGGACGTCAGCTCACCGAAGGGCTCGAGATCCACCTCGGCATGACGCCGTCGGCGGCCCGCGCGCGCGCCACCGAGCTCCTCTCGCTGGTCGGCATCACGGACGGGGAGCGACGGCTGCGCCAGTATCCGCATCAGTTCAGCGGCGGGATGCGGCAGCGAATGATGATCGCGATGGCGGTCGCGTGCAATCCGTCGCTCGTGCTCGCCGACGAGCCGACGACCGCGCTCGACGTCACGATCCAGGCGCAGATTCTCGAGCTGATGCAGGATCTCTCGCGCCGGCTCGGCGTCGCGATGCTGATCATCACGCACAACCTCGGCGTGGTGGCGCGGTACGCCGACCGCGTCAACGTCATGTACGCCGGCCACATCATCGAGCGCGGGACCGCGCGCGAGATCTACGCGAACCCGCAGCATCCATATACCTACGGCCTGCTGCGGTCCGTGCCGCGGCTGGATGAGCCGCGGCGCGAGCGCCTCGCGCCGATCGAAGGCCAGCCGCCGGATCTCACGCGGCTGCCGCGCGGATGCGCGTTCATGCCGCGCTGCCGCTGGCGCGTGGATCGCTGCGAGGCGGAAGCCCCGGGGCTGCGCGCGCTGAACGGCACGGACCACGTGACGGCGTGCTGGGAAGCGGAGCGCCTGGTGAAGGAGACGCGGGGATGAGCGCGGTACGTGGAGCCGAGGACCGTCACGGCTCCGCCGCGGCGGCCCGAGCGATGGAGGGGGTGGGAGGCCATGTCGGGGCCCCCCACGAGATGGACACCATTCTCGACGTGCGCGATCTCGTGAAGCACTTCCACGTCACGACCGGCTTCTTCGGCAGCGCAACGGCGATCGTGCGTGCCGTCGACGGGGTGAGCTTCTCGATCCGGCGCGGCGAGACGCTCGGGCTGGTCGGCGAGTCCGGCTGTGGCAAGACGACGACGGGGCGGTGCATCCTGCAGCTCGAGAAGCCGACGAGCGGGCAGGTGATCTTCGAGGGGCAGGACCTGACGAAGCTCGACGTGGCCGAGCTGCGGCGCGTGCGGCGCAAGATCCAGGTGATCTTCCAGGACCCGTACAGCTCGCTGAATCCGCGCATGACGGTCGGCCAGATCGTGGCCGAGCCAATGGCGGTCCACGGCATCGTGCCGGAGGCGCGGCGCCGCCATGACCGTGTGCGCGAGCTGCTGTCGCGTGTCGGTCTGCTGCCGCAGCACGCGAACCGCTATCCGCACGAGCTGAGCGGCGGCCAGCGGCAGCGCGTCGGGATCGCGCGCGCCCTCGCGATGGAGCCGTCGCTGATCGTGTGCGACGAGCCCGTGTCCGCGCTGGACGTGTCGATCCAGGCGCAGATCATCAATCTGCTCGAAGATCTCCAATCGGAGTTCGGTCTGACGTACCTGTTCGTGGCGCACGACCTGGCCGTGGTCCGGCACATCTCCGACCGCGTCGCGGTCATGTATCTCGGCAAGATCGTCGAGATCGCGGATCGCCAGACGGTCTACGAGGATCCGCGCCACCCCTATACACGCGCGCTGCTGTCGGCCGTGCCGATCCCCGACCCCGTGCTCGAAGAGAGCCGCGAGCGGGTCGTGCTCCGCGGCGAGGTTCCGAGCCCGTTGAATCCGCCGTCGGGCTGCGTGTTTCATCCGCGCTGCCCGATCGCCGTTGACCGC
Organism: Candidatus Rokuibacteriota bacterium; assembly: GCA_016184365.1. Lineage (GTDB taxonomy): Bacteria > Methylomirabilota > Methylomirabilia > Rokubacteriales > CSP1-6 > AR8. The sequence continues at coordinate 36,574 of JACPCW010000132.1, forward strand.
TGTCGCGGCGAGGTCCCGCCGCTCCGAACGCTCGGCCCGGCCCACGAAGCGGCGTGTCACCTGGCGTAACGTCCCTGCGCCCGGCCTTGACTCTGGTCGGACCACTCGGTTAACGTGCGTGCAACTTTTCGTCTTCCTTGTCGATTCGTACCACAACAGCCGTTCCACGCGGCCGCGGCGGGATCGCTCGCTTCGGCCTCCCGGAGGTGTCGAATGCACCGACGCATCGCACACGTCGTCACCCTCGCGACGCTGATTCTCGCCGTCGCGGTCGCGCCCGTCGCCGCGCAGCAGGACAAGCCGCGCTCCGGTGGCGAGCTCGTGTTCGTCGTTCCGTCGCAGCCGCCGTCGTACGACGCGCATCAGGAGGAGACGTTCGGCGTCATCCACCCGATGGCGCCGCACTACGGCACGCTGCTGCGGGTCGACCCGTTCGAGAAGACCGGCACGAAGCCCGTCGGCGACCTCGCCGAGTCGTGGACGATCTCGAAGGACGGCCTGACGTACACCTTCAAGCTCCGGAAGGGCGTCAAGTTCCACGACGGCGCCGAGCTGACGTCGAAGGACGCGAAGGCGTCGTACGACAAGATCATCTTCCCGCCGGCCGGGCTGAAGTCCTCGCGGAAGGCGACGTACGCGTCGGTCGAAGCCGTCGAGGCGCCGGATCCCTCCACGGTCCGCTTCCGGCTCAAGTGGCCGGAGTCGTCGTTCCTGCTGAACCTCGCCAGCCCGTGGAACTGGATCTACCGTGCCGAGACGCTCGCCAAGGACATCCGCTGGTACGAGAAGAACGTCAACGGCACGGGCCCGTTCACGTTCGTCGAGCACGTGAAGGGCTCGCACTGGGTCGGCAAGAAGAACGCGAACTACTGGGACAAGGGCAAGCCGTACCTCGACGGCTACCGTGCGCTGTTCATCTCGGCGTCCGCGCCGCAGGTGGCGGCGATCCGTGGTGAGCGCGCCTTCATCCAGTTCCGCGGGTTCAGCCCGCCCGAGCGTGACCAGCTCGTCAACGCGCTCGGCCCGAAGATCACGGTGCAGCAGAGCGGGTGGGACTGCGTGCTGATGGTCGCGATGCACCACGACAAGAAGCCGTTCAGCGACAAGCGCGTCCGCCGGGCGCTCACGTTGGCCCTCGACCGGTACGAGGGCTCGAAGAACCTGTCGAGGATCACGATCGTCCGTGACGTCGGCGGCGTCCAGGTGCCGGGCACGCCGTACGCGACGCCGCCCGCCGAGCTGGAGAAGCTCGCCGGCTACGGCAAGGACATCAACGCCGCGCGCGCCGAGGCGAAGAAGCTCCTGAAGGAAGCGGGCGTGCCGGACGGCTTCGCCTTCACCTTCAAGAACCGCGGCATCCCGCACCCGTACGAGCCGATCGGCGTGTGGCTGATCGACCAGTGGCGGCAGATCGGTCTGAATGTGAAGCAGGAGTTCGTCGAGGCGTCGGCGTACCACCCGATGCTCAAGCGCGGAGACTTCGAGGTCGCGATGGACTTCGCGTGCGGCTTCATCGTGGAGCCGGACCTCGACCTCTTCCGGTTCGTGTCGACCTCCGACGCGAACTACGGCAAGCACAAGGACGCGGTCATCGACGAGCTCTACGTGAAGCAGGCGCGCGCCGCAGATCCGGAAGAGCGCAAGAAGATCCTGCGCCAGTTCGAGAAGCGGCTCCTCGACGAGGAAGCGCACATCATGTACACGCTCTGGTGGAACCGGATCATCCCGCATAATTCGCGGGTGAAGGGTTGGACCATCACGCCGAGTCACTACCTGAATAACCAGCTAGATACCGTTTGGCTGTCGGAATAGGCTGGGAGCCTCGGGAAGATTGATTGCAATGAGGGGGGCCTCGGCGGCCCCCCTCATACACCCCCAAGTGTTCGACGGGCCGCATACAACCGATGGCTAACCAACCCGGATGGTTGATCAACGGGCGGGGAACTACGGATGGTTGACTGACGGCGGCTGACTGACGGCGGCTGACTGACGATATGTGGAAATATCTCCTCAAGCGATCGCTGCTGATGATTCCCACGCTGCTCGGCGTGGCCGTCGTCATCTTCTTCCTCATCCGCATCATTCCGGGCGACGTCGTCGAGCTCCGCATGTCCGGAGATACGGGCTCGGTGTCGGAAGAGATCCTCAAGTCCGAGCGCGCGCGCTTCGGCCTCGACAAGCCGGTGTGGCAGCAATTCGTCACGTGGATCGCCGGCGTCGCGCGGCTCGACTTCGGCACGTCGATGTGGACGGGCGCGCCCATCTGGGACGAGATCAAGCTGCGCTTCGCGCTGTCGATGCAGGTGGCGGTGATGGCGACGCTCATCGCGGTCTCGCTCGCGATCCCGCTCGGCGTCATCGCGGCGCTCAAGCAGGACTCGTGGATCGACTACGCGGTGCGCATCTTTTCGATCGCCGGGCTGGCGACGCCGTCGTTCTGGCTCGGCATCGTGTTCATCCTGTCGCTGCTGATCATCTTCAAGTGGCTGCCGCCGATGGTGTACACGCCGTTCTGGGTCGACCCGTGGCAGAACATCCAGCAGCTCATCTGGCCGGCCCTCGCCGTCGGGTACCGGTATTCGGCCGTCGCCACCCGCATGACGCGCTCGGCGATGCTCGAGGTGCTGCGCGAGGACTACATCCGGACGGCGCGCGCGAAGGGGCTGTGGCAGAAGCTCGTGCTGTGGCGCCACGCGCTCAAGAACGCGATGCTGCCGGTCATGACGGTCGTCGGCATCGAGTTCGCGTTCCTCCTCGGCGGCCTCGTCGTGACCGAGCAGGTCTTCAACCTCAACGGCCTCGGCCTGCTGTTCGTGCAGGCGGTCGCGCATCGCGACTACACGCTGATCCAGGCGCTGGTCATGCTGGTCGCCGGCTTCACGATCCTCGTGAACTTCGCGATGGACGTGATGTACGGCTGGCTCGATCCGCGGATTCGATATCGCTGATGGCGATGAATCCGACCGTCGAGCACGCGGCCGAGATCGAGCGGCCGGCGCCGCGCTCGGGCGTGCGCTCGGCCATCGTCGACTTCTGCCGGCGGCGCACCCTCGGCGCGCTCGGCGCGGCCGTCATCGTCCTCATGCTCACCGTGGCGACGTTCGCGGAATTCCTGGCGCCGTATGACCCCGTGGCGAACAACTTCGGCGCGATGCTCTCCGCGCCGTCGCGCGGGCACTGGCTCGGGACCGACTCGTTCGGACGGGATGTGCTGTCGCGGCTGATCTACGGCTCGCGCACCGCGCTGATGGTCGGCTTCGGCGCGTCGGTGCTCGGCGCGACGCTCGGCGCAATCCTCGGGGTGGGTGGCGCCTACTTCGCCGGGAAGATCGACCTCGTCCTGCAGCGCATCATGGACATCTTCCTGTCGTTTCCGCTCATCATCCTGGCGCTCGCGCTCGTCGCGATCCTCGGCAACACGATCCCGAACCTCATCATCGCGATCATGATTCCGATGATCCCGCGCTGCGCGCTCGTCATCCGCTCGTCGGCGCTCTCGATCCGCGAGATGCCCTACGTCGACGCCGCGCGCGCGGCGGGCTTCAGCCACGCCCGCATCATCATGCGGCACATGCTGCCGAACGTGATGGCGCCGTACCTGATCATGCTGACGGCGTTCCTCGGGCAGGCGATCCTGCTCGAGGCGTCGCTGTCGTTCCTCGGTCTCGGCGTGCAGGAGCCGCTCGCGGCGTGGGGCCTCATGCTGCGCGGCGCGGCCGTCGAGTTCGCCGAAACGGCGCCGTGGCTGGCCATCTTTCCGGGCCTGGCGATCAGCCTCGCCGTCTTTGCCTTCAATCTGTTCGGTGACTCGCTTCGCGACGCGCTCGATCCGCGTCTTCGCACGCAGTAGTGCGTGCTGACTTGACACCTGTCGCGCGTCCGATGTCTAATTCCGGGGTTCGATCGGACTTCACCGAAAAACATTCCCGGAGGCCCTGATGCCGTACATCATCGCGGAGCCGTGCGTCAACGTGAAGGACAAGGCCTGCGTCGAGGTCTGCCCCGTCGACTGCATCTACGAGGGCGACGACATGCTGTTCATCCATCCGGATGAATGCATCGACTGCGGCGCCTGCGAGCCGGTCTGCCCGGTGAAGGCGATCTTCGCCGAAGACGAGACGCCGGACCAGTGGAAGCAGTACATCGAGATGAACAAGCAGTTCTTCAAGGACCATCCCGGCGTTCAGCCCGCGACCAAGAAGTAACGGCCGCCGCCCCGGAGTGTTTGAAGGGCCCTCCCGCGAGGGCCCTTCGTCGTTTGTGCCGCCGTTCCACTTCGCCGCAGACGACGGCCTACGATCGCGAGTCGCTCGCCTCGAGGACAAGCCGATGCTTTTCGCAGATCGCGCACGTCCCGAACTGGCGGCGGAACCCGGCGTGCTGCTCGATCCTCTGGAGGCTCGTCTGCACGTCCTTTGCGGACCGGCCCAAGGCCTCGCCGAGACACTTCGTGCAGACGCCCTTGTCGGCGCGGGACCGCAGCAACGCCAGTGCGCGGTGCAGGAGCGGGTCAGGCGCGTCGTTTTTCTCGCGCGGCGATCGGTCGACCGATACGGTCGGCCGGTTCTCCCCGCACGACCGGCAGCGGGCCTTCGGCATGCGGTGCACTTTCACGACGCGGCCGATCTGGCCGAGCAGTCGGTTGACGCTCAGCGGCTTCATCCCCGACTTGGCGCACAGGCAGTCGAAGCACAACGGCCGCTCGAGAATCAGCGCCGTGATGATCGCAACGCGCTCCGTCATCGTGCCCCTCCGCGTGGCCGGAACGTATCACGTGACGAGATACATCGCGAAACCGCTATGTGGCCTAGCGTACGGAGCTTCGTTTCGGCTCCGCGGAGGGCACTGGATCGTGAGCGCCGCCTGGTCGATCGTCGTCACGGTCATCGTCGGCGGCAACCCGTATCGGGTGACCGCGGATCGGCTGCGGTCGCGCGGTACCTGATGAACGACCTCGAGCGGCTGCACAGTGCGTCGGGCACGCCGCCGCCGCCGCTGGGCACGTCGCGCGCGCAACGCGCGCACGATGCGGCGTCCGCGCGTGGCACGTGCGTTGCCATCACCGTCGCGCATGAGCGTGATGCCGCCGCCGTCGCCGCCGGTCTCGTCCGTGCCTCCCGTCGGCTATCACGGCGCCGTGTCCGCGCTCGGCCTGCAGCGCACGTATCTCTTGCGGCTCATCCGCGAGCTCGGCGTCGCCGTGCCGCCGCCGCCGGAACGCCGTCGCGTGGTCGAATCGCGCGCGAGCTGAATCGCGGGGCCGCGCCAGGCGGCCGTGAACACCAGGCGGCCGTGAACATTGACCTTCTCGGCGTGAACCGGCAATCTGAGCGACGTGCACGACGTCTGGATCGCCGGCGCTGGCATGACCCACATCGGCCGACGGAGCGAGCCACTCCAGACGCTGATGGCCGAAGCCGCGTTGATGGCCCTCGCCGCTGCGGGCCTCGACCGGCCTGACGCGCTCGTCGTGGCGGCGATGAATCCCGAGGAGTTCGTCGGCGACGGGAACTTCGCCTCCAACGTCGCGACCCACATGGGCTTCGCCGACATCCCCGCGATGCGCATCGAGACCGCGACGTCATCGGGCGCGGCCGCGCTCTACGCCGGATTCGCCGAGGTCGCCGCCGGCCTGCGGCGGTCGGTGCTCGTCGTCGGCGGCGAGAAGATGACGCACCTGCCGACGCCCCGGCTGTCGGAGATCATCGCGCGGTCGATCGATCCCTACGAGCGCTCCTATGGCGCGACGATGCCCGCGCTCGCCGGCCTCATCACGCGCTCGCTGATGGCGCGGCACGGCGTCACGCTGCGCGAGATTTCCCAGGTCGCGGTGAAGAATCACGCGAACGCCGTCCGGAATCCGTACGCGCATTTCCGCGCGCCCGTGACGCTCGAGGCGGTGATGGAGAGCCGCGTCGTCGCCGAGCCGCTGCGACTGATGCACTGCTGCCCGATCTCGGACGGCGGCGCGGCCATCGTGCTGACCGCGGACCGCGGTCCGGTACGCTTCGCGGGCGTCGGGCAGGGCACCGACACGCTGGCCGTACGCCATCGTTCGGACCTCACGACGTTTCGTGCGACGCAGATGGCCGCACGCGAGGCGTTCGCCATGGCCGGCTTCGGCCCGGAGCGCGTCGACTTCGCCGAGGTCCACGACGCGTTCTCGCCATTCGAGCTGATCGCGCTCGAGGACATCGGGCTCATCCCGCCGGGCAAGGCCGGACGCGCGACGCTCGACGGCGAGACGGCGCTCGATGGGCGGCTCCCCATCAATCCGTCCGGCGGGCTCAAGGCTCGCGGGCATCCGCTCGCCGCCACCGGCATCGCGCAGGTCGTCGAGTGCGTGTGGCAGCTCACCGG
>JACPCW010000133.1 GCA_016184365.1 Candidatus Rokuibacteriota bacterium
GAGTCGTTCGACTTCCAGGCGTTCAACGTCGGCGACTACTACGGCGCGATCGACGAGAAGGTGGCGTCCGAGAACCTCACGAAGGTCCTCTACCCGAACGACGAGCCGGCGGCCGGCAAGAAGCTCCGCCTCGAGCAGCAGTACTTCTTCGTGTCGTGCTCGCTCCAGGACATGATCCGCATCCACCTGCAGACGCCCGGCGCGAAGCTGACGACGCTCGCCGACAAGTACGTCGCGCAGCTCAACGACACGCATCCGGCCGTGGCCGTCGCGGAGCTCATGCGCCTGCTCGTCGACGAGCACCTGATGGGCTGGGACGACGCGTGGACGGTGACGCAGAAGCTGTTCGCGTACACGAACCACACGCTGCTGCCGGAGGCGCTCGAGAAGTGGCCGGTCGGGCTCTTCGGCCACGTGCTGCCGCGGCATCTCGAGATCGTCTACGAGATCAACCGGCGGTTCCTCGACGGCGTCGGCCGGCGCTGGCCGGGCGACGGCGGCCGCGCGGAGCGCCTGTCGCTGATCGACGAGCGCGGCGAGCGCTACGTGCGCATGGCGAACCTCGCGTGCGTCGGCAGCCGCGCCGTGAACGGCGTGGCCGCGCTGCACACCGAGCTCCTCAAGCAGACGGTCGTGCAGGACTTCTACGCGCTCGCGCCGGACAAGTTCCACAACGTGACGAACGGCGTGACGCCGCGGCGGTTCCTGATGCTCGCGAACCCGGGGCTCGCCGAGCTGATCACGCGCCGGATCGGCACCGACTGGACGCGCGACCTCGGACAGCTCACGGCGCTCGAGCCGCTCGCGGCCGACGCCGGGTTCCGCGACGAGTGGCAGCGCGTGAAGCGCGCGGCCAAGGGCCGCCTCGCCGATCTGCTCCGACGCGAGGTCGGCGTGACGCTCGATCTCGACTCGATGTTCGACGTCCAGGTCAAGCGCATCCACGAATACAAGCGCCAGCACCTGAACGTGCTGCACGTCGTGTCGCTCTACGACCGGCTCAAGCGCGACCCGCACGCGAGCGACGCGCCGCGCACGGTCATCTTCGGCGGCAAGGCCGCGCCCGGCTACGTCATCGCGAAGCTGATCATCCGCCTGATCACCGCGGTCGCCAAGACCGTGAACACGGATCCGGCGATGAAGGGACGTCTCCGTGTCGTGTTCATCCCCGACTTCAACGTGAAGCGCGGGCAGCTCGTCTATCCCGCCGCCGATCTCTCGGAGCAGATCTCGACGGCGGGCAAGGAAGCGTCGGGCACCGGCAACATGAAGTTCCAGATGAACGGCGCCGTGACCATCGGCACCCTCGACGGCGCGAACGTCGAGATCCGCGAAGAGGTGGGCGCCGACAACTTCTTCCTGTTCGGCCTGACCGCCGAAGAAGTCGAGCGCGTCAAGCGCGCCGGTTACGGTCCCGGTGACTACTACGGACGCGACCCCGAGCTGGCGCACACGATCGGCCTGATTCGCGACGGCGCGTTCTCGCGCGGCGACCGCGATCTCTTCCGGCCGCTCGTCGACGGGCTGCTCCAGCACGACCCTTATCTGTTATTCGCCGACTACCGTTCCTACGTCGACACGCAGCGGCAGGCGGGCGCGGCGTTCCGCGACCGCGATCGCTGGCTCCGGATGTCGATCCTGAACGTCGCGCGCTCCGGAAAGTTCTCGTCCGACCGGGCGATCCGCGAGTACGCCGAGAAGATCTGGCACGTCCGGCCCGTCCCCGTCGCGCTGGAACCGTAAGCCGACACGGAAAAACTTTTCCGTCCGCGCCGTCGCGGCACGCCGTGTGTCCGATCGTCGCGACGCGATGTCGCGCCGTCACACGCGACGGCGGATCGGCACTCGGCGGTCGTTCGCGACCGAGCAGAAATCGGCGAATCCAAGCGCGGCGCGCGCGATCGCGCCCGGCGCGGTCACGATGCCCGCGCCGGTACGTTTATTGCCACCACCGCCTCGTCAATGAAGCACCCAGCCCGAACGACGACGTCGACCTGGTCGAATCTTCGCCGGCTCTTCGGCCGCGGCGCGGCCGCGGAGCGCCTCGTGCTCGCCGCCATCCCGCACGCCGTCCTGACCGTCGACGCCGAGGAGCGCGTGGCGTTCGCGAACCCGGCCGCGGAATCGCTCCTGCGCACCACCCTCGGAACGGCGACCGGGATCTCGCTCCACGGCGCGTTCGAGACGATCGCGCCGGACGGCGGACGGATGTGCGCGCTGTGCGCCGCGCTCGCCGAGTCGAGCCTGCTCGCGGGACACGCGACCCTGGTCGCCGGCGAACGCCGGATCGTCTTCGACTACGAGTGCGCGCCGATCGTGAACCGCGGCGCGCGCGTGGGCGTGGTGATCGCGCTCGACGCGCAGCCGTCGGACGCCGAGCTCGAGCGGCGGAACAAGGAACGGGTCGCGCGCGAGACGCAGGCGATCATCGCGGACCTCGCCCACGAGCTGAACAATCCGCTGACGGTCGTGCTCGCGAGCGCGGGCATGATGCGGGAGCACGCCGACACCGACGACGCGCGGCGGCGCATCGAGCTGATCGTCGAAGCGGCCGAGCGCTGTGTCGGGATCGTGCGAACGTTCCGGTCGTCGCTGGTCGCCAATGCGGGCCCCGAGACCGCGGCCGTGCCGCCGCCCGCGCCCGCGCCGATGGCCGCCACGGCGGCGGCGCGGCGGGCGCACATCCTCGTCGTCGACGACGATCCGCTCGTCGGCAGCGCGATGGCCGCGGCGCTCGCGGCCGAAGGCCACGCGGTCGACATCGCGGCCGACGGGCTCGCGGCGCTGGCCCGCGTGGCCACGCGCATGTACGACGTCATCCTCACCGACGTGCGCATGCCGCGCCTCGACGGTCCCGGCCTCTACCACGAGCTGCGACGCCTGCGGCCCGAGCTCCTGTCGCGCGTCGTGTTCGTCACCGGGGACACGCTGTCGCCGACGACGCGGAACTTCCTCGCGTCCGTCGACGCCCCGTCGGTCCACAAGCCGTTCGAGCCGCGTCAGCTCCGCGCCGTCGTCCGCCGCATCCTCGCCGCCGAAGAAGCCCGCGACATCGCGTAGCCGGGGCCGTCCACCATTCTTCAATCGCCGGCCGCCGGCGCTCCTCGCTGGCAGCCGCCTTGCCCTGTATCCGTGATTCGGCCCGGCCCAATCACGGACCCGAGGAGGGCAACGAAGATGCTTCGAATCGCAGCAACGGCCAGAACGTGAAGCTCTCGGACCTGACCGCCAAGGGGCCGGTCGTCGTCTACACGCTCATCCAAGCGTTCACGCCCACCTGAACGAAGGAAATTGCGGGCTTCGATGCGGCCATGCCGCAATTCGCAGCCGCGGGCGCCCAGGTCGTGGGCGTCAGTGCCGACCACGCGAAGACGCTGGAAGCGTTCGCGAAGCAGAACGGGACGAAGCACCTGCTCGTCTCCGACTTCCGCCGCCAGATGCTGCCGGCGTGGGACGCGATGGTGACCGACGAGAAGAGCCCGATCTACCGGTACGCGAAGCGCGCGTACTTCATCATCGACAGGCAGGGCAACGTCCGCTACACGAAGGTCATGCAGAACCCGCTGGACCTGCTCGACGCGAACGAGGTCCTCACCGAGCTCAAGAAGATCACGGGATGAGCGTCCGGCTGGCCGCCGCCTTCGTCGTCGCCGCGCTCGTCGCCGGCGTCTTCGTGACGGAGGCGGCGGCGCCGGATTTCCCCGCGCTCGGGATTCAACCGTACGAGCCGCGCAAGCCGGCGCCCGCGTTCGCGCTCCCGGATCTGGACGGGCGCACGGTCACGCTCGAGAGCCTGCGCGGCAAGGTGGTCTTCCTCTTCTTCTGGACGACCTGGTGACCCGATTGCCGGAAGGAGTTGCCTTCCGTCAATCGCCTCCACGACACGCTGCAGGGCAAGGGTCTGGCCGTCGCCCTCGTGAATTTCCGCGAGGATCCCGCGCTCGTCCGGCGCACCGCGCGCGAGCGTGGCTACACCGCGCCCGTGCTGATCGACCGGTCCGGCGACGTGACCGGCCGCCTGTACGGCGTGTTCGGACCGCCGACGATGTACTTCATCGACCGCCAGGGCCGTCTCGCCGGCCGCGCCGTGGGTCCGCGCGACTGGGAACGACCCGAAGCGATCGCGCTCATCGAGGCTCTGCTCGCCGAACGCTGACGTGCCGACGCCCGAGCGCGGAGCCCCTCGACGGCCGCGACCGGTACCCGTATAGTCGGGCCCTCATTCGACTGTCGGGAGGGCTGGCCCATGGCTGACGACATCCGCCGCGTCGACTACTTCTACGTTCAGGTCCCGAACAAGCCCGGCGAAGGCGCGCGCGCGCTCGGCACGCTGCGCGATGCGGGCGTGAACCTGCTCGCGTACTCCGGCTTCCCGTCGGGGCGGGGGTCGCAGCTCGACTTCGTGCCCGAAGATGCCGCGGCCTTCCGCGCCGCGGCGAAGAAGGCGAAGTGGAAGGTGACGGGACCGAAGAAGGCGTTCGTGATCGCCGGCGACGATCGCGGGCCCGGCGTGGTCGCGGCCACGATCGAGAAACTCGCCGGCGCGAAGATCAACGTGACGGCCATGGACGCCGTCGTCGCCGGCGGCGGGCGCTACGGCGCGATCCTCTGGGTGGCGCCGCGCGACGTGACGCGCGCGGCAAAGGTGCTCGGCGCCCGGTAGGAGCGGAGCGTCGCGGGTTGTAAACTCCGCTCGTGACGCTGCCGCTCGACGGAATTCTCGTGACCGACCTGACGCAGAACGTCGCGGGACCGTTCTGCACGCAGATCCTCGGCGACATGGGCGCCGAGGTCATCAAGATCGAGCGCCCGGGCCGCGGCGACGACGCGCGCGCGTGGGCGCCGCCGTACTGGGGCGACGAGAGCGCGACGTTCCTCGCGCTCAATCGCAACAAGAAGAGCCTCACGCTCGATCTCAAGCAGGACGGCGGCATCGACGTCCTGAAGCGCCTCGTCACGAAGAGCGACGTCTTCGTCCAGAGCCTGCGCGCCGGCGTCGTCGGGGAGCTCGGGCTCGACGTCCCGCGCGCCCGTGAGCTCAATCCCCGGCTGATCTACTGCTCGATCACCGCGTTCGGAACGCGGGGACCGCTGGCTGACCTGCCCGGCTACGATCCGCTGATGCAGGCGTACACCGGGCTGATGTCGCTCAACGGTCACCCGGGCGGCGAGCCGGCGCGCGTGGGAACGTCGATCGTCGACATGGGCACCGGCATGTGGGCGGCGCTCGGCATCGTCGGCGCGCTGCGCCAGCGCGACGCCACGGGCCGCGGCGCCGAAGTCACGACGGCGCTCTTCGACACGTCGCTGATGTGTGTGTCGTATCACGCCGTGGGGTATCTCGGGTCCGGCGCCGTGCCGCAGCCGCAGGGCTCGGGCACCGCGATGATCGTCCCGTACCAGGCGTTTCGGACGGCGGACGGCTGGGCGCTGATCGGCGCGCCGTCCGACACGATCTTCGCGCGGCTCCTCGCGGCGCTCGGTCTGCCGGAGCTCGCGAGCGACGAGCGCTATCGCGACAACCCCTCGCGCGTGCAGCACCGCGAGTCGCTGATCGCGACGCTGACCGCGCGCACGCAGGCGCGCAAGACGTCGGACCTGATCGACGCGCTGCGCGCCGGTGGCGTGCCGTGCGCCCCGATCCTGACGATGGACGCCGTCATGCAGGAGCCGCAGACGCTCGAGAGCGGCATGCTCGTCAGCGCGCCGCACCCGCGCCTGCCCGATTACCAGTCCGTCGCGCTGCCGCTGCAGTGGGACGGCCGGCGGCCCGGCGTGCGGCGCGTGCCGCCCCGGCTCGGCGAGCACAGCGAGGACGTGCTGACCGCGATCGGCTACACGCGGGACGACGTCCGCAGTCTCCGCGCGCGAAGGGTGATCACGTGAGCGCGTACCGGCATCTCCTCGTCGAGCGGTCGCCGGACGACCACGTCGTCACGGTGACGATGAACCGGCCGGAGCAGATGAACGCGATGAACACCGCGATGGGCGAAGACCTGCTCGCCTGCTTCGACGGGCTCCATCGCGACGCCGAAGCGCGCGTCGTCGTGTTCACCGGCGCCGGCGAGAAGGCGTTCTGCGCCGGCGGCGACCTGAAGGAACGCAACGGCATGACCGACGAGGCGTGGCGCGCGCAGCACGTGATCTTCGAGCAGGGCGCGTTCCGGATTCTCCGCTGTCCGATTCCGGTGATCGCCGCCGTGGAAGGCTTCGCGCTCGCGGGCGGCTGCGAGCTGGCGATCCTGTCCGACTTCATCGTCGCGGGCGAGACCGCGGTGTTCGGCGTGCCGGAGACGACGCTCGGCATCTTCCCGGGCATCGGCGGCACGCAGCTGCTGCCGCGGATCCTCGGCGCCCCGCTGGCGAAGGAGCTGATCTTCACCGGACGGCGCATGAAGGTCGAAGAGGCGAAGGCGGCGGGGCTCGTGAACCACATCGTGCCCGCCGGGCAGGCGAAGACGAAGGCGCTCGAGATCGCGCGCCGCATCGCCGACAACGGGCCGATCGCCGTGCGCCAGGCGAAGAAGGCGATCGCCTACGGGCTCGAGACCGATCTGGATACGGCGATGATCCTGGCCATCGAGGCGTACAACGCGACCGTCGTCACCGAGGACCGGCTCGAGGGCGTGCGGGCGTTCAACGAAAAGCGGAAACCGGCCTTCAAGGGGAAGTAGACGCATGACGACGCTCAGGCTGACGCTCACCGACGACCAGCGCGCGCTCAAGGCGGGCGTCATCGACATCTGCAAGCGGTATCCGGGCGAGTACTGGCGCGAGCTCGACGCGAAGCGCGAATATCCGGAGGCGTTCGTGAACGAGCTGACGCGCGCCGGCTATCTCGGCGCGCTCATTCCGACCGAGTACGGCGGCGTGGGACTCGGCATCGCGGACGGCAGCCTGATCCTCCAGACGGTTCACGAACACGGCGGGAACGCCGCGGCGTGCCACGCGCAGATGTACATCATGGGCACGCTGCTCCGGCACGGCAGCGAGGCGCAGAAGAAGAAGTACCTGCCGAAGATCGCGACCGGCGATCTGCGGCTGCAGGCGTTCGGCGTGACCGAGCCGAATGCCGGGTCCGACACGCTGATGCTGCAGACGACCGCGATCCGGAAGGGCGACCGCTACGTCGTGAACGGCCAGAAGATGTTCATCTCGCGCGCGATGCAGTCCGACCTGATGCTGCTGCTCGCCCGCACGACGCCGCGCGAGCAGGCGAAGAAGCGCGGCGAAGGCCTGTCGGTCTTCCTGTTCGACATCCGGAATCTCAAAGGTCTCGAGATCCGGCCGCTGCGCATGATGATGAACCACTCGACGAACGCACTCTTCTTCGACAACGCGGAGATCCCGGCCGAGAGCCTCATCGGCGAAGAGGGCAAGGGCTTCCATTACATCCTCGACGGCATGAACGCCGAGCGCATCCTGGTCGCGTCCGAATCGATCGGCGACGGCCGCTGGTTCGTCGACAAGGCCGTCGCGTATTCCGGCCAGCGCGTGCTGTTCGGCAAGCCGGTCGGCGCGAACCAGGGCGTGCAGTTCCCGATCGCGAAGGCGCACATGGCGGTGGAGACGGCGCAGCTCATGCGCGACAAGGCCGCGGCGCTCTTCGACGCGGGCGAGCCGTGCGGGCCCGAGGCCAACATGGCGAAGTACCTCGCGGCCGAGGCGGCGTGGGACGCGGGCAACGCGTGCATCGACTGCCACGGCGGGTACGGCTACGCGGAGGAGTACGACATCGAGCGGAAGTTCCGCGAGTGCCGGCTTTACAAGACGGCGCCGGTGAACAACAACCTCGTGCTCGCGTACGTCGGCCAGCACGTGCTGGGAATGCCGCGCTCGTACTGATTCGCCTGTTGCGGGTGCTCGACGGCGCGCTGTATCGCAGTGGATACGCTCATCATGTGACTTGCCCTTCCTACCGTGTGGTCGCTATCGTCTGACCACGCGAAGGGAGGACTACCACTGACGGAGTATCCGATGCGTATGCACAATCCACCTCATCCGGGCGAAATCATCAGGACCCTCTGTCTCGAGCCTCTCGGCGTGACGGTCACGCAGGCCGCTGACGCTCTCGGAGTAAGCCGGAAGACCCTGTCCGCGATTCTGAATGGCCGTGCCGGAATCAGCCCCGAGATGGCGGTCCGCCTTTCCATCGCCTTCGGCACGTCCTCCGAGAGTTGGCTCAACCAGCAAACGCAATACGACCTCTGGCACGCCGAGCAGCGTCGGAAGCGACTCAAGGTCGCGAAGCTTGCACCGGCGTGAGGCAGTCGACGTATCCCGCCGGCTGGGACGAGGAGCGTGTTCGCCGGGTCCTCGAACATTACGAAGGGCAGTCAGACGAGAAAGCGCTCGCCGAGGATGAAGCGGCGCCAGAATGACGACACATGCGGTTGGCGCTCGCATTCCCAGGAACGAAGATCCCCGGCTTCTCGCCGGCCTCGGCTGCTTCGTCGATGACGTCCGCCTGCGCGGGATGCTGCACGCCGCCGTGCTGCGGAGCCCGCACGCGCATGCCCGCATCGCGCGCATCGACGCGACGCGGGCGCGCGCGGTGCCCGGTGTCGCGCTCGTGCTCACGGCCACCGACCTCGGCGCGCTGAACCAGCCGACGCCGCTACTCATCCCGCACCCCGAGCTCACACACCCGCGCACACCGTATCCGCTCGCGATCGACGAAGTCCGCTACGTCGGGGAGCCCGTCGCGTTCGTCGTCGCCGAGAGCCGCTACCTCGCCGAAGACGCGCTCGAGCTCATCGACGTCGCCTGGGAGCCGCTGCCCGCCGTCGCGAGCCTTCACGCGGCGAGCGCCGGCGGCGCGCCGCTGGTGCACGCGGACGTACCGGGCAACCGCGCGGCGCACCTCGCGCAGCGGGTCGGCGATCCGGATCGCACGTTCGCGGGCGCGCACCGCGTGCTGAGCGAGCAGCTCTGGATCGAGCGGAGCTGCGGCAGCCCGATCGAGACGCGCGGTGTCGTCGCGGACTGGGACGCGCGCGCCGGTCACCTGAAGGTCTGGGACTCCACGCAGGCGCCGCTGCCGATCAAGAACGGCCTCGCGCGGATGTTCGACCTGCCGGAATTTCGCGTCGACGTGATCGCGCCCGACGTCGGCGGCGGCTTCGGCACGAAGATCATGCTGTTCTACCCCGAGGAGATCCTCGTGCCGGCCGCCGCGATGCGGCTCGGTCGGCCCGTGAAATGGATCGAGGACCGCCGCGAGCACCTGCTCGCCGCCAACCAGGAGCGCGGGCAGCGTCACGACGTCGAGGTCGCGATCGACGCCGACGGCCGCATCCTCGGGCTGCGCGACCGCTTCGTGCACGACGCCGGCGCCTACACGCCGTACGGCATCGTCGTTCCGCTCATCACGTCGACGCAGCTGCCCGGTCCGTACCGGCTGCCCCACTACGCCGTCGACTTCCACGTCGTCTACACCAACACGGCCGTGGTGACGCCGTACCGCGGCGCGGGCCGGCCGCACGGCGCGTTCGTGATGGAGCGCGTGATCTCGCTCATCGCGCGCGAGCTCGGACTGGAGCCGTCCGAGGTGCGACGGCGCAACTTCATTCAGCCCGACGAGATGCCGTGGGACGTGGGCCTCACGTTCCAGGACGGCGGCCCGACACGCTACGACAGCGGGGACTACCCGCGCGGTCTCGCGCTCGCGCTGGAACGGATGGACGTCGCAGGATTCCGCAAACGGCAGGCGGAGGCGCGGGCCGAGGGCCGCCACCTCGGGCTCGGCGTCGCGTGTTACGTCGAGGGCACCGGCATCGGACCGTACGAAGGCGCGCACGTCCGCGTCGAGCCGAGCGGCAAGGTGCTCGTCGCCACCGGCCTCACCACGCAGGGCCAGGGGCACCAGACGACGTTCGCGCAGATCGCGGCCGATCAGCTCGGATGCGCGCCGGCCGACGTGACGGTCGTGACCGGTGACACCACGCGGTTCAACTGGGGTGCCGGGACGTTCGCGAGCCGCGCGCTGGTCACGAGCGGCAACGCGATCGCGGTGGCCGGCGCCAAGGTCCGCGCGAAGATCCTGACGCTCGCCGCACGACTGCTGGAGGCGTCGCCCGACGACCTGGAATTGCGCGACGGCGCGGTGCACGTGCGCGGGGTGCCCGACCGTGCGCTGACGCTCGGCGCGCTCGCGACGGTCGCGAACCCGATCCGCTATGCGTACGGCAAGGAGTCTTCCGCGTCGGCGCTGCGCCTGGTGAAGCCGCGCGCCGGCGCCGTGCTCGCGGCCGACGAAGAGCCCGGGCTCGAGGCGCACGGGTACTACGCGCCGCCGCAGGCGACGTTCGCCAGCGGCTGCCACGCCGCGATCGTCGAGGTCGATCCGAAGACCGGCGCGGTGCGGATCGTGCGGTACGTCGTCCAGCACGACTGCGGTACGCTCGTGAACCCCGCGATCGTCGACGGGCAGATCCGCGGCGGCGTCGCGCAGGGCGTGGGCGGCGCGCTGTACGAGCGCATCGTGTACGACGCGAGCGGTCAGCCGCTCACCACGAGCTTCATGGATTTCCTGCTGCCGACCTCGATGGAGGTGCCGGCGATCGAGATCGTGCACACGGAGACGCCGTCGCCGCTGAACCCGCTGGGCGTCAAGGGCGTCGGCGAAGCGGGAGCGATCCCGGGCCCGGCGCTGATCGCCGAGGCGGTGGACGACGCGCTCGCGCCGTTCGGCGTGCGGGTGCGGGAGATGCCGCTCGATCCCGAGCGCGTGTTGTCGTTGATTCGAGAATCGCGCGCGGCCGCAGGGCCGACGCGCTGAGGAGAATTCCATGTACGCGCAGGCCTTCAAGGTGGGAATGCGGGCGCCGGACGACGTGAGCGCGGCGGCCGCGCTGCTGGACCAGGGCGCCTTCCGCGCCGAGCACGTCGTGGCCATCCTCGGCAAGACCGAGGGCAACGGCGCGGTGAACGACTACACGCGCGGTCACGCCACGCTCTGCTTCCAGATGCTGATCGCGGAGCGGACGAAGCAGACCGTGCGCGACGTCGCGAAGCGCGTGCCGATCATCTGGTCCGGCGGCACCGAGGGGCTGATGAGCCCGCACGCGACGATCTTCATCCGCGAGCCGGACCGCGGCGCACCCGGCGGCGACAAGCGCTTCGCCGTCGGCACCGCGTACACGCGCGATCTCCTGCCCGAGGAGTTCGGCACCGCGGTGCACGCGCGGGTGGCGGCCGAGGGCGTGCGGGCCGCGATCCGAGATGCGGCGATCGAGTCGCCCGCCGACATCCACTTCATCCAGATCAAGACCGGCGCGCTCACCACGGAGCGCATCGCCGAGGCACGAAGCCGCGGCAAGGGCGTGGTGACGACCGACACCTACAAGTCGATGTCCTACGCGCGCGCGGTCGCCGCGCTCGGCATCGGGTCGGCGACCGGGGAGATCCCGGCGGCCAAGCTGACCGACGACGTCGCGATGCGCGACTTCTCCGTGTTCTCGGACGTCGCGTCGACCTCGTCCGGCGTCGAGCTGATGAATTGCGAGATCATCGTGCTCGGCAACTCCACGCGGTCGACGAGCGATCTCGTCATCGCGCACGCGGTGATGAAGGACGCGATCGACGCCGCCGGCGTCCGTGAGGCCCTGAAGCGCGCGGGTCTCGCGGTCGTGGACGGCGATCTCGCGGAGCGCGACCGCGACCGCCTGATCAACGTCTTCGCGAAGTGCGAGCCGGACGCCTCGGGCGCCACCCGCGGGCGCCGTCACGTGATGTTCGAGGATGGCGACATCAACTACACGCGGCACATCCGCGGCGCGGTGAACTCGGTGATCGCGTCGGTGACCGGCGACACGATGTGCTACGTCTCGGCCGGCGCCGAGCACCAGGGGCCGCCCGGCGGCGGCGTGGTGGCCGTTCTCGCGCGAGCGCGGTGAGGACCGACATGGCCGACCCCGACTACCGCGCGATGCTGCGCGTCGCGATCGACGAGGCTCGCCAGGGAATCGCCGAGGGCGGCATTCCGATCGGCGGCGCCGTGTTCCACCGCGACGGCCGACTGCTCGGCCGCGGCCACAACCGCCGCGTGCAGGCGGACGACCCGTCGATGCACGGCGAGACCGACGCCTTCCGCAACGCCGGGCGGCAGCGCAGCTATCGCGAGACGATCATGGTGACGACGCTCGCGCCGTGCTGGTACTGCAGCGGCCTGGTGCGCCAGTTCCGCATCCCGACCGTCGTCATCGGCGAGTCGGTCAACTTCACCGGCGGCATCGACTGGCTGCGCGAACACGGCGTCACGGTCGTCGATCTCCGGTCGGACGAGTGCATCCGCATGCTCGGCGACTACATCGCCGCCCATCCGGAGGTCTGGAACGAAGACATCGGCGAGGTCTGACGGTGAGACGGACCAGGGTGGCGTCGTCGTTGGCGACACGGTGGCCGTCACGATCGACGCGGAAGCGATTCTCGAGACCGAGCCGTGAGACACCGAGTCGGACCGAGCGATTGAGGCATGATAGTGGCCGGAGGACTCCGATGAAACTGCCGGATCGCGTGACGATGTGCGAGGTGGGAACCCGCGACGGGTTCCAGATCGAGCCCGACTTCATTCCGACCGGGCAGAAGGTCGACGTCGTCGACGCGCTGTCCGACGCCGGCGTGCCGCGCATCGAGGTGACGTCCTTCGTCCATCCGAAGGTCGTCCCCGCCCTGCGTGACGCCGAAGACGTCATGGCGCGCATCAAGCGTCGCGTCGGCACGCGCTACGCGGCGCTGGTGCCGAACGACAAGGGCGCGTCGCGCGCCGTCGACGCCGGCGTCGAGGCGATCCACACGGTCCTGTCCGCGAGCGAGAGCCACAACCTCGCGAACGTGAACATGACGATCGCGGAATCGATCGAGAAGCTCCGCGGCGTCTTCCAGATCGCGGGCCGCGCGAAGCTGCCGGTCGTCTCGGGCATCTCGACCTCGTTCGGCTGCCCGTTCGAGGGCCGCACGCCGATCGCGCAGCTCGAGAGCGTCGTGCGACGGCTCGTCGACCTCGGCGCCTCCGCGATCGGACTCGCCGATACGACCGGGATGGCGAACCCCCGGCAGGTCACCGAGGTGCTCGAGCACCTGATGCCGCGATTCCCCGGCATCGAGTGGACACTCCACACGCACGACACGCGTGCGATGGCGATCCCGAACATCCTCGCGGCCATGGCGCTCGGCGTGACGCACTTCGATTCGTCCATCGGCGGGCTCGGCGGCTGCCCCTTCGCGCCGGGCGCGTCCGGCAACGTGTGCAGCGAAGACCTCGTGCACTGCTTGCACTCGATGGGGATCGACACCGGCATCGATCTCGACAGGCTCGTCGCCGTCTCGAAGCGCGTCGAGACGATCGTCGGGCGCGCGCTGCCCGGACAGATCGTGAAGGCCGGGAAGTGGGACCGTCGCTACCCGCTTCCCGACGGCGTCGCCGCCCGCCTGCCCCAACGCGCGTCGTGACCGTTGGGCGAGTCCGTGACTGAGAAGGCGCGCCGGATGCTGGCGGTGATGGATCGTGCCACGAATCTCTGGCACATCCCGACCGTCGGGCGCGCCAAGGGACGTCTCATCCGCCGGCTCGTCGAGAAACATCGCCCGGCGCAGGCGCTGGAGCTCGGGTCGCTCCTCGGGTATTCGGCGATTCTCATCGCGGGTTCACTGCCGCCGCGCGGCCGGCTGTTGTGCGTCGAGGCGAATCCGTTCCTCGCCGACCTGGTGAAGGCGAACGTGGACGAGGCCGGCCTGAGCGCGCGCGTCCGCGTCGTGCCCGGCGAAGCGCTTCGCGTGATCCCGCTCCTGCCCGGGCGCTTCGACTTCGTGCTCATCGACGCGGTGAAAGAGGACTACCTCGACTACCTGCGACAGCTCGAGTCCAAGCTCCGCGCGGGCGCGGTCGTCGTCGCCGACAACACGAAGGCGTTCCGTCGCGACGTGAAGCCGTATCTCGACTACGTGCGCGACCCGTCCGGACCCTATCGCAGCCGCGAATACGATTTCGGCGATGACGCGATGGAGGTCTCGGTCAGGAGGACATCATGACGCGCGCAAGACTTGGCACGTTCCTGAATCCCGGACGCACGCTCGCCACCGCCGTCGACCTCGCGCGCCACGCCGAGGAGCTCGGCTACGAAAGCGTCTGGGTCACCCACGGCGGCGGCCGTGATTCGTTCGTGGTGCTCTCCGCGTACGGCGCCGCCACGAAGCGCATCGCCGTCGGCAACGGCGTCGTGCCCATCTACCCGCGGCACCCGACCGCGATGGCCCAGGCGGCGCTGACCGTCTCGGAGCTGACCGGCGGTCGCTTCCGTCTCGGCATCGGCGTGAGCCACCGCCCGAGCATGGAGAGCATGCTCGGGCTCACGCTGACGGAGCCCCTCGGCGTGATGCGCGAGTACGTCGACGTGCTGCGCGGCGCCGTCGGGGCCGGCGCGTCGTTCGACGGCCGGCACTTCCGCGTGACGTGGAGCTACGCCGTCCCCGACCGTCCGCCCGCGCCGCCCATCCATCTCGCGACGCTCGGACCGAAGATGTGCGAGCTCGCGGGCGAGATCGCCGACGGCGCGATTCTGTGGCTCTGCGCGCCCGACTACGTCCGGCGCGTCGCGATGCCCGCGATCGAGCGCGGCCGCCGGCGCGCCGGCAAGTCGCTCGAGGGCTTCGAGGTCGTCGCCGCGGTGCCCGTGGCCGTCACGAGCGACGTGCCGGGCACGCGCGCCGCGTTCCGCACGGAGCTCGCGCGGTATCTGACGCTGCCGTTCTATCGCGCCATGCTCGAAGGCAGCGGCTACACCGCGTCCCTGGCGGAGTTCGATCGCACGGGACAGACGCCGGACGCGCTCGCCGATGCGCTGGGCGCGATCGGCGACGCGGCGAAGTGCCGCGCGTACGTCGACGCCTACCGCGCGGCCGGCGTCACGCTGCCGGCCATCCGGCCGATCGGCTTTCCGGAGGCGGCGTGGTATCGCGACACGCTGGAGGGGGTATCCGCCTCGTAACGCGTGCCCTCGTGTGCACCGTCGCCGTCGCCGCCGCCGTCGTGGCCGGCGCGTGTTCGGCCACGCGAGACGAGCGCGGCGCGCGGGCCCTGCCGGCGGAGTGTGGCGCCGCGCCGCTCTACGTGGCGCTCGGTGACAGCACCGTCGAAGGCGTCGCCGCGACGAGCCCGCGTCACAATTACGTCAGCCGCCTGCACGAGCGGCTGCGCGCCGTCTATCCGAACGCGCGCGTCGACAACCTCGGCGTCAGCGGCGCCGTGTCGGCCGACGTGCTCCGGCATCAGCTCGACCGCGCGGTGAAGCTCGCGCCCGATCTCGTCACGCTGTCGATCGGACCGAACGACATCACCGGCGGCGTGAGCGTCGACGAGTACGAAAAGCACATCACGCGCATCCTCGGCCGCCTCACGCGCGAGACGCGCGCCGTCGTCGTCGTGAACCTGCTGCCGGATCTCGCGGTCACGCCGCGGTTCCGGCAGTCGGACCAGCGCGACGCCGTCGGCCGGCTGACCGTGTGGTTCAACGAGGCGCTCGAGCGGCAGGCGCGCGCGCACGGCGTCGAGATCGTCGACCTCTACGCGCGCAGCCGCGACGAGGTACCGCGGCGGCCCGAGCTGGTGGCCGCGGACGGCTATCACCCGTCCGATCTCGGCTATGCGCGGTGGGCCGAGCTCATGTGGACGCGCGTGGCGCCGAAAGTGGCGCGATGCTGAATAGGCGGAGCGTCCCGGTCGTCACACCGGTGACCTCGGGGGGTTCACCATGATGCGCATCCTCGCGCTCGCCGTCGCGGCCGCCCTCGTCTCGGCGCCCATCGCCGAGGCCGGCGGTCTTCGCGTCACCGTCGGCGGCGGCGCAAAACCTCCGCGTCATCACGCCCGTCCGCACGGCCCCTTCATCGTGGACGAGGGCGGCCTTCAGGTGTTCGGCGAGCGCCGCCTCAGGGTGGTGCAGGACCCGGCGATCTGCTGGGATGGTCACGGCAACTGGCGCTGCGGCGGCCGGCCGTCGGCACCGTGGCGCGGCCCGAACCACCATCTGTACTCCCCGCACTCTCAGCGGTTCGTCGTCGGACCCCGCGCGGACTGCCTCGTGCCGGGACACTGGACGTATCACTGGGTGCCGCAGACGGCCTGGTACAACCATTGGGTTCCGGGGCATTGGTCGCCGGACGGCACGTGGATCGAGGGTCACTACCAGCAGCGGCCGTACACGTCGGGCTATTACCAGCAGCCGGTCTGGGTCGCCGAGCGCTGGGCCTGCTGAGCCGCTACTCCGTGTAGAACAGCAGCACCGCCGCCGTCACGCCGAGCAGCGTGGGCCAGGCCCACGCGAGCGACGCGCCCCATCGCCGCCGTCGGCCCATCGCGAGCAGCGCGCCGCCGACCCCGACACCCGCCGCGCCCATCACCGCGTGCTGCACGAACGTCCGGTCGAGGTGCAACCCGCCTTCGTGATCGTGGAAGAACAAGCCGATGCCGCCGGCGATGGCGAGCGCGGGCACGACCCACGCGATCGCGACCCCGTGCCCGGCGGCGCGCGCGACCTCCACGATGCCGATGCCGACGGGAATCAGCGCGAGCAGCTTGTGCTGCAGCACCAGCGTGTCGCTGAAGACGTCCCGAACCCGCCCGCCGCCGAGCGGCCACGCTTCGGGATCCGCGCTGACGACGAGGTACGCGCCGAACACGATCCAGACGACCGCGGCGACGGCGGCCGCGACGCGGGCGCGCGGGCGCACGACGCAGAAGGCCGCGAGCGCCGCGAGGACGACGAGGAAGCTGCCGGCGACGCGATGGTTCAGCTCCGAGTACGCGATCTCGGCCGCGTTCCGCGCATGATGATGGCCGGCCGCGCCGCTGGCGATGCCGCGCCCCCAGGCGTCGAGATACCGGTTCTCGCGCGCGAACGGACCGTCGGGATTCGGGTACCACGCCCACACGTGCGCCACGGCGAACGCCGGATGCCACGACACGAGGGGTGCGCCGCTCGCCGGATGGCGCGCCGGGCATTCGGCGCTGCGCGCTGCGGCCACCTCCTGCCAGTCGCGGTAATGGCACGACGCTTCGTGCGAGCCCCACGCGGACAGCGGCAATGGCCCCGACGTCGGCGCCCGGGGCAACACGTATTCGACGCCGACGAGCTGCCACGTTCCGTTCGTTGGGCAGGGGGCCCCGACCCCGGCGCAGCCGGGGCCGCCCTCGTCATCCCGGATGTAGACGAGAACCGGCGGCCGCGCGAGATCGAGCGTCATCGTCGCGAGACCCGCCGCCGTCGTGAGCGCCTGGGCGTCGGCGCGGACGAAGTGATAGCCGTGCCTCGCCTCCATGCCCGACATCTGGACGTAGCCGTCCGTGCGCGCGTGCGCGATGTCGACATACCGCGCCGTCGCGCGCCGGACTTCGGCGATCACACGGTCGGCGGCCGCGTCATCGTGCCGCGGCCCGGCGGCCTGCGTCGGATGCGACGCGGGCTCCTGCGCACGCGCCGGCAGGACGGCGAGCAGGACGAGCGCGAGCGACGCGAGCAGCGGCGCGGTCATCGGACGCCAGTATAGGTCGCGCGTCCGTTGCGCACCGGGTCCCCCGTCGCTACCATCCCCGCCCATGGACGCCCTCCTCAGCGCCGATAACCTGGTCGCGCTCCTCACGCTGTCGGCGCTGGAGATCGTGCTCGGCATCGACAACATCGTCTTCATCGCCATCCTGACCTCGCGGCTGCCCGCCGATCAGCAGCCGCGGGCACGCAAGACCGGGCTCGTCCTCGCGCTCGGGATCCGCATCGGCCTGCTGTTCGCCATCGCGTGGATCATGAGCCTGACCCGACCGTTCTTCGGCCTGCTCGGCCACGACTTCTCGGGACGCGACCTGATCCTGCTCGGCGGCGGGCTCTTCCTCATCGCCAAGGCGACGTGGGAGATCTACGACAAGCTCGAGGTCGAGCACCACGAGGAGCACGCGGCCGGCGGCGGCCGCTCGGGCATGGCCTCGGTGATCGTGCAGATCCTGCTGCTCGACATCGTGTTCTCGCTCGACTCCGTGATCACGGCGATCGGCATGGCGAACCACGTGCCGGTGATGATCGCCGCCATGGTCATCGCGATGGTGGTGATGCTGTTCTCGATGAGCGCCATCAGCGGCTTCATCGAGCGCCATCCGAGCCTGAAGATCCTGGCGCTGTCGTTCCTGCTGCTGATCGGCGTGATGCTCGTCGCCGAAGGCATGGGCGCGCACATTCCCAAGGGATACATCTACGTCGCGATGGCGTTCTCGCTCGGCGTGGAGCTGCTCAACATGCAGTTCCGCCGGAAACAGCGCGCCGTCGTGCTGCACCGCCGCTTCGAGGACCGCGCGGCCTGAGTCCGCGCCCGTGCGCGCCTGCCTCGCGTCGCGGCTCGCGCAGACCGCGCTCGTCGTCTTCCCCTCGCTGACGGCGGTGTTCGGCATGGTTCGCCTCTCCGGCGATCCCGTGCCGCTCTTCATGCCGATGGACATCCAGACGAAGGACGTGAACACGCGCGCGTCGTGCGCGGCGAGGTGCTCACGGTGAAGCAGCGCGATTACGTGCAGGCCGCCGCCGCGCTCGGCATGGGCCGGACGCGCCTGCTCTTCCGTCATGTCCTGCCCAACGTGGCGCCGTCGATCATCGTGGTCGCCAGCCTGCAGTTCTCGCAGTTCATCGTGGCGGAAGCGGCGATCAGCTTCCTCGGCTTCGGCGTGCAGCCCCCGACGCCGGCGTGGGGCAGCATGCTGTCGGAGAGCCGCGACTTCCTGTACGTGGCCTGGTGGCTCGCGACGTTCCCGGGCGCCGCGCTCGCCGTGACCGCGCTCGGCGTGAATCTGCTCGGCGACTGGCTGCGCGACACGCTCGAGCCGAAGCTGCGGGTGGGAGGAGACGCCGATGTCGGGATCTGACCGGCCGCGCGTTACACTGCGTGTCCCGATAACCCAGGCCAGGAGAACGCCCATGCGGATCATGCGTCGCCTCGTCGTCGCCACCCTCGTCGTGCTGGCCGTCGCGCCCGGCGCGTTCGCGCAGGATCGCGCGCGCACCAGGGCAGTGGTGGTCGGCCTCGGCGCCGAGCCGCGCACCATGCTCGCCGTGACGATCGTCGACTGGACGACGAACAGCATGCTCGAGCACATCTACGACCGGCTGCGCGACCGCGACGCGAAGATCGTCGCGCAGTAGCGCGGCCATGAGCACGACGGTCTTCACGAACGCGTTCCTCATCGACTGCACCGGCGCCGAGCCCGTGGAGGGCGCGGCGGTCGTGGTGGAAGACGACCGCATCAAGGACGTGCTGCCGAACGGCAAGGTCGGTGCCGTTCCCGGGCCGGTCACGACGTTCGACCTCGAGGGCGCGACGCTCATGCCCGGGCTCACGGACGCGCACGTGCACATCTGCGCCGTCACCGAGAACATCACCGACCAGCACCGGTTCTACCCGCCGTCCTACATCGCCGCGCGCGCCATGCGGCGCGCCGAAGAGTGCCTGATGCAGGGCTTCACGACGGTGCGCGACGCCGGCGGCGCCGACTACGGCTTCCGGCTCGCGCTCGAAGAAGGCCACGTCCCCGGCCCGCGGCTGCTCGTCTCGGGCCAGTACATCTCGCAGACCGGCGGGCACGGCGACAAGCGCCGGCGGGCGGAGTGGATCGCTCCGGTCGACTGCTGCCTCGGCATGGTCGGCTCGATCGCCGACGGCGAGGCCGAGGTGCGCCGAGCCGTGCGCGAGCAGCTCCGCCGCGACGTGAACCAGATCAAGATCATGGCGTCCGGCGGCGCGATGTCGCCGTCCGACGAGCTCGACACGACGCAGTTCACCGTGGCCGAGATGCGCGCGGCCGTCGAGGAAGCGCAGGCCGTCGGCACGTACGTGCTGTCGCACGCGTACTCCGACACGGCGGTGCGCAACGCCATCGCCGTTCCTCGTGCCGACGATGGTCACGTACGAGGCGATCTATCGCGAAGGCAAGCGCTACGGCATCGGCGATCACCAGATTCAGAAGATCGACCTCGCGCGGCAGCAGAGCGTGCAGGGGCTGACGTACGCGTACCGGGCGGGCTGCAAGATCGGCTCGGGGTCGGATCTGCTCGGCGACATGGCGAGCCAGCGCCACGTGGAGCTCGAGCTGAAGGCCCAGGTGATGAAGCCGATGGAGGTGCTGCTGTCGGCGACGAAGGTGAACGCCGAGCTGTTCCGCATGTCGGACAAAATCGGCACCGTCGAACCCGGGAAATACGCCGACGTGATCGTGGTGAACGGCAATCCGTTGAAGAATCTCCGCTGCTTCCAGCAGCCGGAGAATCCGCGCCTCATCATGAAGGGCGGGAAGATCTACAAGCAGCGGCTCTGATCGCGGCATGACCGACCATCGCGACGCGATCCTCGATCAGTTCACCCGTCAGGCGGTGCCATTCGCCACGGCGTCCGGCATCAAGGACGAGGCCGCCCTGAAGCTGGTCGTCGACTTCTCCGGAGCGCTCGGCAACGACGATCTCGGCGTGGGCGCCCGCCGGGTCGCTGATCAGATCCACTTCGGGTATCCGGTCGCGGTCCTCGCGGCCCGGCGGAGCTAGACCATGCGCATCGTCGATCTGAGCTTCACCATCACGCCGCACTTCCGCTGGAAGGCGCTGTCCGAGCGCCCGGCCACGCACGCGGCCGGCGACCCGCTCCAGTCGACGGTCATGACGATCTCGTGCCACGCCTACACGCACGTCGACGCGCCGCTGCACTTTCTTCCCGACGGACGCGACATCGCCGCGATGCCCGTCGACCAGTGGGTCGGCGACGCCGCCGTCGTGAACCTGACGCATCTCGGCGAGAACGGCGAGGTCAGCGGCGCCGAGCTCGAGAAGCACGCGGGGCACGTGCGCGCCGGCGACATCGTGCTGCTCCGGACCGACTGGCCGCGGAAGATGAGCGTCGAGCGCGAGGAGTTCTGGAGTCGCGGACCCTTCACGGGACCGACGGGCTGTGACTGGCTGATCGCGCGCGGTGCGAAGGCGGTCGGCTACGACTACCCGCCCGACTTCTGCATCCGCGACAGCATCGGCGCCCGCCGCCGCAAGCCCGCGCGCGACGAGTACACGACGCACGCGCGGTTCTTCCCGGCCGGGATCACCGTGATCGAGTACCTCACGAACCTCGATCAGATCGGCGCCGCGCGATGCCGCTTCGTCGCGCTGCCGCTGAAGATCGAGGGCGCGGACGGCTCACCGGTCCGCGCGATTGCCTACGTTGAGTAGCGCT
This sequence comes from Candidatus Rokuibacteriota bacterium, assembly GCA_016184365.1. Classification (GTDB taxonomy): domain Bacteria; phylum Methylomirabilota; class Methylomirabilia; order Rokubacteriales; family CSP1-6; genus AR8. The sequence goes on from JACPCW010000133.1 coordinate 21,247, forward strand.
CGAAACCACTAATCACTGCGCGCGAGCAGCTTCAGCATCGCGTCTGCAACCGCCGCCGGCTGCTCGCGTGGCATGAAGTGACCGCAGTTCGGCACGACATGACGCTCGGTCCCGGCCGGGAAGAGCGTCATGTCGCGCTCCGAACGTGCCGGCGGGCCGACGGTATCGTTGCCGCCGACGAGCACGACCGTCGGCACCGTGATCGGCGGCCGCGCGGCGAGGCGCTGCTCGATTCCGTCGAAGCGCGGATCGCCCGGCGTGTTGTTGTGCCGGTGGCGGTAGGAATGAATCACGACCTCGACGAAATCGGGATTGTCGAACGACGGCGCGGTGGCGTCGAACGTGGCGTCGTCGAACCGCCACGTCGGCGACCAGTCCTGCCATAGCAGCCGGCAGATCGCCCGCCGGTTCGCCTCGAGGCCGCGCCGGCCGCGATCGGTATTGAAGTACCACTGGTACCAGTACGCGCGCTCTTCCGTCGCGGACGCCGGGCGTGACGGCTCGACCGCGTTCTGCACGTTGTACCCGCCGATCGTGACGAGCGCGCGCACGCGCGCGGGCGCCAGGATGCTCGCGATGCACGCCGCGCGCCCGCCCCAGTCGTAGCCGGCCAGCGCGACGCGCGGCAGAGCCAGCGCGTCCATCAGGTCGAGCAGGTCCTGCCCGATCGCGGCCTGCTGCGCCATGCGCGGTGCGGCGGTGTCGAGAAACCGCGTGGGCCCGTACCCGCGGAGGTACGGCACGATCACCCGATGGCCCGCCGCCGCCAGCGGCGCGGCGACGCCGTCGAACGCGCGGGCGTCGTCAGGAAACCCGTGGAGCAGGATGACCGGGAACCCGTGCGCGTCGCCGTAGGCCTCGTACGCGATGTCGAGCGACGGTGTTCGAGCAGTCAGCGGTGCCATGGCGCGGCCTCCCTGTCACGTAGGACCCCGGAGCGCTCCGGACGTGAAAGCCGCCCGGACGGCGAAGACGGTACACGCCACGGACCGTCGGCGTCACGCGCGCCATGTAGACTGGACGGGATGAACGCAACCACACCGCCGCTCGACATGCGTCTCGCGCCCATGGCCGGCGTCACGAACGCGCCGTTCCGTCTGGTCGCGCGCGAGTGCGGCGCCGGGCGGCTGACCAGCGAAGAGCTCGACGCCACCGCGCTCGTGCGCGACAACGCGCAGACGCGCGCGCTCGCCGCCTATCTGCCGGAGGAGCGGCCGCTGGCGATGCAGCTGCTCGGCGCCGATCCCGACGTGCTCGCGGAAGCCGCGCGGCGGCTCGAGGCCGCCGGCGCCGACGGCATCGATCTCAACATGGGCTGCCCCGTGGCCAAGATCGTCGCGAAGGGACAGGGCGCCGCGCTCATGCGCGATCCGCTCGCCGCGGTGATGATCTTTCGCACGCTGCGCAAGGCGGTCACCGGGCCGTTCACGATCAAGATCCGCGGGGGCTGGGACGACCGCATCCTGAATGCGGTGGAGATCGCGAAGCTCGCGGAAGCCGAAGGCGTGGACGCGATCACCGTGCATCCGCGGACCCGCGCGCAGCAGTACACGGGGGTGGCGCCGTGGGACGTGATCGCCGACGTGGTGCACGCGGTCGCGATTCCGGTCATCGGCAACGGCGACGTGCGCGACCGTGACGATGCGCGCCGCATGCGCGAAGCGACGGGATGCGCCGGCGTGATGATCGGCCGCGCCGCGCTGGGCGCGCCGTGGGTCTTCTCGGCGACCGCCGTCGATCGCGACGCGCGCGCGCGGATCATCCGCCGGCACGTGGAGCTGATCCTGGCGCACCTGCCGGAGCGCACCGCGCTCGTGCAGCTGAAGAAGCACCTGGCGTGGTACTCGACCGGACTCCCGGGCTCGGCGCAGGCGCGCCCGTCGATCTTCGAGTCGACGGACGCGGCGCGGGCGCAGCAGATCTTCTGGACGCTCTGGTCGAACGCGCGCTAATCCAGAACCCGGAGCGTGATCGAGACCGGCCCGGATTCATTCCGGGTCGGTCGAGCGTTTGGGGGGTATGGGGGGCCATGTCGGGGCCCCCCATCTCATCAATCTTTTCGCCGATCGCTGGCCCGCCGCTCCGCCGTCCACGCTTCCGCCCGCCGGCGGCGCTCTCCCTGGCGGCGGTCCATGACGACGACGACTTCCGGATCGTCCGCGAAGTCGTTCTTCAGATACTCGTAGAGCGAGCGCTGGTTACGCGCCACGACGAGGATGTCTCCGCTCATCGATCCCTCCGTGGACGCCGCGCTCAGTCGGAGCGCCCGCGCGCGGCCACCGGCCAGATCCCTTCGACCTCGCCTTGCCGGACTGCGTGGATGCGATCGTACAGGTTGATGGTCGGATCGCAATGCGGTGCGAAGAACTCGATGCGCTCGCCGAGCCGCAGGGGCCGGTCCGGATCGCGCAGCGCGAGCCGGCCGTGCTCGTCGCCGGCAAAGGTGTACTCGATGCCGGGCCGCTCGACGGCCTCGGGAGGAAACGGCTTGTCGGTGGAAAAGGCCTTGAGCCCCGCGTCGACCATCGCGCGGGTCGCTTCGGGCACGCTGACGACCGTCGCCACGACGGTGAGCGCCATCTCGAACGCGGTGAGCGCCTCGCTGCGCTGGCCGCCGATCCGGCGATAGTCGATGTCCATCACGCAGTAGGAGCCGGACTGCAGCTCGGTCAGCTCCGGCATCTCGACGTCGATGTCGAACGTGCCCGTCGAGCCGCCGGCCACGATCTCGACCGCAAGCCCGGCGGCCTCCGCGAGGCGGCGCGTCTCGGCGAGCGGCGCCATGGCGGCGCGTGATGCCTCGCGCCGGGCGGCCCAGCCCATCACGTGCGCGCACTGTCCGGCGTACCCCTGGAGTCCGCGGAAGCGCAGGCCGGGCAGCGACGCGATCTCGCGCGCGAGCGCGACCGCGGGCGCGCCGGGCTGAATACCGGTGCGGCGACCGCCGACCTCGATGTCGACGAGCACGTTGATCACGGCGCCGGCGGCCGTCGCGGCGCGCGACAGCTCGCGCGCGTTGTCCGCGTGATCGACGACGACCATCGTGTCCGGCGCTTCGCGGACGAGCTTCACGAGGCGCTCGATCTTCGCGGCCGGCACGACTTCGGTCGTGATGAGCAGCCCGCGAATGCCCTCGGCCGCCATCACCTCGGCCTCGCCGAGCTTCGCGCAGGCGACACCGATCGCGCCGGCCTTGATCTGACGGCGCGCGATCTCCGGGCAGCGGTGCGTCTTCGCGTGCGGCCTGAGGTTCTTGCCGGCGCGCGTGACGTGCGCGGCCATGCGGTCGAGGTTGCGCTCGAAGCGGTCGAGATCGAGAACGAGCGCCGGCGTGGGGATGTCGTCGCGTTTCACGGTGCCGCCGAATCTACCACACCGGGCAGGGCGCCGGCGGGGCCCGGACTACCGGCGAAGGCGGTTGGCGCGGTCGGCCTGGATCGCGTTCGTGACGCTGTAGTCGAGCTCGGGACGGCTGAGCGGCCGCTGCCGGCTCTCGCGGATGATCTCGTCGCGCGCTCGGCGGCGACGCGTGCTCCTGCTGCGCCGCCACGGGAACCGGTGACAGAACGAGCGCGACGATGAAAGCCGACGCGAAGCGCGTCATGACGCCCCCCTTACCGCCCAGCGTATACCGATCCGGCCCATGCCGTTCAAGCTTGCAACCGTCATTCCACGCTGACGCGATTCGGCAGCTCGTCGACGTCGTCCGGGCGGCGCGGGAAATGGCTGGCGAGCGCCCGGCCGAGTTCCTCGACGGCGATCACGATCGCCTCGCGCGTCGCGCCGCGTCGCAGGCGCTCGCGCATCACGTCGCGTATCGCCTGCCAGTAGCCGTCACCGACGCGCGCGTGGATCCCCTCGTCGCCGAAGATCGCGAACTTGTGATCGTCGAGCGCGATGTAGATCAGCACCCCGTTACGGTCGCGTGTGGTCTCCATGCCGAGGCTTGCGAACACCTCGCGGGCGCGCTCCAGCGGATCGAGCGACCGCCGGAAGTGCGCGCGCGGCACATGCGGTTCGAGGTGGACGCGGATCTCGGCCGACGTCCCGGCCTCGGCGTTCGTCACGCTCGCGGCGATCATGTCGAGGTCTTCCGCGGTCAGTCGCTGCGTCAGCCAGCGCGGCGGTGTCGTCATCACCAGCTTCCGCTCGCGCCGCCGCCGCCGAACCCGCCGCCACCACCGGAGAAGCCTCCGCCCGCCGCGCGAGCGGCTCATTTCCATGCCGAGGATGACGGCGATGACGAGGAACACGACGAGCAGACCGATGCCCCGGCCCGTCACCTTGACCTCCGGCCCGCGTTTCACCGGCGCGTTCGGCGCATCGCCGACGCGCGAGTAGATCGCGAGCACCGCCGCTTCGAGGCCCGCCGCATACCGTCGCTCGCGAAACCGCGGCGCGATCGTGTCGGCGATGATGCGTCCGGCCACGACGTCGGGGATCTGGCCCTCGAGACCGTAGCCGACTTCGAGTCGGATCTTGCGGTCGTCGAGAAGGACGACGACGATGACGCCGTTGTCGAGCCCCTTCTGGCCGATGCGCCACCGCTCGCCGAGCCAGATCGAGAGCTCCTCGATGCCGCCGACCGCGCCCTTGCCGGGAAGCTGCACGCTCTCGAGCGAGCGGAAGATCGCGATGGCGACCTGCGCGCCGGTCGCGCGCTCGCGCTCCGCGATGACCTGTTCGAGCCGATCGCGCTCGGCGGCGCCGAGCAGATTCGCGTAGTCGTTGACGCGGGCGGCTGGGGCGGTCGGCGGCTCGAACGCTAGCGCGACGGCGAGGAGGAGCCCGAGGAGCACACCCTAGAACTTCACGCGCGGTGGCGTGGCCGCGTCGGGTATCGCTTCGAAGAACGCCTTCGGCCGATAGCCGGCGCTACCGGCGATGAAGCGCTGCGGGAACGTCTGGACGCGGACGTTGTACGTGCGCACGACCTCGTTGTAGCGCCGGCGCTCGTTCGAGATCCGGTTCTCGGTGCCTTCGAGCTGGGTCTGCAGGGCGATGAAGTTCTGGTTCGCCTTCAGGTCGGGATAGCGCTCGACGGTGACGAGCAGTCGCGAGAGTGCGCCGGACAGCGCGTTCTGCGCCTGCTGGAAGCGCCGCATCGCCTCGGGATCGGCGAGCGCTTCGGGCGTGAGCTGGATCGAGCTGGCGCTCGCGCGCGCCTTCGTCACTTCTTCCAGCACGGTGCGCTCGTGCGCGGCGTAGCCTTTGACCGTTTCGACGAGATTGGGAATCAGGTCCGCGCGGCGCTGGTACTGGTTCTGGACCTGCGCCCACTGCGCCGCGACGTCCTGATCGAGCCCGACGAGGCTGTTGACGATACCGATGCCCCAGACGACGACACCGAAGACGGCGATCGCGATCACGGCGAGGACGATCAGCCCGGTGCGCACGCTTCATTATAAGCATGGTTCGCGCTAGTATCCCGCCGTGCCCGACTCGCTCCCGGAGTACCGCGTCAAGGCGCGCAACACGTCGCCGTCCGGCGAGAACAAGATCCACGACGACGCGATCGCGCAAAAGTACGGTTTTCGCGGCGGCCTCGTCCCCGGCGTCACCGTTTACGCGTACATGACGCACCCGCTCGCCGAAGCGTTCGGCGCCGGATGGCTCGAGCGCGGCACGGCGAGCGTCCGCTTCGTGAAGCCGATCCTCGAGGACGAGGAAGTCGTCGTGCGCGGCGAGGTCACCGAGCGCACGCGGCAGCGGGTGACGGCGACGGTCACCGCGACGACGACCGACGGCGGCGAGTGCGCCACGGCGACGATCACGCTGCCCGCCGGATCGCCGACGCCCATCAATCCGGCGCTCTACCGCGAGGCGCCGCTGCCGGATGAACGTCCGGCCGCCACGCGCGAGCATCTCGGCGCGGTCGACGTGCTCGGCACGCCGGTCGCGCTCTACGACGCCGAGCGCGCGGCGGGCTATCTCGACACGGTCTCCGACGCCCTCGCGATCTATCGCGGCGCCGGCGGCCGGGTGCATCCCGCGTTCTATCTCGACCAGGCGAACCGCGCGCTCGACCGCAACGTCCGGATGGGTCCGTGGATCCACGTCGGGAGCGTCGTGCGACATCTCGGCGCCGCACGCATCGGTCAGACGCTGCGCACGCGCGGTCGCGTGCGGTCGCTGTTCGAAAAGAAGGGCCGCGAGTTCGTGGAGCTCGACCTCGCCCTGCTCGCCGACGGACGTCCCGTCGCGCACATTCTCCACACCGCCATCTACCGGCTGCCCGAGCCGGCCTGAGCGCGCGATGGAGTGGTGGGTCTGGGTCCTGCCGGATTCGTCCTCCTCGGGCTCGAGATCCTGACGCCCGGCGGCTTTTACGTGCTGTTCTTCGGCGTCGGCGCCGTCGTCGTGGGTGTGCTCGCCGGCCTCGGTGTCTCCGGTCCGTCGTGGACGCAGTGGCTCATCTTCTCGGTCGTCTCGATCGTCTCGCTGGCGCTCTTCCGCGGCCCGCTCGTCCGCACGATGGACACGCGCACGTCGCCGGAAGCGATCGACGCGCTCGAAAGCGAAATCGCGATCGCCCTCGAAGACCTGGCGCCCGGCGCGTTCGGCAAGGCCGAGCTGCGCGGCACGTCGTGGAGCGCGCAGAACGTCGACGAGCGCGCGATCTCTCGCGGCGCCCGCTGCCAGGTGACGCGGGTCGATGGCCTCATGCTCCGGCTCCGCGCCGAGTCGTCCCAGGGAGGGACCCCATGACGGAAGCCGCTGTCGTCTTCGTCATCCTGGCCGTGCTCGTGATCGTCGTGATCGCGAAGACCGCCGTCGTCGTCCCGCAGCAGAACGCGTTCGTCGTCGAGCGGCTCGGCAAGTACCGGGGCACGCTGCCGGCGGGCTTTCACGTGCTCGTCCCCTTCTTCGACGTGATCCGCTACCGGCATTCGTTGAAGGAGACGGCGATCGACATCCCCGAGCAGGTCTGCATCACGCGCGACAACGTCCAGGTCCACGTGGACGGCGTCATCTACCTGAAGGTCCTCGATCCCCAGCGCGCGTCGTACGGTGTGTCCGACTACCTCTTCGCGATCACGCAGCTCGCGCAGACCACGCTCCGCAGCGAGGTCGGCAAGATCGACCTCGACCGGACGTTCGAGGAGCGGACGCACGTCAACATGCAGGTCGTGACCGAGCTCGACAAGGCGTCCGAGCCGTGGGGCATCAAGGTGCTGCGCTACGAGATCAAGAACATCACGCCGCCGAAGGACGTGCTCGCCGCGATGGAAAAGCAGATGCGCGCCGAGCGGGAGAAGCGCGCGGTGATCCTGACGTCCGAGGGCGAGCGCGACGCGGCGATCAACAGCGCCGAGGGCCAGAAGCAGCAGGTCATCAAGGCGTCGGAGGCGAAGAAGCAGCAGCAGATCAACGAGGCCGAGGGTGCGGCGGCCGCGATCCTCTCCATCGCCGCCGCGACGGCGGAGGGCGTGCGCCGTGTCGCCGAAGCGTCGCAGGTCCCCGGCGGCTACGAGGCGATTCAGCTCCGCGTCGCCGAGCAGTACATCACGAAGTTCGGCGAGCTCGCGAACGCGACGGACACGACGATGATCGTCCCGGCCGGCGTCGCCGACGTCGCGGGCATGATGGCGACGGCCATGAACATCATCCGGCCGACGGGCCCGAACGGCGGCGGCAACGTCGCGCCCGCGGCCGCGACGTCGGAGAGCCCCGAGTCGCCGTTCCGGCGCCCGCCGCCCGGCTGGGCGAAGCCGCCCGAGTGACGCAGCCGAGCGCCCGGGCGACCGACGTGCTCCACCCCTGAGGAAGCCGGATCGTGCGCGAGGCCGGCGCTGTCTCTGCGCGGCGACACTCGACCGTCTCTCCTCGGAGACAGCAAAGGCCCGCTTGTGCCTCCCGGCGCCGTGGACTACGGTTCCGTTGGAACTGACGACGAGGCATGCGGACACTCCTACATCTCAAACCGGGCCAGAAGGGCACGAAGCAGCTGGTCGCGCAGTACGGTGACCGTCTGCTCTGCGTGCGCTATCGCTACGATGCGCAGATGAAGAGACGGTACAAGACCGTGGAACTCGTGGTCGCAGAGCGCGACTGGGAACCGCCGTCGGCCCGGCTGCCCGCCGATCAGATCGTGGGATTGCACGTTGCCTTCGCGGAAGCGGAGCTGCGGCAAAGGGTGAAGCAGGCAGGTGCCAGATGGAATCCCGACCGAAAGCTGTGGGAGATGCGCTACCGGCAGGCGGTCGCGCTCAAACTGGAAGCGCGCATCGTGGCGGAACCGGCATCCAATAGCGGATGCCGCGCGTGAAGGCTCCGAGCATCCACATGTGGATGCTCGCCCGGCATCTGCGCTTGGATGCTTGCGTCGACTATTGGATGCCAAGCATCCCGTGCCGGGCGCCGGTTGTTGCAGTCGAATAGTAGTTCGGTGGCACATCGGCACGATGCCTTTTGGCATGAGCGAGGGAGTGATACATATGATCGACATTAGACGCCTGATCGGTGTTCTCGTTGTTTGCACATTGATCGCGATGTTGCTGCAAGGTTGCGCCAATACTCGAATGGATGAGCATCACTTTAGTCCTAGCCCTCTGTGCGAGGCAATCGTATCTGGCAATCTGGAACGCGCAACCACCCTAGTCGAGCAAGGTGCGGACGTAAACGCTAGTTACGGCTGTGCTCTGGTCGCGACAGCGTCGCGAGGCCAGTTGAAACTAGCGGAGCTACTCCTCGATCGCGGGGCAAATCCCAATCGTATTGTTTCCGGAGATTTGACGGTATTCATGGGAGGGTCGACCCCGCTCGTGGCGGCGGTGCAGTCACGGAAGGTTCAGGTGGTCCGATTGCTGTTGGAACGAGGTGCCAATCCGCGAGACGACTTCGAAGCGTTTAGCATCGTGCTCAATTTTGGCGACGTTGAAATGGCCGAGTTGCTCCTTCGTCACGGGGCAAATGCGAACATGACATACCCACGCGGAGGAAATGTCTACGCATCAAAGGAGCTGACTCCAACGCATTCGCAACAGGTGACGGTACCACGACGTGACTTGGAGCCGGATCGGATTGACGACACCGCCAAACGCTTTCAGTGCCGTCTATCTACTTTATCCGGAGGAACTAGTTTGCTCTACCTTGCAGCTGGACAAAGCGGAGGTCCAAGAGGTATCGGAGGGTCTGGATCCGGCAGTCTTGACCAAATCGTGAAACTGCTACTTGCCCATGGAGGTAATCCCAATACCAAGACGCTCAATGGTTCAACGCCTCTGATGTATGCGGCATCACAGCACAACCATGGCATCATGACGATGCTAATGGACGCGGGTGCAGATGTGAGGGCAGCAGATCGATGCGGGCGCACCGCTGAGGACTACGCAGTCTTGTCACAAACCAAGGCACTGCTTCAGGAACGCCAACGCAAGTAGGCGTTCGAAACATCCGCTCGGCTTGGGACCTCAAAGGAGGCTAAAGATGAAAACGCCATTTCGCCTCCTTACGTTTAAGCGTGCGTGCCACCGAACAACGGCTTGCAGGACGACGCGCCGCGAGCGGCGCGCGCCTGAAGCCGAACGTTATGCGACTTTCAGCCGACGTCGCCCGGGTTTGATGGTCAGCCGAACACGGGCGCCGAGACGAGCAAGCATGTCGATCAGCGCGTCGGTGCTGAACAAGTCGATGCGGCCCCGCAGGAGATCGCTCACGCGTGGTTGCGACACCCGCAGGATTTCGGCCGCCTCCCGCTGCTTCAGCCGCCGTGCAGCGATGAACTTCTGCAGCTGGATCATGAGGTCGGCACGAACCAAGAGATGCTCGGCCTCCGCACGACGGAACCCGACATCGCGAAACACGTTGCCTGTCGACGCGGTCACTTTGAGCTGCCTCGCCACGTTAGCCTCCAATCAGGCCCATCAGTCGCCGCCGTTTCATCAGCTCTTGGTACCGCTGCGCCGCGAGATCGACATCATGCTTCGGCGTTTTCCTGGCCCGTTTCTCGAAAGCGTGCAGCACGTACACCGCCTCTGCGAACTTCGCGACATACATCACTCGGTGCTCCAGTGCGGTGTGGACCCGGATCTCCCGAACGCCGGCTCCGACCGCACGCATCGCCTTCCAGTCCGTTGGGTTCAGTCCCTGTTGGATCCGCCGAAGCTGAAATCCAGCGAGTCGACGCGCGTCACCTGGAAAGGCGCGAACGTCGGTCCGTGAAGAGCCAAGCCACTGCAAGAGCTTGTCGGACACCGGCCAATATGCAAGTACAGGTATATCCTGTCAAGCCTGTACCGAGTCACCGGCTAACCACGGCATCCAGCCGTCGGCGCTACGCGCCGCGGCTGATGCCGGGCGTTGATATCCGGGCAGAGAGCGCTGAGGACCACTCCCAGCGCTGCACGCGCTGCGCCGACGCGGCCTCGCCGCAGGGCGCGGAAGGCGCTGGCCGGACCTCCGGATTCATGACATATTACATGTCATGGCAAAGATCACCGCCGTTCGCAAGAGCGTCCAGCGTTATCGAGAGCGCATGCGACGCGCCGGTTTCCGCCTCGTTCAGCTGTGGGTGCCGGACACCCGCGCTCAGGGGTTCGCCGAAGAATGCCGGCGGCAGAGCCGCGTGGCCGCCAGGAACAAGCGTGCCGAGAATGAGGTAATGACGTGGATCGAGGCGAACGAGGATGCTGAGGGCTGGACGCCGTGAAACGTGGCGATCTCGTCGTGGTTGCCCTGCAGGGCGACTACGGCAAGCCGCGACCAGCCCTCGTCGTGCAATCAGACCTGTTCAACGATACGCACGCCAGCATCACGGTGGTACCGGTCACCAGCACGATCGTGGATACACCGCTGTTCCGCGTGACTGTGGAGCCTTCCCGGCGAAACGGGTTGCGGGTGGTCTCGCAGATCATGGTCGACAAAATCACAACCGTACGGCGGCAGCGCCTTGGTCAGACGATCGGCCGCCTGGAGGAAGACGTCATGCTGCGTGTGAGCCGAGCCCTGGCGCTCTGGTTCGGAATAGCGGCATGAAGTGCCGGATAACTTCCGGTTGCAGCCGCCCGGGGCTCGCGACGCTCGCTCCGGCCACCGCGGCGTTCAGTGGCGCACGAAGCTCTGAGGCCGCCGCCGTATACTCGTGGCGGAAGGCTATGATCCGTTGATCACGTTCAAGATCGAGATCGAGCGGGAAGACGACGGCCGATGGCTGGCCGAAGTCGTGGAACTCCCCGGTGTGCTTGCGTACGGCGACACGGAGAAGGCCGCGATCTCAAAGGTTCAGGCGCTCGCGCTGAGGGTCATCGCCGAGCGGCTGGAGCACGGTGAAGCTGGTCCTGAGCTACTGAGCATTTCGTTCAACGCTGCATGAGCGCGTGGCCGAGCACCCGTTCCCGACGGGTGCTCACGGCTCTGCTCAGGATCGGATGGGGAATCAAGCGTCAGTCCGGTTCCCATCGCACGCTCTCGCGCCCCGACTGGACCGATTTCGTGTTCGCGTTTCACGACGACGAAGAAATCGGCCCACGCATGCTGGCGAGGATCGCTAAACGCACCGGCTTGCGGCCCGAAGACTTGTAGCGGGCAATCCTCGCCGCGCCGCTCCGGCTGGCGGCGCGCGTCCACCCCGGCTAGAATCGGGCTCCCCAGGAGGCCCTGATGGACCTGAACTACTCGTCCGAAGACCGCGCGTTCCGTGACACCTGCCGCGCATGGATGGAAGCGAACGTTCCGCGCCACGATCTCAAGACGCTCGACGAGCGCAAGCAGTGGCACCGCAAGCTCTACGAAGCCGGCTACGTCGGCATGCTCTGGCCCAAGGCGTACGGCGGCTGGGGCGCGACCGCGATGCAGCAGGCGATCGTGCAGGACGAGATGGCGCGCATCGGCGCGCCGCCGACGATCAACGGGCTCGGCATCGGCTTCATCGGCCCGACGATCATCGTGCACGGCACCGACTGGCAGAAGGAGCGCTACCTCAAGAAGATGCTCACGGCCGAGGAGATCTGGTGCCAGCTCTACTCCGAGCCGAACGCCGGCTCCGATCTCGCCGGCCTGAAGACGCGCGCCGAAGACGCGGGCGACCACTTCGTCGTCAACGGGCAGAAGATCTGGACGTCGAGCGGACCGATCGCCGACTGGGGCATTCTCCTCTGCCGCACCGACTCGAAGGTCGCCAAGCACAAGGGCATCTCGTGCGTGCTGCTGAACATGCGGCAGCCCGGCGTCGAGGTGCGGCCGCTCAAGCAGATCACCGGGCACTCGCTCTTCTCGGAAGTCTTCATGACGAACGCGCGGGCCGAGAAGCGCGACCTCATCGGCGATCTCGGCCAGGGCTGGGCGATCGCGCAGACGACGCTCGGGTACGAGCGCGGCGGCAACTCGCTCGGCCGCGTCACGCGCTACGCGATCAGCTTCCAGCAGCTCGTGAAGGCCGCGAAGGAGCTCCGGCGCAACGGCCGCCCGCTCATCCAGGATTCCGCCGTCCGCGCGAAGCTCGGCAAGCTCTACGCCGAGCTCGAGGTGCAGCGGTATGCGGGGCTCCGCGTGCTGTCCGCGCTCTCGAAGGGTGAAGGCGTCAGCAGCGCGTCGTCGATCACGAAGCTCTCGTACACGGAGTTCGAGAAGCGGTTCTACGAGACGGCGCTCGAGATCCTCGGGCCCCACGGCCACGGTATGTCGGCGACCGCGGACTACGAGGAGATCGACACGTCGTCCGGTGAGCCTGGGACCTGGGCGACCGCGTTCCTCTGGTCGCGCGCCGGCACCATCTACTCCGGCTCCTCGGAGATCCAGAAGAACATCATTGGCGAGCGCGTGCTCGGCCTTCCCAAGGAAGTCCGCGCCGACCGCGTGAAGGCCTGACGCCATGGATTTCGCCTTCAGCTCCGACCAGCAGCTCCTGAAGAACGCGGCGCGCTCCTTCCTGGACGAGCACGCGAAGCCGGCGACGGTCCGACTCCTCTGGGACGATGCGCGCGGCGAGAGCGAGAGTCTCTGGAAGGACATGGCGCAGCTCGGCTGGCTCGGCCTGTCGCTCGACGAGGCGTACGGTGGCGCCGGGCTCGCGATGGTCGAGAGCGCGATCGTGCTCGACGAGATCGGACGCGCCGCGCTGCCGACGCCGTACTGGCCGACGGTGCTCGCGGCAACGGCCATCGCCGACGCCGGCACCGATGCGCAGAAGAAGCGCTGGCTGCCCGCCGTCGCGACCGGCGATGCGCGCGCGACCATCGCGTTCCTCGACGGCGATCTCGACTGGTCGCCCGACGCGACGGCGACGCGCGCCGAGAAATCGTCCGAAGGGTGGCGGCTGTCCGGCGCGAAGCGCTGGGTGCCGTGGGCGCACGTGGCGAACGTGCTGCTCGTCCCCGCCCGCACCGCCGAGGGCATCACGCTGTTCCTCGTCGACCCGGCCGCGGCGGGGCTCGCGCTCGCGCCCGTGCAGGGCATGGACTTCGGCACGCGCTGGGTGCACGTCACGCTCGACAACGTGCGCGCGGCCGAAACGCTCGGCGCGCCGGGTTCGGCCGCGCCGCTGCTCCAGTTGCTGATGCGTCGCGGCGCCGTCGGCGCCGCCGCCGAGATGCTCGGTGCCGCGCGCCGCTGCCTCGACATGGCGGTCGGCTACGCGAAGGTGCGGGAGCAGTTCGGCCAGCCGATCGGGTCGTTCCAGGCCATTCGTCACAAGTGTTCCGAGATGCTGCTCGAAGTCGAGAACTCACATGCGGCCGTGTACTACGCGGCATGGGCGCTCGATGCGCGCGCGGACGACGCCGACGTCGCCGCGTCGGTCGCGAAGGCGTACGTCGGCGATGCGGCGCGCAAGGTCTGCGGCGAAGCGATCCAGGTGCACGGCGGCATCGGGTTCACGTGGGAGTACGATCTGCATCTCTACTTCAAGCGCGCCAAGGCGCTCGAGACCATGTACGGCGACGGCGATTACCACCGCGAGCTGATCACGCGGATGGTCAGCGGTGTCTGATCAGATGGGGGGCCCCGAAATGGCCCCCCATACCCCCCGACGCTCGGAGTGCCCCGGGGAACCCGGGTCACTCCTCGGGTACCGACGCAGTGTCTGACCATGCGCCGCCGCTCGACGGCATTCGCGTCCTCGATCTCACGAGCTACATCGCCGGCTCCTACGGCGCGATGATGCTCGCCGACCTCGGCGCGGGCGTCATCAAGGTCGAGGCGCCCGAGGGCGATTCCTTCCGCGAGCTGCCCGGGTTCTTCGGCTGGAACCGCGGCAAGCGCTCGATCTGCGTGAACCTCAAGACCGGCGAGGGGCGGCGGATCATCGAAGCGCTCGCCGTGCAGGCCGACGTCGTGATGGAGAACATGCGGCCCGGCGTCGCCGACCGGCTCGGGATCGGCGACGCCGCGCTCCGGACGCTGAACCCGCGTCTCATCTATTGTTCGGTCACCGCGTTCGGCTCGACCGGTCCGTACGCCGACCGCCCCGGATTCGACCCGCTGCTCCAGGCGCTCTGTGGCCACATGGTGATCCAGGGCGCCACGGGCCCGCCGCAGTTCATCCGGATCGCGATCAACGACTACTACGCCGCGTCGCTCGGCGCGCAGGCCGTGCTCGCCGCCCTGTTCACGCGCGAGCGCACGGGCCAGGGCCAGCGCGTCGAGACGTCGCTGCTGCACGCGAGCCTGGCGCTCCAGTCCGGCAGCGTCGTCGATTACCCGGGCAAGCCGGTGTTCGCGCGCGAGAACCCGACGTACCGGCTCTACGAAGCCGGTGACGGCGAGTGGTTCTTCCTCGCGTGCGGCAACCAGTCGTTCTGGGGGAAGCTGTCGAAAGCGCTCGGGCTCGACCACCTCCGTGACGACCCGCGGTTCGCCGGCTGGCTGTTGCGGCTCGAGCACTCCGGCGAGCTGCTGCCGATCCTCATCGACACGTTCAAGTCGAAGAAGCGCGCGGAATGGCTCGAGGTGCTCGCCGCGCACGACATTCCCGCCGCGCCGGTCCAGGCACTGGCGGAGTTCATGAAAGATCCCGCCGTTCGCCATCTCGGCATGATCCAGGAGTACGACGGGCACCCGGATGTCGGGCACCTGACGCTGATGGGACAGCCGATCCGCATGTCGCCGGCCGCGACGCGCGACCCCGGTCCGCCGCCGGCGCTCGACCAGCACACCGACGACGTGCTGCGCGAGCTCGGATACGACGAGCGCGCGATCGCCGATCTCCGTTCCCGCGCCGTCGTCGGCGCGCTTCCGGGCGCCGGCAAGGTGCCGCGGGTGAAACAGCCATGACCACCTACACCGCCATCCGCTACGAGCTCGACGACGGTCTGGCGACGATCACGATGAACCGTCCCGACGTGCACAACGCGATGAACGACGCCATGCGGCGCGAGCTCACGCAGGTCTTCACCGAGATCGCCGTGAGCGACGACGTGCGCGTCGTGCTCGTCACCGGCGCCGGCGAGCGCGCGTTTTCCGCCGGCGCCGACATCCGCGAGTTCGTCGACGTGCCGTCGCTCGCGCATTACCGCGAGCAGCGCCGCCGGCTCGACTTCCGCCAGGCGATGGACCGCTGCCCGCAGCCCATCATCGCGGCCATCCGCGGCTACGCGTTCGGCGGCGGGCTCGAGATGGCGCTGGCGTGCGACATCCGCGTCGCCGGCGACGACGCGAAGCTCGGCCTCACCGAGATCGACCTCGCGATCATTCCCGGCGGCGGCGGCACACAGCGCCTGCCGCGACTGCTCGGCCGCGGCAAGGCGCTCGAGATGATCCTCACGGGCGCCCGCATCGGCGCGGACGAGGCGCTGCGCATCGGGCTCGTCGAGCGCGTGGTGCCGGCGGGCGACGTGCAGAAGGCGGCGCTCGAGCTCGCGCGCACCATCGCGAGCAAGGCGCCGATCGCGCTGCGGTACGCCAAGGAAGCGGTCGTCAAAGGCCTCGAGCTGCCGCTCGCCGACGGGCTGCGCCTCGAAGGCGATCTGTCCGCGCTGCTCCGCTCGACGGAAGACCGGGTGGAAGGCGCGCGCGCGTTTCTCGAGAAGCGAAAGCCACGCTGGACCGGGCGTTGATCGTCGTCATTCCGTGCCGTTTGCGTTCTACGACCGGCTGACCCGCGCGCAGCAGGCGATCTACCGGAAGAGCGACGAGACCACCGCGCTCCGCCTGCGCGACCCCGCCGTGCTCCGGCCGCTCGTCGACACGCTGCAGGCGGCGCTCGAATCCGAGAACCGCGCCGCGACCCAGGCCGCCAGCGAACGCCTGATCAACGGCATCAACGCGGCGCTCGGCATCCCGCCCGTGAACCTCGAAGTGCTCGCCGCGCGCCCGCACAGCCACTGGGGCGAGCTGCACGGCCTCTACACGCAGGAAGGCAACCGCCGTCCGAAGATCCAGCTGTGGATGCGAACGGCCAAGCAGCGCCGCGTCGTGGCGTTCCGCACGTATCTCCGCACACTGCTGCACGAGGCCGGTCATCACATCGACTACGCCCACCTCCGCCTCGGCGACTCGTATCACACGGAGGGGTTCTACAAGCGCGAGTCGAGCCTGTTTCACCAGCTCGTGACGGATGCCGCCGTCGAGGCGACGGCCGACGGCGCCCGCTGGGCCGCGCTGAAGAACGCGGCGGGCAAGACGCCGGCGCACTACCTGGCGATCGGGCGCGCGACGCGCCTGGAACGGCTCGCGCGCGGTCCCGGCGAGCTCGCGCGGCTGCTCCGCGGCCGGCGCGAATCGACGCTCACGCGCCGGCCCGCCAAAGGCGCGTGGTCCGCCGCGGAAGTCGTCTGTCATCTGCGTGACGCGGAGGAGCATCTGTCGGGCTGGATGCGGCTCGTGCTGCTGCTGGACGATCCGCCGCTGATCCAGACGGGCACCGCGGATCGCTGGGCCGAGGAGCGACAGTACGATCGGCAGCACGCCGGCGAGGCCTGGAACGCGTTCAGCCGCCGGCGCGATGAGACGCTCGAGCTGCTCCAGAGCGTCGACGACGCGGGCTGGCGCCGCGGCGGCGTCCATCCGAAACTCGGTCGCGTCACGCTCGACGACGTCGTCGCGGTCCTGACCTGGCACGACGACAATCATCTGGATCAGGTCAAACGCGCCCTGGACGGACACGCCTAGGAGGACGAGGCATGCCGACGGTGGACGACTACGCAAAGGCACCGATCGCGCAGCGCCGGGAACGCATGGCGCGCACGCCGGACGCGATCGCGGCCGCGATCGCCGGTCAGCCTGCCGCCGTCTTGTTACGCCGGCCGGATGAGAAGAACTGGGCCGCGACCGAAATCGTCTGTCACCTGCGTGATACCGAAGAGATCTTCTTCGTGCGCTTCCACGCGATCGTCGCGAACGACGAGCCGAAGGTCTACGCCGATCCCGCGGCTGCCGATCGCTGGGCCGACGAGCGGCAGTATCTGACGAACGACGCCACGAAAGCGCTCGCCGCGTTTCGCCGCCGGCGCGATGAAACGCTCGTGTCTCTGCAACCGCTGACGCCCGAACAGGTGCAGCGCGGCTGTCTCCACCCGACCGGCGGACGGATCACGATCGACCGCTTCGTGGCGATGATGGCGTGGCACGATGACAACCACCTGGATCAGCTGCGCCGCGCGCTGGCGGGACAGGCGTAGACGCGCCGCCGACGCGGGCCCGAACCCCACCCGAACAGGAGCGACGACGATGCCGACGATGGAAGAGGTCGCGAAACAATCGCGTGAAGGCAAGCTGGCCCGCATGAAGCGCACGCCGGACGATCTCGCCGCGGCGGTGCGCGGCAAGGCCGACGACGTGCTGTCTCGCCGGCCGGACGGAAAGAACTGGGCGGCGAAGGAAGCCGCCTGTCATCTCCGCGACACGGAAGAGCTCTTCATGGGACGGTTTCAGCTCCTGCTGGAGCTGGACGAGCCGAAGCTGCCGTCGCTCGATCCGACGACGCCCGACCGCTGGGCGGACGAGCGGCAGTATCTGCGCAACGACGTGAACGGGGTGCTCGCCGCGTTCCGCAAGCGGCGCGACGAGACGCTCGGCCACCTCGGGAAGCTGACGCCGGAGCAGTGGAAGCGCGGCGGCGTGCACCCGACGCGTGGGCGCATGACCGTCGAGGACTTCGTGACGCTGATGGCGTGGCACGACGACAACCACCTCGACCAGTTGAAGCGCGCGCTCGAGGGCAAGGCCTAGCGCGACGGCCGGCGTCGTGCGCGCCCGCGGTCAGCGGAACGCGGGCGCGACGTCGGCCATGAAGCCGTCGAGGTGACGCTCGAGGTTGGCCGGCACGAACGACGGCACGAACAGCATGTCCACGCCGGCGTCGCGCAGCCGGCCCAGCTTGTCGCGCACCTCGGCGACGCTGCCGCCGAGCACGAGATCGCGCGTGAACTCCTCCTGCCATCCCATCCGCTTGCCGAGCCCCTCGACGACCCTGCGCACTTCGGCGGCGTCGTCGCTGATGACGACGGGCATGTTGGCGGACCGCAGCAGCGTCTTCGGATCGCGCCCGAGCGCCGCGCAATGGTCGTCGAGGATCTTCCGCTTGCGCGCGTGCGTCTCCGGGCCGCCCCAGCAGTTCCAGTGATCGGCGTGCTTCGCCGCGAGCCGCATCGTGACCTTCTCGCCGCCGCCGCCGATCATCAGCTCCGGATACGGCTTCTGCACCGGCTTCGGCATGAGCGGCGCGTCGGTCAGCTGATAGTAGCGGCCCGAGAAGCTGGCGCGTGGCTCGGTCCAGAGCGCCTTCAGCACCTGGCACGCCTCGTCGAGCCGCGCGAGCCGTTCGGGCACGGTGTAGAACGGAATGCCGTACGCCTCGTGCTCGTTCTGCTGCCACGCGCCGCCGAGGCCGACCAGCAGCCGCCCGCCCGTGACGACGTCGAGCGTCGCCGCCATCTTCGCGAGCACGGCGGGATGCCGGTACGTGTTGCCGAGCACGATCGTGCCGACGCGCATCCGCGGCACGGCGGTCGCCAGCGCGGACAGCGTCGTCCAGCCCTCGAGCATGTCGCCGACACGGTCCGGCGTGTTCGGCATGAAGTGGTCGGTGACGCACGCGGCGTCCCAGCCGCTCTTCTCGGCGTGCCGCCAGAGCGCGAGCAGGCGCTCCCACGTCGTGTTCCCGAGACTCGTGAAGATCCCGAATTTCATGTCCCTCCCTCGGCGAGCAGCTTGCGCGCGGCGCCGAGCTGCTCGGGACTCGCGCAGCCGATGAGAAAGTCGCCGGCATCGACCTGGTAGTCGGACGCCGGATTGAAGACGTGATGGCCGTCGGCGCGCCGGACCGCGAAGACGATGACGCCGACGCGCTCGTGGAGCTTCAGCTCCGCCAGCGCCTGGCCGGCGATGCGCGGGCCCACCGGCATTTCTTCGACACGCACGTCGCCGGGGTCGCGCAGCATGGCGTCGAGCACGCTGACCACGACCGGGCGCAGCATCACCGACGCGAGCCGCAGCGCGCCGATCGTCGGCACCGACACGATCGCGTCGGCGCCCGCGCGCACGAGCGTCGGACGCGACTCGTCGGCGACGAGCCGCGACACCGTGCGCATCGTCGGGTTCAGCTCGCGCGCCGACAGCAGCGTGAAGACGTTGTCCTTGTCGGCCGGCATGCAGGCGATGAGCCCCCGCGCGGCCTGGACCCGCGCCTTGCGGAGCACTTCGTGGTGCGTCGCGTCGCCCAGGATGTAGAGGACCCCTTCCCCGAGCTTGCGGATCGCCGGTACCTCCGCGTCCTCGCGCTCGATGATCACGAACGGCGTCCGCGTCTTCAGCATCTCCTCGGCGATGTGGCGGCCCGTCTGGCCTCCGCCGCACAGGACGATGTGGTCGGTCAGCTTCTCGATGCGAGCTTCCATGCGGCGCTTCTCCCAGACGTTCAGGATGTTGCCTTCGACCACGAGCGCGGTGATGGCGGACAGGCCGTACGCGAGGCTGCCGACGCCGACGACGATGAGGACCATCGTGAACACGCGCCCGGCGGTCGTGAGCTCGCGCGGAATCTCGCCGAACCCGACGGACGCGATCGTGATGATCGTCATGTACAGCGAGTCGAAGGCACTGAACCGCTCGACGAGCATGTAGCCGAGAGTGCCGAACGCGACGACGACGAGGAGCAGCAGCGCGATCTGAACGATCCGGCGATCGATCCTCACCGGCAGACTCCGCGCGCGGGGGCCGGGGTCACTGGGCGCGCGGTCTGATCGCGCGGGCTGGTGGCTCGGCGGGGGGCTTGTCGACCTGCCGGCTCACGTCGACCCATCCGCGGCTTCGCATGCACGCGTCGTCCAGCTTGCCGTTCTTCGTGCAGGCCGCGTGGTCGCGGCGGAAGTCCGCGACGGTGTACTGCTCGTTGACCTTCATCCATTCCCGCTCGTCGGCCGTCGCGCATGCGCCCAGGGCACCGGCGGCGAAGAGCACAAGGATCCACGATCGATTCAGGTACGGCATGGCCCGATGATTTTAGCGATCGGCGGGTGTAACGTCTAGGAACGAGACTCCCGCCATGGAGAACCGCGCCGCCCCCGGTCTGTGGTCAACGCTCGTGGACGTGGGTGATCGCCTCGCTGCGATCGTGCCCGGCCTGCTCGTATTGTTCGCCCTCGTCGCGATCGGACTGCTTCTCGGCTGGGCCGTGCGCGCCATCGTGCGCCGGATCGCCCGCGCCATCGGCCTCGACCGGCACATGGACCGCTGGGGCGTCGTGCCGTCGCTCCGGCAGTCCGGCATCTTCCGCGCGCCGTCCGACATTCTCGGGAGCATCGCATTCTGGGCGATCTTCGTCGTGTTCGCGAGCCTCGCCATCGACTCGCTCGGGTTCACGACCTCCACGAGCGCGTTCCTCGTCGCGTTCCTGCCGCCGCTCTTCGCCGCGATGCTCATCCTCCTCGTCGGCCTGCTCGTCGCGAGCTTCCTGTCCCAGGGCATCCTGATCGCGGCCGTGAACGCCGGTGTACCCGAAGCGCGGCTGCTCGCGCGCGCCGTGCAGTGGGGGGTGCTGCTGTTCGCCGGCGCGACGGCGCTGACGCACCTGGGCATCGGCAAGGAGATGGTGCTCGTGGCGTTCTCGATCTCGTTCGGCGGGCTCGTCTTCGCGCTCGCGCTCGCGTTCGGGCTCGGCGGCCGCACGATCGCGCGCGACATCCTCGCGCGCCGCCTCCGCCGCGGCGAGACGCGCCCGCCGCGCGAAAAAGAAGAACACCTGACTCATTTGTAGTCGGGGGGAGCGAGCGCCGCTCCTCCCCGACACCCCCACCGCTAGAACGAGAGCACAGGATTGCGCGGGCGAGCCCGCGCTCGAAACGGCGGTCAACCGGTCACGAACGGATCGAAGAACACGTAGCCGACGCCCGCGCGCTCGAGCCATGCACGCTCCACGTCGCGACGGCGGAGGCGGCGCGGCACCTCGTCGTGCGTGTCCGCCGCCGGATCGTTCACGAGTACGTCGTCGTTCTCGTAGCCCGTCAGAACCAGCAGGTGTCCGTCCGTCGCGTCCATGGCCGCGCCCGGCAGCTCGCCGGTCCGGTAGTTGACGCTCGCGACGATCGGCAGACCGCGATCGAGACACCACGCGGCCGCCGCCCAGTCCGGGAAGCGCAGCAGGTAACCGGCGATACCGTGACGGCCCGCGGCGGCGATCGCCGCCGGCCAGACGCCGTAGCGATCGGTGGCGGCGTGGAAGATCTCGTCGGCGAGCGCGATCGTGTCGAGGCGTCGTCCCCAGCGCTCGAGCACCATCGCCACGCTCGCCGGTGAGCAGATGCGACGGCGGACGGTCTCGGCCTCCACCATCTGACTCCGAGGCGGCACGCCGACGTGCGCGCGACCCCCGTGCGGCGCGCCGACGCCGACGGCCGTTCCGTCGGACGCCGAGAGCGTCAGGAGCCACGGCGCTTCCGCGAGCGCGTCGAGATCGGCGCCGCGCACGCGAACGCGCAGCCGCGCGGCGCGCGCGGCCGTCGTCGTGAACACGTCGATGTCGCACCGCACGTCGTCGCACGCGACGGACGGCGCGAATTCGCCGTCACCGATCGTCGCGGACGCGACCCATGGCGTCCAGCCCGTCCCGGTGGCGATCGCCAGCTCGAACCGGAACGTCCGGCGGCGGCCCGCCAGGAGCGAGAACGCCGGCACGAAATGGCGCGCTGCGCGACGCGGGGACCATTCCGGCGTGTCGATGACGACCTCGTCGCCGCGACGATCGACGCTGTCGCGAAGCGTCACTCCGGCGCGACACGACGGAGGGATCACGCGCTCGACCATCGCGGGAGCGACGCGACGCGTGAGCGCGAAGAGGTCCGTCAGCACCCGGGTGTCGCCCGCCTGAGCAGTCGAATCCATGGAACAAGGCAAAACCCTTCTGTGCCCGCGGGGCGCCGTTCACCGAACCCGGCGTTTCTGCTCACCGCGGTCCGCGGCACCCGCATTGCACCCCGCCCCCGCCAACTCGATCGAGCGCGGGAGCGCAGACGCCCCGCAGACAAGGAGCGAACGGCATGACCTTCGGCAAATGCGTTTGGGACGGCTGCACTCGACACGCGGAAAAGCCCGCAACCGGCGCCTGCCGGAACCACCATACCGTCATCCGCGACAGCCGTTGCCAGGCGTGCCAGGGTCCGCTGACGACGCAGCGCGAGGTGGAAACGCGACGCTGTCGACGCTGCGTGGCCGGACGCGCTGCCTGACGCACGCGTCCCGCGTGGTTCGTCCGCGCACAACGGGAATCGATCATTCGGACGGGGGCGTGGGCGGGCAGTGCCCGCCCACGGCAACCCCTGAAAGCTCGCTGCGCAGTTGACCTGCGCGTCCCGGATTAGACCGGGACCTTGGCGATGTTGACCGTTTAGGCGCCGTCCGGAACTGCTAGCAAGCTCCAGTCGGCGCGGTCTGTGGGTCCGGTGGTGCGTTCTCCATCCAACCTCCTGGAAGGAGTGGCCCACGACGACTGCGCGAAGCACTCTCCGCGCTCGTCGTCACCTCTCCTAGTAACGCCGGGCTCGCGCCACGTCAAGAGCTTCGTGCAGGTCCCGCCGACCCGCGCAGACGCGGGTCGAGCACGTCCCGAAGCGCGTCGCCGAGCATGTTGAATCCGAACACGGCGAGCGAAATCGCGAGGCCCGGCCAGATCGCCATCCACGGCGCGCGATACATGTAGGTCCGGCCCGAGCCCGACAGCATCGCGCCCCACGACGGATACGGCGGCGGCACGCCGAAGCCGAGGAACGACAGCGCGGATTCGGCGAGGCGACGTACCGCGCGAGCACCCGAAACCCGCGCCGGGCGTCTCAGCCGTCCCGGCCGTGGCGGCTGGTTCCCCGGATCCGCGGGTCGAGGACATCGCGAAGCGCGTCGCCCAGCATGTTGAAGGCGAACACGACGAGCGAGATCGCGACGCCCGGCCAGATCGCCATCCAGGGCGCGCTGTACATGTACGTGCGCCCGGAGCCGGACAGCATCGACCCCCACGACGGATGCGGCGGCGGCACACCGTATCCGAGGAACGAGAGCGCGGATTCGGCGAGGATGATGCCGCCGAGGCCGATCGTCACGAGGACGATGATCGTGGCCGCCACGTTCGGCAGGATGTGCAGCGCCATGATCCGCAGGTGGCCGCCGCCCATCGCGCGCGCCGCCTCCACGTACGGGTTCTCGACCACGGTGAGCGTCGCGCCGCGGATGACGCGCGAGCCCGTCGCCGCGACCAGGATGGAGAGCGAGACGATCACGTTCCCCATGCCCGGCCCGAGCACGGCGAGCAGCGACAGGATGATGATGAGGAACGGAAACGACTGCCAGGCGTCGACCACGCGCTGCACGCAGATGTCGTACCGGCCGCGGAAGTAGCCGCTGGTGATGCCGACGACAGCGGCCAGGACGTTCGAGAGGAAGACCGTGGCGAAGCTCACGGTGACGGTGACGCGCGAGCCGTAGACGACGCGGCTGAAGATGTCACGGCTCACGTTGTCCGTCCCGAGCAGGAACTCGCGCCCGGGCGGGCGGAGACGGCCGCCGGGGATCTGCTCGTCGTACGCATACGGCGCGATCCACTCCGCGAACCCGGCCATCACGAGGAGCGCGAGGATGATCACCGCGCCCAGCGCCCCGAGCGGCTTGCGCCGGCAGAACCACCACACGCCGCCGAGCGCGCGGCGGGCCAGGCCGGCCCGGCGCCGCGCGACTGGCCGGTGCGCGCTCGCGACTGCCTCGAAGGGCTGGGCCGTCGGCACGCCGTCAGTACCGGATGCGGGGATCGAGGTAAGCATACGCGAGGTCGACGAGGAGATTGACGGCGACCACGGTCGTGACCACGACGACGTTGATGGCCTGGATGACGGGATAGTCCCGCTCCGTGATCGCGTCGAACAGGAAGCGGCCCATGCCGGGCAGCCCGAAAATGGACTCGAAGATGACGGTGCCGCTCAGGATCTGCGCGATCTGGATCCCGAGCACGGTCACGACCGGGATGAGCGCGTTCTTCAGGCAGTGCTTGAGGACGATGCGGCGTTCCGCCAGGCCCTTGGA
The DNA here is from genome assembly GCA_016184365.1 of Candidatus Rokuibacteriota bacterium. Taxonomy (GTDB): domain Bacteria; phylum Methylomirabilota; class Methylomirabilia; order Rokubacteriales; family CSP1-6; genus AR8. The sequence goes on from JACPCW010000133.1 coordinate 45,682, forward strand.
CCAGGCGGTCCGCACGAAGTCCATTCTGAGGACCTCGAGGAGCTGCGTCCGTGTCAGTCGCATGATCGACGCGGCGGAGGCGATGCCCAGCAGGCAGCCGGGGACGAGGAACTGCGTCACGTGCCGCCACGGATCCCGCTCGAAGCCGGTGAACTCGATGGAGGGGCTCCAGCCGAAATAGATCGCCGGCAGCACGACCACGAGCGTGCCCAGCCAGAACCCCGGCATGGAGAGACCGAGGATCGCGGCGCTGCGTGCCCCGTAGTCGCGCAGGCTATCCTGTCGCACCGCCGACACCACCCCGATCGGCGTACCGACCAGGATCGCGAAGGCCACGGCGACCGCGCCGAGCTCGAGGCTGATCGGCAGCCGTCGCAGCAACTCCTGGAGCACGGGGCGTCCGGTGTAGAGCGACTGCCCGAAGTCGCCGCGCACCAGCCGGCTCATCCAGTCGAGGTACTGCACGTGGATCGGCCGGTCGAGCCCGAGCTTCGCCCGCATCTCCTCCAGGTCCTGGGCGTACTGGTTTTCCTCCATCATCAGGACGACGACGTCCCCGGGGATCAGCCGGGAGAGCGAGAAGACGATCACGGTGGCGATGAGCAGCGAGGGAATCGCCACCAGCAGGCGTTTGAGCGCGTACTTGCCGATCACGCCGGCTACCGGGGCCGGGCGGGACGACCCGCCCGGCCCCGCCCGTGACGGGCTACTTGTTCCACCACGCGGCCATGAGCCGGCCGCCGTAGTCGTAGCCGAGGTTCGGCCCGAAGTTCTCGAGCTTCGGGTCCAGCGCCGCGATGTAGATGCCGGACGCCAGGCGGATGTAGTAGGCCTGCTTGGCGATGTGCTTCTGGATGTCGTGGATCTGCTGGCGCCGCTTCTTGTCGTCGAGGGTGCGGCTCGAGTTCAGGATCATGTCGGCCAGCGCCGGGTCGTTGACGTGGCTCTGGTTCTTCGGCTCCCCTGGCAGGTACTGCGCCAGGAAGTTGTACGCCTCGAGGGCGGGGAACTGCGGGCCCATCATGAGCGCATCCTGCTTGCCCTGGTAGGCCGTCGCGAAGTACGCGGCGTACGGTTTCTCGATCACCTTCACGTCGACGCCGACGTCCTTCCAGAACTTCACGCACATCTGGACGGCGTCGATCAGCTCCTGGGAGCCGTACGTGGCGTACTCGAGCGTGGTGCTGAAGCCGCCGCCGAGCCCGGCCTCCTTGAGGAGCTTCTTCGCCTCGTCGGGATGGAACTGATCGTACTTCCGGCCCTCGCCGAGCTGATCGTGGGGGATCGACCACGCGGCGATCGCGGCCGGCACCGGCGGGTTCATGACGCCCACGCCTTCGGCCGTCGCCTGGAGGATGGCCTGCCGGTCGACGGCCATGGACAGCGCCTTGCGGACGCGGATGTCGTCGAACGGCTTCTTGTCGATCCGCATGCCGACGTGCGTCATGACGTTCGCCGGGAACTCGACGTACCGGAGATTCGGCCGCTTCTCCTTGACGATCTTCCAGTCCTGCCGGCGGATCATCATGCCCGGGAACTCCGGGCCGGCATCGAGCTGCCCGGTGACGAAGGCCGCGAGCCGCGCCGCCGGGTCGTTGAAGTCGATCGCCTCGACGCGCTCGATGTACGGCAGCCCCGAGCGGAAATAGTCGGGGTTGCGCACGAAGACGCTCCGGACTTTCGACTCGTGCCGGTCGAGCATCCACGGGCCCGTGCCGATGACCGCCTCCGGCTTCTTGAGGTCGGCGAACTGCTCCACCGCCTCCTTGGCGACGATGCAGAGCGCCATCGGCGTCGCGATGAAGTCGAGGAACCAGGCGTTGGGCTCCTTCAGCGTGAACTTGACCGTGTACGGGTCGACCACGTCCACCCGGTCGAGCGCGTTCATCATGTGCCGGTTCGCGTTGCCCTTGATGGTCATGAACCGGTCGAACGTGTACTTGACGTCGTCGGCCTTGAGCTCGCGGCCGTTCACGGGCGGCTTCTTGTGCCAGCGGACACCCTTGCGGAGCTTGAAGACGTACGTCTTCTCGTCCGGCTGGCTCCACGACTCCGCCAGGTCGCCCTCGAAGTCGAAGGTCCCCGGCTTCACGGCCGGCCCGGTCTTGTGCATCAGGAGCCGGCTGTGCGTGAAGCTCAGGTTGATCATGGTCGTGTACGACGCGGTGAGGTGCGGGTCGAAGTGCGGGGGTGTGTAGCCGCGGAAGCGGAACTCGCCGCCGCGCTTCGGCGCACCCTGCGCACGCGCCGCGGACGGCGTGAGCGCGGTGCCGGCGATCGTCATTCCACCGAGGGCCAGGAGGTCGCGACGGGACAGGTTCATGGGCTCTCCTCTGTTAACGCGTCATTGCGCGGAGCTCTTTGCGGAGAATCTTGCCGATCGGGCTCTTCGGCAGCGACGGCAGGATCCGCACGTCCCTGGGACACTTGAACTTCGCCAGGCGTTCCTGACAGAACGCGATCACGTCCTCCGGCGTGACGTCGACGCCGCTCTTCGGCACGACCCACGCCATCACTTCCTCGCCCATCAGCGGGTCGCGCATGCCGACCACCGCGGCCTCGGCGATCTTCGGATGCGCGTACAGCACGTCTTCGACCTCGCGCGGGTAGACGTTGAAGCCGCCGCGGATGATCAGATCCTTCTTGCGCTCGACGACGAAGAGGAAGCCGTCCTCGTCGAGGCGCCCCATGTCGCCCGTGTGGAGCCAGCCATTCTTCAGCGTCGTCGCCGTTTCGTCCGGGAGCCCGTAGTATCCGAGCATCACGTTCGGTCCGCGCACGCAGATCTCGCCGATCTCGTCGCGCGGCACGTCGCGGTCCTCGTCGTCGAAGATCCGCACCTCGACCCCCGGGATCGGCTGGCCGACGGACCCGAGCTTGCGCACGCCGGACAGCCGATGCGCCGACACGACGGGCGACGCCTCCGTCAGCCCGTAGCCTTCGAGCAGGCGGCCGCCGAACTTCTTCTCGAACGGCGCGACGATCTCGACGGGCAGCGGTGCGGCGCCCGATCCCCACGCGCGCATCGAGGACGTGTCGAAGTTGCCGGCGCCGGGGTACTGCAGGAGGTAGACGTACATCGTCGGAACGCCGGCCATCGCCTGGACGCGATACGTCTGGATCGTCTCGAGCACGAGATCGGGGTTGAACCAGCGCAGCAGGACGCCGCGGGTGCCGAGGATGTTGCCGGAGTTCATGAGCGTCAGGCCGTACGAGTGCGAGAGCGGCAGCACGGCGAGGTTGTAGCGCTCGCGGTCGAGCTCGGAGAGGCTCGCGGCCGATCGCGCGTTCGCTTCGAGGTTGCGGTGCGACAGCGCAACGCCCTTGGGCCGTCCCGTGGTGCCCGACGTGTAGAGGATGACGGCGATGTCGTCGTCCGCGCGATCGACCATCGTGAACGCGTCCGGCTCGCGGGCGATGAGCTCGTCCCACGCGATCGCGCCCGGCGCGTCGCCGCCGACGAGGACCGTGTCGCCCGGGAAGCCATCGGCCTTTGCGGCGAGCTCCGGTGAGGTGATGACGAGCTTCGCGCCCGAATCGCCGAGGATGTGCCGCACCTCTTCCGCGTTCAGCAGGAAGATGATCGGCACGACCACGGCGCCGGTTTTCAGGATGCCGGCGTACGCCTGCAGCACTTCGGGGCAGTTCGGCAGCATGACGACGACGCGATCGCCGGCGGCGATGCCGCGCTTCCGCAGCGCGTTCGCGAGCCGGTCGGCCTGCCGCTGCTGCTCGACGTTCGTGAGCTCGCGGCCTTCGAAGACCAGCGAGACGAACTCGCCGTAGGTGCGGACGTTCTCCTCGCCGAGCGCCGCGAGGTTCATCCGCCGCGCGTGCGCTCGCGGACCGCGCCGAGCGCGCCGTCGAAGATCGCGATCGCTTCGTCGATGTCGGCGTCCGTCATGAATCCACCTTGGCCAGAGAGTGCGCGATTATAGCCCCGCCGCGCGGGCGACGACTTTCCGGGCCCGGGCGAGGTGCGGCGCGTCGACCATCTGGCCCTTGAACCGGAACGCGAAGAGCCCGCGCTTCCCGTGCGCGTCGAACTCGGCGATCAGCTCGCGCGCTTCGGCGAGCGCGTCCGGGGACGGCGTGAACACCTCGTTGATGACCGAAATCTGCGACGGGTGGATCGAGATCTTGCCGCTGAACCCCATCGCCACGCCCTCTTCGCACTCGCGCCGGAGCCCCGCGAGGTCGGCGATGTCGGTATAGACCGTATCGAGCCAGTCGACACCCGCGGCCGACGCGGCCACCGCACACATCACGCGCGCGTACCGCGGAATGTCGAGGTATCGACCCTCGGCGTCGCGGACGCGCGGCAGGCCCATCGCCGCGCCGAGATCCTCGATGCCCCACGAGATGGCCACGGTGCGCGGGCTCGCCGTCGCCACCTCGTGGATGTTCAGCAGACCTTCCGGCGTTTCCGTCGCGATCAGCAGCAGCCGCGTCGTGCCGTTCGGAATGCCGTGCCGATGCTCCAGCCGATCGAGGTGTTGCGCGATCGCGCGCACGTCGGCCGCACGCCGTGGCTTGGGGACGACGTAGCCGTCGGGGCGCCCGGCGATCGTTTCTTCGAGGTCGACGGCGCCGAGCTCGGTCGAGATCGGATTCATGCGCACCCACCGCTCCCGACCGCCGAAGTCCAGGTCGCTGAGCCAGCGGCGCACGATCGGGCGCGTCTCCGCCTTGCGATCGGGCGCCACGGCGTCCTCGAGATCGAGAATCAGGCCGTCGGCCGGCAGCGTCAGCGCCTTGTCCATCATGCGTTCGTTGCCGCCGGGCACGAAGTGGACCGAACGCCGGCGGGGTCTCACCGCGCCGCCGCCGGCTCGCGCTTGCGCATCATCGCGTTCCGCCGCGCGCGCATGACCGTCTCGCTGTTCTGGTTCACGGCGCGATGCTCGAACGTCACGATGCCCCACTGTGGGCGCGATTTCGACTCGCGCTTGTCGACGATCTCCGTCTCCGCGTAGATCGTGTCGCCGTGGAACACCGGGCGCGGGAACTCGATCTTGTCGAAGCCGAGATTGCCGACGGTCGTGCCGAGCGTCGTCTCGCCGACCGACAGGCCGACGGCGATGCCGAGCGTCAGCAGGCTGTTCACGAGGGGCTTGCCGAACTCCGCCTGCGCGGCCGCGTGGAAGTCGACGTGCAGCGGCTGCGGGTTCATCGTCAGGCACGAAAAGAAGACGTTGTCCGCCTCGGTGATCGTGCGACCGGGCTGATGGCGAAACGTCTGACCCACTTCGAGCTCTTCGAAATACTTGCCGGGCATGCGTGGCCTCCCCCGCGTTCGCCTACGAGATCGAGCGGCGCATATAATAGCCCGCCCATGACGCAGGACATCGCCATCGTCGGAGGCGGCATCGTCGGGCTCGCGACCGCGCGGGCGCTCCTCGAGCGTTCGCCGCGCCTGAGCATCACGATGCTCGAAAAGGAATCGCGGCTCGGCCAGCACCAGACGGGTCACAACTCCGGCGTCATCCACTCCGGCATCTACTACAAGCCGGGGTCCTACAAGGCGAAGCAGTGCGTCGAGGGCGCGCGGCTGATGACGGAGTTCTGCGACAAGCACGGCATCAGGTACGAGCGCTGCGGCAAGGTGATCGTCGCCACGACGGCCGCGGAGCTGCCCCGGCTTCACACGCTCTTCGAGCGCGGCACCGCGAACGGCGTGGCCGGCCTGGAGCTCCTCGAGACCGACCGGCTCCGCGAGATCGAGCCGCACGCCGCCGCACTGCGCGGGATCTGGTCGCCGGCCACCGGCATCGTCGACTACAGCGAAGTGGTGGAGGCGCTGGCGCGCGAGCTGCGCGATCAGGGCCTGCGCATCGAGACCGGCGCCGGCGTGCGGCGCATCGTCCGCACGCGCGACGGCGTGACGCTCGAGACGGCCAAGGGCGCGTTCACCGCGCGCCGCATGGTGAATTGCGCCGGCCTCTACTCCGATGTGATCGCGCGCATGGCGGGCGCGGCGACCGACGTGCAGATCATTCCGTTCCGCGGCGAGTACTACATGATCCGGCCCGAGCGCCGGAGCCTGGTGAAGGGCCTGATCTACCCCGTGCCCGATCCGGAGTTTCCGTTCCTCGGCGTCCACTTCACGCGCACGGTGCACGGTGACGTCGAGGCGGGGCCGAACGCGGTGCTGGCGTTCGCCCGCGAGGGCTATCGGTTCACGCGGGTGAAGCCGACGGAGCTCGCGGGCACGCTCACCTTCCCCGGCTTCTGGCAGATGGCGCGCAAGTACTGGCGCACCGGCGCCTACGAGATGTACCGCTCGCTGTCGACCGGCGCGTTCGTGCGCGCGCTGCAGAAGCTCGTGCCGGACGTTCGGGAGAGCGACGTCGTGCCGGGTGGCGCCGGGATCCGCGCGCAGGCGGTGTCGCCGGACGGCTCGCTCGTCGACGACTTCCGCATCGTCACGGCCGCGGACGCCATCCACGTCGTCAACGCGCCGTCGCCGGGCGCGACGGCATCGCTCGCGATCGGCCGCCACATCGCCGGCCTCGCGGCGGAGACCTTCGGGCTCGGCTGAAACGTTCGGGCTCAGCTGAGAGTTTGTGAAAATATCCCGGTGCCGGCTGATTCGCATGCGAAAAGCCCAGCAAAAATGGGGGTCCGAGCCGTGAATTCCGGATTAATTCACAGCTCTAGAGGTCGATCGGAACGGATTCGACGACTTCGAGGCCGAAGGCCTCGAGGTGCGACAACCGCTTCGGCGCGTTCGTCAACAACCGCAGCCGCCTGAGCCCGAGGTCTCGCAGGATCTGGCCGCCGATCCCGAAATCCCGCCGGTCCATGGGGCCGCCGCGCGTCTCGCTCCCGTCTTCGCCGATGCCCTCGGGCCGCAGATAGACGACCACGCCGTGGCCTTCGGCCTGGATGCGTGCCAGCGATGCCGCGAGCATGCGGTTCGACGGATGCGTCTTGTCGCCGAAGACGTCGCCGAGCAGATCGCGGCGATGCATGCGCACGAGCGTCGGCTCCGTCGTCTGCACCGGATGACCGGAGGGATCGAGCCGGCCGACGTCGCCGGCGCAGAACGCCAGATGCGGCATGCGATCGACGAGGCTCCGGTAGCGGATCACGGTGAAGCGCCCGTGATCGGTGTCGACGACGACACCCTCGTGCGGCGCCATGCGATGCACGAGGCGCTCGCGGCCGAGGCGGTACTGGATGATCTGCTCGACGGTGCACATGCGCAGACCGTGCTCGCGACTGAAGGCTTCGAGCTCGGGCCGGCGCGCCATCTCTCCGTCGTCGCGAGACACCTCGCTGATCACGGCCGCGGGATGAAGCCCCGCCAGGCGCATCAGGTCGACGGAGCCTTCCGTCTGTCCCGTTCGCACGAGCACGCCGCCGTCGCGCGCGCGGAGCGGCACCATGTGACCGGGACGCACGAGTTCGTCGGCCCGGGTCGCCGGATCCGCGAGCAGCCGGGCGGTCGCCGCGCGATCCGACGCCGAGATCCCGGTGCCGATGCCGTGGCGCGGATGGCCGTCGACGGAGACGGCCATGGCCGTCCCACGAAGCGCGGTGTTCGACGCGGCCTGCGGATAGAGCTCGAGCCGGTCGCAGTCGAGCGCCGTCATCGCGACGCAGAGATATCCGGGCGTGTGACGCGTCATGAAGTTCACGAGCTCGGGCGTCGCCTTCTCGGCCGCGCAGACGAGATCGCCTTCGTTCTCGCGATCTTCGTCGTCCATCAGGATGATCGGCCGTCCGCGGCGCAGCTCGTCGAGCACTTCCGGGATCGTGGAGAGCATCGCGACTGAGTCTACGACGACGCGAGACGGCGTGCGCGGAGCGCCGTAAAAATCGGTGACGTCCCGCTTGCGCGGACCGCATCACGGGTCGGCGCCGAAAACGGTAGGGTTGACAAGGGTTTGCGAGTCAAAGTAGAATTTTCGCACCATGATCACGGTCCCCGCCCGCCGCGTGAAACAGTTCGGGGTCGAGTTCTACCAGGCCGGTCTCTCCGCGAAGGACATCGATCGTCTCGTCAAGTTCGAAGTGCTCGGCTACGCCGGCGGTCCCGAGAACGGCAAGCTCGCCAAGGGACGCAAGACGAGCCGCGCGCGTGTGAACTGGGACATGCTGGAGCGCCGGATCAGCGAAAGCGAGAGCGCGTATCAGCGCCCCGTCATCCGCCGCAAGATCGACGAGCTCGCGCAGTACTACCGCGAGTGCAAGGATGCCGGGACGCTGCCCGCGATTCCCGGCGCGGTGATCATCACGTCCGAAAAGCGGTTCACGTTCACGTCCGTCGCCGGGCAGCACGACCTCGGCCTGCTGCAGATTCCGGAGGAGCACGGCGTGCTGCGCGTGCTCGACGGCCAGCACCGGCTGCTCGCGCTGCACGCGCTGTCACAGTCCGGCGAGAACCTCGGCCTCGAAGTGCCGGCGGTGCTCTTCGACTCCCTCGACGCGCGCCAGATCGTCGAGCTGTTCGTCACGATCAACGCCAAGCACACGCGGCTGAATCCGTCGCACATCATCAGTCTCGCGGGCCGCAAGCTCTATCCCGATCCGAACCAGGCGCTCGCGCACGACGTCATCCGCTCGCTCAACGAGGACGACACGTCGCCGCTCCACGGCGAGATCAAGATGCTCGGGACGGGCCGCGGGCGCGTGAGTCAGGCGCCGCTGGCGGAAGAGATCGTCGACTTCCTCGAGGCGGTGGAAAAGATCGGCGGCAATGTCCGCATCAACGAAGTCCGCCAGGGCGCGAAGCGGTTCTTCCTGAACTACGTGAAGGCGCTCGCGAACACCTTCCCGTCCGCCTGGGCGGGCCGGAAGTATTCGATCAAGACGGGCGCGGCGCTTCGCGCGTTCATCCGGGTCGCGCCGGACGTCATGGCGCGCGCCCGCGAGATCAAGCGCGACCCCTTCGACGCCGCCGCCATCCGCGAGGCGATCCGGCCGTGGGGCGAGCGGCTCCGCGACCGGCGGTTCGAGACCGAAGGCGAGTGGAAGCTGAAGCTCGCCGGCGGCACGCGCGGAACCGTGGACGTGCTCACGCGCGAACTGCGCGACGCCATCCGCTGACCGGCGCCGCGCGCCTCAGGCGACGCGGCGACGTTTCGAGACGGACGCGCTCGACGCCGGTGTGCGACGCCGTCCCCGCGTGTCGGGCACGACGAGCGCGAGCAGCGTGAAGCCCACGATCACCATCGCGGCGTACATCCACTCCGTGCTCACCGCCAGCCACGTCACGAAGAGCACGACGCACGACATCACACCGTAGAGCCGACCGGAGCGTCGGATTCGACGACGCAAACGCCAAAGGGTGCGCGACCGGCGAGAACGCATGAAGCACGACCGTCATGCCGATCTCGGACTGACGTATCGTCGCTGACTTCGGCCCGTCGTCCGGCCGAAGGTGGGCAAGAAGTTCGCGAAACGGGGAAGCGGTTCAGATGGTCGTGAGGTACAGGAGCGCTTCGCGCTCGAACGCCGCCACGTCCTGTCCGAACGCCGACCGGAAATTCGCGGCGGCGTCGTCGGACCGACGGAACGCGCGGAAGTATTCGAGCACGGCGGGAAAGCCCTCGCGCTGGATGAGATAGTCCGCGAGCGTGAAGGCGAGATGGTACGTCGCCATGGTGCCGCGCCGGCGGTGCGTCGCGAGGAAGTCCGACGGCGTCGCCATGGCAGCGAGCTCGAGGTGCGGATCCGCGACGAGCCGCGCCTTCACGTCCGGCACGACGGCCATCCGGTAAGTCGCCATCGAGGCAAGCCCGAGTCGTTCGAGCACCGTGTGCGCCGTCCACTCCGCCATACCCTCGGCGAGCCAGTGCACGGGCCCACGCTCGCCGGCGAGCTCGATCTGCCCGAGATGGGTCAGCTCGTGCGAGATGAGCCGGAGGGCTTCGGGGCCCGTGGCGAGATCGCCGGCCGTCGCGCGCAGCAGGAAGTTGTGCGGCACCGCGACGCCCATCGCGAACTCGGCGAGCTGCGCGGCCACGGACGGCGCGACGGCAGCGTCGGCGACGAGGCCTTCCACGAATCGCTCGGTCGAGTCGTAGAGGTGAACCGCGAAGCGCAGCGGCACCGGCACGTGAAGCTCGTGGCGCAGGACGTACGCGATGCGGTGCACCGCGGCTTCGCCCGCCAGGCCGGAGGTGTGCGGGTACTCGAGGTCGATTGTAAAAACGACGCGATGGCGTCGGGGCTCATCACCGGCGGCGATGCCGGTCACCAATGCGAACGCGGCGACCACGGCGAGACGATGCGCGAGGCGCATACTGCTTGGACGGCTCCACTGCCGCGTGTATTCGAGCACGAAGGCGCGCAGCATCGTGATCAACGCCGTCCGAGCGCCAGTTTTTCGCTCTCCGGCAGCCGCCGGAGGATCCACATCGCGAGCGTTCCGAGGAACGGTCCGGGCGCCAGGAACAGGAACGCGAACGCCCAGCCCCAGCTGTCGGCCATGACCGGGACCAGGCGGGTCGAGACGAGCGTGAGCGTGAAGCCCACGCAGGTCTGCAGCGACAGCGCGGTGCCGATGTACTCGCGCGGCGCCAGCTCGCTCACGGACGCCGAAAACTGCGCCGAGTCAGCCACGATGGTGAAGCCCCACAGCAGCGCAACCGCGACCAGCAGCACGGGCGAGCCGAAGACGAACCCGATGACCGCCGCGCATGTGCCGCTGCCGACCATCGCGGTCATCGTGGTGGCGGTGCGGCCGATCCGGTCCGCGAGCCGCCCGGCGAGGATGCAGCTCACGCCGCCCGCCGCGATGACGACCGCCGTGACGAGGCTCCCGGCGCGCGGCGCCGCCTCGACGCCGGCGCGGCTGAACGCCTCCACGAGGTACAGGCCGATCCAGCTCCACATCGCATAGAGCTCCCACATGTGCCCGAAATAGCCGAGGTTCGCAAGCAGGACGCCGCGATTCCTGAGGAGCACGCCGACCGCGCGCGGATCGAACGGCGACCGCGCGGTCGCATGCGGGCCGTCGCGCACCAGGAGAACCATGATCACGGCGCCGAGCAGCGACGCGACGGACGTCGCGACGATGACGCGCGGCCACGCGAGGCCGCCGACGAAGTTCAGGAAATGCGGCGCCGCGCCGCCGAAGGTCAGCGCGCCGACGAGCGTGCCAACGGCGAGTCCGCGATGCTGCACGAACCAGCTGGCGGCGAGCTTCATGCCCGGCGGATACGCGCCGGCCATCGCGAGTCCGGTCACGAAGCGGCAGGCGAGGACGGCCGGCAGCGAATCGATCGCGGGCAGCAGCGCGAGATTCGCGACGGCGCCGATGACGGCGCAGATCGCGAACAGCCGCCGCGCGCCGAGATAATCGGCCAGGGTCAATGCCGCGGACAGCGCGGTGCCCACGACGAACCCGAGCGTCACCGCCATGGACAGCCACGCCTTCGCGGCGTCGTCCATCCACGCCGTGCGCAGCGCCGGGATCACCGCGGTGGCGGAGAACCACAGCGACAGCGCGCCGAGCTCGGCGAGCGAGATCCAGCCGAGCATGCGCCAGCGGTCCGCGTCGGGGTCGGTACGTGCGGCGGCGCCGAGCGGTTCGGTACGGTCCATCACAGACTCGCCTCGCACACGCTCCGCCTGCGGCTCCGCGTCGTGCTGCGGCTTCGCCCGATCATCACAGACTCGCCTCGCACACGCTCCGCCTGCGGCTCCGCGTCGTGCTGCGGCTTCGCCCACCCATTAGCGTGGGATAGCATGCCCGGGAGGATCGCATGCGCTACTTCGAGGATTTCACGCCGGGCCAGACCATCGAGCTCGGCAGCCGCGCCATCACCAGGGAGCAGATCATCGCGTTCGCGAACGAGTTCGATCCGCAGGTGTTTCACACGGACGAAGAGGCGGCGAAGCAGACGTTCTACGGCGGATTGCTCGCGAGCGGCTGGCACACCGGGTCGATCATGATGCGGCTGCTGTACGAGGGCGTCATCAAGGACACGGTGTCGCTCGGATCGCCGGGGGTCGACGAGCTGCGCTGGGTCAAGCCGGTCCGGCCGGGCGACACGCTCTCCGGACGGATGACGATCCTCGAGTCCATCCCGTCACGCAGCAAGCCCGATCGCGGCATCGTGAAGTCGCTGATCGAGCTCCGGAATCAGCACGGCGAGATCGTGCTGACGTCGAAGGGGATGAGCCTGCTCGGGCGCCGGCCTACGACTTCAGACGGAGCACGTTGAACGCGGGCACCGGCTTCAGCAGTCCCTTCAGCGTCAGCGCGCCGACTTCCTCGACGTCGACGATCTCCTCGACGGCGTTCGCGACGCGCGAGCTGACGAGCACCTGCCCGCCCTTCGCCTCGCCGCACAAACGGGCCGAGAGGTTCGTCACCGTCCCGATCGCGCCGTAGTCCCACCGGCCTTCGAAGCCGATCGCGCCGATCGTGGCGTACCCCTGCGCGATGCCCACGCCGAGGGCGAGGTCGAAGCCCTGCTTGAGCCAGCGCCGGCGCAGATCGTCGACGCGTTCCCGCATCGCGCACGCCATGCGGATCGCGCGCTCCGCCGGGTTCGGCACCAGCACCGGGTCGTTGAAGAACACCATCATCCCGTCACCCGTGAAGCGTTCCAGGGTGCCCTCGTGCTCGAGGACCAGCTGGCCCATCGCGGCGTGGTATTCCCGCAGCACGCCCATCACTTCTTCCGGCTCGGCCGTCTCCGCGAACGCGGTGAACCCGCGGAGGTCGAGGAACACGACCGTGATCTCGCGCCGGTGCGTCTTGAGCGGATCGTCGGCGCCGCCATGCACGATCGCGTCGGCCAGCTGCGGCGAGAAGAAGCGCTTCAGCCGCGACAGGCGCTCGAGCTCGGACACCTGATCGCGCACGCGCTGCTCGAGCGTCTGGTTGAGCGCGCCGAGCTGGTCGTGCAGGTCCTTGACGCGCAGCAGTGACCGGACGCGGGCGAGGAGCTCCGCCTGGTTGATCGGCTTGGTGAGGAAGTCGTCGGCGCCCGCCTCGAGGCCCTTGATGCGCTCCTGGGTCGGATCGAGCGCCGTCACCATGACCACGGGCAGGGTCGCGGTACGCGGCTCCTCACGGATCTTGCGGCAGACGTCGTACCCGTTCAGATCCGGCATCATGACGTCGAGGAGCACGAGGTCGGGCTGCGCCGCGCCCACTCGCTCGAGCGCCCCCGTGCCATCGGCCGCGGTGACGACGTCGTAGCCCTTGAACTTCAGAATGTCGGCGAGCAGGCGGACGTTCTTCTCGACGTCGTCGACGACGAGAATGCGGGCCGGCGTGTTCACGTCTTCTTCTCCAGCACGCGCTGCACCGTGTCGAGGAACTCGCGCACGCTGATCGGCTTGCCCTGGAACGCGTCGAAGCCGGCGTCGACGATCTTCTGCCGGTCCTGCGCCATCACGGACGCGGTGACCGCGATGACGGGGATCGCGCGCGTCGCCGCGTCCGCGCGCAGCTGTCCGAGCGCGGTGATGCCGTCGATGCCGGGCAGCTGAATGTCCATCAGGATCAGCGCCGGATGCAGCTCGCGGGCGAGCCGGACGCCGTCTTCACCGGTCTCGGCCTCGATCGTGCGATAGCCCTTGTACTGGAGCGTGTCGCGCACCAGCTTGCGGTTCTTGTCGTTGTCTTCGACGATCAGGACGAGCTCGTTGGCCATGGCCTCACCGGTAGTGTGAAGGTGAACGTCGAGCCCTCGCCCGGCGCGCTCTTGAGCCAGATGGCGCCGCCGTGCAGCTCCACGAAGCGCTTCGTGAGCGCGAGGCCGAGCCCCGTGCCTTCGCGCTTGCGCGCGTAGTCCGTGCCGACCTGGCGGAATTCCTCGAACACCGTCTGCTGATCTTCCGGCGCGATGCCGATGCCGGTGTCCGTCACCGCGACTTCGATCGTCCCATTCGTGAGGCCGGCGCGGAGCGAGACGCGGCCGCCTTCGGACGTGAACTTCACCGCGTTCGAGAGCAGGTTCAGGAGAATCTGCTTGAACTTCCGCTCGTCGCCGGCGAACTCGCCGAGCCGCTGATCGATGTCCGCTTCGAGCCGGATGGCGTGCGCGTCGGCGCGGCCGCGCACGAGCGTCATCGCGTTCTCGATGGCCTGCGGCAGATCGAACCGCGTGACCTCGAGCTCCATCCGGCCGGCTTCGATCTTGGCGAGATCGAGGATGTCGTTGATCAGCGAGAGGAGATGCCGGCCGGACGAGTGGATGTCGCGCAGGTACTCGTCCTGCTTCTCGTTGATGTCGCCGAACATCTTCTCGATCAGCACTTCCGAGAATCCGATGACGGCGTTCAGCGGCGTGCGCAGCTCGTGCGACATGTTCGCGAGGAACTCGGACTTGTGCCGGTTCGCGACCTCGAGCTGGCGGCTCTGCTCCTGGATCTCGCGGAACAGGCGCGCGTTCTGAATCGCGAGGGCGGACTGGTTCGCGAACGTCTGCATGAGATCGACGGTCTCCGCCGCAAACTCGCCGGGGACCCGACGGCTCACCACGAGGCCGCCGACGACACGGTCTTCCTGGATCATCGGCACGGCGAGCAGCGAGCGATAGCCGCCGCTGACGAGCGCGTCGCGCAGCGGGCTCTGGTAGGCACGTTCCAGCGTGATGTCCGGGACCTGCACCGGAGCCCGCGTCTCCATCAACCGCCCGACCACGCCTTCGCCGACGTGCAGGATCGACGCGCGCTGCGTTTCGAGCACCTCGGCCGCGATCTGCTGCGTCGCGCGCACGCGAAAGCCTTCGACCTGTTCGTCGTACTCGTAGATCGAGCAGCCGTCGGCCGCCGCGAGCTGGCTCGCGCGGCTGACGACGGTGTTGAGCACGCGATCCAGGTCGAGCGTCGAGCTGACGGCGCGGCTGACGTCGCTCAGCGCGGTGAGCTGGTCGACGCTGCGGGCGAGGTCGCGCGTCCGTTCCTGCAGCTCCGTGAACAGCCGCACGTTCTCGATCGCGATGACGGCCTGATCGGCGAAGGTTCTCAGCAACTCGATCTGCGCGTCGCTGAACGCCGCGGCTTCGTGCCGCCAGACGACGATGACACCGACGCCGACACCTTCGCGCAGCATCGGTACGGCGAGAAAGGTGCGATACCCGAGGGCCCGGCGCGTCGCCTCGCGGATCGGATTGGCGGGTTCGTCGAGGACGTCGCGGATGTGTACGACACGGCAATCGAGAAGCGCGATCCCGACCGCGGTGTCCCGAGCAGGCTGATACGGGTAAAACCGGTCGAAGCTCGCACGCTGCTCGTCCGTCATGTTGTACCCGGCGACGAGCCGGACGCCGTCGGCGCCAAGGCGCATGACGCCTCCGAAATTCGCTCCGCACAGCCGTGCCGCGCTCGCGGCGATCGACTCGAACACGGGCTGGACATCCGTCGGCGAACCGGAGATGACCCTGAGGATCTCGGCCGTTGCCGTCTGCTGCTCGAGCGCCTCGGTCACCGCGCGGTTCTTTTCCTGCAGCTCGGTGAAGAGCCGCACGTTCTCGATCGCGATGACCGCCTGGTCCGCGAACGTCTGGAGGAGCTGGACTTGCTTTGCCGTGAACGCCCGCACGTGCCGCCGCCACACGAGGATCGCGCCGACGGCGGAACCCTCGCGCAGCATCGGCACGACGAGCACCGTGCGGAACCCGAGGCGCGGCTGCGCCTGCGCGAACACGTACTCCGCCTCGCGCTGAGGATCATGGAGGGCGAGGAAATCTTCGATCTGCACCACGCGCTTCGCCGTCACTGCCTGGCCGATCGCCCCGGCCTGATCGGGCGCGAGCGGGAACATCCGCGCCATCACGTCGAGCTCGGCGGGCGTCACGTTGTGCGCGGCACCGGGCCACAAATGCTGGCCGTCGAAGCGGACCACGCCGCTGAAGTCGGCCTCGCAGAGCCGGACGGCGCTCTCCACGATCGTCTGGAAGATGGGCTGCACGTCGGTCGGCGAGCTGGAGATGACGCGCAGGATCTCGGCGGTCCCGGTCTGCTGCTCGAGCGCCTCGGTGACCGCGCGGTTCTTTTCCTGCAGCTCGGTGAAGAGGCGCACGTTCTCGATGGCGATGACGGCCTGGTCCGCGAAGGTCTTGAGGAGTTGAACGTGATCGTCGGAGAACGGTCCGGCCTCCGACTTGTGAACATTCACGGTCCCGATCGGCTTGCCATCCCGGAGCATCGGCACCACGAGCACGCTCCGGTACTGAGCCGCGTCCGCGGCGTCGCGAAGGACGAGCTCGGCATCGGCGCGCGTGTCCGGGATCTGTATCACGGCACGCTCGAGGATCGCGCGCGACGCGCCCGTCTCGCGGCCGGGCCGCACCGGAAAGTTGCGGCGAAGCGCCTCCAGGCCTACCGGACTGAGATTCGAGACGGCGCTCAAGTGAATGCGCTCGCCGTCATAGGTGGTCACGATGCTACTGGCCGCATCGCATAGCTTCACGGCGCTGCGGGTGATCGTGTCGAAGACGGGCTGCACGTCGGTCGGTGAGCTCGAGATGACGCGCAAGATCTCGCTGGTGGCGGTCTGCTGTTGCAGGGCTTCCGTGATCGCGCGGTTCTTCTCCTGCAGCTCGGTGAACAGCCGCACGTTCTCGATCGCGATGACCGCCTGGTCGGCAAACGTCTGCACGAGCGCGAGCTGCGCGTCGGTGAACGGCCGCACCTCACGGCGCCAGGTCGTGATCACGCCAACGAGACCGCCCTCACGCAGCATCGGGACCGACAATACGGTCCTGACGCTCTCCCGCAGATGGACCGATGGCGGCGCGAAGGCCGGATCGTTCAGGAGGTCATGGACATGCACGGTGCGGCGCTCGAGCGCGGCCAGGCGCGTCGTCGTCTCGTGACTCGGCCGCAGACGCGACCGGCTGAGGTGTTCGGCGAATTCCGCGGTCGCGTTGTGGTGCGCCGCGGCCTGGAGAACCTCGCCGTCGTACAGGAAGAGCGCGGCGATGTTCGCGTCGCACAGGCGCGTTGCGTTCTCGAGAATCGTCGTGAATACCGGTCGGGTGTCCGTCGGCGAGCTGGAGATGACCCGCAGGATTTCCGCCGTCGCGGTCTGCTGCTCCAGCGTCTCCGACAACTCCCGGGTCCGCTCTTCCACGCGGCGCTCCAGCGTCGCGTACGACTCCTGCAGGCGGCCCGTCATCTCGTTGAACTGCGCCGCGAGCGCCTGAAGCTCGTCGCCCGTCCGCACGTCCAGACGATGCGCGAGCTCGCCCGCGCCGATGCGCGCCGCGCCTTCCTGCAGCGTGTGGATCGGCCGCACCATGCGCCGCGCCAGCACCACGCTCGCGATCAGCGATGCCGCGACGCCGAGCAGGATCAGGACGATCGTGCGCGTGATCGACGCCTGCAGCGGGACCAGGGCTTCCTCGATCGGCTGCTCGACGAACACCGCCCAGCGGAGCGGCATGATGATCGAATACGCGGCCAGCACCTCGCGGCCCTGCGCATCGATGGCGCGCGGCGGCACTTCCCCGGCCGTCGTCGCCGACAACGCCGCCTGCACGTGCGGCAGGTGCGCGAACGACGTCTTCTGCAGCACCAGGCTGATGTCCGGATGCGCGACCAGATTGCCCTGCCCGTCGAGGACGAACGCGCGCGCTGACCGGCATCGCGATCGTCATGTAGGGCTCGGAGTCCTTCCGGAAATAGACGGGTCCGAACCAGGTGCGCGAGCGGGCCTCGGTAAACCGCGGCTTGTCGGAAAAGTCCTCCCGGCTGTCGATGACGTCCATGGACAGTCGCGAAATCCGTAACCGCTCCTTGCCGCTGGCGTCGAGATGCTGCAGCTCGGTGATCGGCTGCACCTGCTTTTGCAGGCGGTAGAAATCGATGCGGCGCTGCTCGAGCGCGGCCGACGGCGCGACGAGCTGCGGCTGCGTCGTCCAGCCCATCTGTCGCTCGATCTCGCGGACGAACGCCTCGATGCGCGCGGCGGCACCGACCGCCTTTTCGTTCTGGAGGGCGAGCAGCGAGGCGCGGTGCTCCTGGTAGCTGAACCACAGCTCGATGCCGCCGCTCGCGAGCAGGGCGCCGCTGACGAGCGCGACGAGCACGACGACGTACTTGAGGAAGAGACCGCGGCGGGCGATCACACTGAGACCGCTGGGCGGGGTGCTACCGGCGTCACCCGGCTACGTTAGCACGCGGAGGGCGCCGGCTTGCGCGGCCTGTCAGGACGGCCGGGCCATGCGACTCAGGCTGGCCGGACTCTCCGCCACAACGCCTGGGCGTCGACGGGCAGGCTCTCGACCGCAGCGTCGACCTCGCTCACGGTGGAGGCGCCGTCCGGAACGCCCAGAAGTTGGGTGATGTCCCAGGCGTCCTGCGGTCCGCCGGCGTAGAGCTTGAGCAGTACCAGATCGCGGCGACGAACGACGGGCACCGTCACGCCGGCGATTTCGCTTGGACTCGCCGCCGCGACGGCGGTGGCCTGCCATGCGTGCCGGCCGACGACGATGTCGAGCGGCTCACTCTGCCGCGCGCGAACGCGCACGACGCCGGCAAGCGGGTCGGTCGCGTCGCCGCGCCTGATATCGATCGCGAGATCGGTCGTCGACGACCAGTAGGCGTCCGTCAGACAACGAAGATCGGTCACGAGCAGATCGAGATCGGACGTGGAACGGCTGACACCATGGATGGCCATTGCCCCGGCGCCGATCAGAGCGAAGGCGGTTCCCCGCTCGTGGAGCAGGCGGGAAACGGACGCGAGCACCGTCAACCGATGATGGCCTGCATGCACGCCGACGGCCGGCGCCCAACCTGGCGCTGGCGCTCGAAGGAGCGGACGACCTCCTCACGGGAGAGCCGGGACTGCTGCGCCTTCGCGAATGCGTCGACGTCGCGCTCACCCAGCGACAGGGCGAGCGCGACACGATCCGACGCGCTCAGTTTCCTGAGCGCGGCGCGATCCTCCCGACGAAGGTCGTCCGCGACACTGCGCATGCGTCGACTATAGCAGCGCGTCGCCTTTCAGCCGTCGAGGCGGCGGTACAGCAGATGGCGGCGGTTCGACGTGTACGGCCGGACCTCACCGGTCCAGCGGCCCTTGTCGACCGCCTTCGCCCACGGATCGCTCACCAGCACCGCCGGGCTCTCGAGGTCGTAGAGCGCGAGATACCGCGGCTGGTTGTCGACGACGATGGTCTTCTTCTCGCCGCCGATGATCATCGTGAGCTCTTCGGTCTTGAAGCGCGCGACGGACACCACACCGGGCACCGTCTGGAGCATCGGAATGTGCTCCTTGTCGTAGATCTCGTTGAACAGCGCTTCCTTGTCGGGCGTCACATCCATCGACACGTGGAAGAGATACCGTGATGCCATGGACGCCTCCTACTGCAGCGGCGAGAACTTCGTGGGCCGCCAGATCTTGTTGACGACGCGCTCGACCAGCGGGCCGTTCAGCTCGCTCTGCTTCTTCGCTTCCTGCCACTCCGGATCCGCCATGAACGCGTCCCACGCACGCTGGCGATGCGCGAGATCGTCGAACGCGCAGATGTAGGTGAGCTCGCTCGTGTCGCCGATGATCGTGTCCCAGAAGCCGACGACCTTGATGCCGTGCTTCCCGAACAGGCGCATCGTGACGTCGTTGAAGCGCTTCTGGATGTCGGGCATGCGACCGGGCATGACGTAGTACGCACGGTACTCGTAGATCATGTTCGTCCTCCTGTGGCGTTATCGACCCTGGAAGATCGGCGGGCGCTTCTCGAAGAACGCGCGGCGCGCCTCGGCGGCGTCGTCGGTCGCGAAGGCGCGCCGGATGTTGGCGAGCTCGTACCGCAGCTGCGCTTCGAGGTCGATCGCCGTCGCGCGCGTGACGCCGCGCTTGGTCAGCCGGCTCGCGATCGGCGCCCGATCGGCGAGCAGCGCGCAGTATTCCGCCAGCCGCGCCTCGAAGCGATCGTCGTCGACGACCTCGCCCACGAAGCCGAGGCGCAGCGCCTCGTCCGCGCCGACGTCGCGGTTCTCGAGCAGGAAGCGCATCGCCTGCTCGTAGCCGACCGCCTGCGGCAGCGTCCACGTGAGGCCGCCGTCCGGCGACGCGCCGATGCGCGGATAGCCCGCGACGAAGCGCGCGCGGCGCGCGGCGATCCGCATGTCCGCGGCCATGGCGAGGGAGAGGCCGGCGCCGGCGGCGACGCCGTTCACGCCGGCGACGATCGGCTTGTCGCACAGGTGCCGCAGCACGAGCGCGAAGCGGCCGACCCAGGAGACGTCGTCCATCAGCCGCTCCTGGGGGGGCAGCGGCGAGGTGTCTTCGCCCGGGCCGCTCAGGTCGAGCCCGGCGCAGAACGCCTTGCCGGCGCCGGTGATCGCGAGGACCCACACGCCATCGTCGTGCGCCGCGTTCTCGATGGCGGTGACGACGCCCCAGGCGAGCTCGTGGCTGAGCGCGTTCATCTTGTCGGGCCGGTTGAGCGTGATCGTCCGCACGCGGCCCTTGTCTTCCAGCCGGACCACGTCGGTCATCGTCTTTCCATCGAGGGCATCCGTGTCACGCCGAGACTACCGGGAATCCTTCGATCCGGGCCGCCGCCGCCAATCGCTCATCGAGTGATACGAACTCGAGACTCGCCGGACGTCCCTCGGCCGCGCGGAATGCCGCGGCGAGCTGGACGGCGTCCGCCGTGCGGAGTGGATGGACGCGCAGGAACGCCCACCAAGTCATCATCACCGGATCCGTCCGGAACACCTGCTGGAGTCGTCGACTGGAGGCTTCGGGAACCAGCAACGGGACGACGGCGGAGCTGTCCCAGAATCTCATCGCCCCTGGCGGCGTTCCTCGAGCAGTGCCTCGAGGACGCGCGCCGGCTTGCGCGCCCGCGCGAAGGGACGCGCGATGCGAGCGACCGGAGGCGCGACGGCCGAGCGCCGGATGACACCCGCACGCTCCAGGCGCGACAGGCGCCCGTCGACGTCCGGCGCGCCGGCGCCGTGGACCGGTTCGAGCCGGGCGACCGGCCGACCGCGGTCGAGGATCAGCACGGTCTCCCCGTGCCGGACGCGGTCGATCAGTGCGCTCAGCTGGTTCTTGGCGTCGGTGATGGTCGCGCGTCTCATCGAGCCAGAATAGCCAGATGCATCTGGCGACTCAAGCGCCCTAGTACAACCGGTTCTTGTAGCCGTCTTCGAGGCGGGCCTGGAGCGATTCGAGCGTCTCCGTCGTCGGCTTCGTCTGATCGAAGAACACGCGCGCCGGCCCGGGCAGCGCGGCGATGTCCGGCCACTTGTCCGGCTTCCACAGGCCCGAGCGCCGGAACGCCTTGGCGCAGTGGAAGAACACTTCCTCGATCTCGACGCCGATCGCGAGCTGCGGCCGCTTGCCGTCGACGCTCATCCGCTCGAGCAGCTCGGCATCGCGCAGGATCGAGGCGCGTCCGTTGATGCGCAGCGTCTCGTCCTTGCCCGGCACGAGGAAGAGCAGCCCGATGTGCGGGTTGGCGAGGATGTTCCGCATCCCGTCGAGCCGCTTGTTCCCCGGCCGATCCGGAATCACGAGGTGCGTGTCGTCCAGCACGAGCGCGAACCCGGCCGGATCGCCTTTCGGTGACACGTCGAGCCGCCCTTCGCGGTCGGACGTCGCGAGCAGCGCGAACGGCGCCTTCGCGAGAAACGTCCGGCAGTGCTCGTCCAGCCGATCGAGCTGCTTCCGGAGCGCGAGCTCGCTCGGCTCGCCGAGCATGGCGCGCAGCTCGTCCAGCGACGTGACGACGTCCTTGAAGGGCTCGCTCATGGTCCTCGCTCCTCTCAGTACCGGTCGACCACGGTGACGCCGACGGTGCCGTAGTTGTCCATCGATTCGATCACCGCGCCCGCCTCTTCGAGCGGCACCGTCCGGCTCACGAGCTTCTTCGGCGCCAGCTTGCCGCTCTCGACCATGCGCAGCATCGCGCCGTAGCGCGGCGCCTGCATGCCGTACGACCCGACGATCGTCGCTTCCTTGAGCACGACGAGATCGATCGGAATCGAGACCTCGCCTTTTTCCGCGGCCGTCGTCATGCCGATCTGGACGTGCCGGCCGCGTGTGCGGAGGCACATGATCGACGCGCGGCACGTCGCGGCGACGCCGAGCGCATCGACGGACACGTGCGCGCCGCCCTTCGTCACGTCCATGATCGCCTTCACCGCTCTGCCGTCGCGCGCGTCCACGGTGGCGACGGCGCCGAGCTCGCGCGCGAGCTCGAGCTTCTTGTCGTCGATGTCGACGGCGACGACGTTCGCACCGAGCGCCGTGGCGATCTGGACGGCGGAGAGGCCGATGCCGCCGCAGCCGTGGACGGCGACCCATTCACCCGGTCGCACGGCGGCCTGATCGGTGATCGCGTGGAACGACGTCATGAACCGGCAGCCCATGCTCGCGGCCTCGACGAAGCCGATCGACTCCGGCAGCGGCACGAGGTTCACGTCGGCGAGCGGCACGCCGACGAGGCGCCCGAAGCCTCCCCAGTAATGGATGCCCGGCGTCATGCGCGACAGGCACACGTTCTGGTGCCCCGACGCGCAGAACTCGCAGCTGCCTTCGCCCTGGCTGAACGGCACGAGCACGCGGTCGCCCCGGCGGAACCGGCGCACATCCGGCCCCGCTTCCTCGACGACGCCGCAGAACTCGTGGCCGAGCACGTGCGGGAACTGCAGCTTCATGCCGAACCACGTCCAGTCACCGACCCACGCGTGCCAGTCGCTGCGGCAGATGCCGTTGGCCTCGACGCGAATCACCGCGCCGCCCGGCTGCGGCGTCGGATCGGGCATCGTCTGGACCACGAACGGCTTGCGGATGCCTTCCATGACCGCGGCTTTCATGACGTTCTCCTACTTCCGCGACGCGCGCGGGTCGCCGAAGGTGCGGGCGATCTCGATGTCCTTGCTCTGATCGCGAAGGATCGTCGGGCTGATGACGATCTCCTCGATCACCGTCCGCTCCGGCAGCGTCGCGCAGAGGAGGATCGCGGCCGCGACGTCTTCGGACTGCATCATCGTCGCGCGCGCGGTCTTGTCCGGCACGAGCGGGCGGTTGTCGAGAATCGGGGTGTCGACCTCCGCCGGCAGGATCGTCGTCGCGCGGATGCCGTGCTGCCGGTACACGTTGTGGACGAACTGCATCAGCGCGCGCGCGCCGGCCTTGGCCGCGCCATAGGCTGGCCCGCTGGTGAGGCCGGGACGCATCCCGCCGATCGACGACACGGTGATGATCGTGCCGCTCTTGCGCTCGACCATGTGGTCGAGCACGCCCTGCGTCAGCGCGTACACGCCGGTGAGATTGACGCCGACCACGTGGTCCCACTCGTCCGGTGAGATCCAGCGGAGGTTGCGCACCTTGCTCGAAAACCCGGCGTTGTTGACGAGGATGTCGACGCGTCCGAGCGTCGTGATCGCCCACGTCGCGAGCTCGCGCGCGGCCGCGGGACTGGCCACATCCGCGACGCGCGCGACCGCGCGGCCGCCCGCCTTCTCGATATCGGCGACGACGCCATCCAGCGGCTCGCGTCGTCGACCATTCACCACGACCGTTGCGCCCTCGGCCGCGAGCATCTTCGCCGCCTCGCGGCCGATGCCGGTCCCGGCGCCCGTGACGATCGCCACCTTGTTCTCCAGTCTCATCGGCCCTTCCATTCAGGCTTCCGCTTCTCGACGAAGGCGCGCGCGCCTTCGCGGAAGTCCTCGCTCGTATAGATCTTCGCGATCAGGTCCTCGCCGCCGTGCACGCGGCGCGCCTCCGCGATCCGCCGCACCGCTTCCTTCGTCACCGCGATCGTCAGCGGCGCGTGGCTCGCGATCTGTTCGGCCAGCTCGCGCACCCGCGCGTCGATGCGCTCCGGCGACACGATCTCGTGCACGTAGCCGGCGGCGTGCGCCTCGTCCGCGGTCATGAACCGGGCCGTGAAGATCAGTTCCTTCAACCGCGACGCGCCGAGCGCGTCGACGTACCGCGAGTACGCCTCCATCGAGAGACAGTTGCCGAGCGTCCGCGCGATCGGCGCGCCGAACCGCGCGTCCGGCGTCGCGATGCGGAGGTCGCACGCCGTCGCGATCCCGAAGCCGCCGCCGACCGCGTAGCCCTGGATCTGCGCGATGACGGGCTTCGCGACGCGCTCGATGCGGTCGATGCGCTTGTCGCCGTCCCGCTCGTACCGGATGCCGTCTTCGGCGGACTCGAACACCTTGAACTGGCTGATGTCGGTGCCGGCGACGAACGCCTTGCCCCCGGCGCCGCGAAGAATGAGGACGCGCACCGAGTCGTCGGCGTCGACCTCTTCGCACGTGCGGTGGAGCCGCTCGTACATGTTCCACGTCATCGCGTTGCGCGCTTCCGGTCGGTTGAACGTGAGGGTGACGATCGCGCCGTCGCGCGTCACCAGAACTTCGTCGCTCACGAGGCGGGCCTCCTGACGGGCTGTCGGTCCGGGCATCGTAGCACGCCCGTGCTACGCTACCGCCCTCGTGACCGCGACCCACGACACTTCAATGACGGCGCTCGATGGTGTGCGCGTGATCGATCAGACGCAGATCATGGCCGGCCCGACGTGCACCATGCTGCTCGGCGATCTCGGCGCGGACGTCATCAAGGTGGAGCCGCCGGACGGTGAGACGACGCGCGGCATGGAGCCGACGCTCGGCCCCGGACTCTCCGCGGCGTTTCTCGCGGTCAACCGCAACAAGCGCAGTCTCACGCTCGATCTCAAAGATCCGCGCGGACTCGACATCTTCCGCAAGCTCGTCGCCACGTCGGACGTGCTCGTCGAGAACTACCGGCCGGGCGTCGCCAAGCGGCTCGGCATCGACTACGACACGCTCGCCGCGCTCAACGCGCGATTGATCTACTGCTCGATCTCGGGCTTCGGGCAAACGGGGCCGTACGCGAGTCGCGGCGGGTACGACCTGATCGCGCAGGGCATGAGCGGCATCATGAGCGCGACGGGCAACGAAGGCGGGCCGCCGGTGAAGGTCGGCGTGCCGATCGCCGATCTCGGCGCCGGCCTCTTCGGCGTGTTCGGCATCATGTGCGCGCTGCGCGCACGGCGCCTCACCGGGCGCGGCCAGTACGTCGACACGTCGCTCTTCGAAGCCGGCGTCGCGCTCTCCCAGTGGGAAGCGACGGAGTACTGGTGCACCGGCAACGTGCCGAAGCGCCTCGGCACGGCGCACCGCCTGAACGCGCCGTACCAGGCGTTTCGCGCGAGCGACGGCCACTTCACCGTCGGCGCCGCGAACGACAAGCTCTGGCCGCTCTTCTGCGGCGTCCTCGGACTCGACCCTCTCACGCGCGACGCGCGCTTCGACACGCTCGCCGGGCGCGTGCGGAATCGCGCGGAGCTCGAGCCGCTGATCGAAGCGGTCACGTCGACGAAGCCGCGCGCGCACTGGCTGGCGCGCTGCGAAGAGGCCGGCATTCCCGCCGGGCCGATCTACACGGTGCCCGAAGCGCACGCCGATCCGCACGCGCAGGCGCGCGGCATGGTGCAGGAGGTCGATCATCCGGACGCCGGACGCGTGAAGACGCTCGGCAACCCGGTGAAGATGTCGAAGTCGCCGCCGCGTCTGCGGAAGGCGGCGCCGCGACTCGGCGAAGACACGCGCACGATCCTGCGCGAGCTCGGCTATGCCGGCGGCGACGTCGCGCAGCTCGCGCGCGCGAAGGTCATCGCATGAAGCCGCTCGCCGGCACGCGCGTGATCGATCTCACGCAGGCGATGGCCGCGCCGTTCTGCACGATGAACCTCGCCGACATGGGCGCGGACGTCATCAAGGTCGAGCCGCCGGGCACGGGCGAGCCGACCCGCCGCGAAGGCGCGGTGCAGAAGAACGGCGTGAGCGGCAGCTTCCTCGCGATGAACCGCAACAAGCGGAGCCTCACGATCGATCTCAAGCAGCCGGACGGCGTGGCCGTCATGAAGCGGCTCGCGCGCAGCGCCGACGTCTTCGTGCAGAACTACCGCCCCGGCGTGGTCGCGCGGCTCGGCATCGGCTATGACGCGCTCGCCAAGGAGAATCCGCGGCTCGTGTACTGCTCGGTCAGCGGCTTCGGCAGCACCGGGCCGTACGCGTCACGCGGTGGCTACGACCTGATCGCGCAGGGGATGAGCGGCATCATCAGCGTCACGGGCGACGAGGACGGCCCACCGGCGAAGTCGGGCATCCCGCTGAGTGATCTGACCGCCGGTCTCTATGCCGCGTACGGCATCCTCGCGGCGCTCGAATATCGCGACCGCACCGGCGAAGGCCAGCACGTCGACACGTCGCTCTTCGAGGCGGCGATGTCGCTCACGGTGTGGGAATCGACGGAATACTGGGCGACGGGCCGCACGCCGCAGCGCCTCGGCTCCGCGCATCGGCTGACCGCGCCGTATCAGGCGGTCCGCGCGTCCGACGGCTACTTCACCGTCGGCGCGAACAACGACAAGCTGTTCGACGCGTGCTGCCGCGCGCTCGATCGCGCCGACCTCCTGACCGATGCGCGCTTCGCGACGCGCGACGATCGCCTGAAGAGCCGCGCGCCGCTCATCGCGGAGATCGAGAAGACGACGATCGCGGGAACGCGCGCGCACTGGCTCGCGCGGCTCGACACGGCCGGCGTACCGTGTGGTCCAATCAACACGTATCCGGAGACGCTCGCCGATCCGCACACGCTCGCGCGCGACATGGTCGTGGATCTCGTGCATCCGGTGGCGGGTGAGATCAAGGCCCTCGGCGTGCCGGTGAAGCTGTCGGAGACGCCCGGGGCGGTCGAGCGCGCGGCGCCGCTGGTCGGCGAGCACACGGCGGAGATCCTGACCGAGCTCGGCTACACCGACGCCGAGCAGCACGATCTCCGCGCGCGCGGCGTCGTGTAGCTCGGACGCTGCGACGTTCTAGCGCCGGACGAGACAGACGCCGAACGCGTTGAACGGTGCGGGCTTCCTTCGGCGCTCGTCGGCCGCGGGCTCGGCGGTGCCGCGCCGGTCGATCGTGATCTCGACGTCGCGGACCGAGGCGAGGCGTTCCTTCAGGTAGCGATACGTGGAGTCATCACCACGACGCACGACCACGAGGTAACGAACGCGCGATGCCGTGGGCGCGTCGGTGATCATCATGGCGCGAGGGTAACGCCATGACGCTGCGCGCGCGAAGAGAAATCAGGACGCGAGGCGAACGCCGGAGCGGATTTCGAAGAGCTCTTGATCCAGGAGCGACGCCGCCGCGACGCGGACGAGCGCGCCGCAGTAGTGGCAGTGCACGAAGAGCGGTTCGTGTGAGACGAATGCGCTACCGCACTTCACGCAGCGATTGGTGCGCTCCGTGAGAAAGCGCTTCGTCGCACGCTCGAGCCCGCGCTCTGGTATCAGGTAGACGAGCCGTGGATTCGATCGGTCTCGCTCCGCTTTCATCCCTCGATCCCTCCGGCCGGCCCGGTTCGGGTCGACCGGCCAGAGCCTTTGTACACCAAGCCGCAAATCAATCCAAGGCGGCCGGCAAGTGCGCGGCCAGCGCGGCGCGCGCGCGGCGCCGATGCGCGTCGCCGTAATGTTCGGCCAGTCCGTGACAGAGGATCGGCAGCGCGATCGTGATGTCGGCGAACAGCATCACGTTCGCGCCGGCCGGTGATTCCTTGCCCCACGAGATGCATTCCGTGCCGACACCCGCGCCGCCGAGGCCGCCGAAGACGGTGTTGTCCGTCGTGATCTGGATCGCCGCCAGGTGCGGGCTCGCGCGCTCGCCGCCGCGGATCGCGCAGACGCTCGTCGCGGTGATCTGCAGGAAGTCCTTCGGCACGCCGCCGCCCAGGAAGACGGCGCCGGTGCCGAGCGCCGGCGCCATCCATCGATCCATGATCCGCAGCGCGACGTCGTAGTCCCGGAAGAAGTCGACCGCCGGCCCTTTCGCGCGCGCGGTGCGATAGCCCTCGGAGATCGGTCCGTCCGGCGCGGCCGGCACGAACAGCGGAACGCCCTCGCGATAGCACGTGGCCGTCAGTCCGCCGGACACGCCCTGGCCGTCGAGCCATCGACCGAGCTCGTGCATGAACCGGGCGCCGGAGATCGTCGGGGCGCGCCACGTCCGCGCGAGATGGTCGAAGAATCCGCCGAGAAAGTCTTCGAACCGGTCGTACTCCGCCGCGCTCACCACGTGGTCGTAGAAGCGATAGAACCCGCCGCGCCAGAGCTCGGCGTCGTCGACGTGTTCCGGATCGATCTGATGGAATGGCGCGCCGCGCTGTTCGAGGAGATCTTCCGTCGCGTTCGCCGACGTCGAGGCGACGAGATCGACGTAGCCGCGCTCGATCAGCCACGTCACGAGCGGCCACATGCCGGCGCTCGCCATCGAGCCGGCGAGCCCGAGGCAGATGAGGCCGGGGCCGTCGATCATGCGCTTCCAGATGTCGAAGGCCTCGCCGAGCTTTCGGCCCTGGAACGCCGACGCCTGCATGCGGCCGAGCAACCGGCTGATCGACGCGCCGTTCTTGGTGTCGACGTGCAGCGGCTCGCGTACCGGCCACATAAGCGCCCTCCGTGCGTTCGCTCGATCCGAGTACCGTAGACTCGCGACCATGACGGACGACACCACGCAGCTCTTCGACCGCATGGCCGACACGTACGACACGCTCGAGCCGTGGTACGTCCACCTCTACGAGCGGCTCGACGCGCTCCTGCGCACAACGCTCGCGCCGCCGCGCCCCGGCGCCCGCGCGCTCGATGCCGGCTGCGGCACCGGCTTTCAGACCGCGACGCTGCGCGCGCTCGGCTGGACCGTGCACGGCGTCGACCTCTCCGCGGGGCTGCTCGCGGTGGCGCGGCGGAAGTGGCCGTCCGCGCCGCTCGCGTGCGGCGATCTCGAGACGCTGCCGTATCGCGACGCCGCGTTCGACGCCGTCGCGTGCTGCGGCAGCACGCTGTCGTTCGTCGCGACGCCGGCGCGCACGCTCGCCGAGATCGCCCGCGTGCTCCGGCCGGGCGGCCGGCTCGTGCTCGAGTGCGAGCACAAATGGAGCCTCGACCTCGTGTGGACGGTCGCGAGCGCGCTCGTCGGCGATCCGCTGGGCTACGGCGTCACGCCGAAGGGCGCGTGGCGGCAGGTCGCTCGACCGCTGCGCGAAGGCTTTCGGCTCGACTACCCCGCGCCGCTGCCCGACGGCGGTCAAGCATACATGCGGCTCCGGACGTTCACGATGGCGGAGCTCGGCGCGATGCTGACGGCGGCGGGCTTCCGCGTGCGGCGCGTCGCCGGCATCCACGCGATCACGAACGTGCTGCCGTCGACCCTCCTGCACCGCGAGCGCCTGGCCCGGCCGCTCGAGGGCGTCTATCGCGGTCTCTGCGCGCTCGACCGCGCGCTGACGGCGTCCGGCGCGTGGTGGCTCGCGAACAGTCTCGTGGTCAGCGCGACGAGAGAACTTCCTTCGCCTGCCCGCAGTCTTCCTGGTACACGCACTCCGTCGCCCGCGGCGTGACGATGGCCTTGATCGGGTGCGACGCGGGACAGACGCCGTCCTTCGGCAACAGCGCATGCGCGCCGATCGGCGCGCCGGGCGCGAGCATCGTGACGGCGACGAGGACGATCAGCGGCGCTTGCACGCGACCGGCCACACGAGCCGCGCGCCCGCGGGATGCACGGTACCGTCCTCGGCGGCGTACGGGATCGTGACCTTCTTCTGGTCTTTCGTCAGGCGGTCGACGTCGTCCACGTCGCGGAGATCGGGGACATAGAGGGCCATCGGATCGAAGATCTTCGCGCCCGGTGACTGCACCGAAGAGTCGCGCCGCTTCCACGTGTCGCTCGGGCCCGCGAACGTCGTCAGGTGCAGGTGCGGATAGCCCGTCGCACCGTAGTGTCGGCCCTCCGTGCCGGTCCGGCCGGAGAGGCCGACGACGTCGCCCGCCTTCACCGTCTGGCCGATCGTCACTGCCGACGTGTCCTGGAAGTGCTGGTACTTCGCGTAGACCCAGAACGGCAGTCCCGTGTCGTCGGGCGAATGCTGCAGCCACAGAAAATTCCCGGTGAACATGCCGGCGCTGCCGGCGCTGATCACCGTGCCGCCCGCGAGCGCCCGGAGCGGCGTGCCCTCGTCGAGCGTGATGTCGATGCCGCCGTGGAGGCCGCCGAACCGGTCCATCGGCCGCCGGCTGCCGTCGTACCGCGTGGTCGCGCCATAGGCCGAGGCGACGTCGGGACATTTCACGCCGCTCGGGAACACCGGCACGAGGCCGCTCGGACGGATCACCATGCGCGGCTCCGCGGCGAGGTCCTGCTTGGGGTCGGTCGCTTGACCGGCGCCGCCCTTGCGGCCGCCGAGATGCGACCGCGCGTCGACGCCACCGACCCCGGCCGCCGTCGCCACGAGGGCGACGAGGGCCGCGACGCGCGCGGCCTTCACGCGCGCGTCAGCGAACGGCGGCCAGCGCGGCGTCGAACACGCGGAGCGTCCGCTCGACGTCCGCCTCGGTGTGCGCGCACGACGTGTACAGCTTCGTCGCGCCCTTGAGGAGGCCGCGCTTGAGACATTCCTCGTTGAACCGCCGGAGCTTCGCGACGTCGTTGGTGAGCGTCGCGCGGTAATCGACGATCGGCGTGCTCGTGAAGAAGACGTCGAAGCACGCCGGATGCCCGACGACCTGCGCCGTGAGCCCGAGCGTCTTCACGCGCTCGGCGAGCCCCGTCATGAGCGCGGTCCCGATGGCGCGCTGGCGCTCGTACACGCCGGGCTTCCGCAGCTCCGCGAGCGTCGCGAGCCCCGCGGCCGCGGCGATCGGATTGCCGTTCAGCGTGCCGACCTGCGACACGAACTCGCGCGAGCCGTCGAGCCGCGGGTCGAAGCCCTTCATGATGTCGGCGCGCCCGGCGACGGCGGCCAGCGGGAATCCGCCGCCGACGATCTTGCCGTACGTGGCGAGGTCCGGCGTCACGCCGTAGAACTCCTGCGCGCCGCCGTACGCGAACCGGAAGCCGGTGACGACCTCGTCGAAGATGAGCGGGATCTCGTACCGCTGCGTCAGCCGCCGGATGCCGGCGAGAAATCCCTCCGTCGGCGCGATGATCCGCTGGAACGGCTCCACGATGACGGCCGCGAGCGTGTCGGCGTGCACCGCCAGGAGCGCCTCGACCGTGGCGAGGTCGTTGTACGGCGCGACGAGGACTTTGCCCTCGATCACCTGCGGGATGCCGCCGGAGTCGGGGGTCGCCGCCGGGAACGCCTTCGGGCTCTTCGGCGTCTGCGACATCAGCGCGTAGTCGTGAGATCCGTGGTAGCCGCCCTCGAATTTGAGGATCTTGTCGCGCTGGCGGAACGCGCGCGCGGCGCGCAGCGCGAAGAACGTCGCCTCGGATCCCGTCGACGTGAAGCGGACCTGCTCGGCGCACGGGACGGCGCGACAGATCTCGTCGGCGAGCCGGATGGCGGGCTCGTTGACCAGGAAATACGTCGAGCCGCCGTCGACCTGTTCGTTCACGGCCCGGACGACGGCCGGATGCGCGTGGCCGAGGAACATCGGCCCGGAGCCGAGCAGGTAGTCGATGTACTCGCGCCCGCTCACGTCCCAGAGCCGTGAGCCCCGCGCGCGCTTGACCACGAAGGCGAGGTCGTCGCGGAATCGCGACGTCCCCAGCACGCCGCCCGGCAAGCGGCGGCTGGCGATCTCGAGCAGGGCGGCTTCGTCGGGGCTGCGCGGCGTGTTCTCTGGTGTCATGCGCCTATACTACGCGACCCCGGGAGCACGCAGAGATGCACGACGCCCTGCTCGATGCGCGAGCCGTCGATCGTCCCGAGACGGCGGAGCAGTCGCAGCATCCCTTCGTTCTCGGCGAGGACGTCGGCACAGAGGCGCCGGATGCCGCGGCGCGAGGCCCCGTCGAACAGATGATCGAGCAGCACGGACTGTCAGTACTGCCGTCACCGGATGCTGCGCGTCGTCCTCGGCTGGCATTGCCCCGGGTGCCACGCCAGCATCGGCGAATCGCTGCGCACGACGCGCTGATCTCGCCCGACGCCGTCCCTCCGCGGGCGCCGGCTGCACGGTTTACACCGCCGTCCTGTCTCTTGACGGGCCGACCGCCCGGCGTGCAGAGTCGCACAGAGACCCGCCATGCCCACCGTCACGGTCCGTGAGATCGCGCTTCATTACGAGTCGTCGGGCGCCGGCACGCCCGCGCTCTGCCTCGTGCACGGGTCGGGCGGCAGCACCGAGGCGTGGCGACCGCAGCTCGACGGTCTCGCGGGCACGACGCGCGTCATCGCGCTCGACCTGCCCGCCCACGGCCGATCGGGCGGCGACGGGTTCGCGTCGGTCGATGAAGCGGCGAGCATCGTGCGGGAATTCGTCGACGCCCTCGGCATCGGCCCCGTGGTCATCGGCGGCCACTCCATGGGGGGCGCGATCGCCCAGGCATTCGCGCTGGCCGCGCCCGAGCTCACCGCCGGCGTGGTACTCGTCGGCACCGGCGCACGCCTCCGCGTGCTGCCGAAGATCTTCGAGCTGATCGAACACGACCACGCCGCCGCCGTCGCGTTCATCACCGACATGGGCGTTGCCGCGCGCGCGTCGGAGCCGCTCCGGCGCGCGATCGCCGGGCAGACGCAGCGGACGCCGCCGCGGATTCTCGCCGGCGATTTCGGGGCCTGTGACCGCTTCGACGTCAGCGCGCGGCTCGGCGAGATCCGCGCGCCCGCGCTCGTGATCTGCGGTGAGGAAGACCGCCTGACGCCGCCGAAGTACGCGGCGTTTCTCCAGGCGCGCCTGCCGAACGCGCGCCTGGTGACCGTGCCGGGCGCCGGCCATTACGTGCAGCTCGAGCAGCCGGACGCGGTGACGCGGGCGCTGGTCGACTTCCTCACGTCGCTGCCGGTCACGCGCGCATGATCGCGGCGCTCGTCTCCGCGCTCCACGTCTTCGGCGTCGCGCTTGGGCTCGGCAGCGTGTTCGCGCGCGGCCGCGCGTTGCGAGGCGTGCTCGATGACGCCGGTCTGAAGCGGCTGTTCGCGGCCGACACGCTGTGGGGCATCGCGGCGCTCGTGCTGCTCGGCAGCGGTGTCGCCCGCGCCTTCGGCGGGCTCGAGAAGGGCACGGCCTTCTACCTGAAGTCGCACACGTTCTGGCTGAAGATGACGCTGTTCATCGTCATCGTGCTCCTCGAGATCTGGCCGATGATCACGCTCATCCGCTGGCGGCGTATCGTCCGGAGCGGTGGGCGCCCCGACGTGTCGCGTGCCCGCACGCTCTACGTCGTCACGCACATCGAAATGGCGCTCGCGGCGCTGATGGTCATCGTGGCCGCCTTCATGGCCCGCGGCTTCGGCGTGCGCGGAGGTCTGTGACGGAGGTGTTCTCGTGAAGACGCCGGCTCGCTCGCCGTGGCCGCGGGGCGCGCGCTGTGCCGCCATGCTGACGTTCGATTTCGATGCCGAAACGCTGTGGCTCGCGCGCGACGCGAAGACCGCCGATCTCCCCGGGGTGATGTCGCAGGGGCGCTACGGCGCGAACGTCGCCGTCCCCCGGATCCTCGAGCTCCTGGCCGGCGAAAGCATCCGCGCGACGTTCTACGTTCCGGGCTGGGTCGTCGAGCATCATCCCGAGCAGGCGCGCGCGATTCGCGATGCCGGCCACGAGATCGGGCATCACGGCTATCTGCACCACTGGGCCGATCCGAAGGACCCCGAGGGCGAGCGGCGCGCGTTCGAGCAGGGCATGAAGGCGATGGAGACCGTGCTCGAGATGCGACCGCGCGGCTTTCGCGCGCCGGCGTGGGAGCTCACGCCGATCACGCTCGACCTCATCCGGCAGCACGGCATGTCGCACTCCTCGAACCTCATGGACGACGTGTTCCCGTACATCCATCCCGGTGAGCCGACCGTCGTCGAGCTGCCGGTGCAGTGGGTGCTCGACGACGCACCGTACTTCCTGATGCACCCGCGCCTCGCGCCGCGGCCGATGCAGAGCCCGGAGATCGTCTACGGCATCTGGCGCGACGAGTTCCGCGGCTTCTACGAATGGGGCGGGCTCTTCAACCTCACGTGCCATCCCCAGGTGATCGGGCATCCGTCGCGACTGCTCATGCTGCAGCGCCTGATCAGGTTCATGAAGCGACATCGCAACGTCTGGTGGGCGACCGCGTCGGACGTCGCGGATTTCTGGCGCACGCGACGCCCGGGGGCACGGTGATCGTCGCGCCGGCCCGGCGTGCGATGCGCGTGGCGTTCGTCGCCGCGCTCGGCGTGGTCGCCGTGCTGATCGTTGCCGGCACGGCGACGGCGCAGGTCTATCGCTGGACCGACGACGCCGGCGTGACGCATCTGTCGACGAATCCCGACCGGATCCCGCCGCAGCACCGCGGTCAGGTCCAGGTCCTCGAGTCATCGGGCCGCCCGCCGGCGGAGACGGCGCCGAGCGACTCGGTGATGCGCATCACGCCGGGAAACGCGATCTACGCCGAAGCCTGGCTGAACGGCGTCCCGGTGACACTGCTCGTCGACACGGGCGCGACGCGCACGCTGCTCGCGCCCGGCGTGCTCGCCCGCGCCGGCGTCGACGTGCAGAACGGCCGGCCGGTGCGCGTGATCGGCGTGAGCGGCAACGTCACCGCCGTTGAAGTCGTCGTCCCGCGTCTCGACGTCGCCGGCACGCAGATCGGGCCGCTGGCGGTGATCGCGCACGAGATTCCGGAACTGCGCGCCGACGGCCTGCTCGGTCGCGACGTGCTCGAGCATTTCACGCTCACGATCGACGCCGCGCGCGGCCGCGCGACGCTGACGCGCTGAGCCGTCTGTCGCGTCGCTCCGGGATGCGCCACCGGGTCAGCGCTCTCGCCGTCGTGGCCGGCACTCGTGCTCGCGAACGACACCGGCTCGGTCAGCCTCGCGCTCGATCACACGCGCGATCCGTTGCCGAACCGGGATCTTCGGCAGGCGCACCGCTCGTTCGAGGCTCTGTTCCGGCGGCTCTACCCGTCCGCGGAATGGTTCCGGAGCGAAGTCACGACGCTGAACGGGCGCGAGTGCATCCTGCTCGAGCTTCGGACGCCGGCGATCGACACGGACGTTCGGAACCTGATGCTCGCCACCCCGGTCGATGATCGCCTGCTGCTGATCACCGTGAACATGACGAGACAGCTCGAGGACACGTGGCTCAGTGCCGGTGGAATTCTCCAGGCGGTGTGATCGCGAGCCGGATCGACGGCGTCGATCCGGTCGGGCGGATGTGGTGGAAGTGGTTCGCGGGCGCGTACACGAAATCGCCGGCGCGCGCCTTGATCGGCTCCGCGTGGCCGTCGATCTCCCACTCGATCTCCCCCTCGACGACGAACCACCACTCGTCGACCAGATGATAGTGGCGGTCCGTCGGATGGCCCGGCGGCTGGCAGATGATCGTGCCGACGATCTGATCGTTGACGACGATCTTCTCCGACCACGGTGCCTGGCCCTTGCGACGCTTGATCTCGTCGATCCGCGCGTGCAGCGTCTCCGGCCCGAGCAGCCCCTTGAGCGTCGGCGCCGTCGCCATCGTCACACCACCTTCTCGGTCCGGAACGTCGTGATGTCCGTATCCGCGTACCCGATCTCCCGCAGCACCTCGTCCGTGTGCTCGCCGGCTTCCGGCGTCGGCGTGCGCACCGCGCCCGGCGTCCGCGAAAGGGTGACCGGCAGGTTCTGGATCCGGATCGCGCCGAGCGTCGGATGCTTCACCTCGGCGGCGAGGTTCAGCGCCTGCACGTGCGGGTCTTCGTACATCTCCTTGATGTTGTAGATCGGCCCGCTCGGCACGCCGGCCTCGTTGAGCGTCGCGACCCACTCGGCGCTGGGGCGCTTCACGAGCGCGACTTCGATCTCCGCGTTGCACTCCTTGCGGTTCTTCGACCGGTCCTTCGCGCCGCGGAAGCGCGGGTCGTCGACGAGCTCCGGCCGCCCGATCGCCTCGCAGAGGCGCTTGTACATGTGCTGGCCCGACGCCGCGATGTTGATGTGGCCGTCGGCCGTCTTGAACACGCCGGTCGGAATGCCGGTCGGATGGTCGTTGCCCGCCTGCGGCGCGATCTCGCCGGCCACGAGCCAGCGGGCCCCCTGGAAGTCGAGCATGCGGATCATGGCCTCGAGCAGCGACGTGTGCACCCACTGGCCCTTGCCGGACCGCTCACGCTCGAAGAGCGCGAGCAGAATGCCGTGCGCGAGGAACATGCCGGCGGTGAGGTCGGCGATCGGAATGCCGACGCGGACCGGTCCCTGACCCGGCAGGCCGGTGATCGACATGAGGCCGCCCATGCCCTGCGCGATCTGGTCGTAGCCGGGACGATCGCGATACGGACCGCTCTGCCCGAAGCCGGAGATGCTCGCGTAGACCAGGCGCGGGTTGTCCTTCGACAGCGTCTCGTAGTCGATCCCGAGCCGGCGCTTCACGTCGGGGCGGTAGTTCTCGACCAGCACGTCCGCGCGCTTCGCCAGGCGCTCGAGGATCTCGACGCCCTTCGGCTTCTTGAGGTCGAGCGTCAGCGAGCGTTTGTTGCGATGGAGATTCTGGAAATCGAAGCCGTGGCGCCCCTGCTCGGCGTCCTGGTCGTCGCGCGCTTCGACCTTCACCACGTCGGCGCCCCATTCCGCGAGCTGCCGCACGGCCGTGGGGCCGGAGCGCGCGCGCGTGAGGTCGATCACACGAATCCCGGACAGCGGCTGACCATTCATCGTTTCACTCCCGCGGGAAGAATTGCCGACCCCGTCATCGACGCGGGGTTGCGGCGGGTCCATCGGCCCTGATCGACGGCCGTGAGGAAATCGAGGATGGCGCGGTTGAACAGATCCGGCTCCTCGAGGTTGATCGTGTGTCCCGACTTCGGGATGACGACGAGCCCGGCGGTCGGGATCTTGCGCTTCATATAGATGCCGGGGTCCAGGCACGGCTCGTCCTCGTCGCCGGTGACGATGAGCGTCGGCACCTCGAGCTTTTCCATCCGGTCGCCGAGCTCGAAGACCGACGGCCGCGACATCTGCACGCCGCGCAGCGTGTTGGCGTGGCCTTTCGCGGAGCCGGCGGCGAGGAGATCGTGGAACTCCTTCCAGCCCTGCGGGTCCTTGTCCATGAACTGCACGCGCGTCGGCCCGCGGCTGTAGAACTCCGCGGTCGCGGCCATGCCGTCCTTCTCGAAGCGTTGCGCCGTCACTTCCGAGTCCTTGCGGAAGACCTCGCGATCGCCCATCACGCTGCCGTAGCCGCAGCCGGCCACGACGAGCGAGAGCGCGCGCGCCGGGTAGTGCAGGCCGAAGTGCAGCGTCGCGTACCCGCCCATCGACAGCCCGCAGATGTGCGCGCGGTCGATGCGGAGCGCGTCGAGCAATCCGCGGATGTCGTCGGTGGCCTGCTGCTGCGAATACGCCTTCCAGTCGTCGGGCACGTCGGAGGGCGGATACCCGCGCGCGTTGTACGCGATCGTGCGATAGCGCCGCGAGAAGAACCGCACCTGCGGGTCCCAGCTGCGCACTTCGCCCGCGAACTCGTGGACGAACACGAGCGGCAGTCCCCGCCCGTGCTCTTCGTAATACAGCTTGATCCCGTTGACGTCGGCTGTGGGCATGGACGGTCCTTTCCCGCGCTACGCGCCGAGCGGGAAGTTCGCCTTGAGGATGTCGAACTGCTTCTTGCCGCCCGGCAGCTGGGCCGTGACGGTGTCGCCCACGCTCTTCCCGATGAGCGTGCGCGCGAGCGGCGCCAGGATCGAGATCTTGCCTTTCGTGGGATCGGCTTCGTCGGAGCCGACGATCTGGTAGCGGACCTCTTTGCCCGCGTCGTCTTCGAGGAGCACCGTGGAGCCGAACGTGATGCGGTCGCCGCCCGCCGGCGGATCGATCACCTCGGCGCCGCCGACCTTGCCCTCGAGCTCCTGGATGCGGCCCTCGAGGAAGCTCTGCTTCTCGCGGGCGGCGTGATACTCGGCGTTCTCGGACAGATCGCCGTGGGCACGGGCTTCGGCGATCGCCTTGATGATGGAGGGCCGGGCGACCCGCTTGAGGTGGTCGAGCTCGTCCTTCAGACGGTCGTAGCCCGCGCGCGTCATGGGCGTGCGCTGGATCGCCATGCGGCTTACCTTAACACGCGCTCCGACGCGCGCGGGCTGAGCGGCCGGGGCTAGCGACGGAGCTTGCCCTCGATCTTGTCGCCGACCTTGTAGTCCTTCAGCGTCTCTTTGTTGCCCTTGAACTCCTGCACGCTGCCGTCCTGGAACCGGACGCTCATCATGCCGCGCTCGAGATCGATCGACTGGACTTCGCCCTCGAACTGGGGCGGCGCCGCGCCCGGTGACGCGGCCGGCTGGGACTGGCTCGTGTCGGCCTTCTTGGCCTTCTTGTCGTCGGCCCAGGCGGCCGGCGTCGCGAGGAAGACGGCGGCGACGACCGCCGCCGCGATACGCATCGTGCTCGTCATGAAAATCCTCCGCGGCTCAGGGAGCCTACTTCTTGGTGATGTCGTAGATCGCGCCGGCCGCGGCGCCGATGCCCGCTCCGATGAGCGCGCCCTTGCCGACGTCCTTGTCCATCGCCGCGGCTGCGCCCGCGCCTGCCGCCGCCCCGCCGGCCCCGCCGACCAGCGTGCCGCAGCCTGCGGCCGTCACGGCGCAGAGCGACAACGCAACCACCTGCATCGAAATGCTTCGCATCATCTTTGGCTTCCTCCTGATGAACCGCCTGCTCGACAGACCGCCGCACCTGCGCGCTGACGGCGTCGACAGACGGCCAGACGCCGACGCTGCAAGCGAAATGCCGGCGAGTCTTTTTCGGGACGGTCAGCGAGCGCGGGAACGTTTCGCGCTGCGGCCTTTTTCGACGTCGCTGACGGCGGCGCGCACGACGGCGAGGAGCGCGACGGCGTCGCGCGACAGCGGACGCTGCCGCGGGTGGATCACGTCGAGGCTGCGGCTCAACGGACGCGCATCCACGATGTCGATCGCGACGAGACGACCGTCGCGAATGTCGCGCGCGACCGCGAGGTGCGGGAGAAAGGCGAAGCCGACGCCGTTCTCCACCATCCGCTTCGCGGTCTCGATCGCTTCGACTTCCATCACGACGTTCGGCACCAGGCCCGCGGAGCGGAACAGGCCGTGCGACAGGGTCCAGTCGCTCGACCCGCGATCGACGAAGATGAGCGGCAGCGCGCTGACCTCTTCCAGCCGCACCCGGCGCGTGCGCAACGTCCATGCCGACGGCGCACCGACGAGCATGAGCGGATCGTCCCGCAGCGACAGGGTCTCGACCTCGGGGTGATTCAGCGAGCGCGCGAGCCCGATCTCCACGTCGCCGGCAAGGACCATGTCGAGCACTTCCTTCGAATGCCCCGACCGCACGGTGATCAGCACCTTCGGATGCGCGGCCTGGAAGCGCTTGAGCACGTCCGGCAGCAGGTAGGTGCAGATGGACAGCGCGGCCGCGATGCGGATCGCGCCGGCGCTGCTCGGCCGCACGTCGTGGACGGCCTGGCGCGCGAGCGCCACCGCGTGCAGCACCTGCTCGGCGTGCGGACGGAACGCGCGCCCGGCGGCGGACAGCGCGACGCCCTGGCCACGCTCGAAGAGCTCGACGCCGAGCGACTGTTCGAGCGCGCGGATGCGCGCGCTCACGGCCGGCTGCGTGAGCCGGAGGGCGTCCGCCGCGCGGCGGAAACCTCCGAACGTCCCGACGGCGAGGAAGGCTTCGACCTGTCCGACCTCCATCACGCTCTCCCTTATCGCCACTCCGGCGTCGATAGATGCGGATTATAGCCATCGCCGCCTCCCCGGCAACTGATCAACGCGGGTAATCACGGCGATAAACAGGGCCTTTGATCGCGCCGATAAAAACAATGCGTTCGCGCGCAGCGCGTCATCAGGGGCACAGTGCGTCCATGAACAACTGCTGCGGTGCCGACCGCGGAACGCGACTCGGTTGTCTCGCGTGCGGCAAGTCCTGCTGCGCGGTATGCGCGATCCCGCTCGAATCGGTCACGTACTGCGCGAGCTGCGCGCGCGCGCTGCTGGAGGTCACGACGGTGCGCGCCCGCGAACCGTTCGCCCTCTATTGAAAGACGGAAAGGAGTCCGCCATGACTTGTGCCGATTGCGAAATGCATGTCGACGATCCTGCCCGCTGCTCCGACTGCCACGACTGCGGCAGCGCCTGCTGCCGGAGCTGCCAGATCCACGTCGACGCGCAGAGCTACTGCCGCTGGTGCGCGGCGGCCTTCATCGCGGCCTGAGCCGCAAAGGAGACGAGACGATGCAGAACATGGGCCGCCGATTCCGGGCGCTGCTGCGCGAAGAGGACTACGTCTTCACCGGCGGGATCTACTCGCCGCTCGACGCCCAGATCGCCGAGCGCGTGGGCATGAAGGCGATCTACATGAGCGGCTATTCCGTCGCCATGGCCAACGGGTGGCCCGACATGGGCCTCCTGACGATGACGGAGATGACGCGGACGGCCTCGATGATCGCGACGGCCGTGTCGATCCCGATCATCGCCGATGCCGACGACGGCTACGGCAACGCCCTGTCCACGATCCGCACGGTCCAGGAGTTCATCAAGACCGGCGTGGCCGGCGTGCACCTCGAGGATCAGCGGTTC
>JACPCW010000134.1 GCA_016184365.1 Candidatus Rokuibacteriota bacterium
GTCGATGGTGAGGCACGCAAGCTCGTCACCGTCGCGGTGCACGGCCGTCCGCCGGCGCACCTCGAGATCAACATCGACGATCGGGACGACGCGCTCGCCGCGGCGTTCGCCGCGGACGGTTCGACGATCGTCGCCGGCCACCGCCGCCGGCGGAGCCGCAACGGCATCCCGTCAGCGCCCGTGCTGGCCTCGCCGCTGCACGATTCGGAACGGAACCGCGTCGGGTTGCTCGTCGTCGCGCCGCCGGCGGCGCGGGCGCGGCAGGCGGCGACGTGGCTGTCCGGCGTGCTCGGCACGACACTGGGCCGCACCCAGGCGCGGCAGGCCCTCGAGGAAACCGAGCGCCGGCTTCGCCGCGAGCGCACGCTCCTCTACAGCATCATCAACGCGGTCTCCGACCCGATCCTCCTGACCGACCGCGACGAGCGCATCGTCATCACGAACGCCCGGGCCGAAGCGCTGCTCGCGTCGCGCGAGGAAGAGAGCGAGGGCCGCCGGCGCGCCGTCGGCCTGAACAACATGCTCTTCTCCGCCGCGCTCTCCCGCGGCGTGTTCGAAGACATCGAGCGCGCCCGCCACGAGCTGCCGCTGGTCGACCCGGAGGAGGGCTCCGACCTCCTGTTCGAGCTGATCGCCACGCCGCTCCGCGAGGGCGAAGGCGTCGTCTCGATCCTGCGCAACGTCTCCGACCTCCGGATGGCGACGACGCAGATCCAGGAGAACTACGAGAAGCTGCGCGCGGCGGAAGCCGAGGTCCGCGCCGAGCGCGACCGCCTCGACCTCATCATCGACTCCGTCGCCGACCCGATCATCGCCACCGATCCGGCCGGCAACGTCGTCATGCTGAACGCCCCGGCCGAGCGCCTCTTCACGGCGCCGCCGGACGCGCGATCGGACGTGGTCGGCCGCGTGCGCGCGAACGACGCCCATTTCACCTCGTTCGTCGCCGCGCTGTTCCTCACGGGCAGCGAGACGCGGTACCGGGGTGAGATCCAGCTGGCCGATCCCGTCAGCGGCCGCCTGATCCCGATCGAGGCCGTGTCCGGGAAGATCTTCTCGATGCACGCCGAGGTCGGCGCGATCGTCACGATCCTGCACGACCGCACCGAGGAGATGGAAAAGGCGCGCCTCTACGCCGAGCTCAAGAAGTCGTCCGAGCAGCTCGAGCAGAAGGTGCGCGACGCGACCGGCGAGCTGGTACGGCAGAACGAGCTGCTGCGCCGCCAGCACATCGAGCTCGAGCAGGCGTCCGCGCTCAAGAGCCAGTTCCTGGCGAACATGTCGCACGAGTTCCGGACGCCGTTGAATGCGATCCTCGGCTACACGTCCATGCTGCTGCAGGGCGTGTCCGGCGACGCGACGCCGGCGCAGCGCAAGAGCCTGTCGCGCATCGACTCGAACGCGCGCCACCTGCTGGGCATCATCAACGACATCCTCGACATCGCGCGGATCGAGTCGGGCCGCATGCCGCTCACCGCCACCGAGTTCAAGCTGTCGGCGCTCACCGACGAGGTCGTCTCGGAGCTCGAGCCGCTGATCGCGCGCGCGACCGTCGACGTGAAGCTCGACATGCCGCAGGCGCTGCCCGCCATGCGCAGCGACCGCCAGAAGGTGAAGCAGATCGTGCTGAATCTTCTGTCGAACGCGCTGAAGTTCACGTCGGAAGGCGTCGTGCGCGTGTCGGCGACGTACGACACCGCCGCCGGCACGGTCGCGATCACCGTCCAGGACACCGGCATCGGCGTCGCGCCGGAGGACCAGGAGCGCATCTTCGAGGACTTCCGGCAGGCCGACAACTCGCCGACGCGCGAGTACGGCGGCGCGGGCCTCGGCCTCGCGATCTGCCGGCGGCTCGCCACGATGCTCGGCGGGCGCATCGGCCTCGAGAGCGCGCTCGGCAAGGGCTCGACGTTCACGCTCGCGCTGCCGCTGCGCCTGCGACGCCGATGAGCCATCCTGTGTCAACCTCGAGGCGCGCCACGGCTCCGCCGGGGCGCGTCCGAGCGCTGGGGGTCTGGGGGCCATGTCGGGGCCCCCAGCACGATCGATGAGCACGACCGACGGCAAACCGCTGATTCTCGTCGTCGACGATTTCCCGGACAACCGGGAGATGTACGCCGACTACTTCCGCTTCGTCGGCTACCGGGTCGCGGAAGCCGCCAATGGACAGGAAGCGCTCGAGCAGGCGGAACACACCGTGCCGGACGCGATCATCATGGATCTGTCCCTGCCAGGTATCGACGGCTGGGAGGCCACGCGGCGTCTCAAAGCCAATCCACGCACCAAGCACGTTCCCATCCTGGCCGTCACCGGGCACGCGCTCACGGGCCATTCCAAGAGCGCCGCCGAGGCGGGATGCGACATGTTCATCACCAAGCCCTGCCTGCCGGAAGCGCTCGAGCGCCACGTTCGTGCGCTGCTCGACGCGCCCGTGCACGCCAAGGCGAAGACCGGGAGACGTTGACCATGCCCACGACCCGCAAACCCGCGGCGGCCGCGAAGAGCACGCGCAACGCCGTCCGGCCCGCCCGGCGCGCGCGCGCCGAGGACGGCGCGAAGAGCGCCGCCGACCAGCGCGGCAAGTACGTGTACTGCGTCATCGGCACCGACGCGCTGCTCCGCTTCGGCACCATCGGCATCGGCGCCCAGCCGAGCGAAGTCCACACCATCAACTACAAGGACATCGGCGCCGTGGTGTCCGACACGCCGCTCGAGGTGTACGACGCCACGCGCGAGAACGTGCTCGCGCACGAGCGCGTGAACGAAGCGGTCATGAAGCAGTTCACCGTCATCCCGATGTCGTTCGGCACGGTGTTCAAGACGCGCGACGACATCATCGAGCTGCTCAAGGGCGCGTACGACGCGTTCCGCGACGTGCTCGGGAAGATGGAGAACAAGGTCGAGTTCGGTCTGAAGATCCTCTGGGAGCGCGACGTCATCCAGAAGGAGATCGAGCGCGACGACGAGGACATCCGCCGCCTCAAGCAGGAGATCTCGTCGCAGAAGGGCTCGACGTACTTCGCGCGCGTGCAGTACGGCCGGCTCGTCGAGCAGGCGCTGCAGGCGCGCTCCGAGCGCTACGTCGAGGACATCTTCGGCCGCCTGCGCGACGTCACCGTCGCCGCGCGCGCCAACAAGCCCATCGGCGACAAGATGATCATGAACGCGGCGTTCCTGGTGTCGCGCGAGCAGGAAACGGCGTTCGACGCGCGCATCAAGGCCATCGGCATCAAGTACGACAAGCTCTCCTTCAAGTACACGGGCCCGTGGCCGCCGTACAACTTCGTCAACATCCGCCTGAAGCTCGAGCGCGCGCGGGAGACGGAGTGATGATCATCTGACCGGGGG
This sequence comes from Candidatus Rokuibacteriota bacterium, assembly GCA_016184365.1. Taxonomy (GTDB): domain Bacteria; phylum Methylomirabilota; class Methylomirabilia; order Rokubacteriales; family CSP1-6; genus AR8. Next base: position 3,349 of record JACPCW010000134.1, read on the forward strand.
CCCCGACATGGCCCCCAGCCCCCGAACGCCCGGAGCGCGGTCGGCCTTCCTCCCCTACGGTGTCGCCGTGCTCGCCGTCGGCGTGGCGTCGCTCGTCGCATGGCTCGTCGGCGACGCGCTCGTGGGCGCGATCTCGCCGCCCTTCTTCGCCGCCGTCGTCGTGAGCGCCTGGTTCGGCGGGTTCCGTCCGGGCCTGCTCGCGACGCTGCTCGCCGCGGTCGTCGCCGAGGGCTGGTTCTATCCGCCGCTCTACGGCGTCGACTGGGGCAGCGCGCTCCGGCTCGGCATGTTCTCGCTCGTCGCCGCCCTGACGAGCTCGCTCCACGCGCGCTCCCAGGAGGCGCAGCGGCGGGCCGAACGGCTGCTGGCCGAGGAGCAGCAGGCCCGGGCCGAAGCGGAAACGGCCAACCGCGCGAAGGACGAGTTCCTCGCGTCGCTGTCGCACGAGCTCCGGACGCCGCTCAACGCGATGCTCGGATGGACGTGGTGGCTGCGGAACGGGACGCTCGAGGGCGACCGTGCGGCGCGCGCGCTCGAGACCGTCGAGCGGAACGCGCGCCTGCTCGCGCAGCTGATCGAGGACCTGCTCGACGTGTCGCGCGCTATCACGGGCCAGCTGCGCGTCGAGCGGCGGGTCATCGATCTCGCCCAGAGCGTCCAGGCCGCCGTCGAGACCGTCGTGCCGGCGGCGGAGGCGAAGCTGATCAAGCTCGACACCGTGCTCGGCTCGACGCTGCCGGCGCTCGCCGACGGCGAGCGCATGCAGCAGGTCGTGTGGAACCTGCTCTCGAACGCGGTGAAGTTCACGCCCGAGCTCGGGCGGGTCGCCGTACGCCTGCGGAGTGACGGCGGCCACGCCGTCATCGAGGTCAGCGACACGGGCCGCGGCATCGCGGCGAGCGACCTCCCGCACGTGTTCGCCCGCTTCCACCAGGGCCGCTCGGAGGTCCATGGTCGCGCGGGCCTCGGACTCGGGCTCGCCATCGTCCGCCACATCGTCGAGCTCCACGGCGGCACGGTCGAGGCGGCGAGCGGCGGCGAAGGCCGCGGTGCGACGTTCACCGTGCGCCTGCCGCTCGGCGTCTCCGATCCGGCCGAGGCGGCGGAGAGGCTCGAGAAGGATCGCGCCGAGGTGCCGCCGGCGCTGAACGGCGTGCACGTCCTGTTCGTCGACGACGACGTGAGCGGGCGCGAAGCGCTCGCCGCCGGTCTGCGCCGGTACGGCGCCGTCGTGACCGGGGCCGGCTCCGTGGCCGAGGCGCTGGAGGCATCGGCGCGCGACCGGCCCGACGTGCTCGTGAGCGACATCCGCATGCCCGGCGAATCGGGCTACGACCTGATCCTGCGCGTCCGCGCCGGCGAGCGTGGCGGGCGCACGCCGGCGGTCGCGCTGACCGCGTATCCGCGCGTCGAGGACCGCGCGCGGGCGCTCGCCGCCGGCTACGACATGCACGTGCCGAAGCCGGTGTCGCCGGTGGCGCTCGCGCGCGCGATCGCCACGCTCGCCGGCCGCGACTAGCGCTCCGACCCAAACCGTTTCCCGCGGGGGAACGGTCTTCGCCCGGAAGCGTCAGAAATTTCCCTGTTCTGCCGCGGCAACCCGTCATCCGGCCGGGCATCGATGTTGCTCCCTCCATCCGCGGCTTCGTATGCCGGCGACGCCTCGTCGCGGCGCTCGCTGCGAACGTTCATCGATGGAGGACGTCCCAACCCATGGAAGTACTGCCGACGACCCGTGAGGCGATCAGGAAGGTCTTGAGCGACGTGGCGCCGGAAGCGCTCTGCTGCCGGTGCGTGGCGCTCCGCGTCCGGCGTGGACTCACCGGCGTGCGTCACGCGGCCAGTCAGCTCGAGGGCCTGCCGTCCTTCAGCCGCGGGTACTCGCGGTGCGTCGACTGCGCGCGGGACCGGCTCGTGCTGCGCATGCGTTGATAACATCGGGGGGCCTCGACGGGCCCCCCGATTCCCCCCACGCTCGCACACGCCCCGGCGGAGCCGGGGCGCGGCTCGAAACTCCTGGGGGCATACTGAGATCGTGATTCGGCAGCTCCCGCCCTGGCTTCGCGCTCTCCTCACGAAGGCGCTCGAGATCGTCCGGGCGCCGCGGTCCCGGTGGGCCATCGCCGGTCTCGTCGTGGTCGGCCTGGCCGTCGTCGCCGCGATCGCGCTCACCACGCACTCCGCGCTGGCGCTCCGGCGCTTCGAGCGCGCCGAGGCGCGGCGCGCCACCTTCGTCCACGCCGCGGGCCAGCTCCTCGCGCCCGGGATCAGCGTGCGCGCCATCGACCTCGGCGCGACGCTCGGCCGGCTGCGGTACGTCGAGACGCGCGGCGCTCCCGGTGCGCCGGGCCAGCATCGCCGGACCGCCGCGCAGTGGGACATCGCGCCGCGCGGCGGCGGCGTCGACGGCGCCACGGGGCGGCTGCGGCTCGATCTCCGCGGCGACCGGATCACGAAGGTGACGCTCGACAACGAGCCCGTCTCCGACGTGCGCCTCGAAGGCGAGGTCCTCACGAGCGCCGGCGACCGCGTCGGCGAGGACTATCGCCCGGTGCAGCTCGGCGACGTCCCGCCGGTCGCGATGCGCGCGATCCTCGCCGCGGAGGACCATCGCTTCTTCGATCACCGCGGCGTCGACCTCGTGGGGCTCGCGCGCGCGGCCTGGGTCAACATGCGGTCCGGCCGCGTCGCGCAGGGCGGCAGCACGATCACGCAGCAGCTCGTCAAGAACCGGCTCCTCACCCCGCGGCGCACCGTGATGCGCAAGCTCGAGGAGGCCTGGCTCGCCACCCTCATCGAGTGGCGCTACCCGAAGAAGCGGATTCTCGAGGCGTACCTGAACGAGATCTACCTCGGCCAGCGCGGCCCGCTCGCGATCCGCGGCTTCGGCGCGGCGGCCCGTTCGTACTTCGGCAAGGAGATCCACCAGCTCGATCTGGGCGAAGCGGCGCTGCTCGCGGGCATGGCGCGGGCGCCGAACACGTACTCGCCGGCGGTGAATCCGGAGCGGTCGCGCGAGCGACGCGACGTGGTGCTCGCGCGGATGCGCGAGCTCGGCTGGATCGACGACGACGACCTGCGCGTCGCGCGCGCGGCGCGCGTCGGCGTGCGGGGCACACCGGGCGGGGGACAGTCGGCGCCGTACTTCACGGATCACGTCCGGCAGGAGATCGAGCAGCTGTTCGACGACGACTCGCTCGACCGGGCGCGCGGCGCGCGCATCCACACCACGCTCGACCTCCCCCTGCAGCGCTTCGCCGAGACGGCGCTGACGCGCGGCCTCGATCGTCTGGAGACGCGCCATCGCGCCCTCCGTCGCCCCGCTGCCGGCGCGCGGCTGCAGGGCGCGCTCATCGCGCTCGACCCCGCGACCGGCCGCATCACGGCGCTCGTCGGCGGCCGCGACTACGGCACGAGCCAGTTCAACCGCGCGACGCTCGCGCGCCGGCAGCCGGGATCCGCGTTCAAGCCGTTCGTGTACGCCGCGGCGCTGGCCGCGCCGCACGGCGCGCCGAAGCTGACCGCCGCGTCGATCGTCGAGGACACGCCGGTGACGCTGCGGGTCGGCGACGAGGACTGGTCGCCGCGGAACTACGAAGACCGCTACGAGGGCTTCGTCACCGTGCGCCGCGCGCTCGAGCACTCGCTGAACGCGGCGACCGTGCGCGTCGGCGAAGCCGTCGGATTCAAGACCGTGGTCGACGCGGCGCGCGCGCTCGGCGTGCACAGCCGGTTGTCCGCGGTGCCCGCCATGGTGCTCGGCAGCTTCGAAGTGACGCCGCTCGAGCTCGCGCGCGCGTACGTGCCGTTCGCGAACGGCGGCGTTCGCCCGGGCGGTCCGACGACGCTCGCGCTCGTCGAAGACGGCGACGGCTCACCGGTGACCATCGAAGAGGACGCGCGTGACCGCGTGCTGTCGGTTCCCGAGGCCTATCTGATGACGTCGCTGCTCGGCGGCGTCGTGCAATCGGGTACCGCCGCCGCCGCGCGCGGCCTCGCGGCGCCCGGCACGCTCGCCGGCAAGACCGGCACGACGAACGACGGCCGCGATGCCTGGTTCATCGGCTACTCGCCGTCGCTGATCGCCGTGGTGTGGGTCGGCTTCGACGACAACGAGCCCCACCGGCTGTCGGGTTCCGATGCGGCGCTGCCGATCTGGATCGACTTCATGCGCCAGGCGCTCGACGCCTATCCCGAGAAGCCGTTCACGCCGCCGCCGGGGATCGCGTTCGCCGAGATCGACCCGACGAACGGCCGAGTCGCGAATCGGTCCTGCCCGCTCATCGTGCGCGAGACGTTTCTGGCCGGCACCGAGCCGCCGCCCTGTACGGAGCACGGCGGCGTGTCCGAGCAGTTCATCGACTGGTGGCGCCGGTTCCGCGACTGGTTCAAGCGCTGATCCCGCGCTGATCGCTGGTTCGTCGATTGCCGCTGCTGGTTCGTCAATGGCAACTGGCCAGTGCGTGAGACCCCGTCCGCCGGCCGTGATGCTCCTCGCCGTCGGCGTGCTCCTGCTCGTCGCGTGCAATCGCGTGCGCCCTCACATCCAGGTCCCGGACGTGCGGCTCGGCGAAGCGGCCTTCTATCCGACCATCGAGGCGTGGACGCGCGCGCCGATCACCGCGGGCAACGACGTCGAGATTCTCCTGAACGGCGACGAGATCGTTCCCGCCCTGCTCGGCGCGGTGCGCTCGGCGTGCAGCAGTGGAAGCGGCGGCCGGTGAGGGACCGGCTCCTCGAGGTGTTAGGCGGCCCGCTGCGTGACCAGTTGTAACCGCGCCGCGAGGAACGCGGCTCAGCTCAACTACACACCCCGACGGCGTTGCGACCGGCGCGCTTCGCGTCGTAGAGCCCGCGGTCGGCGGCCGCCAGCAGCTCCTCGCCGGTGCGCGCGTCGTCGGGCAGGGCCGCGACGCCGAGGCTCACCGTCACCGGGCCGTGCTTGAACGGGTAGCGCTCGATGACGCCCTTCATCCGCTGCGCGTACGTCGCCGCGCCCGCCTTCGGCGTGTTCACGAGCAGGACCGCGAACTCGTCGCCGCCGTAGCGCGTCACCGTCGTGAAGCTGCGCGACTGGTTGACGAGCAGCCGCGCGGCCTCCCGCAGCACGGCGTCGCCGGTCGCGTGCCCGAACTGGTCGTTGATCTCCTTGAAGTGGTCGAGATCCACGAGCACGAGCGACAGCGGCTGCTCGAAGCGGAGGTGCCGCTTCGCCTCTTCCTCGATGCGCAGCTTGAAGTAGCGGCGGTTGTACACGTCCGTGAGCCCGTCGCGGAACGACAGATCCTCCAGCCGGGCGTTGCGAATGGCCACGGCGGCCTGCGACGCGAGCGCGCGGATCAGGTTCTCGAAGCCGGGATCGAACGGAATCGCGCTGCCGTCGTCGGTGAGCGCATTGATGAGCTGCAGCACGCCGAGCACGGCGCCGGTCGGATCACTCAATGGCACCACGAGCACCGAGCGCGTCCGGTAGTTCGTGCGCGTGTCGAAGCGCCAGTTGAAGAGGAACGGCGATCCCGGCGGCAGCTCGTACGCGTCCGCGAGATTGATGACCTGGCCCGTCTGCGCGACGTAGCCGGCGAGGCTCGGCCGATCGACCGGCAGCGGCTCGAACGTCAGCCGGCGCCTCATCTCACGCTCGCCGAATCGCTGCGACAGGAGATCGTTCTGGACGACGGCGAAGCGGAGACCTTCGCCGTCGCGGAGGAACAGGGTGCCGGCCTCGGCGCGTGTGAAGCGCCGGGACTCCGCGACGATCCGCTCGAGCAGCACGCTCAGGTCGCGCTCGCTCGTGAGCGCGATGCCAATCTGGATCAACTCGGTCAGCAGCTTCGTCTGGTCGACGGACGAGGGCGTGCCCGGTAGCGGACGCCAGTTGACCAGCACGTTGCCGGCGGTCTGCGGATCGAAGACGGTCGCCATGGCCGTGGTGAAACAGCAAGACCAACGCCATAGAGTCTGGTGAGCTAAATCAGATAGTTACATAGACTCAACGGCGAGCCTGATCGGACCTCCCCGGTCAATTTCGCAACGACTGGCTATTTTGTTAACGCGCGCCCTGCTAGAATCACGAGGCTGATGGACAGTGTGTTGATCATCGACGACGAGAGGAACATCCGCACGCTCGTCGCGCGCGTGCTGGGTCAGGACAACCTCGAGGTTCACACCGCCGGGACCGGCAAGGAAGGCCTCGACCTCGCCGAGGAGTCCGGCGCCGACGTCGTGCTGCTGGATCTGCGGCTGCCCGACACGGACGGCATCCAGGTCCTCCGGGAGCTGCGCGCCCGCCGGCCGGAGACGGCCGTCATCATCATCACGGCGTTCGGCCAGATCGAGACCGCCGTCGCGGCGATGAAGAGCGGCGCCGCCGACTATCTCGAGAAGCCGTTCATCCATCTCGACAAGCTCCGGCTGGCCGTCGCGCGCGCGCTCGAGGAAGTGAAGGCGCGGCGCGAGATCCAGCGGCTCCACGCGACTGAAGCCGGGAAGTACCAGATCGTCGGCGAGTCGCTCGCGACGCGTCAGCTGCGGGACATGATCTCGCAGCTCGCACGGAGCGAGGCGCACACGATCCTGATCCACGGCGAGAGCGGGACCGGCAAGGAGCTCGTCGCGCGTGGCCTGCATTACGAGAGCGCGCGACACACGGCGCCCTTCATGGAAGTGAACTGCGCGGCGATCACCGAGACGCTCTTCGAATCGGAGCTCTTCGGGCACGAAAAGGGCGCGTTCACCGACGCCAAGGCGACCAAGAAGGGCCTGATGGAGCTGGCCGACCACGGCACGCTGTTCCTCGACGAGATCGGCGAGATCTCGCCGGCGAGCCAGGCGAAGCTTCTCCGCTGCCTGCAGGAGCGCGCGTTCAAGCGCGTCGGCGGCGTGCGCGACATCAAGGTCGACGTGCGCGTGATCACCGCGACCAACCGCTCGCTCGAGGCGCTCGTGAAGGACGGGCGCTTCCGCGAGGACCTCTTCTATCGTCTGAACGTCATCCCGATCGCGATTCCGCCGCTGCGCGAGCGCCGTGACGACATCGTGCCGCTCGCGCGGTATTTCCTGGCGGAGGCGAATCGCACGTTCCACCGCGGCATCCGGAGCTTCGCGCCGGAGACCGAGCGCCTGCTCGCGTCGTTCGGCTGGCCCGGCAACGTGCGCGAGCTGAAGAACCTGATCGAGCGGCTCGTCATCCTCGGCACGACCGACACGATCGAGCCGGGTCAGCTGCCGGGCCAGTTTCTCGGCAGGGCCGACGTGCCCGTGGCCGTCGAGACGCCCGGCAAGCTCCGCACGCTCGCGGCCGTCGAGCTCACCTACATCGTGTCCGTCCTCGAGCACGTCAAGGGCAACAAGAGCGAGGCGGCGAAAGTCCTCGGCATCACGCGGCAGACGCTCCGGAAGAAGCTCGCCGAGGGTCCCGCCGACTAGTTTCTCGCCGGCCGAGCCGTCAGCCGGCGTCCGTCTGGCCACTTCCTCACCACGGGCGAGGCGGCGTCACGACGCCGAGATCGTCCGGAAAAGTTCGCGTTTCTCGCGTGTTGACACCGGGGACCGCGCGGGACCGCAGCATGGTCCCCACTTTGCTCCTCTGCCCCGCCCGGAGGGCACAAGGGATGGCGCTGACGATCAGGAAGAGAGAAGTAACCGACATCCGGACGCTCGAGAAGCTCGTCGTCGAGCACATCGACGGCATCGAGCCCGGGCTGACGGTGATCGATTCCCGGCTGCTGCTCGGCCACGCGACGATCGACCTCGTCGCGCAGGACGCGCGCGGCGCGCTCGTCCTCGTGGCGCTCGGCCTCCGCGCCGACGAGGGCATGCTCCTCCGCATCGTCGACGCGTACTCCTGGTGCCTCGAGTATCCGGAATCGGTGCAGCGCCATTACCCGACGCTCGACATCTCGGAAGCGCGCCCTCCCCGCGTGATCTTCGTCATGACGCGCGTTCCTGAATCGTTCCAGCGCAAGATCAAGCAGCTGTCGTTCACGGCGGTGGACGCGGTCGAGTTCCACGCGCTCGAGATCGACGGCACGGCGGCCGTGTTCTTCGACACCGTCGCGCGCGTGCGCCGGAGCATCGGCGTCGAGTCGCCTGCCGACATCGCGGCGCCGGCGGCGCCGGTGTCCGAGGCGGCGCTGATCGCGTCCGAGATCGCCGCGCGGCGCGCGGTCGTGCCGAAGCGGATCGAGGTGCCCGACGCGCCGGTGCGTCTCACGCCCGTCGCGGCCGTCGGCCAGCCGGTCACGAACGGCATCCGGCTGATCGCCGGCGCCAGCGACGCGTGCGTGATCGACGAGCCCGTGACGGCGAACGTCGCCACGGCGATCGACACGACCGACGCGGAGGCGATCGAAGCGCTGATCGCCGAGCCGGTGATCGCGCCGATCGAGGCCGTCGCCGAGGCGATCGTCGAGATCCCCGAGGAAGCGGCGAAAGCCGCGAAGCTGGCCGAGGACCTCGGGATCCAGCTGCCGAAGGAAGGCGCGCTCACGCGCCAGTGGATCGACTTCCTCAACCAGCTCGCGGCGAAGTAGACGATGACCACGCTCCGCATCCTCGTCGTCGACGACAACGCGTCGATCCTGCGCTTCCTCGCGGCGGCGCTCGGCGCGAGCGCGTGCGACGTCACCCAGGCCGGCACGGCCGAGCAGGCGCTCGGGATGATCGGCGGCACGCCGTTCGACCTGATCGTGTCCGACATCAAGATGCCGGGCCTGTCGGGGCTCGACCTCCTGCGCGCGGTGAAGCGCCAGCAGCCGGGCACGCCGGTCGCGCTCATCACCGGCGCGCCGTCGGTGAATTCGGCGATCTTCGGCCTGCGGCACGGAGCGTACGACTATCTGCCGAAGCCGTTTTCCGTGAGGGAGATTCAGGAGCTGGTCGATCGCGTGCGGCGCGACCGCGACGCGCACGCCGTCTCGCTGCCGGCCGGACTCTCGGACGAGCTCGCGCGCCGTCAGTTCGGCGTCGAAGTGCTCTTCCGCATCGGCGAGCTGGCGCTCGACGGGATCGACGCGCCGACCTTCACGGACACGGTGCTCGGCTACACGATGCAGAGCCTGCGCGGCGCCGCCGCCGTCCTGCTGCTGCGCGATCCGGACGGCACGATGCAGGCGACCCGCCTCGGTGACGCCGGCATGGTCGCGGCGATGTCCGGGCTGATCACGTCCGCGTTCGAGCGGACGGTGGACGCCGGCATCCGCGACGCGGTGGAGCTCGGCGACCGCGGGAAGGTGTCGATGATCGCGGCCGCGGTGCCCGGGCTCGGCAACGCCGCCGGCCTGCTCGCGGTGGCGCGCCCCGCCGCCACGGGCCCGTTCCTGCCCGACGAGAAGGGGCTGCTCGTCGGCTACGCGCGGACGACCGCCGTGGCGCTCCAGAAGATCATCCTCCGTGAGGGCGTCGAGAAGAACCTCGTCGACACGATCGCGGCCTTCGTCAACGCGATCGAGTCGAAGGATCTCTACCTGAAGGGCCACTCGGCGCGCGTGTCGCTCTACTCGGGCGAGCTCGCCTCGGTCCTCGGGATGCCGCACGCGGACGTGCTCGTCGTGCGTCGCGCCGGCATGCTGCACGACCTCGGCAAGCTCGTGATGCTCGACTCGCTGCTGCGGAAGCCGGGCAAGCTCACGGCCGAGGAGTACGCGCTGATCCAGGCGCACACCGTCGTGGGCGACCGCATTCTTCAGCCGCTGCGATTCCTCGCGCACGAAGCGAAGGCGGTGCGGCATCACCACGAACGGTTCGACGGCGCCGGCTATCCCGATCGCCTCAAAGGCGAGGCGATCCCGTTCACGGCGCGCCTCGTCACCGTCGCGGACGTGTTCGACGCGATGACGTCGGACCGGCCGTACCGCGCGGCCCGGCCGCTCGCCGACGCGCGCGACGAGATCGTCGCCGTCGCGGGCACGCAGCTCGATCCGGTCGCCGCGCAGGCGTTCGCGTCGATCCCGCTCGTGACGCTTGCGGAGATCAGCCGGCAGCACCACGCCGAGCGCACCACGGCCGACGCCGACGACCTGTTCGCGGGCAGTGTCGACTGCGCCCAGGCGGAAGCGGTGCTGGGATGATGAGCGAGCGACGGAAGAAGATCCTGGTCGTCGACGACGCCGGTCCGGTCGTCGTGCTCTGCGTCAACGTGCTCCAGGCGCTCGGCTATGCCGTCCAGGGCGCCAACAACGGTGAAGTCGCGCTCGGGCATCTCGAGCGCGAGACGTTCGATCTCGTGATCGTGGACTACAAGATGCCGGGCATGAGCGGCTTCCAGGTCCTCGAGCGCGCGCGGGAACGCCACCCCGACATCGCCTCGGTGCTGGTGACGGGCCACGGCACGCCCGAGGTCATGAAGGAAGCGGCCAAGCATTCATTTGACGCCATTCTCCTCAAGCCGTTCACGTCGAACGAACTGCGCACGACCGTGGATCAGGTCCTGCGCGGACGATCGTGAGCGCCACATGCTCTCCGGAGCACCGGCGGGGTCAGTCATGGCGACGGAGGTCCTGATGAATTCTGTAGTCGGCGGGGTCCAGTGGGGACTCGACCGCATGCTGGCGGTCGGATACGGGGTCCTCTACGACTACATCTTCGAGCAGTTCGCGCCCTATCAGCAGCTGCGCGCGGAAGTGCTGGATCGCATCGACTCGGTCCTGCCGGCGGGCCGCTCGCGCCGCGACGTGCAGGTGCTCGACGTCGCGTGCGGCCCGGGGAACATGACGGTGACGCTCGCCGAGGCCGGGTATTCGGTCGTCGGCGTCGACCCGTACGCCGCGCTGGTGGAGATCGCGCGGGAAAAGCGGCGCGCGCAGCATCTGGCGAACGTCGCGTTCCGCCAGGGTGATCTCGCGCGCGGCAACACGTTCAAGTCGGCGGCGTTCGACGTCCTCGTCAACATCCATTCGCTCTACCTGCATCCCTCGCCGCAGAAGCTCCTGCGCGAGGCCTGCCGCGTGCTGAAGCCCGGCGGGTACGCCGTGTTCGTGAACCGCACGCGACAGGTGAGCAACTGGTCGACGGTCCGCGAGCTGCGCGACCGCGACGGCGCGAGCGCGGCCATGCGCTCGCTCCTGTGGGTCGTGCCGAACTCGATCTTCGAGGCGGCGCGCAAGCGCAGCGGCGCGCCGAACTACTGGGACGGCGACACGTTCACCGGCGCGCTCCGCAGCGCCGGCTTCACCGTCCTCGAGATGCGGCGCACGTTCCTGCACGGCTCGAGTCTCCTGGCCTTCGTTCGGAAGGACACGGAGGAGTAGCGGACTCGCCGATGGACGACAAGGCCGGGCTCGTCGGGTTGTCGCTGGCGGCCTATGTCGGCGGACAGATGCCCGTGCAGAAGACGATCGAGCGCCTCGTCGCGGTCGGCTACGGGCTCACGTACGACGCCGTCGTCCGCGGGTTTCCCCCGTACGACGCGCTGCTCGACGAGATCGCGATCCTCGTCGGGAGCGCGGTGAGCCGTGGCCCGCGTCTGCGCGTCCTCGACGTCTCCTGCGGCATCGGCACGGTCGCCGCGCGCCTCGCGCGTGACGGCCATTCCGTGGTCGGACTGGACGGCGTCCGCCATCTCGTCGACGTGGCGCGCGAGAAGACGCGCGGCATCGGCGGCGGCAACCTCGACTTCCATCACGCCGACATCGCGCGGGATCCGGTGCCGGGCGCCGGCACCTACGACGTCGTCGTCAGCGTGCACACGCTCTACTGGCATCCGGAGCCGGACGCCGTGCTCGCCGCGTGTCGCCGGGCGCTGCGGCCAGGGGGCCACGCGCTGTTCCTCACGTATGCGCGGCCGGCGCGCGTGTGGAAGACGTTCGACGAGGTGCGCGCCGAGCGCGGCGTCGTCACCGCGGCGCGCGCGCTGCGCTGGCTCGTGCCGACGGCGGTCTTCGAAGCCTTCCGGGACTGTGAGCACCGCTACCTCGCCCCCGCGGCGTTCGAGAGCGCCGTGACCGGCGCGGGTTTCGAGGTTCTCGAGATGCGCCGGACGTTCCTGGCGCAGCTGTCGCTCCTGGCGTGGGCTCGCGCGGACGGTCCGCGCCTCTGACGAGCGACCGACTCTCGTTTGCAAGAGGATGGGCCCGGGGCAACCCGGGCCCATCTAGGCCTCTCGCTGCTGGTCAATTACTGTTCGTAAGCACTGGTCAGGCAGTTTTCGCCCTGGGTGGTAATCGACCACGGAAGCGATCTAAATAGCCTCGCGCGATCTGTCACTCGCTGAGTTCTCCACTCCTTACGGCCATTTGCGAGCTTTGGTACCCGCTTTGCTCACATCCCTCCCGTCATGGCGAGTGCCTGGCCTGTCGTCGTCACACCTTCCTCTGCGCGTGAGGTTGCCGTCGATCCGTCGGCGGCGCCGGAATTCATGCCGACGGTGGTCACGAGCGGCAAGCGCGTACGTCTCCGGACGCTCGTGCCGGCGGATCTCGCGTATCTCGCCGAGTGGTGTGACGACGCGTTTCTCGAAGCCATGGTCGGGAGCGAGTTCTTCCACACCTTCAAGCACGTCTACGACAAGGGACCCGAGTTCTACGAGGCGTGCCTGACGGATCCGACGCAGGTCGTGTTCATCGTCGAAGCGAATCAGGGCCCGCCGAAAGCGCTCGGCCTGGTGCGCCTCTTCAACATCCACCTGCTCGAGGGCTATGCGTTCCTCGAGACGATGATCACGGACCAGCGCGCCCTTCGGCGTGGCTACGGCGTGGAAGCCGGCCGCCTGATCACCTATTATGGCGTCGACATCCTCGGCCTCCGCCGCGTCGAGGCCAAGGTGTACGAGTACAACCAGCTCAGCATGAACGCGCTCCGCCGCAACGGCTTCGTCCAGGAAGGCCGGCTCCGCGAGGCCGGCTTCCAGAACGGGCGCACGTGGGATCTCTTCATCTTCGGGATCCTGAAGGACGAGATCGAGGCGGTCCGCAGCCGCGATCACGTCTGCTATCCGGACCGGCAGTGAGCGCGGAGTGACGCGGTGACCCCGCACGTCCTGCTGCCGCTGATCGCGTGTCTGCTCAACCTGTCGCTCGCCGGGATCTCGATCCTCCGGAACGCCGGCAGCCGCCTGAACCGCGTCTTCGCGTATTTCGTCACGGGCCTGGCGCTCTGGAACTTCGGCGTCTTCATGCTGCGCCGCTCGCCCGACGAGCCGAGCGCGATCTTCTGGGAGATCGTCATCCACGTCGGCGTGGTGTCGCTGCCGGCGTTCTACTACCACTTCGTCCTGATCTTCCTCGACGCGACGACGCGCCACCGGCCGTCACTCGCGTTCGTCTACCTCGGCGCCCTCGCGCTGACCGCCTTCAACGTGAGCGGCTCGCCGCTGTTCATGAGAGGCGTGCAGAGCACGTACTGGGGATGGGCGCCCGTCGGCGGTCCGCTCTATACCGCGTTCATCCTCTTCTTCTACGGCTTCATGATCACGGGCGTCGTGCTCCTGACGAAGACGTATCGCGGGGTGGACTCGAGCTTCCGCCGCAACCGCGCGATGCTGATCCTGCTCGGCACGAGCGTGTCGATGATCGGTGGCCTGGTCGACTTCTCGCGGTTCGCCGTCGCGAAGTACGTGCCGGCGGCCGAGCACATGTATCCGCTCGGGATCCCCGCGAACGTCATCTTCGCGCTGATGCTCGGCATCTCGATCGTCCGGTACCGGCTCTTCGACGTGAACGTCTTCGTGAAGAAGGCGGCCGTCTATGTCGTCGTGGCGAGCGCCGTCACGGGCGTCGTGGGCTTTTCGACGTGGGCGGTCGAGCACTACTACGAGCTCCGGCCGCTGTCCGCCATGTGGGCGATCATCCCGGCGACGTTCCTGATGACGCTCTTCCTCTCGCCGTTCGGCCAGGCGCTCGAGGAGCTGATCCAGCGCCTGATGTTCTCGAAGCGGCGCGGGTGTTACCACACGCTGCTGAACCTGTCGAAGTCGATGATCGCGATCCTCGACTTCGGCAAGCTCGTCGACACGCTCGTCGTCGGTCTCGTCCGCGGCGTGCCGCTCACCCGGGCGGTCCTGCTGATCTACGACGCCTCGACGAATGCGTACGTGCCGTACCACGAAGAGACCGCGGTGGACGAGGAGCCCGCCGGCGCCGCGATGCGCGGCGACAGCGCGATCACGCAGTGGCTGCGCGACACGGGCGAGATCCTCGTGAAGGACGAGGTCAAGCTCGATCCGAAGATGGCCGAGTTCTTCGAGACGGCCGAAGCCGAGCTCGAGGACGTCGCCGCCTCGCTCATCGTGCCGCTGCGCATCGAGTCGAAGCTCATGGGCGTCCTGCTGCTCGGTGAGAAGGTCTCGGGCGAGATCTTCGACGCCCAGGAGCTGGAAGTGCTCGGCGTGCTCGCCAACCAGGCGGCGATCTCGCTGCAGAACGCGCGACTCTACGAGGGGCTGTCGACGTCGAACGCGCGGCTCATGGAAGCGAGCCGGCTCAAGTCGCAGTTCCTCGCCAACATGAGCCACGAGCTCCGCACGCCGCTGAACTCGGTCATCGGCTTCTCGAAGGTCCTGTTGAACCGTCTGGACGGCGACCTGACCGAGCGGCAGGAGGCGTACATCCGCTCGGTGCACAACTCGAGCACGCATCTGCTGTCGCTGATCAACGGCATCCTCGACTTCTCGCGCAGCGAGGCGGGGAAGCTCGAGAAGCACGTGCAGGACGTCGACCTCGTCGAGCTCGTCGACGAGTGCGTCGAGACGTCGCTGCCGCTGATCCGTGAAAAACGCGTCAAGATCGAGAAGGCGCTGCCGATCGATCTGCCGCCGCTCTCGGCCGACCGCACCAAGGTGAAGCAGATTCTGCTCAACCTCCTGTCGAACGCCATCAAGTTCACGACGACGGGGCGCATTCGCGTCGAGATGGAGGTCGAGGACCAGCAGGTGCACGTGAGCGTCTCCGACAGCGGGATCGGGATCCGCGCCGCGGACCTCGATCGGCTCTTCGAGCCGTTCCACCGGCTGGACAACCCCCTCGCCCGCGAGGCCGGCGGCACCGGTCTCGGGCTCGCCTTGTCGAAACGGTTCGTCGAGCTCCACGGCGGCCGCATCTGGGCCGAGAGCCGTGAGAACCACGGGTCGACCTTCCACTTCACGCTCCCGCTGGTCCCGGTCTCGGCGGCAGCCGCGAGTACCGAAGCATGACGTCGCGATCGCTCCGTGAGCCGAAGAACGTCCGCATCCTCTACATCGAGGACAACCGCGAGAACCGCATGCTCGTGCGCGCGATCCTCGAGGCCGAGGGGTACACGATCGTCGACGCGGAAGACGGCCTGTCGGGCATCGAGGCGGCCATCCGCGAGCAGCCCGACCTGATCCTGCTCGACATCAACCTGCCCGGCGTGGACGGCTACGAGGTCGCCTCGATTCTCAAGTCGTTCTCGAGCCTCGCGACGACGCCCGTCATCGCGCTGACCGCCTATGCCATGGAAGGCGACCGGCAGCGCACGCTCGTCGCCGGCTGCGACGGCTACATCCAGAAGCCGATCGACGTCGACGGCTTCCCGAAGCAGGTCGCCGACTTCCTGCGGGGCAAGCGCGAGCGGGTCGAGGAGCGCGAGGAGCAGGTCTACCTCCGCGAGCTGAACCAGCGCCTCGTCTACCGGCTCGTCAACCAGGTCGAGGAGCTCAAGCGGCTGAACCAGCACTTCGTCCGGCGCGCCGGACAGCTCGCCGAGCTCCACCGCGCGGTCCAGGACATCACGTCGGAAGTCGGCATCCGCGAGCTCCTGGAAAAGCTCCTGCCGGACGTCGCGCGCGCGCTCGGCACCGTGCAGCTCACCGTCGAGCTCGAGGATCCCGCGGGCGTGCGCGTGGAGGTGTCCGGCGAGAGCGCGGAGCGCCCGCGCTCGGTGCTCTCCGGCGCGGTCGAGACCGTCGAGGACTGGGTGGAAGTCGAGTGGTCGCTGCCGCTGGTCGCGCGCGGCCGAACGCTCGGCACGATGACCGCGCGTCACGTGCTGCCGCCCGGCGCGAAGGCGGACGAAGAGCAGCTCCTCAACATCGTCGCGAACCAGGTGGCCATCGCCGTCGAGAACTCGCGGCTCTACGAGCGGGTCACGCACCGCGCGGTCGAGCAGGAAGGCCTCGTCGCGGCCGGCCGCCTGCTGACCGGCACGCTGCAGGTGTCGGAAGTCCTCGGCCGGCTCGCCGAGCTGATCCGCACGCGCAGCGGCGGCGTCGTCCGGATCTGGCTGCGCGATGCGGCGACGGGCGAGCTCTCGCTCTCGGCGCAGGCCGGCTCGACGAGCACGCCGGGCGACGACGCGCACGCGCCGACCCGCGCGCTCGCGCGCTGGGTGCTCGAGAAGCGCGCGCCGCTCGTGATCCCGCGGCTCGCCGCGGAGCCGCGCATCGAGCGCCGCGACTGGATCGAGGCGGAGGGCTTCGTCGGATTCCTCGGCGTGCCGCTCGTCCTCGAGGACACGCCGGTCGGCATCCTGTCCGTCCTGAGCCGCGAGCCGCGGCCGTTCCGCGCGGACGAAGTGGCGTTCGCCGAGGCGCTCGCGACGTCGGCGGCCGCCGCGATCCGCAACGCGCGGTCGTACGAGGCCACGCAGCATCAGCTCCGGACGACCGAGACGCTCGTCGCCGTCAGCCAGGCGATCGGCTCGACGCTCGACCTGACGGAAGTGCTGCGGCGCACGGCGCGCGCGATGGCGCGGGCCATCGGCGCCGACACCGCCGGCGCGTGGCTGCTGTCGCCCGACCAGCACCGGTTCCTGCCGCTCGTCGGCTACCACGTGCCGAAGGACGTGGTCGACGAGTTCAGCCGGACGCCGATCACGGCCGATCACGCGCTCTTCGAGTATGCGCGGAAGATCGAGGGGCCGGTCTTCACGCCCGACAGCCAGGCCGATCCGCGCTTCGATCATCCGCTCGCCCGGAAGATCGACCACCAGTCGATCCTCGTGCAGCCCATGTGGCTCAAGGGCGAGAACATCGGCGGCTTCGCGCTCGCCTGGCTGCGCGAGCGGCACGAGATCAGCGCCGACGAGCTGCGGCTGGTGGACGGCATCGCGCGCCAGGCCGCCGTGGCGGTCGACAACGCGCGGCTGCTCGACGCCGAGCGCGAAGCGCGCGCCGAGCTCCTGACCTCCGAGGCGCGGTACCGCGAGCTGTTCGAGAACGCGCTCGACATGGTGTACCTGCACGACGTGGACGGTCGCATCCTCGCGGTGAACCAGGCCGCCGTCGACGCCAGTGGCTACGCGCGTCCCGAGCTCGAGCGCATGACGATCGGGGAGCTCATGGTGCCCGAAGGGCTGCGCGGCGGGGCCGCGGAGCTCACGCGCCGCATGCTCGCGGGCGACCAGCGCGCCGGTCTCGTCGCCGCCGAGCTGATCACGAAGGACGGCCGCCGGCGGCCGCTCGAAGTGAGCGCGCGCCTGATCGAGAAGCACGGCGCGCCGGTGGCCGTCCAGGGCATCGCGCGCGACATCTCGGTGCGCCGGTCGCTCGAAGCGCGCCAGAAGGCGTTCGTCGAGATCGTGGAGCGGCTCGCGGCCGAGGACGACTGCGAGCGCATCTTCGGGCTCATCGGCCGCAGCGTGTGCGAGCTCACGGCCGCCGACACGGCGGTCATCTCGCTCGTCGAGGGCGACGACGTCGTGCTGCGCGGCTGGTACGGCTACCAGCGGCCCGACGAGGCGACGCCGCGGCGCCGCATCGCGGACAGCCGCATCGGGCGCGTCGTCCGCGAGCGCCGCGCGTTCGGGTCGACCGACATGCTCGAGGATCCGCAGTGGCGCGACTCCGTGCTCGTCACCATGGGATTCCGCGCGATCCTCGACGTCCCGATCATGCTGCGGGGCGAGGTCATCGGCGTGCTCGGCATCCTGTCGACGCGCGCGCGCACGTTCTCCGAGGGCGAGGTCGCGCTGCTCCTGTCGCTCGCCGGGCACGCGGCCGTCGCGATCGACCGCACGAACCTGCTCGGCGCGCTGAAGGACCGCCTGGCCGAAAGCCAGACGCTGCTGAACGTGACCCAGGCGGTCAACTCGACGCTCGACCTCACGGAGATGATGCGACGCGTGTCGAAGGCGGCCGCCTCCGCGCTCGGCGCGGACATGGTCGGCGCGTACCTCGCCGACGCGGACCACCGCTTCCTGCGGCCGATCGCGGGCTATCGCGTCCCGGCGCACCTCCGCGACAGCGTGCCGATCCTGCTGCGCGGCCACCGGTTCATCGAGGACGCGTGGACGAGCCGTCAGCCGGTGGCGTCGATGGACTCGCGGAACGATGCGCGCATCGACGGCGCGGCGAACGAGCGCTTCCCGAGCCAATCCGTCGTCTTCATCCCCATGATCGTCAAGGGCGAGCCCATCGGCGGCCTCTTCGCGCTCTGGTGGGACCGCGTGTACGTGCCGCGCGGCCAGGACCTGAAGCTCGGCGAGGGCATCGCCGGCCAGGCCGCCGTCGCCATCGAGAACTCGCGCCTGTACGAGGGCGTCAAGCGGCAGATGGCCGAGCTCAGACAGACGCAGGCGCAGCTCATCCAGTCGACGAAGCTCGCCGCGATCGGCGAGCTCGCGGCGAACATCGCGCACGAGATCAACAATCCGCTGACGACCGTGCTCGGCTTCGCGTCGTTCCTGGCCGAGAAGCTGGAACCGGGCGCCGCGACCCTCGAAGAGCTGACGCTCATCCAGGAAGAAGCGACGCGCGCGCGCGACATCGTCCGCGATCTGCTGCAGTTCAGCCGCCAGAGCGATTTCCTGCCCGCCATGACGGACATCAACGTCGTCGTCGAGCAGGTGCTGTCGATGGTCCGGCGCCAGGGCGCGGTGGAGACGATCGACGTGCAGGAGCAGTACGGGACCGAGCTGCCGCTCGTCGAGATCGACGTGTCGCGGATGAAGCAGGTCTTCCTGAACCTCATCAACAACGCGATCTACGCGATGCCCGACGGCGGCGCGCTCACCGTGCGCACGACGGCGAGCGACGGCTATCTCGACGTGCAGTTCATGGACACGGGCACCGGCATCGATCCCGACAACGTCGCGCGCATCTTCGATCCGTTCTTCACGACGAAGCCGGACGTGAGCGGCACGGGCCTCGGGCTGTCCGTCAGCCTCGGCATCGTGCAGAGCCACGGTGGGACCATCGAGGTGGACTCGACGCTCGGGAAGGGCTCGCGGTTCACGGTGAAGCTCCCGGCCGGTTCATCATCCTAGGGCGGGGGGAGCGGCGCCGCTCCCCCCTGCAGCCCCCCACCGGTTACCCGCTCGCTTTCCGAACGTCGATCGCGCCGGCGAAGCCGGCGCTCGACCCCGAACGACACGCGCGGTCGATCCCCGCAGCCGGTCAGTAACTGATCACCGTCGCCCACTCTCTGTCCGATCACGTTCCGTTGTAGCGTCGTAACTAGCTGATAAATAATTGATTAATGGTTCATGTTGGTTTGGCCGTTTCCTTGCTGTTCGTAGTCGTCGCGCGGACGTCACGCGCCAAGGGGGACGGCGATGCAGAGGCTCTGGGACCGACTGACCGACGAGCGCGGGATCGCGCTCCCGATGGCGATGATCGTGCTCGTCATCCTGACGGCCCTCACGCTGGCGTTCACGAGCCTCGGAAAGAGCGAGCCGCTGATCGCACGCAACCACTCGATGAGCGCGCAGTCACGCGCGTACGCCGAATCGGGGTTCGAGCGCGCGATCTGGGCGATGAACAACGCGACGCCGGCGTTCACGTCCGGGACGGCGGCGGCGCCGTACGACGGCAGCCAGCTGCTCACGGTCTCGGCGCACGGGGCCTTCACCGTCCGCGTCACGGACGGGAGCACGACGAACGAGAAGCTCGTCCTGGCCGTCGGCTGGGCGCCCGACAACACGGGACAGCTCCGCGCCGTGCGCAAGATCGAGGCGACGCTGGCGCGCCCGCCGTTCAGCACGCAGACGCCGCTGTGCGGACTCTGCGTCACCGGCGGTCTCCAGCTCGGCGGCAACGCCTTGATCGACGCCCGGGGGAACCATTGCACGGGCACCACCCCGCTCAGCGGCACCGTCTCGACCGAGGGCACCGTGACCGCCGGCAACGCGTACTCGGTGTACGGCCCCGGGAACGACGTCAAGAACGAGAGCGGCGACCTGCAGGCGACGCAACCGGCCTCGAACGTCCCGTCGCTGACGTGGGACGAGCTGCAGCTGCTGAAGTCGCGCGCGAAGGCGGCGGGGACGTACTACCAGGGCAACACGACGTTCAAGGACAACTGCGGCGTCAACGACACCAACTGCCATTCGCTCCCGGCGAGCGGCGGCATCGTCTTCGTCGACACGACGACGGGGAACGATATCTCGGACAGCACGACGAGCTCGGAGATGGGGAACGTCTCGATCGCGGGGAGTCAGACCTTCAACGGCTGGCTCATCGCGCTCGGCGACATCAACATCTCCGGCACCGTCGCCATCACCGGCGCCGTGTACGCGCGCAACGACTTCGTCTTCAACGGCAACGGTGAGATCCGCGGCGCGGTGGCGACGGCGAACAAGCTCGACACGGTCAGCTCGTCGGTCGATTCGACGCAGGGCGGCTCCTCGCGCATCGTGTACGACTGCGAGGCCTACCGCACCGGCGGCGGCACCATCACCAGCGCGTGGGCGCTGTCCGCGGGGTCGTTCCGGGAGACGTCGGGCCAGTAACCTATCAGCTGGGGGGCCCCGACATGGCCCCCCAGACCCCCCGACGCTCGGAGCACCCCGGCGAAGCCGTGGCGCTCCTCGAAGCCCCCCAACGAGATTGATCAGCTGGGGGGCCCCGACATGGCCCCCCAGACCCCCCGACGCTCGGAGCACCCCGGCGAAGCCGTGGCGCTCCTCGAAGCCCCCCAACGGATTGATTAGCTGGGGGGCCCCGACATGGCCCCTCCCCCCCGACGCTCGGAACCGGCCCGGCATAGCCGTGCCGGTCCTCGACTTCGCGCTGTCTCGGGCCACAAGTCCATGGCAGCCGCGTTGCACTCTGATCCGTCATGGCTGACAAGCGCCGCCGCCGTGCGCCGCGGCCCGCCGCTCGCGCCTCGATCGGCCGCCCGTCACGCCGGACGGTCGCACGCCCGAGCCGCTGACGACCGAATCACCGGAAATCGGCCGCGCAGACGATCCTGGCTTCACCCCGCCCGGCGAGGACGCCGACCCCTGGCAGGACGAGGGGCGCCCCGAGGCGAGCGGCTGAGCCGCCGCGCGACGAGCGCGAACACCGCGATCCCGACGGTCACCGCGAGGCCGATGGCGAGGCTGCCGCCGACGCCGAGGCGCTCCATGAGCGTGGGCGCCTGCGCGCCGACGGCGAACCCGAGCAGCACGAACGTCGCGGACCAGACGAGCGCCCCGACGAGATCGAACGCGAGAAATCGGCCGTAGCCGATGCCCGCGGACGCGGCGACCGGCGCCGCGAGAATGCGGACGCCGGCGACGAACCGTCCGACGACGAACACGAGGCCGCCGTACCGCGCGATGTAGTCCCGCGCGCGATCGACGCACCGCCGCGTGCGCGGCGCCACGCGGCAGTAGAGGCCGAGCACGCGCTCGCCGTGCGTGATGCCGGCGACGTACCAGGCGTGGTCGCCCGCGAGCGCCCCCGCCGCGCCGAGCAGGATCACCACGAGCACGTTCAGATCGGCCGTGGCCGCGAGCACGCCCGTCGTGACGAGCAACAGCCGTCCGGGGAACGGCAGCGCGGTCCCGTCGATCAACGTGGCGAGGAAGATCCCGGCGTACGCGTGCGCGCGGATGAACCCGAGTAACGACTCCATCGGTCATCACCCGGGCAATCGGCGTGCCGCCGCTGCCGGGGCGGCGATCAGTTCGCGACCGTGACGTTGCGCGTCGCCGTCGCCGTCCGGCCGTTGTAGCTCACCTCGAGCCGCAGCGTCGTCGTGCCGTTCGGGAACGGCAGCGTGTTCCAGCGGTACCAGAGCGTCGTGCCGGTGATCGTCTGCGACGTCACCCCCGTGCCATTGGCCGAGAGCGTGAACGTCTTGGTCTGACCCCACGGCGCCGTCGTCGCCATGCCGACGGAGACCGTGTTGCGCACCGTCGCGCCGGCCGCCGGGCCGCCGAAGCTCGCGGTGAACGACGTCGCCGCCGCCGTGTTCGCGACGGTCACGGTGCGCGTGGCGCTGGCCGTCCGGCCCGCCGAATCGGTGACGGTCGCCGCCAGCGTGCGTGATCCGTCGGCCACCGTCGTCGTGTCCCAGCCGAAGCTCGCCGCGGTGCCGGTGTAGATCATGCTGCCGGCGATCGATGTCCGCCTCGATGATGCGGTAGAAGCTCTGGCCGTTGACGGTGCGCGTCTCGCTCGTGCCGCGGTAGAACACGGTGACGGCGAGCGTGCCGCCGCAGCCGGACGGCGGATCGATCTGGCCCTGCGGGTCGCGGAGCGAGACCGCGTTGACGCCGTCGAACGCGTAGCCGCGCGGCGTGGTGAAGCCGCCGTCGCGGAAAAAGCGGAACGCCGAGCCGGTGACGCGGTTCCAGGCGTTGTAGCCGGCGCGGACCTGGGGAAAGCCGGTTCCTCGGGGCGCCCTCGCGATGGTTCGAGCCCGACGGCGGCCAGCCCCGTCACGATGCTGATGGACCAGAACGGCGAGCCCCTGGCCTCGTCG
The DNA here is from genome assembly GCA_016184365.1 of Candidatus Rokuibacteriota bacterium. GTDB lineage: Bacteria > Methylomirabilota > Methylomirabilia > Rokubacteriales > CSP1-6 > AR8. The sequence continues at coordinate 25,932 of JACPCW010000134.1, forward strand.
CGCACGTCGCCGCGTCGCACGGCGTCCGCGCCGGCGACCTCGGACGCGACGGTCACCGAGTCATCCGGCGCCTTCACGTCGGACGCAGCGCACGCACCAGCCGGCGGACGTCGTCGAGCCGCCGAACGTCGCCGGCGTCCTCCGTCATCGCCCCGCCGGAGCTGCCGTCGGGCACGAGGACGCGGACGCCCTCGGCCGGCGCCCGGAGGGCCAGCTCCCGGCCCGTGAGGTACTCGACGACGATGGAGAACTTGCCCTGGTAGAGATGCGCGACCCGCAGGCGGCCGTCGCGCCCTTCGCGGAGGAACAGCAGTGCGGTTTCACCGACGCGGAACTCCGGATTCCCCGGGATGCCGACGTCGAGCGTGCCGAGCCGGCCGCCGGTCAGGCGCACCGAGACCGAACCGCTCCGGGACGTCGCCGGCGAGGACCTCGTCGATCGAGACGGTGACGTCGGTGACGACCTGCCGCGTGGCGGCGAGCCATGACGTCTGGATCGCGAGCACGCGTGCCACGACGATCGCCGTCGCGCCTCGCGTCAGCTCCACGTCCGACACGCGCACGACCGTCGTCGCCGATGCCGCCGCCGGCCAGAGCGCGAGGAGGAGCGCGATCGCGAGGACGCCGGGGGCGGTGCGACGCATCATGGTGCTCGTCCTTCTCCGCTCGGCGCGGCGAGCGCCGCTCGCACGAGCGCGAGCGCATCGGTGAGCGGCAGCGCGTCGACGACTTCGGCGGTGTCCGGGAGGCGCCGCACCACACGCGACGCGCCGGTCGCCGGATCCGGCTCGATCGAGAACTTGCCCTGGTAGAGGTGCGCGACACGGAGCGCGCCGTCGGGCCGGCGCGTGAGGAACAGCAGCACGTGCTCGCCCGCGTTGAAGCTCGGCGCGCCCCCGACCGTCGCGACGACGCCGCCTCGCTCGCCGCCCGGCTGGACGAGCGTCACCGCCGCGCCGGCCGCGCCCTTCAGCACCTGTTCGACGTCGACCAGGACGCGCGTCACCATGCCGGGCTCCGTCGTGCCGGCGTCGGGCCGGAGTTGCGCGACGCGGCCGATCACGACCGTGTCGGCGATGACGGCGAGCTCGCGGATCGAGAGCGGACGGGACGCGACCGGCGCGGCATACGCGGCGGTGTGAGCGAGCAGCAGACCGACGGCGAGGCGTCGCATTGCTCTGTCAGGAGGCAAGGGGTGTTCCAGACCCGGGGCGGTAACACGCTGCAGCGTGTCCGACGTGCGCGCCGCGGCCGGCCGCGGCGATCGCACGCGTGTCAGCGCGCGGCGTCGCCGGCGGCGCCGTGCACACCTGCAGGGGGCTGCGCATTGGCCGCGGCGGCCCGGAGATGCGCGGAACCGGATTGCACGGGCCGGACGCGGCGGGTACGCTCGGTCGTCCGCCGCCCGGAACCGTGCGCTGGCAGCGACGACGGGCGATCGATCATGACCCGCTGAGAAGGAGCGATCCCATGGCGAAGCTGACGGGCGGCGAAGCGCTCGTGAAGTCGTTGACGCGACACGGTGTCCGCGTCGTCTTCGGTCTGCCCGGCGTCCAGATCTACGGCGCGATCTGCGCCCTGCGCGACGAGCCCGGCATCCGGTTCATCCAGACGCGCCACGAGGGCGCGACGAGCTACATGGCCGACGGCTACGCGCGCGCCGGCGGCACCGTGGGCGCTGCGCTCGTCGTGCCGGGTCCCGGCCTGCTCAACACGACGGGGGGACTCTCGACCGCGTATGCCGCGTCGTCACCCGTGCTCATGATCGCGGGCCAGATTCCGAAGACGCAGCTCGGAAAGAGAATCGGCGTGCTGCACGAGGTCGACGATCAGCTGGATGCCGTCGCGCCCGTCACGAAGTGGCGCAAGCGCATTCTCGAGGTGCGCGAGACGGCGGCCGTGGTCGACGAGGCGATGAAGCAGCTCTGCACCGGACGACCGCGGCCCGTCGTGATCGACATGCCGTGGGACACGATGCAGGAGGAGGCCGAGGTCGAGCTGCCGAATCCCGTCGCGTTCACGAACCCCGCCGCCGATCGCGCCAGCGTGGATCGCGCGGCGGAGATGCTGCTCGCCGCGCGGCGCCCGCTCGTGTACGCGGGCGGCGGCGTGCACCTGTCGGGTGCGCACGACGCGCTCGCCGCCGTGGCCGACCATCTCCAGGCCGGTGTGGCGACGTCGCCGGAAGGGAAGGGCGCGGTGAGCGACCGGTCGCCGCTGTCGCTCGGCGCCGCGCTGTGGGCCGGTTCGCCGCTCCGCCGGCACATCGACGACGCCGACGTCGTTCTCGTGGTCGGCTCGCGCCTCGCCGTCGCCGGGCTCAAGCCCGAGCAGCAGGTCATCCAGATCGACGCCGATCCCGACGAGATCGGGCGGAACCATGCGAAGACGCTCGGGCTCGTCGGCGACGCGAGCGCGACGCTGACGGCGCTCGCGGACCGGCTGCGGTCGGCGCCGGCGCGCGAGTCGCGCAAGACGGAATGGGACGCGCTGCGCGCGCGGATCACGGAGACGGACACGCAGGAGCCGCAGTCGTCGATCGTCAAGGCGTTGCGCGCGGCGACGCCGGAAGACGCGGTCTTCGTCGCCGGCATGACCCAGATCGGGTACTACTCGCGTCCGTTCTGGCCCGTCTACCACCCGCGGACGTATCTGACGTCCTCGTACTCGGGCAATCTCGGCTTCGAGTATCCGACCGCGCTCGGCGCCAAGGTCGCGAAGCCGGACCGTGCGGTCGTCGCCGTGATCGGCGACGGCGGGTTCCTCTACAACGCGACGGAGCTCGCGACCGCCGCGCAGCACCGCATCAACGTCGTGGCCGTCGTGTTCAACGACGGCGCCTACGGCAACGTCGCGCGCGATCTCGACGACGGCTGGGGCGGCGCGTTCGGCGCCGAGCTCGTGAACCCCGACTTCATGAAGCTCGCCGACGCCTTCGGTGTGGCGGGCATGCGCGCGGGTGAGCCGGCCGAGGTCGGCCGGCTCGTCCGCGATGCGGTCCAGCTCGACCGGCCGGTGCTGATCGAAGTGCCGGTGGGACGGATGCCGCGACCGAAGTTCTTCATGCGGCTGACGCCGCCGGCAAAGTACCGGGGCTTGTAGAGCTGGGGGCCCCGACATGGCCCCCAGACCCCCCAGCGTTCGGAGCGGCCCGGGGAACCCGGGCCGCTCCTCTTCACCGCTGTAGGACTTCCAGCAACCGGGGCAGGGATTTTTCCAGGCAGCGCCTGATCGCGTCACGCGCGGCGCGGAAGGCGTCCTCGCCCTGCATCGCGGGATCCGCGATGTCGTCCTCGTCGCCGGCGAATTCGCCGAGCGTGTAGATCGGCGCGCGGCCCGTGTCCGGGAGGCCGCGCACGATCTCGCGCTGCTCGGCCGTCATCGTCAGGATCACCGCCGCTTCCTGCAGCAGCTCCGGATGGCGTCGCAGATCGGTGGACGTCAGCGTGTCCTCGCCGAGCTGGATGCCCTCCTCGCGGAGCACGATCCGCGCGTCGAGCGACGGCAGCATGCCGTCGCGCGCATAGTTCGCGATCCCCGCGGACCGCACGCGCGCGCGCGCGCCGCACGCCTCGAGCATGCGCTCGAGGATCACGTGGGCCATGACGCTCCGGGCCGTGTTCGCGTGGCAGACGAACAGGACGAGCGGCGTCATTCGGGCAGCGGCCGGTAGTACGGCTGTCCGGCGGCGTTCCACTCGGCGAACATGCGCCGGAACTCCGGGCCCATCGGGTCGATGCTTCGCAGCGGCATGGTGCCGCGCCGGATCGCGAAGTCGTGCGGCGCCAGCGCGCTCGCGCGGTCGAAATGACGCGCGGCCGCGCCGGCGCGGCCGCGCTCCCACAGCCATCGTCCGAGCGCGAATTCCGCGCGCGCCTCCTGCGCCTCGGGCGTCGGCAGCGTCTGGAGCGCCCGGACGCGCTCGTCGGGCATCGGCGCCAGCCCGCCGGTCACCCACGCGCGGATCGCCGCGACGTGCTTCGCGGAGTCGAGGCCCGTGAGCGCCCGGAACGTGTCCGTTCCGAACCCGACGTCGTTCGGGCGCACGATGCGCCCGCGCTCGTCGATCCACACGTCCGTCGGCACGTTGACGACGTTGTAGAGATCGGCGACGACGTGCCACGGATCGATCAGCGACGGATGTGTCGGTCGCGCGGCGTCGATCCAGGGGCGCGCGTCGTCAGCGCCGCGGTCGACCGCCACCGTGATCGGCGTGAAGCGATGCGCGGCCAGTTCCTCGTAGAGCGCCTGCCAGACCGGCAGGTCGAGCCGGCACCCTCACCAGGACGCCCAGACGACGAGCAGGACTTTCCTGCCGCGGTGGTCCGACAGGCGATGCACGCGTCCGTCGAGATCCGCCAGCGCGAAGTCGGGTGCGGTGAGCGAGCGCAGCGCGCGTGCGCGCTCGTCGGCGCCGGCGCCGAGCCACGCGACGCGTTCGTCGGCGTCGACCGCCAGCGACCGGCCGAGCACCGAAGCGAGCTCCGCGAGGCCGACGGCGTCCGCCGCTGACCACGTCGCCGGCGTCGGCACGCACAGGCCTTCACGACAGAGACCGTCCTCGGTGAGCTCCCATCCGAGCGCGGCGAGCGCGTCGGCGTCGAGCCGAATGCGACCGGCGGCCGGGGATGCGGCGACGTCGACGGGGCGGCCGTCGTCCAGGATCGTGAGCGTGCCAGCGGTCATCGGACGGACTCCTGCGAGCGCGCTATTGCTGCTTGAGGATGATGCGCTTGCCGTCGGCGACGAGCACGACGCTGTCGCTCGTGATGGCTTCGAGCAGCGCCCGGCCGTCGACGCGCTGGCCTTCCACGTATCGCTGGCCGTTGATGTACGCGGCGCGGCTTTCCGGCTGGTCGGAGTAGATGAGGACCTCGAGCTTGAGCGGTGCCGGGCGTTCAGGGGCGTCGGGGCGCCGGGCCGCGGCGCGTGGACGTTCGACAGCGATCGGGGCGCGCGGCGGGACCGCCGGCGACTCGGGCGTGACGCTCACGGCCGGCGGCACGACGGGACCGACGGCGCTCGGCGCTGCCGTGTCCGTCGCCGCGGGCGCCGGCTTCTGGACGACGGGCGCTGCCGGCGCGACGACGGGAGGCGGCGGGACCGTCGGCATCGGCGAGGGACGCAACGCGAGCACGACCGCGAAGCCGAGCACGTTCAGCGCGAGCGCGCCGCCGGCGATCCACGGCCACACCGGGCGGCGCTCGACGGGCACCGCGTGCATCGTCGCCAGCGACGGCACGTGGGCGCGGCGCCGGTCACGCTCCACCTTCTTCAGCGCGTCGAGAATGTAGGACATCGTCAGCCTCGGTCCGCCGGCGCCGCACCGGCCGGCGCCGGGCGCGCGGGACCGTGGACGGGAGCCTCGTTCGCGCGCTCGTCCGACGGACGCGGCAGGAAGCTCGCACCGGCGAGCGCGATCGCGACGACGATCGCCGACGCGGTCAGCCAGCGCCACGAGCGCCGCAGCCAGGCCGCCGGCCGAGTACCTCGCACTTCCGCGGCGGCGCGCGCGACGGTGCGCTCGTCGACGTGCGTGCGCTCGAGCGCGTAGGCGCCGAGCAATGCGCGGTCGCAGATGACGTTGACGAGCCGCGGGACGCCGCCCGATTCGCGATGGACGCGCTTGACGGCCGCGTCCGTGAACAGCCCGCGCGAGCGGCCGGCCACGTTCAACCGGTGTCGCACGTACGCGCGCGTCTCCTCGTACGAGAACGGCTGGAGGTGGTAGCGCGCCGTGACGCGCTGCGCCAGCTGGCGCATGTCCTCGCGCCCGAGGAGCTCCATGAGCTCCGGCTGGCCGATCAGCACGATCTGCAGGAGCTTGTCGCGCGTCGTCTCGAGGTTCGTCAGGAGCCGGATCTGCTCGAGCACGTCGGCGGGCAGATCCTGCGCCTCGTCCACGATCAGCACGGTCCGGCGCCCGCGCGCGTGCGCGTCGAGCAGATAGTGGTACAGGAGGTCGACGAGGTCTTTGACGCTCGTCGTCCCGGCCGGGTACGCGATCGACAGCTCGTCGCAGACGGCGGCGAGCAGCTCGTGGCTGGTGACGCGGGGATTGAGGATGAGCGCGACGTCCACGTGCGCCGGCAGCTGCTCGAGCAGGCACCGGCACAGCGTGGTCTTCCCGGTCCCCACTTCGCCGGTGAGCTGCACGAAGCCCCCGCCTTCGCTGACGCCGTAGAGCAGGTGGGCGAGCGCTTCGCGATGGCGCTCGGTCATGTAGAGATACCGCGGATCGGGCGTGATGCTGAAGGGCGGCTCCTTCAGCCCGAAGTACGCGGCATACATGCTGTCGCCCATCGAGGCATCAGAGCGTACCGGGACGCAGCGTGTCAAGAATCCTCGGCGGCTGGACCGACCGCCGGGACCGGCTTCGGCGCGCGCCGGGCGAGCCGGTCGATCGCGCAACCGAGCGCCGCGCCAGCGGTATCGCTCGCGACGTCGAGGAGGTCCACGTCGCGATGGCCGATCGCCCACTGCACCGCCTCGAACGCGGTCGAAGCGAGGGCGGCCCCGAGCACGACGAGGAGGGTGTCGCGCGCGACCGGCGGCGCGGCGCCGCGCCGCCACCGCTGGACGAGGAACCCGATCGGCACGAACAGCAGCACGTTCACGAGGACATCGAGACCGATTTCGTACCGGAGCGTCCAGACGATCCCGAAGCGCCGGTACAGGAAGTCCCAGAACGCGTTCGGATCGAGCGGCGACAGGATCGCGGCGGCGACGAGCGCGCCGTAGACGATCGCGAACACGAGGAGCCGCCGCCGCATGGCAGCGGCATGGTACCGTCTCCCGCGACACACGGCCGAAAGGAGACAGGCATGGGACGCGGCTTCGCATTGTTCGCTGCGACGGCGCCGGACATCATTCGCGCGACGGCGCGAGAGGCGGAAGCGCTCGGCTTCACGTCCTTCTGGGTCAACCATCCCGGCGCGACCGATGGTCTCGCCGCGCTCGGCCTCGCGGCGGCGGAGACACGGCGCCTCGATCTCGGCGTCGGCGTGATCCCGCTGCACACGCGCGGCCCGGCCAGCATCGTGGAAGGCGCGCGCGCGCTGCCCCTCGACCGGCTGCTCCTCGGCGTCGGCAGCCCGAATCCCGGCGCGCTCAAGCGCGTCCGCGCGGACGTCGCCGAGCTCCGCGCTGCGCTCCGCACGCGTATCGTCGTCGCGGCGCTCGGCCCGCAGATGTGCCGCCTCGCCGGTGAAGTCGCAGACGGCGTGCTCTTCAACTGGCTGACGCCGGAGTACGCGCGACGATCCGCGGAGCTCGTGCGCGAAGGCGCCGCCGCGGCGAAGCGGCCGCCGCCGAAGATGATGGGGTATCTCCGCGTCTCGATCGGTGCCGCCGCGGCCGCGAAGCTACGGGAGGAGGGCGCGCGCTACGCGGCGATTCCGGCGTACGGCGCGAATTTCCAGCGCATGGGCGTCGATCCGGTCGACACGGCGATCGCGGCGGCAACCGCCGCCGCGGTGGCCCCGGCGCTCGCGCAGTGGCAGGGCGTGCTCGACGAGCTCGTCGTCCGCGCGATTACGGCGACGGATACGGTGGAGGAGAATCTGGCCTTGGTCCGGGCTGCGAAGCCCTGACGTGGCGCGTATTGCACTCGACGTGGAGATCGCCTTCCTCGCGACGGAACCGGCCGACGCCGGCCGGGATCGCGGCATGACAGGCGACGCACAACGTCGCCACGCCCTGGGGACCGTCGACGCGCTTCATCTCACCCTCCTGCGGACTCGAAGACACGACGGATGGCAGGAAAGCAACGGCCGTTCCAGCTTTCGGGCCCTGATTTAACGCGCAGTTACGACGCATACCGCGTCGGCCCTCGCCCTGCCGCAGTGCACCGTGCCCTGCGACAGGGCAGGCCGGCCGGCCCGCGCGCTCGGGTATAGTCTCCCGGCGGATCGAAACTCGGACCCAGGCTCAGGAGGAACTCGGCGATGGGCATGCTCGACGGAAAGACGGCGCTGGTGACCGGCGCAGGACGCGGGATCGGGCGCGGCATCGCGCTCGCGTTCGCGCGCGAAGGCGCGAAGGTGGTCGTCAACGATCTCGGCACCGGCATCGACGGCGCCGGCACGACGACCGGCCCGGCCGATGACGTCGTCGCGGAGATCCGCAAAGCCGGCGGCGAAGCGCTGGCGAACTACGGCTCCGTCGTGGACTTCGCGCAGGGCACCGCGATGGTCGAGCAGGCCGTGTCGGCGTGGGGACGCATCGACATCGTCGTCAACGTCGCCGGGAATCTGCGGGACCGCATGCTCTTCAACATGAGCGAAGACGACTGGGACGCGGTGATCGGCGTGCATCTGAAGGGCACGTTCAACACCATGCGTGCGGCGTCCGTGCGCATGCGCGAGCAGCGCAGCGGCCGCATCGTCAACATGTCGTCCGTCTCGGCGCTCGGCTCGCCGGGGCAGCCGAACTACGCGGCGGCGAAGGCCGGCATCATCGGGCTCACGTGGTCGTCGGCGAACGCGCTCGCGCGCTACCACGTCACGTGCAACGCCGTGATGCCGAGCGGCGCGACGCGCATGGTCGACACGACGCCGCGCGCGCGCGAGGTGTACGAGAAGACGGGCAAGTGGCCGAGCGAGGTCGCGGTCGGAACGGATCGCGATCCGGAAAACGTCGCGCCGCTCGTCGTCTTCCTGGCGAGCGACGCCGCCGCGAACGTCAACGGGCAGGTCTTCCACGCGCGCGGGTACCGCTACACGCTGCTCGAGCAGCCGCAGGCCGCGCGCGCGATCCGCGCCGGGGCGCGGTGGGATCCGAAGGACCTCGCGAAGATCTTTCCGGAGACGCTCGGCGTTGGGCTCGACGCGCCGCCCGGCATCGGCTTCGGGACCGCCCTCGAGGCGGCGCCCGAGTGGAAGCCGCTCGGCGGCGGCCGCTCGCTCTGGATCACGCCGCGCGAGACGTCGTAGCGCCCGCGTCCTCGACGCCGCGCGGGCGAGCCAGGCGCGCGTCGACGCTGAGCGGTCCCGGACCGGCGGCGGCGAAGAAGAGCCACGCGAAGCAGAAGAGCACGGCGGGCTCGCCGCCGTTCAGCAGCGGCCAGAAGCCTTTCGGCGCGTGCGCCATGAAGTACGCGACGGCCATTTCGCCGGAGAGCAGGAACGCGACGGGCCGGCTCCAGAGGCCGATCAGCAGTAGCGCGCCGCCGACCACCTCGAGCATCCCCGCGACGCCGGTCAGCGACGCGAGCGCGACGGTGGGCCGCGGCGTGAGCGACGGAAGGCCGAAGAGCTTCTGCGTGCCATGCGCGAGAAACAGGAACGCGGCCACGATGCGCAGCACGCTCTGCATGACGGGCGTCCAGCGAGGCGGGATCGGATGAATCACGGCGACATCCTCCTCCCGCCAGTGTACCGGGCGCGGTTACGGTCGCATCGCGTGCGACGAGGCACCGGGCCGGCGAAGCGGCGCGACGAGGTTCGCGAACTCGCACAGGAGCGGCCGCGTCTCGAGCGGGTCGATCATCTCCTCGATCCAGAACGCCTCCGCGGAGCGGAACGGTGAGCGGAGCTTGTTCAGGCGCTCTTCGATCTCCGCGAGCCTGTCTTTGGGATCGGGCGCCGCGTCGATCTCCGCGCGATACGCCGCTTCGATGCCGCCTTCGAGCGGCAGCGACCCCCAGCGTGCCGACGGCCACGCGTAGCGGAAGCAGTACCGGCCGCCGTTGCGATGCGCGGCGCCGGCGACCCCGAACACGTTGCGGATGATGACGGAGCACCACGGGACCGTCGTCTGCCAGATCGCGGACATCGCGCGGACGCCCTGCTTGATCGTGCCGGTGCGCTCGGCTTCGAGGCCGATGAGGAAGCCGGGGCAGTCGACGAGGTGCACGATCGGCAGGTGGAACGTCTGCGCGGTGTCGACGAAGCGCTCGACCTTCTGACAGGTGTCCGCGGTCCACGTCCCGCCGTACGACATCGGATCGCTCGCCATCAGCGCCACCGGCCAGCCGTCCAGCCGCGCGAGGCCGGTGATCATCGAGCGGCCGTAGAGCGGCGCGATCTCGAAGAACGACCCGCGGTCGACGACCGCCTCGACGATGTCGCGCATGCGGTAGACCTTGCGCGGGTCGCGCGGAACCGCCTTCGCGAGTCCCGCGTCGCGGCGATCGACGGGATCGGTCGATGCCGCGCGCGGGGGGACATCGTCGATCGACGACGGCAGATACGAGAGGAAGCGCCGCGCGCGCGCGAACGCGTCGTCCTCGGTGTCGACCGCGTCATCCACCGCCCCGGCGCGGAGCTGGATCTCCCAGCCGCCGAGCTCCTGCGGCGTGAGCTTCTGGCCGATCCGCTCGACGACGGGTGGCCCCGCGACGAACAGGGCGGACAGTCCTTTCACCATCACCGAGTAATGAGCCGCCGCGAGATGCGCGGCGCCGAGGCCGGCCACCGAGCCCAGTCCGAGCGCGACGCGCGGAATCGTGCCCATGTTCCGCACGACGACGTCCCAGCCACTCACGCCCGGCACGTTCGCGCGACCCGTCGTCTCGATCGTCTTGACGGAGCCGCCGCCGCCGGAGCCTTCGACCATGCGCACGAGCGGCATGCGAAGCTCGTGCGCCATCTGCTCGCACTGGTTGTGCTTGTCCTTGATCGTCGCGTCGGCCGACCCGCCGCGCACGGTGAAGTCGTCGCCGCCGACGATCACCGGGCGGCCGTCGATGCGCGCGCGCCCGAACACGAAGTTCGACGGCGTGAGATCGACGAGCTCGTTCTTCTCGTCGTACGTGGCGCGCCCGGCGATCTTGCCGATCTCGTGGAAGCTGTCCGCGTCGACGAGCCGCGTGATCCGCTCGCGGATCGTGAGCCGGCCGCCCGCGCGCTGGCGCGCGACGCGCTCGGCGCCGCCGAGCCGATCCGCGAACGCTTCGCGGCGTTTCAGCTCCTCGAGCTCGGGATCCCAGGTCATGCGCGCCCTCCTCGCGATTTCGCGACTCGCGGAGCATAGCAGGTCGACCCGCACGCGCGGCAGGCGCGGCGTCGTTGACGGGCCGGCTGGTGCTCGTCCACGATGCCCGCGCATGGCGCGGAAGCCGCCGCTGTCCCCCTTCCTCCTCGCGCTCGGCGGCCGCGTCGCGGGCTGGCTCCTGCTGCTCTACCTCACGTGGTGCGTGCTCACGCGCGGGCTCACGTACGAGCGATGGCCGGGCAGCGCCGTGCTCGGCATCGTCGACGGCGCGAACTTCTTCTTCCACGAGGCGGGACACCTCCTCTTCGTGTTCTTCGGCGAGTTCCTGACGATGCTCGGCGGCTCGCTGAGCCAGGTCCTGATCCCCGCGATCTGCACGGCGCAGTTCCTCCGACAGCGGCACGTCGGCGCGTCGGCGGCGGGACTGTTCTGGATGGGCGAGAGCCTCACCGGGGTCGCGCTGTATGCCGCCGATGCGAAGGCGCGGCGGAGGGCCGCTGCATGGCGACGTCGACGGCAGCGGTCCTCAATCACGACTGGTCGTATCTGCTGTCGCGGACGGGGCTGCTCGAGCGCGCCGAGCTGATCGGCGGATTCCTGTTCGCGATCGCCGTGCTGCTGCTGCTCGCGGCGCTCGCGATGCTCGCCCTCGAGTGTCTCGGGATGTGGCGGTCGCCACATCGCGCGCACGAGCTGCCCGACCACTGAGTGTCCGCCGCCGTCGGTCGCGTCACCGGCCGGACAGCCGCGACGCTCGAAGTCGGCAATCTCCCAGCAAAATCAAGATCTCCGGGTTCGGCATCGCGGTTGCTCTATCTCTCGCGGGCGCGAATTTACGCAGGAGGCTCGTAACAATGTCCAAGTTCCTTCGCGCGCTCGGCGCGGTCACGACCATCGCGATCGCGACCGGCGCGTGCGCCACGACACCGCAGCCCAAGCCGCTGTCGGCGGCGCAGTCCCTGGTCGTCGCAAGCACGCTGGTCGATCCCGCGCAGGTCGCAGACGTCACGCGTGAAGCGATCGAGCTGGATCGCGCGGATGCGGAGGCGATTGCGGCGATCGCGGTGACCTCGGCGCCCGGCGCAGCCGCGGACATCACGCGGGCCGCCGTCGAAGCGGCGCCGGAGCGCGCAGCGGACATCAAGAACGCCGCGCGTCGCGCGGTGTGGGACGTGCAGCCCGTTCGCCGTGCGGAGATTCCGAACGCGGGGACGATGCAGAACCTGATCGAGGAGAAGGTGCGGCACTAAGGGCTTCGACGACGGTCCGTCGAACTAGCGACCCGACCCCGAGGCGGCTCCCGATCCGCCGACCGTGCCGCTCGCACTGCCGCCGCTCGCCGCGCCGCTCGGACTCTTGGCCGTTCCGGTCGCGCTGCCGGATGCGCGGCCCGATGCGGTTCCACCCGGCGTGCTGCCGGTGCCGCTGCCGGACATGCCAGGCGACGCGGACGGCGATGACCGGTCACCCGTGTCGCCGACGCGATCGCCGCCGCCTTCGGTGCAGCCGCCGACGACTGCGAGCAGACCGAACACACACACACGCCAGAGATGAGCTTCCTGACCATTGACCCCTCCTGTGCGCGCTCCCGCGACGCTGCGCGCTCGCGCGCGGCTCGAAGCTACTCTCCCGTGGCGCGCTCGGGGCAAGACGCATGCCGGTGACCGCGAGGTCGGCAGGTGGGCGAGGCCACGACGGGCCTCGTACGATCGAAGAAGTGCGCCGGAGAAGGCCTGTAAGCCGGGTCCTGTTCCCCGCGCGATCAAGCGCGGGGCGACGGTCATTTCTCTAGGGCGTCGATTACTCGACGTCTCCAGCGGCCTGACCCGGCCGAGCCGGCGCGGTCACCCGCGTCGCTGGTGAGCTCTTACCTCACCGTTTCACCCTTACCGTCCCTTGGCAGGGACGGCGGTCTCTTTTCTGTGGCACTGTCCGTGGCGTTTCCGCCCCTGGGCGTTACCCAGCACCCTGCCCTGCGGAGCCCGGACTTTCCTCCCGCCGCATCGCCGTGAAGCGATGCGACCGGCGACCATCCGGCCTTCTCCGGCGCACCACTCAGTATACCCCCCGGGGGAATGGACCTTCCGGCGTCCGCGGCCCGAAAAAACAACACGGCCGGCGGCGGTGAGGGCACCGCACGCCGGCCGTCGGTGTGACGTCGTGGAGCCTAGCGACCCTGCTTCGAGCGGGCGGTGTCGCGGCCCTTCGCGCCGCGCTCGCCCGCGGCCTGATCGGCGCGGTCGAGACCCTTGACCTTCTCGTCGCTCTTCTCGGCCTTGGCCTCGTCCTTCGCCGCCTTCTTCTCGGCCTTGGCGTCTTTCTTCGCGGTCTTCTTCTCGGCCTTCTCGACCTTCTTGGCGTCCTTCGCGGCCTTCTTCGCGTCCTTCTTGGCCGCCTTCTCGTCCTTCTTCTCGGCCTTGTCCTCGGCCTTCGCGTCCTTCTTGTCCGTCGTGGCCGGCGCTGGCGCCGTCGTCGGCGACTTCGCGGCCGGCGTGGTCGACGTGCCCTGCGCGTCGACGGCCGCGGGGACGAGGGAGACGAACGCGAACAGCACAGCGACCGTGAGCGCAATCAAGCGTGGGATCATGATGCCCTCCGAAGGTGAAGTCCCGGGAAGCCCGGGCGTGTCTGGACTGGACGCATGGCGTCCCCTGCTAGAGATACCACCGGAGGCAAGCGTTGGTTCCGATCGATCCGCGCGGTCCGACCAGCGTTCCGCCGGACCTGTCACGCGCGGACGGTGTCGATCGCGCGGCGTGCGATGCGATCGACACGCTCGTTGAGCGGCTCGCCGGCGTGGCCGCGGACCTTGTGCCACACGACGTCATGGCGCCGCGTCTCGGCGATCAGCCGCTCCCACAGGTCGCGATTCGCGACGGGCTTCCGGTTCGCGCCCATCCATCCCGCGCGCTCCCAGCGCTCCCACCACCGGTCGCGAAAACAGTTCATGACGTACGCGCTGTCGGTGTGAAGGAGGACGCGGCGGGCGCCGGGAATCGCGGCGAGACCTTCGATCGCGGCGGTGAGCTCCATGCGCTGATTGGTGGTCTGCCGCTCGGCGCCGGAGACTTCGCGCTCGACGTCGCCGTCGATGATCAACGCCGCCCAGCCGCCGGGACCCGGGTTCCCGCTGCAGGCGCCGTCGGTGTAGAGCACGACGTCAGGCAGGGTCCTGCCAGTAGAGATAGCGACCGCAGTTTTCGCAGAGCCTCGGCTCGCTCGACGTCCGCAGCTCCTGCATCGCCTGCGGGCGAATCGACACGCGGCACGCGCCACAGATCGGACCGGTGCCGACGGCGGCGACGGCCACGCCGCCGCGCGCCTTGAGGATGCGCTCGTAGCTCGAGAGCAGCGCCGGCGATATCTCGCGCGCGCGGGAGGAGCGCTCGGCGCGGACGATCGACAGCTCGCCTTCGACCTCCGCGAGCTTCTTCCGGACCTTCGCCTCGTCCTCGCCGGCCTGCGCTTCGCGGACTTTCATGCGCGATTCCGCGTCGCGGAGGTCGGCCGTGAGGCGCTCCTGCATCTCCATGAGCGCCAGGATCTCTTCCTCGGTCTTCGCTTTCTCCTGCTTGATCTCCTCGATCTCCAGCAGGACGGCCGAGTACTCCTTGTTCGTCTTCACTTCCCACAGGCGCGCCTCGGTCTTCGTGCGCTTGGCCGAGGCGACCTCGAGGTCCTTCTCCTTGGCGCGGAGGTCCTTGCGGGTCACGTCGAACTTCGTCTTGAGCGTGTCGAGCGAGCGGCTGGCTTCCTTGAGCGCCTGCTGGATGGCGTCGAGCTGTTTCGGCAGCCGCGCCGCTTCGGCGTCGAGCCGCGCGATGCGGGCGTCGAACTCCTGGAGGTCGATCAGCGCCTGCAGCTCGGGGCTCACATTGTCTCCAACCTGGTGGGCCCACCTGGGGTCGAACCAGGACCTGACCGGTTATGAGCCGGGTGCTCTGCCATTGAGCTATGGGCCCGTCGAGTCATTCCGTTCCGAATCGCCCCATCATACCGCCACGCGGGCCGGTCGATCACGACTCGAGGAAGCTCCGCAGCTTCTTCGAGCGCGACGGATGACGCAGCTTGCGCAGCGCCTTGGCCTCGATCTGCCGGATGCGCTCGCGCGTCACGGCGAAGTCCTGGCCGACTTCCTCGAGCGTGTGCTCGCAGCCGTCCGACAGGCCGAACCGCAGGCGCAGCACCTTTTCCTCGCGCGGCGTGAGCGTGTTCAGCACCTTGTTCGTCTGCTCGCGCAGCGAGAGCGAGATGATCGATTCCACCGGGGACACGACCTGCTTGTCCTCGATGAAGTCGCCGAGATGGCTGTCCTCTTCCTCGCCGATCGGGGTCTCGAGCGAGATGGGCTCCTGCGCGATCTTGAGGACCTTGCGGACCTTGTCGACCGGCACGTCCATCTTCGTCGCGATCTCTTCCGGCGTGGGCTCGCGTCCGAGCTCCTGCACGAGCTGGCGCGAGGTGCGGATGAGCTTGTTGATCGTCTCGATCATGTGCACGGGGATGCGGATCGTGCGCGCCTGGTCGGCGATCGCGCGGGTGATCGCCTGGCGGATCCACCACGTCGCGTACGTGGAGAACTTGTAGCCCCGGCGGTACTCGAACTTGTCGACGGCCTTCATGAGGCCGATGTTGCCTTCCTGGATCAGATCCAGGAACTGGAGCCCGCGGTTCGTGTACTTCTTCGCGATCGAGATGACGAGCCGGAGGTTCGCCTCGACCATCTCCTTCTTCGCCACGGCGGCCTTGTGCTGGCCGGCCTTGATGACGCCCATCACGCGCTTGAGATCGTCGGCCTTCGCCTCGGCGCGCTGCTCGGCGGCCTTGATCTCCTGCTGCGCGACCCAGATCTGCTGCTGCTTGAGCGACGGGAACTTCTTCGCGGCCTTGAGGTGCAGGTCGCTCCCGCCGTTGACGCCGTTCGGCGCCGCGCCGTCGCGGAACGACACGTACAACAGATTCTGCCGCTCCTCGCGCGGCTTGCCGCCGCCGTTCGTCCAGAGCTCGATGACGCGCTCGGCGCGCTCGATGTCCTCCACGAGCTCGCGCAGGCGCTGCACGAGACCGCGCCGCGCCGGATCCGAGTCCTCGCGGTCGATGATCTGGTTGCCGATGCTCATGCTGCGCAGCTTGTCGATCACCTTGATCTCGCGCTGCTGCGCCTGGAGCTCGATCTTGCGCCACGCCGGGTCCTTGCCACGGCGAGTCTTCTTCTTGCCGCCGAGCTTGGCGCGGAGCTTCCGCGCCTTGTCGCGCAGCGCGTCGCGCTCGCGGAGCAGGCGGTCGACGGCGCCGAAGGCGTTCACCACCTGGCGGGTGAGCTCGATCTCCTTCTCCTCGCTGAACTCTTCCTCGTTGACGTCGACGACTTCCTTCACGGACATCTCGCCACGGCGGAGCTCTTCACGCAGCTCGCGGAAGCGCTCGACGGCGAGGTTGGTCGACAGCACGGCGGTCGTGATCTGCTCCTTGCCTTCCTCGATGCGCTTGGCGAGCGCG
This sequence comes from Candidatus Rokuibacteriota bacterium, assembly GCA_016184365.1. Taxonomy (GTDB): domain Bacteria; phylum Methylomirabilota; class Methylomirabilia; order Rokubacteriales; family CSP1-6; genus AR8. The sequence goes on from JACPCW010000134.1 coordinate 42,366, forward strand.
ATCTCGCCCTCGCGGGTCAGGAGCGAGACACGGCCCATCTCGCGCAGGTAGAGCCGGACCGGATCCTCGGTGCGACCGACGGGCCCCGGCGTCAGATCGATCGGATCCGCGGGACCGTCGTCGTCGGCCTCGACCTCGACGGCGGCGGGCGCGCGACGGGCCTCGGACGGCAGCCGGTGGGCCTTCGCCGAGTCCACGAGCTCGATGTCCATCTGGCCGAACACCATCATCACCGCGTCGAGCTGATCGAGGGACACCATGTCCGCGGGCAGGGCATCGTTGACCTCGTCGTAGGTGAGGAAGCCTTTCGACTTGCCCATCGCGACGAGGCGGTCCAGACCTTCGACCTTCGGTTCTTCAGTCGTCATCCGTAGGAACTCCTTCGGGACCCACCGGTCCTTGATCGGGCTTGGACGTGACGCCGAGAGCCTGCGCATGCACCGCGCGGCCCTCGCGGTCGAGGAACCGTATGTGTTCCATGGGCGTCGCGTCGGCTGCGCCGGCCGCCTCGTCGGCGGCCAGCGTGCGCGCCGTCTCCCGGATCGCGCGGAGCCGTTGGGACAGCTCGAGACGCGATCGGAAGTCGCGGATACTGGCGCTCGGATCGAGTTGCTCGTGCCGCTCCTCGTCACAGAGCAACGCGGTCATCATGCCCCGAGTCGTGTCATCGGCAAGATCGGGCAGCAGGCTCTCGGCGCTCGCGTCCGGCCGTTGCCGCAGCGCGCTGATGATCGAGCGCAGCGCAGAACCGGACAATTGCGCGTCGTCGACGAGCGGCAGCAGCGCCGCGCGGGCCTCGACGTGCTCGAGCAGGAGCCGCACGAGCATGCGGTCCTCCGAGGTTCCGCCGTTCGTGGTGCGCACGGGCGCCGGCGCCGCCGGTCGCGTGAGCGCCGCGGCGAGCTTCTGCGATTCGATCCAGAGCTGCGTCGCGTCGACGCCGAGCTTCGTGGCCGCTTCGCGGGACAGCAGGGACGCTTCTTCCGCGTCCGCGACCTTCGCGAGGAGCAGCGCGGCGCGCGCGAACGCGTGGCTGCGCGCGCGCGGCCCGCTCGTTCCGTCCGGATCGGCGAGCGCGCGATCGAGGGCGTACGACAGGATGCTGCGGGCGTCCGCGATGCGAGACTCGAACGCGTCGGCGCCTTCCGCGCGGAGGAACGTGTCGGGATCGTGCCCGGCGGGCAGCGTCGCCACGCGCACGCGCAGGAGGCCGGCGCCTTCGAAGCGGCCGGAGCGGTTCATGGCCCACGTCCGTCCGACGCTCGTGACCTCGAGCAGGGCCTCGGCGCGCTCGGCCGCCTTCTGGCCGGCCTGGTCGGCGTCGAAGAACAGCACCGCTTCGTTCGTGTAGCGCCGGAGCAGTTGGAGCTGCGCCGCCGTGAACGACGTGCCGAGCGCGGCCACGGCCTCGGTGAAGCCGTACTGGTGCGCCATCAGGCAGTCGACGTAGCCCTCGACGACGAGCGTGCGGTTCTTCGTGCGCATCGCGTCCCGGGCCACGTCCGCGGCGTAGAGCAGCTGCCCCTTCGAGTAGAGCGGCGTCTCCGGCGAGTTCAGGTACTTCGGCTGCTCGTCGCCGAAGGCGCGGCCGCCGAAGGCGACGATGCGGCCCTGGAGATCGCGGATCGCGAAGAGCAGCCGGCCGCGGAACGCGTCGTACACGCCGCGGCCGCCCTCGCGCGCCTTGGCGAGTCCCGCCGCGAGCAGCGTGTCTTCGCTGATCCGCTCGCTCTTCATGAACGTCGCGAGCGCGTCCCAGCTCTCGACGGCGTAGCCGAGCCGGAAGCGCTTCGCGACCTCGGGGTCGATGCCGCGCTCGTCGAGGTAGCGGCGCGCCCGCTCGCCGGAGGGCTTCCAGAGCGTCTCCTCGTAGAACCGCGCGGCGAGCTCCATCACGCGCAGGAGCTCTTCGCGGCCGGAGTCGCCCGGCGTGCGCTCGCGGTCGTCGGGCAGCGTGACGCCCGCCTGCCGCGCGAGCGCGCGCACCGCTTCCGGGAACGAGAGCCTGTCCTGCCGCATCACGAAGCCGAAGGCATCGCCGCCGACGCCGCAGCCGAAGCAGTGGAAGATGCCCTTGGCGGGATTCACCATGAACGAGGGCGTCTTCTCGGAATGGAAGGGGCAGAGGCCCTTCCAGTTGGCGCCGGCCTTCTTCAGATTCACGAACCGGCCGACGAGCTCGACGATGTCGATGCCCGTGCGGACTTCGTCGAGGACGGCGGACGTGTAGCCGGCCATCAGCTCACCCTCAGCTGCGCCACGGTCGCCCCGTGGCCGCCTTCGGCGGGCTCGCCGTCGCGGAACGATTCGACGAGCGGGTGAGCGGCGAGGAGATCGCGCACCGCCTTGCGGAGCGCGCCGGTGCCCTTGCCGTGCACCACGCGCACCGTGCCGAGGCCGGCGAGGAACGCGTCGTCCAGGTACTTCTCGACGATGTCGCGCGCTTCGTCCGTGGTCTTGCCGAGCAGCAACAGCTCGATGGGGACTGATCGTACTGGGGGCCCCGAGATGGCCCCCAGACCCCCAGCGCTCGGAGCGCCCCGGGGAACCCGTGGCGCTCCTCGACCTTCCGTTGCGGTGGTCGCCGGGATGACCCGGAGCGCGGCGACCGGCACACGCACCGTGACGGCGCCGGCGCGCAGCGTGGCGGCCGCGCCCGCGACGCTCACGACGTCGCCCTCGAGCCCGAGATGATCGGCGCGGACGCGGGCGCCCGGCACGATCGCCTCGCGCTCCGCCGTCGGCGCCGGTGCGGCGGGCGGCGCCACCGACAGAATCCGCGCCGCGACGTCGCGCAGCCGGCGGCGGCTGTCTTCGAGCGCGGGCTTCGTCCGGTTCTTCTTGAGCCGTTCCCACTCGGTGTTGATCGTGCGGCGGATCTCGGTGAGGAGCGTGGTCGCCTCGGTCTTGGCGCGCGCGACGATGTCGCGGGCCCGCGCCTCGGCGGCGGCCTCGCGCGCCTCGGCGGCCGCGAGCCGCGCCGCGGTTTCGCGCGCCGCCGCGTCCATCGTGCGCGCCGTCGCCGCTTCGCGCCGCGCGTGCTCGTCGAGCTGCGCGAGCAGATCGCTCATCCGCGCCGCGTCCTCCGACCGGTGGCCGCGCGCGCGCTCGATCAGCGCCTCGGGCAGCCCGAGCCGTCCGGCGATCGCGAGCGCATAGCTCTGGCCCGGGACGTCGTACCGCAGCCGGAAGGTCGGCGCGAGCCGCTCGGCGTCGAACTCGACCGACGCGTTACGCGCGCGCGGATACGTGCTGGCGAACGTCTTGAGCGGCTCGAGGTGCGTGCTCGCGACGACGAGCGCCCCCGCGGCGTCCAGCGCCTCGAGGATCGCCCGGGCGAGCGCCGCGCCCTCGTCCGGGTCGGTGCCGGCGCCGAGCTCGTCGAGCAGCACGAGCGAGCGCGGCCCCGCTTCGGCGAGGACTTCGCGCGCCTGCTTGACGAAGGCCGAGAAGGTCGAGAGGTTCTCCGCGACGCTCTGGTCGTCGCCGATGATCGCGTGCAGCGATGCGAACGCGGGCAGCCGCGAGCCTGCGGCCGCGGGCACGTGGCATCCGGTCTGCGCCATCAGCGCGAGCAGCGCGAGGCTCTTGAGCGCGACGGTCTTGCCGCCGGCGTTCGGACCGGTGATGACGAGCAGCGGCCGATCGGCGTCGAGGATCAGATCCATCGGGACGACGGGCCGCGACGGGTCCTGCCACGCCTGCGCCACGAGCAGGGGATGCCGCGCGTCGCGAAGCGCGACGGTGCGGTCTTCGTCGATCACGGGCGCCGTCGCCTGCATCCGGTTGGCGAGGGTGGCGCGTGCGAAGACCCAGTCGAGCTCGCCGATCGCTTCCACCAGCACGTCGATGTCCGCGCGGTGCACTCGCACCGCGTCGGTCAGCTCGCCGAGGACGCGGGTGACTTCCTGCGATTCCTCGCGCTCGAGCTCCACGAGCTCGTTGTTGGCGTCGACGAACTCCTCCGGCTCGACGAAGAGCGTCTGACCGCTCTGTGACCGGTCGTGCACGATGCCGCGCACGCGCCCGCGCGCCTCCGCGCGGACCGGCAGCACGTAACGGCCATGGCGCACGGTCACGAAGCGGTCGGCGAAGAGGCGGTCCGCCTCGCTCGTCGTCAGCTTGCGTTCGAACTCCTGCACGAGGCGCTTGCGACGCGTGCGAAGGTCGCGACGCACCTGGCCGAGACGCGTGCTGGCGTGATCCGTCACCGCTCCATCCTCGTCGAGCGCGTTGCCGAGCGCGTCGCGCAGGTCACGGAGGTTCGGCAGCGCATCCGTCAGCGTGGCGACCCGGGGGGCCGGATCACGCGCCACGCGGCCGTACGCGGACAGGCGGGGACCTGCGTCGAGCACGGGGAGCATCAGGACCAGCTCGGATCCATCCAGGACGGCGCCGCCCACGAGGGAGCGGTCGAGCACCGGTCGAACGTCAGGAACAAACTCCAAAGGCGGTGGCCCCGCGACGGAGTACGCGTCGCGAGCCTCCGCAGTCAATGCAATAGCCGCAGCAATCGTTGCAGGGTCAGTCGCGGGCTCGGCCGAGAGCGCTCGGTCCTTGCCCATCGGCGTGCGTGTCTCACGAGCGAGGAGGGCACGAAGCCCGTTCCATTCGACGCCCAGGCCCCCGATCCGGCCTGCCTCCACGTGTCGCCCGACTGCTTAATCCGACATCCGCTCGCGGCGCTTGGCCTTTTTCCTCGCCGCCAGCGCCTTGCGCTTGCGGCGAACGCTCGGCTTCTCGTAGTGCTGCCGCTTCTTGAACTCGGACAGGAGCCCGGCCTTCTCGCACTGCTTCTTGAAGCGCTTGAGCGCGCTTTCGAAGGACTCGTCGGGCTCCACGATGACCTTGGTCACACTCGTCCCCCTCCGCCGCAACCCGTTCGATGGATAAATATTGACTATATACCATGCACCCCCCACCCCGGCAATCGGAGCCGGGAGCGGCTGGGGGCACGGTGATTCGCGGGGCGCCTGCTAGACTGCTCCGACCGGACCACCTGACCAGGGGACACGATACCGTGCCGACATCACCTGCGCCACCGATCGCCTCGATCCTCGTCTTCACGACGTGCTTCGTGTTCTGGGTGCTGCTGAGCGGGCACTTCGGCGCGCTGGAGCTCGGGCTCGGTGTGCTCGCCTCGGCGGCCGTGACGTACCTGAACCGCGACCTGGCGGCGCTCGGCGAGTTGCTTCGCCACACGCGCGCGTTCGTCGCGTACCTGCCGTGGCTCTTCCGCGAGATCGTCGTCGCCAACATCCAGGTCGTCAAGGTCGTCCTCGATCCGCGGCTGCCGATCGACCCCGTCGTCGGACGCTTCCAGACGGCGCTTCAGAGCGACCTGGCCATCACGACGCTCGGCAACTCGATCACGCTGACGCCCGGGACGATCACGCTCGACGTCGACGGGCGCGAGTTCGTCATCCACTCCCTGCTCGGCGCCGAGCCGATCGCCGCCTGCGCGGGCCCCATGGCGCGGCGGGTCGGTCGCGTCTTCGGCGAGGATCCGCAGACGTGACGCCCGGCACCCTGTTTCTGGTCGCCGTCCTCGGCCTGATGGCGCTCGTGCTCGTCTATCTCTACCGGGTCCTCGAAGGCCCGACGGTGTTCGACCGGATCCTCGGGCTGTCCGGATTCGGAACGAAGACGACGATCGTGCTGCTGCTGGCCGGGGCGATGTACGAGCGCCTCGACATGTTCGTGGATCTCGCCCTCGCGTATGCGCTGCTGAGCTTCGTGGGCTCGCTGGCGGCGGCGCGCTACTTCGAGCGCGGCGGACAGCACCGGTGACCGAGATCGTCGTGGCGGTCCTGCTCGGCGGCGGCCTGTTCTTCCACGCCGTCGCGGCCCTCGGCGTCATCCGGATGCCGGACTTCTACACGCGGCTCCACGCGGTGAGCAAGGCGGAAACGCTCGGCGTGATGCTGACGCTCGCCGCGCTCATGGTGTGGTCGGGCTTCACGCTCACGACGGTGAAGGTGGGGTTCGTCGCGATCTTCCTGCTGATCGCCAACCCCACCTCGACGCACGCGATCGGACGCGCGGCGATGCGGACCGGCGTCAAGCCGTGGCTCCGCCCGCCGGACACGACGGAATGAGCGACGCCCTCGTCGCCGTGCTGCTCGGTCTGCTCCTGATCCTCGCCGTCGGCGCGGTGCGCGCGGCCGATCTGCTCGTCGCCGCCATCACCCTCGGCGTGTACGGCTTCGTCATGGCGCTGACGTGGGCCGCGATCGGCGCCGTCGACGTGTCGTTCACCGAGACGGTGGTGGGCGCCGGCGCGACCACGGTGTTCTTTCTCGCCGCGTTGCTGCGCACGTCCCGGCGCCGCTCGGCGGCGCCGGGACGCCTGCGCCTGGGCGCGCTGCTCCTCGTGACCGCCGTCGGGACGCTGCTCGTGGTGACGCTCCACGCGCTGCCGCCGCTCGGCGATCTCGCGGCCGCGCCGTCCGTCCACGTCTCGCCGCGGTACCTCGAAGGCACCCGCCCGGAAACCGGAACGCCGAACGCCGTGACGGCCGTCGTCGCCGACTACCGCGGCTACGACACGCTGATGGAAACCGTCGTGATCTTCACCGCCGGCCTGGCGGGCTGGCTGCTCCTGACGCGCGAGCCATGATCGAGCGCCACGACAGCACGATCGTGACGACGTTCGTCCGCCTGCTCGTGCCGCTCGCGCAGCTGTTCGCGCTCTACGTGCTGGTGCACGGGCACGAGAGTCCGGGCGGCGGGTTCCAGGCGGGCGTGATCCTCGCCGCGAGCTACATCGTGCTGGCGCTGGGGCTCGGTCGCGAGGCGCTCGACCGGCGCGTGAACGAGCGTCTCTGCCTCGCGCTGGCATCCGGCGGCGTGCTCATCTACGTGCTCACCGGGATCGTCGGGATGATGCTCGGCCGCGCGCTGCTCGACTACGCGGCCCTGCCACTGCCGGTCACGCCGGCGCGCGCGCGGTTCTTCGGCATCCTCTTCGTCGAGACCGGCATCACGCTGGCGGTCGCCGGCACGCTGATCGTGCTGTTCTGCCGCCTCGGCGATACCGAGCGCGAATGAGCTACGCGTACTGGATCGCCGTCGCGCTTCTCATGCTCGGGCTCTACACGATGATCGTCCACCGCAACCTCTTCAAGAAGTTCGTCGGCATGACGATCTTCCAGACGGCGATCATCCTGTTCTTCCTGCTCGTCAGCATCAAGCGCGACGCCTCGATCCCGATCGTGCCGCCCGGTACCACGGCCGCCGCCGGCTTCATGAACCCGCTGCCGCACGCGCTCATGCTGACCGCCATCGTGGTCGCGGTGGCGACGGCGGGCGTGGCGTTCGCGATCCTGATCCGGCTCCATGCGGCCTACGGCTCGCTCGAGGAAGACGTGATCGGCGCGGCGACACCCGGCGACGGGACGCCGCCGCGATGATCGAGCACCTGCCGGTCCTGCCGCTCGTCGTCGTGCTGATCGCGGCGCTGCTGCAGCCGATCATCGGGCTCCGCACGCCGCGGCTGGCGTGGCCGCTCGCCGTCGCGGCCGTCGGCGTCGCCGCCGGCCTGGCCGCCGTGAGCCTCGGCGTCGTCGTCGGGACCGGCACCATGCGGTACGCCGTCGGCGGCTGGGAGCCGCCGTGGGGCATCGAAGTCGTCCTCGACCGGCTGAGCGCGTTCGCCGAGACGGTGATTCTCGCCGTCGCGACGTTTGCGCTGCTCGCCGGCGGTCGCAGCGTCCGCGACCGCCACGTGCGCGGCGAGCCGGTGTACTACGCGCTCGCGCTCCTGCACCTGACGGGCCTGACCGGCATCGCCGTGAGCGGCGACCTGTTCAACGTCTTCGTGTTCCTCGAGGTCGCGTCGATCTCGAGCTACGCGCTCGTCGCGACCGGTGGCGGGCCGGCGCTGGCCGCGGCGTTCCGCTATCTCGTCCTCGGCACGATCGGCGCCTCGTTCTATCTGCTCGGCGTCGGGCTGCTCTACGCCGTGACCGGCACGCTCAACATGGCGGACGTGGCGGCGCGCGTCCCGCTGATCGCCGGCTCGCCGCTCTTCGCCGGCGGTCTCGTCTTCATCGTCGCCGGGCTCGTGTTGAAGATGGGCGTCTTCCCGCTGCACGCGTGGCTCCCCGACGCGTACACGCATGCGCCGTCGCACGTCGTCGCGCTGCTGGCGCCCGTCGCCACGAAGGCCGCGGCCTATACGCTCGCGCGGACGTTTCTCTACGTCCTCGGCGCCGGGGAGCTGCCGATCGCGACGCTCCTCGCGTGGACCGGCGCGGCGTCCGTGCTCGCCGGCGGCGTCATGGCGGTGCGCCAGGTCGAGCCGCGCCGGCTCCTCGCGTACTCGAGCATCAGCCAGCTCGGCTACATCGTGCTCGGCCTCGGGCTCGCGAACGCCGCCGCGCTGGCCGGCGCGTACCTCCACATCCTCAACCACGCCCTGATGAAGGCGATCCTGTTCATCGCGGTGGGCGCGGCATCGCGCGGCGTGGTCGGGCGAGCGGCGATCAGCTGGCGCATGCCGATCACCGCGACGTGCGCGGTCATCGCCAGCCTGTCGATGATCGGCGTCCCGCCGTTCGGCGGGTTCTTCTCGAAGTGGTACCTGCTCGAAGGCGCGCTGGCGTCCGGGCAGCCGCTCTTCGTGGCCGTCATCCTCGCCGGCACGCTCCTCGCCGTCGGCTACACGTATCGTCTGACCGAAGCCGTCTGGTTCGCCGACACCGCCGAGGTGCCGGGCGCGCGCCGCGAAGCGCCGGTGAGCGTGCTGACGAGCCTCGTCGTGCTGAGCGCGGCGAGCGTCATCGCCGGTCTGGCGAGCGCCGGCATCGTGGATGCCGTGCTCGCGCCGGCGGCGCCCGGCCGCTAGTGGACGCCGCCTCCTCGCTTCCGGGCTGGGCGCTGCTGCCGTCTGCGCTGGCCGTCACGCTGATCATCGTGTCGCGCCGCCGGCCCGTCGTGCGGGAAGCGTGGAGCATCGCGGCCGCCGTGACGCAGTCGGCGATCGTGATCGCGATGCTCCCCGCCGTCCTGGCGGGCGAGCGACTCGTGTGGCAGCCGTTCGCCATCGCGCCCTCGGTGCCGTTCCTCCTGCGCGTCGATCCGCTCGGCGCGCTCTTCGGCATGCTCGCGTCGACGCTCTGGATCGCCACGACCGTCTATTCGATCGGCTATACGCGCGCGCTCGCCGAGCACGCGCAGACGCGGTACTTCGCCGCGTTCGCGCTGTCGCTGTTCGCGGCCACCGGCGTCGCGCTCGCTGGCAATCTCCTCACGTTCTTCGTGTTCTTCGAGCTGCTCTCCGTGGCGACGTATCCGCTGGTCATCCATCGCGGAACGCCGGAAGCGGCGCGGGCTGGACGCATCTATCTCGCCTACACGCTCGGCGCGGGCGTGATGCTGCTCGGCGCGATCGTGTGGACCCACGCCGTCGCCGGCGGCCTCGACTTCGAGCCCGGCGGCATCCTGCCGGGCGGGCTCGCGCCCGGCGTGGTGTGGGGCTTGTTCGCGCTGTTCGTGCTGGGGACGGGCGTCAAGGCGGCGCTGGTGCCGCTGCACACGTGGCTGCCGATCGCGATGATCGCGCCGACGCCGGTCAGCGCGCTGCTTCACGCCGTCGCCGTCGTCAAGGCGGGCGTCTTCGGCCTCGTGCGCGTCATCGGGTTCGTGTTCGGCGTCGAGGTGCTCCAGGACGTCGGGGCGGCGGCGGCGCTCGGCGCGATCGCCGCCGCGACGATCGTCCTCGGGTCGCTCGCCGCGCTCGTGCAGGACAACCTCAAGCGGCTGCTGGCGTTCTCGACCGTGAGCCAGCTGGCCTACATCCCGCTCGGCTTCGCGCTCGGCACGTTCGACGCGATGGCGGGCGGCGTGCTCCACATCGCGAGCCACGCGTTCCTGAAGATCACGCTGTTCTTCTGCGCGGGCGCGATCCACGCGACCGCGCACGTCGACCGCGTCAGCGACCTCGGCGGGATGGGGCGCCGCATGCCGCTGACGATGGGCGCGTTCGCGGCGGCCGCGTTCATGCTCGCGGGGGTGCCGCCGGGCGCGGCGTTCGTCAGCAAGTGGCACCTGCTGCTCGGCGCCGTCGATGCGCGCGCGTGGTGGGCGCTCGTGGCGCTCCTCGCCAGCACCCTGCTGAATCTCGCGTACTTCACGCCGATCGTCGTGCGCGCGTTCACGGGCCCCGCCGCGCCGGTGCAGGAGGCGCGGCCGGCGCTGCTCGTGCCGCTGCTCGCGACGGCGGCCGGCGGGCTGCTGCTCGGCCTGATGCCGGAGCGGTTCGGCCGGTTCCTCGTGCTCGCGCGCGCGGTGGCGGCGAGCGTGGTGCCCGGCGCGTGACGGTCGTCGTCGCGCTCGCGATCGTCCTCGGCGTGCTCGTCGCGCTCGACGTGCGGCTGGCCGGCGACGCGCATCACGTGCCGGGGCTCGGGGCGATCATCGGCCTGATCGGCGCGGGGCTGCTGGTCGTCGTTGCCAGGCTGCTCGCGACGTGCGGCCTGCAGATCGGCGAGCCGCGCGATGACTGAGTGGGCGCACCCGGCCTGGCCGTATCTCGCCGCGGCGCTGCTCGTGGCGGTGCTCCCGCGTCCGATCGCGCGGCTCGTGCCGCTCGCGGGCGCGGCGCTGTCGCTCGCGCTCGCGTGGACGCTGACGGCCGGCAGCGAGGCCACGTGGTCGCTCCTCGGTCAGACGCTGGTGATCGCGCGCGTCGATGCGCTCGGCCGCGTGTTCGCCGTCATCTTCGCGCTGTTCGGCGGCCTCGCGCTCGTCTACGCGCTCGACGCATCGCGGCGGCTTCACGTCGCGGGATGTGTCGCGGCGGCGGCCGGCGTCGCGATCAGCCTCGCCGGCGACTGGATCACGCTCTACGCGGCGTGGGAACTGCTGGCCGTCGCGTCGTTCGTCATCATCCTCGACGGCGCGACGGCGCCCGCGCGCGCGGCCGCGCTGCGGTACCTGCTGGTTCATGCGACCGGCGGCGCGCTCCTCCTGGCGGGCATCGCCTGGCACGTCGGGTCGGGCGGCAGTGTCCGCGTCGGGCCGCTCGCGGCCGGCGGCGCCGGCGTGCTCGTCCTCCTGGGGTTTGCGGTCAACGCGGCGATCCCGCCGCTGCACGCCTGGCTGACGGACGCGTACCCCGAAAGCTCACCGGGTGGCAGCGTGTTCCTGTCCGCGTTCGCGACGAAGTCGGCGGTGTACGCGCTCGCGCGCGTGTTCGCCGGCGAAGAGATCCTCGTGTGGGCGGGCGTGACGATGGCGCTCTACGGCGTCGTCTTCGCGATGCTCGAAAACGACATCCGCCGGCTGCTCGGCTATCACATCGTGAGCCAGGTCGGCTACATGGTGACGGGCGTCGGGCTCGGGACGGCGCTGGCCGTGAACGGCGCGGCGGCCCATGCCTTCTCCCACATCCTCTACAAAGGGCTCATGTTCATGGGCACGGGGGCGGTCCTCGCGTCCACGGGCCGCCGCCGGCTGACGGACCTCGGCGGGCTCGGCGCCGCGATGCCGGCCACGTTCGCGCTCTACATGGTGGGCGCGTTCTCCATCTCCGGCGCGCCGCTGCTGAACGGCTTCGTGTCGAAGTCGCTCATCGTCGCCGGCGCCGGTGACGCGCATCGCGAGATCGTCGCCGGCCTCCTGACGCTCGCGTCGGTGGGCACCTTCCTGAGCGTCGGCCTCAAGCTGCCGTATTACACCTTCCTCGGCTCGGCCCGTGACGTCGCGCGTCCGGCACCCGTCCCGCTGCCGATGGTCATCGCGATGTCGGCGACGGCGGCGCTCTGCGTCGTCCTCGGCGTCGCCCCCCGCCTGCTGTACGCGATGCTCCCGCACGACGTGGCGTACGAGCCGTATTCGGCCGGTCACGTCCTCGAGTCGCTCGAGCTCCTCGTCGCGACGGCCGTCATCTTCCTGCTCCTGCGCGGCGTGGTGCGCGCGCGGGCGGCGGTCACGTGCGACGCCGACCGTCTCTACCGGCGCGCGGGCGGCCTGATCGTGGGCGGCGTCGCCCCGCTGGTCGCGCGCGCGGCCGCGTGGATGGAGTCCGGCGTGACGGCCGCGGCGGACGTTCGGGTCGCGGACGACACGCCGCGCGTGAGCGCGCGTCTCGCGTATGCCGTGCTGGTGTCGGTCGCGGTGCTCGGGGTGGGGCTGGCCGTGCTGATGGTGACGCCCTAGACCGGCGTCCGCACGAGTTTCAACTCATGAGCGCGTCGCGCACGAGCCGAACGGCATCCGCGACACGACCGCGAGCGGTGGGCGGAGGGTCGCTCCGGGATTCCGCGAGCGACGGCCCGCTCGGCGAT
>JACPCW010000135.1 GCA_016184365.1 Candidatus Rokuibacteriota bacterium
CGGGATCGTCATCGAAAACCCCGGCAGCGCCGCGTCCGTCAGCACCGTGGCCTGCCCCGGCGCGATCGGGATCAGCTTCGCCGCCGGCATCGGCTCCAGCCGCGGCACGAAGCCGAGCGTGTTCACCACGCCCAGCGTGATCGTCACCGTCAGCGGCACCGTCGGCCAGAACGCCGTGTCGGTGTTCAGCGGCGAGCCGTCCACCAGCAGCACCTGCGCGCCGCTGAGTTCGAGCGGGATGAAGAGATTGCCGCCCGCGTCGCTCGTGCCGAGCGTCGTCAGCGTCGGGCCGCCACGCAGGATGCGCACGCCCCCGAGCGGCCGGTCACTCCGGTCGCGGACCTGGCCCACCAGCACCGTCTGGCCCGGCGGTCGCACGTCCAGCGTCACGCTCGCCGCCCGCGTCACCGCGGAGCCGTCGATGCGCACCGTCGCGCGGATCTCGATCGGATGCCCGCCCGTCGGCGTCGCTGCATCCGCCGTGAGCGTCAACACGCTCCCCGCCACCGCGGTCGCCACCGGCGGCGCGAAGCTCGCCGTCACCCCCGCCGGCAGCGCGCCCGTCTCGAGCGTCAAGAGATCCGCGAGCTGCCCCGTCACCGTCAGCGCCACGCTCGCGCTCGTCCCCGCCACCACCGCCACGCTCGCCGGCGCCGCCGTGAACGCGAAGTCCCGCGTGCGCGTCACCGTGAACTCCCGGCTCACGGTGCCGCGCGTCGTCGCCACGATGAGCGGCCCCGTCGACGCCCCCACCGGCACCGTCGTCGTGATCGCCGTCGCCGTCACCGTGCGCACGATCGCCGGCGTGCCGTTGAACCCGACCGTCGTCGCGCCCGGCTCGAACCCGGCGCCCGTGAGCGTCACGAACGTCCCCACCGGGCCGCTCGTTGGCTCCACGGCCGTGATCGATGGACCGAGCCGCACCGTGAACGTCCGCGTCGCCGGCGTCGCGTCCTCGTTGCCCGCGAGGTCGCGCGCCACCACCTCGACGACGTGCGTCGTCTCGCTGAGGCTGGTCAGCGTCGCGCTCGTCGCCGCACTGAATGCCGACCACGTGCCGCCATCGAGACGCCAGGCGAAGACGAGGCTCTCGGCGGGAGTGAGGCTGTCGAAGCCGGCGAACGTGAACGTCGCGGTCGTCACGCCGAGTTCGCCCTCCGGACCGCCCGTGATCGCCGTCTCGGGCGGCGTGTTGTCGACGATCACCGTCCGGTTCGCGCTCTGCCCGTTCCCCGCCCGGTCCGTGGCGCTCGCGCCCAGCGTGTGCACGCCGTCGCCGAGGCCGGTCGTGGCCCAGCTCGCCGTCGCCGTGATCGCCGGCGCCGGCGGCGCGGGCGCCAGCGTCGCGCCGAGGGCCTGGCCGTCGACGGTCAGCGAAAGCGTCGTGACGTCGCTGCGACGTGAGGCCCTCGCCATCGTGCGTCGTCGCGTACGCCGTGAGCGCGGTGACCGCATCGGCGGTGAGCGTGACCTCGAGCGTGAACGCGCCGGTGGCGTCCGCCGTCGTCCGCACGCCCGTCGTCGCCTCGTCCACGAACAGATCGAGGCGCGCGTCCGCCTGCGTCGTGCCCGTCACCGTGAGCGTCGGCTGGTTCGTCACGTCCGGCACGGTCAGCGCCGGCGCCGGCGGCGCGCGAAACCGGAGCAGCGCGCCCGCGCGCCCGTCCGCCAGGTACAGCGCCCCGTCCGGTCCCAGCGCGAGGCCCTGCGGATCCGTGAAGCTCGCGCCGAAGTCGGTGAGCCGCGCGTCGGGATGCACCTTGCCGATCGCGCGCTTCGTGCGGTTGTCCTCGACGAGCAGCTCCTTCGACGACACGTACACCGCGTGCAGCACGTCGGCCGCGAGCCCCATCGGCTGCTTCACGCCGGTGCCGACCCACGTCGCCGGCGTGCCGAGCGAGCCGTCCGCGGTCACCGGATAGCGCAGCAGCATCCCCGCCGAGTCCGGGCCGCTCTCGAGGCCCTTCGTCGCCGCGATCAGGTGGCCGTTCACGCGCGCGAGCCCCTCGAGCCGCCGGATGCCGGTGGCGACGACGGTCAGCGCGCCGTCCGGCGCGAGCCGGATGATCTGCCGGCCCTCGGTGGTGTCGGGACCGTCGGCGCCGGTCACCCGATGCGCGCTCACGTACACCGCCCCGTCGCTCGCCGTCGCGAGCCACCGCGGCGTCTTGATGCCAGACGCCGCCACGGACAGCACGCCGTTCGCCTCCAGGCGCCGCACACGTCCGGCGCCTTCCTCGGCGATCAGCAGCCGGCCGGCCGCGTCGATCGCGAGCCCGGCCGGGCGATCGAGCGCCGTCACGAGCGGCGTGAACACGCCCTGCGCGTCGGTGCGGTACACGATGCCGGCGCCGCGGTCGGACACGTAGCGCGTCCCGTCCGGGGCGACCGCCACGCCGACCAGCTCGGTGCGGCCGGCGAGGATCGTTTCCATCGGCGCGAGCGCGGTCGGCGCCCATTGCGCGCGCGTCGAGACGCCCGCGGAGAGCAGGATCGCGAGGCCGAGCGCGGACGTCGCCACGCGCCGCACGATGCGTCTCATCGCGCCACCACCAGCGCGCGGCCGGAGCGCGTCACGTACGTCACCTGGCTGCGGCCGCCGACGGCGGCCGCGACGTGCACGTGTTCGACGACCTCGCCGTCGACGAACACCGGACCGCCGCTCGCTGCAGTGATCGTGAAGCTCGCCGTCGCGAGGATCACGCTCGACTCCTTCTTCTGGAGCATGACGTTGACTTCTGCGACCGACGCCGCCTGCGTCCCCGCGAGCGTCGCGGTCACCGCGGGCGTCGGGCCGCCCGTGCGGCCTTTCACGCTCACCGTCACCGGCGTGCCCGGCGGGATGTTCGCCGCCTGCACCACGACCGCGACGGGGCTCGTCGTCGCGTACGGCAGGACGACATCGGGCTTCAGGTACGACGCGACCGGCACGGCCGGCACGGTGACGCCGGCGATCGACGCGATCCGCAGCGTGGGCTCCTCGGGGAACCGCACGCTCGTGGGCTGGGCGCTGCTCGAGATGCCGGTCAGGGTGATGGACGCGACGTTGCGAAACGCTTCGAGACGGATCCAGCCGAGACCCCCCTGACCGGCCGACGCGAAGCTCGTGCCCGCGGGGAGACCGCCGCCCGCCTCGATCCGCCCGCCGCTGCCGACGAGATCCGTCGCGACGAGCCGCACCGCGCCGCCGCTGCCACCGGCGCCGACGCCGGGCGGAAAGTTCTCCGGCAAGCTGCCGCCATTGCCGCCGTTCGCGACGATGCGGCCGGTGAACGTCAGGCGTCCCGACGTGGCAACGACGATCGCGCCGCCGCCACCACCACCGCCGCCGCCCGTCGCGTTCGGGAACGACGCGCCGCCCGCGCCACCGGAGCCGCCGATCAGCGGCAGCAGCGCGGCGGATCCGTACGTCGCCGGCGCTTCCTCGTGGCCGCCCGCCGTCGCGAAGCTGCCGCCGCCCGGATCGCCGAGGCCGCCGCCCGCGGTGCCGCCGCCGGGACCGAGTCCGCTGCCGCCGGCGAACGACAGGAGGCCGTTGCCGCCGCGACCGCCGTCGAAACCGCCGGGCCCGCCGGCGCCCGCGTTGTGATCGACGAGCGTGGCCGGGAAGCGCTGGCTCTTGCCGAGACCGCCGTGCGCGCCGCTCACGTCGATGGTCCCCCCGATGACGACGTTGCCCTGCGCGAGCATCGTCACCGGCGTGTTCGTGGCATTGCGCGTGAACGTGACGGTCACTCCCAAGGGAATCGTGATCGTCGTGAAGTTGAAGACGCCGCTGGGCGGCAGCGCGAGGGTGACGTTCGCCGTCGGCGCGAAGGCCCCGTCCACGCCGGTGCTCCCGCTGTCGAAGGTCTGCGCGGCGGCGAATGACGCGAGGCACGTCACGAGCGCCAACCCGGCCATCACGTGCTGCAGCGATCGCATCATCGTGGCGTTCTCCGCGGCGATCTCATGGCACCGTGAGTGCGTTGCCGCCGGTGGCCGTCGCCGACGAGACACCGGCGGCCGTCGTCATGCGCACGACGCGCGGACCCGGCGCCGCGCCGGCCGCCACCGTCACGTCGACGGTCGCTTCGTGGCCGAGACCGTCCGGGTGCAGGAGGAAGTTGCGGGTGGTGATGTGCGGATCCGGCACTCCGCCGACGACGAACTCGAGCATCGTGGCGGTGGTGAACGCCACACCCCGCAGCGTCACCGTGGCGGTCGTTCCCCCCGCGACGCTGTTCGGCGTCGTCGTGTCGATGACGGCGGGAAACTCGACGCTCAGGTGCACGAGCCCGCCGCCGGCGCCGCCGGCCATGTGGAGCCAGTCAGGAAATCCATCGCCGCTGACGTCCACCAGCACCTGTCGCGAAGGATCGGATCCGAGGTACTGCAGCCCGCTCCACGCCGCGGTCGGCTGAAAGCCGTTCTCGCCATCGTTCAGATGCACGAGGCCGCCGCCCGCGCCGCTGACGTGCACCCAGTCCACGCGCCCATCGCCGTCGACATCGACGAACATCTGGCGCGTGGGATCGGCGCCGAGATACTGCAGCCCGAGCCAGGCAGCCGTCGCGTCGAAGCCGCCCGTGCCTGTATTGAGATGGACGAGGCCGCCGCCCGCGCCGCTGATGTGGATCCAGTCGGGCCGGCCGTCACCGTTGACGTCGCCGAGCTTCTGGTGGGCGATGTTCGGCCCGAGATACTCGAGGCCGCTCCACGCCGGGGTCGACGAGAATCCGCCGGCGCCGTCGTTCAGGTAGACGACGCCGCCGCCCGTCGAACGGATGTGGAGCCAGTCCGGACGGCCATCGCCGTTGAGGTCGACGATGATCTGCCGCGCTGGATCGTTCCCGACGTTCGCGAGGCCGGACCACACCGGCGTCGCGTCGAACCCCTGACCGTTGCTGAGGTGGACGATGCCGCCGCCCGCGACGTTGAAGTGCAGCCAGTCCGCCCGGCCGTCGCCGTTGAGATCGACGAAGAACTGCCGCGACGCGACGGCGCCGAGATAGCCGAGCCCCGACCAGATCGGCGGCGACAGGAACCCGCCGCCGCCGTCATTGAGATGGAGGATGCCGCCGCCCGCGCCGCTGACGTGGATCCAGTCCGGCCGGCCGTCGCCGTCGACGTCGGCGAACTTCTGGCGAGGGGCTTCCGAACCGTAGTTGAGTCGCGGCTCGACGGCCGTGTCCACGAACCCGCCCCGGCCGTCGTTCAGGTACACGAACCCGCCCGCCGTCGGCGAGAGATAGAGCCAGTCGACGCGGCCGTCGCCATTCATGTCGATCAGGCGCTGGAGACCGGGCGAATCGCCGACGACCTGCAGCCCGCGCCAGACGGCGCTCGAGGCGAACGATCCGTCCGCGCGGTCCTGCGGCGTGAAGCCGACGCTCACGGGGGTCGACGCGACGAACGGCGTCAGCGGCGGGGTGATGGTGACGGTGGCGGACGCGCGCAGCGCGGCGTTGCCGTTCTGGATCGCCGCCACCGTGACGATCGACGGCGTCGGCACCTGCGTCGGCGCGCGATACACGCCGTCGTCGGTGATGCTGCCGACCGTCGGATCGCCGCCGCGCATGTCGTTCACGGTCCAGCGGACGTCCGTCGTCGCCACACCGTCGACCAGCGCCTGGAACTGCCGCGTGGCGCCGATGACGACCATCGCCGTCGCCGGCGTGATCGCGATGGGCCGGAGGACCACGAAGGCCGTGGCGGATTGCGCGGTGCCCTGCGAGGTCGCGATCGTGAGGGGACCGCTCGTCGCCCCGTCGGGCACGGCCACGACGACCCGATTCGGCGCCGCGCTGATCACGGTCGCCAGCACGCCGTTCACGCTGACGCTGTTCCCGGCGGCGATGGCGTCGAATCCCTTGCCGAAGATCTCGATCACGGCGCCGACCTCGCGCTTGCCGGGCGCGACGAGGGTGATGCCGACGGCGCCGGGGATGGCGGCGGCGTCGAAGCGTTCGATTCGCAGGATGTTGCCGGCGGCGTCGTACGTATACGTGGCCGCGTTGCCCTGCTGGTCCACGACCGCGGCGAGCCGATGCAGCTCGTCGTACACGTAATGGATGGCGGCCTGCTGCGGCGCGGCGGGAACCGACGCGAGGAGGAGCACGCAGACGAGCACCGCGCCGACGGATCGGGGATTGTGCAGCCGCAACATCCGGAAGCGGGTCTTCACGGCAGCGCGGGGAAGGCGCGCAAGAAACCCGCCACATTCGAACGGTAAGGAACTAAAGGGACTGAGCGAGCGGATCACCGGACGACCGCACTGTTTCCAGTGCACCGTGCCCGGTCAGTGGACGTGCACTACGAGGGAGCGTCAGCCGAGCCAGCGCTTGCGGCGCCGGTAGTGCTTCACGTCGCGGTAGCTCTTGCGCTGCCCGACGCCGGAGAGCCCGAGGTAGAACTCCTTGATGTCCTCGTTGTCGCTGATGGTCTGCGCGTCGCCGTCCAGCACGATGCGCCCGCTCTCCATCACGTAGCCGTACGACGCGTAGCGGAGCGCCATCGACGCGTTCTGCTCGGCGAGCAGCACCGACACGCCGGCCTCGCGGTTCAGCCGGCTCACGATGTCGAAGATCTCGGCGACCAGCATCGGCGCCAGCCCCATCGACGGCTCGTCGAGCAGCATGAGCTTGGGCTTCGCCATGAGCGCGCGGCCGATCGCGAGCATCTGCTGCTCGCCGCCCGAGATGTAGCCCGCGCGGAAGCCGCGCCGCTCTTTCAGCCGCGGGAAGTACACGTAGACGCGCTCGAGATCCGCCGCGATCTCGCCGCCGCCCGAGCGTGAGTACGCCCCCGTCAACAGATTCTCGTGCACGGTCAGATGCTCGAACACGTGGCGGCCTTCCATCACCTGGACGATGCCGCGCCGCACGACTTCCGACGGCGCCTTCGTGTGAATGGCCTCGCCGCGGAACTCGATCGAGCCCTTCGTCACGTCACCGCGCTCGGTGCGCAGCAGGCCGGAGATCGACTTGAGCGTCGTGGACTTCCCCGCTCCGTTCGCCCCGAGGAGGGCCACGATGCCCCCCTCGGGGATCCGGAGCGAGACGCCTTTCAACACGAGGATCACGTGGTCGTAGATGACCTCGATGTTGTTGACGCTCAGCAGCACGGTCGTGGGACTCCTACTTCTCCTTCGAGCAGTCGCGCTTCGTGTAGCCGAGCTTGCCGCCTTCCTGCACCGCGGCTTCCTCGAGCTTCGGCCGCACGACCTCGCGGATCGGATCGATCCAGTCGGAGACGACCTTCCACGCCTTGCCGTCCCACTGCTGGACCGCGGCCTGGCCGTTGAGACCCTCGTGGTTCTCGCACGTCACCTTGACCGGCCGCACCATGCCCTTCATCCCGAGCTTGTCGAGCGTCGCGTCGGTGAGTACGAGGTTCTCGAAGCCCCACCGCACCTGCTCGCTGTTCGGCGCGGCCTTGAGGTTGTACTTCACCATCGCGGTGCGGATCCCCTCGGCGTTGAGCATGGCGTTGATCATGCCGCGGTTGTGATACACCTCGCCGAGCGATTCCTTCTTCGTGGCGCCCTTGCCCTTGTCGTACACGTGCTTGATCAGGTCCTGGTGCACCTTGAAGTTCGCGCCCGGCGCGTGGAACGTCATCGACTTGTAGCCCTTCGCTCCGTCGCCGGCGGGAACGACGTCGGACTCGCTGCCCGACCACCAGTTGCCGACCATGCGGTCCATCTTGTAGCCCATCGCCGCCGCTTCCTTCACGGCGACGCCGTTCATCACGCCCCAGCCCGAGAGATAGATCCAGTCGGGGTTGATGCGGCGCACCTGCAGCCACGTCGCCTTCTGCTCCTGGCCGGGATGGTCGACGGCCAGCAGCGTCAGCTCGAACTGGTGCTGCTTGGAGAGCGTCTCGAGCGTCGGGTTCGCTTCCTTGCCGTACGGGCTGTTGTGGAAGACGTGAACGATCTTCTTGCCCTTCAGCTTGGCGAGCCCGCCTTCCTGCGCCGCGACGTACTTGATGAAGGCGGACGCCTGGCTCCAGTACGTCATCGGGAAGTTGAACACCCACGGGAACCAGCGGCCGTCGGCGGACGCCGTCATGCCGTAGCCCATCGAGTGGACGACGATCTTGTCGCCCGGCGCCTTCGGGATGAGCTGGTAGGTGATGCCCGTCGAGTACGGGTTCACGAGCACCATGCCCTTGCCCTTCATGCGCTCGTAGCACTCCACGCCCTGCTTGGTGTCGTACTGCGTCTCGCACTCCTCGATGGTGAGCTTGACGCCGTTGATGCCGCCGTCCCGCTCGTTGAGGAGGTTGAAGTAGTCCTGGAAGCCGTTCGCGTTCGGGATGCCGCTCGGCGCGTACGCGCCGGTGCGGTACACGAGCAGCGGGATGTAGATCGAGCCGCTCTGCTGCGCAACCGCCGTCGCGAGCGGCGCCAGCGCGACCGCCGCGACGAGCGCCGCGATGACCAGGGTTCGGCGTGTCATGGTGTGTGCTCCTCCTTGAGGGGTTAGTGCGGGAACGGCCACAGGCGCAGCTTCTCTTTCGTGATCTGCCACAGGCGCGCGAGCCCGTGCGGCTCGACGATGAGGAAGAAGAGGATCAGGCCGCCGAAGATCATGAGCTCGATCTGCTTCAGCAGCGCGACCGGCAGGTTGATGCCCACGAGATGCGGCGCGTTCGTCAGGAAGATCGGCATGAGCACGATGAACGCCGCGCCGAGGAACGAGCCGAGGATCGACGACAGTCCGCCGATGATGACCATGAACAGCACGAGGAACGACACGTTGATGTCGAACGCGAGCGTCTCCGCGCTGCCGAGATAGAGGAAGACGAGCTCGGCCCCGGCGACGCCGCAGTAGAAGGAGCTGATGCCGAACGCGAGCAGCTTCGTGCGGAGCGGCCGGATGCCGATGATCTCGGCCGCGATGTCGCGGTCGCGGATCGCCATCCACGACCGGCCGATGCGGCCGCGCACGAGGTTCTTCGCGGCGAGCGCGAGGAGCGCGACGAACCCGAGCGCGACGAGATAGCGCGCCTGCGCGGACGCGTCGGGACCGGTGGCCATGACCCCGAACACCGTGCGCGGCGGCGCCGTGATCGTGCCCGAGCTCGCATAGTTCACGAACCACGGCACCCTGTTGAAGAGCCAGATCAGGAAGAACTGCGACGCGAGCGTGGCGACGGCGAGATAGAAGCCCTTGATGCGCAGCGACGGGATGCCGAACACCAGGCCGACGGCCGCGGCGATGACCCCCGCGAGCACGAACACGAACAGGATGTTCAGTCCCGGGAACGACGTCGTCAGCTTGAACGCGGCGTAGGCGCCGACCGCCATGAACCCGCCGGTGCCGAGCGAGATCTGTCCCGCGTAGCCGGTCAGGAGATTGAGGCCGATCGCCGCGAGCGCGTAGACGAGGAACGGGATCAGCACCGCCTGCAGCCAGTACTCGTTCGCGAACGCCGTCGGCAGGATGATCACCGCCGCGATGCCGAGCGCGACGAGGATCTTGTCCTGGAGGATCGGGAAGATCGCCTGGTCGGCGGAGTAGGTGGTCTTGAACTGGCCGGCTTCGCGGTAGATCACGCGCGACCCCGCGGTGGGAACGCGAGCACCGGGCGGCAGCGAGGTGCTCGAGCGGGTCGACTCGGACGCGACGGCCGCCTGACCTGCGTCCGGTGGGGGGGTCTGTGGGGGGAGCGGCGACGCTCCCCCCCAGCTACATCGGTGTAGTCCCGGTGTTCGCGCGCAACGCAAGCCGTACGGGTGATCGCGCGAGCCGTACGGGTGGTCTCGACGCGGCGGTGCATGTCACACACGTTCGATGATCTTTTCCCCGAACAGGCCTTGCGGCCGGAATACGAGAAAGACCAACGCCACCACGTACGCGAACCAGTTCTCGATGGCGCCGCCGACCAGCGGGCCCCAGTAGACCTCGCCGATCTTCTCCCCCACGCCGATGATGAGCCCGCCGACGATCGCGCCCGGCACGGACTCGAAACCGCCCAGGATCAGGACCGGCAGCGCCTTCAACGCGATGAGCGAGAGGCTGAACTGCACGCCGCTCTTCGCGCCCCACATGATGCCGGCCACGATCGCGACGATGCCCGACACCGCCCACACGATGATCCAGATGGTCTTCAGCGGGATGCCGATCGACAGCGCCGCCTCGTGATCGTCGGCCACGGCGCGGAGCGCGCGACCGATGCGCGTCTTCTGGAAGAAGATCGCGAGCACCGCGACGAGGATGCCGGCCGTCAGCGCGGCGGTCAGCTCGAGCTGGTTGATCTGCACGCCCTTGACGATGAACGACTTGTCCGGCAGCCCGATGTCGAGCTTCTTGACGTTGGCGCCCCAGACCATCTCCCCGAACCCTTCGAGGAAGAAGTTCAGGCCGATCGTCGCCATGAACAGGATGATGTGCTCCTGGTTCACGAGCGGGCGCAGCACGACGCGCTCGATCACGACGGCCAGGAGCACCATGACGACGGTGGTGGCGATCAGCGCGAGCCAGACCGGCATCCCGCGCTCGATCAGGCCGACGAGCGTCAGCGCCGCGAACAGCACCATCACGCCCTGCGCGAAGTTGAAGACGCCGGACGCCTTGAAGATCAGGACGAAGCCGAGGGCCACGAGCGAGTAGAGCAACCCCGCGAGGATGCCGCCGATGACCACCTCGACGAAGAACGCCGGGTTCGAGCCGACGTCCTTGATGGGCGCGACGAACAGCTGCTCGAGCAGGCTCAATGCGCGACTCCGAGATAGGCGTCGATTCGCCCGGAGGGGGGCTGCGCCCCCCTTCCGGCACCTCCCCCCGACGATTGCGCCGGCAAAGCCGGCGCTCGAACGGCGCGAGGACGGCACGCTTGCTGATTGACCAGGCTCAATGCGCGACTCCGAGATAGGCGTCGATGACCGCCGGGTTGCGCCGGACCTCGTCCGGCGTGCCGTCCGCGATCTTGATGCCGTAATCGAGGACGGCGACGCGATCGGAGATGTCCATGACGACCGACATGTCGTGCTCCACCAGCGCGATCGTCGTGCCGAACTCGCCGTTCACGTCGAGGATGAAGCGGCACATGTCTTCCTTCTCCTCGACGTTCATGCCGGCCATCGGCTCGTCGAGCAGCAGCAGCTTCGGCTCGGCCGCGAGCGCGCGCGCGAGCTCGACGCGCTTCTGCAACCCGTACGGCAGGCGGCCGGCCGGGGTCTTGCGGATCGCCTCGATGGCGAGGAAGTCGATGATGCGCTCGACGAACGCGCGGTGCCGGAGCTCCTGCTTCTTCGCCGGCCCGACCCAGAGCGCGTCGAGCACGAAGCTGCCGTGCATCTTGAGGAGTCGCCCCGTCATGATGTTGTCGAGGACGCTCATGCCCTTGAAGAGCGCGACGTTCTGAAACGTCCGCGCGACGCCGAGCTCGGCGACCTCGAACGGCTTCATGTGCGTGCGGTCGCGGCCCTCGAACAGGATCCGGCCTTCGTTCGGGTGGTAGAAGCCGCTGACGACGTTGATCAGCGACGTCTTGCCGGCGCCGTTCGGGCCGATGATCGCCACGATCTCGCCGCGACGGATCTCCAGGCTGACGCGATTGAGCGCGAGGAGCGCGCCGAACCGCAGGCTGATGTCCCGGACCTCGAGGATCGGTGGGGCTGCGGTCGCCGTCACCGCGTCCCCGCCGTCTCGAACACCTCGGCGTCGCGAATCGTCACGTCGGCGCGAACCACGCCGGTGCGGCCGTCCTCGTAGGTCACCCTGGCTTCCACCTGCACGTGCTCCCGGTCGCCGTAGAGCGCGTCGATCAGGGCGGCGTACTTCTGCGCGATGTAGCCGCGCCGCACCTTGCGCGTCCGCGTGATCTCCTCGTCGTCCGGATCGAGCTCCTTGTGGAGGATGAGGAACTTCCGGATCTGCGCGCCGCGCAGCAGCTCGTCGTCGAGGAGGCTGCGGTTCACGCGCACCACCTCGGTCCGGACGAGGTCGTAGACCTCGCGCCGCCCGGCGAGATCCGTGTAGCTCGTATACGTAATCCCGCGGCGCTCCGCCCAGTTCCCGACGGACTGAAAGTCGATGTTGACCAGCGCCGTCACGAACGGCCGGCCCTGGCCGATGCAGACGGCCTCGCGCACGTACGGCGAGAACTTCAGCTTGTTCTCGAGGTACTTGGGCGCGAACATCGTGCCGTCGGCCAGCCGCGAGACGTCCTTCGCGCGGTCGATGATCTTCAGGTGGCCGGACGCGTCGAGGAATCCGGCGTCGCCGGACTTCAGCCAGCCGTTCACGACCGTCTGCGCCGTCGCGTCGTCGTTCTTGTAGTAGCCGACGAAGACGCCCGGGCTGCGGAAGAGCACCTCGCCCTCGTCCGAGATCTTGATCTCGACTTCCGGCATCGGCGTGCCCACGGTATCGAGCCGCACGTCGCCGTCCTTCTGCACGGCCACGAACACGCTCGACTCCGTCATGCCGTACAGCTGTTTGACGTTGATGCCGAGCGCGCGGAAGAACACGAAGATCTCGGGGCCGATGGCCTCGCCGGCGGTGTACGCGACACGAATCCGCCGCAGGCCGAGGTTGTCGCGCAGCGGACCGTACACGAGGATCTGGCCGAGCGGATAGAGCAGCCGCCACCACGCCGGCGCCGGCGCGCCGCCGAGCCGCGCGCGCTCCATGCCCTGCGCGATGTCGAGGAAGAACTTCACCATCCGCCGCTTGGGCCACGCCGCGTCCTCGACGCGGATGAGGACGTTCGTGAGGAGGTTTTCCCAGATGCGCGGCGGCGCGAAGAAGTAGGTCGGCCCGATCTCCTTGAGATCGGACAGCACGGTGGCCGCGCTCTCCGGACAGTTGATCGCGAACCCCGTCACGACGGCCTGCGCGTACGACAGCATGTGGTCCCCGACCCACGCCATCGGCAGGTACGCGAGCGCGTCGTCGCTCGGCGTCAGCCCTTCGCGCGCCGAGGCGATGCGCGCCATCGTGATGAGGTTCCGGTGCGACAGCATCGCGCCCTTCGGCGTGCCCGTCGTGCCGGACGTGTAGCAGATGATGGAGACGTCGTCGGCGCGCCCCTTCGCGACCTCGGCGTCGAAGTAGTCGGGGTGCTCGTCGGCGAACTTCCGGCCGCGGTCCATCAGGTCGGCGAGGCTCACGAGGAACGGCTCGCGGTAGGCGCGCATGCCGCGCGGGTCGTCATAGATGATGTATTCCAGCCGCGGGCACCGTTCCTTCACGTGCAGGAGCTTGTCGACCTGCTCCTGGTCTTCGGCCACGGCGAAGCGCGCCTCGGCATGGTCGACGACGAACGCCATCTCCTTTTCGATGGAGTCCTGGTAGAGCGGCACCGGGATGCCGCCGAGCGCCTGCGTCGCGAGCACCGAGAAATAGAGCTGCGGCCGGTTGTCGCCGACGATCGCGGTCTTGTCGCCGCGCGCGAACCCGAGGGCGGCCAGACCGAGCGCGATCAGCCGCGCGTTGTCGAAGTACTCGCGCCACGTGGTCGACTGCCAGATGCCGTAGTCCTTCTCGCGGATGGCCACCTTCGTGCCCATCCGTTCGGCATTGGCGCGCGCGACCTTCGGAAAGGTATCGCGCTCGCGCTCGAGTTCCGTCGTCACGTGACCTCCAGACCTGCGATCGAAGGACTTCCCTCGGCGAAGGCGGTCGAGTGCGGAGTGTAGCGGCGGGCCGTCCGGGGTGTCAAGACATTTACCCCAGTGTGACGCGAACTTACGAGGCGATCAGGCGGACGCGAGCCACCGGATGTGGCCCCCGTGGGCGTCGGCGGTGGCGAGCGTCCGGTCCGTCGCGCCCGGCCACGTGACGAGGCGCAGGCCGTAGTCGGCGCCGGCGTGCTCGAGGCGGAGCCACGCGAGCGGCGCGGCGGGCGTGGCGCGCCGGCCGGCCTCCTCGATGGCGCCGCGCAGGCGCGTCCACGCGCGGCGGCCGACGTAGAGACTGAACGCGGAGTGGAAGATCACGGTCGTCACGCCCGGCGCCGGGATCCGAAGCGCGGCCGCGATCCATGGCTCCGCGGGCGCGCGGTCGACCCGCACCGGCACCTGCTGCGCGACGCCGAACGCCGCGCGCAGCAGGCGCAGCCGCTCGGGCTGATCGGCCCAGACGTGGGCCAGGAGGTTGAGCTGTCCCTCCTTCGCGGACGCGTCGATCGGAGCGAGATCGCAGCCGCGCCGCTCGACGACGCGCGCGTCGATCGCAAACGACGGATGACCGTCCACGAAGTCGTACCGGAAGCGCACGGGCGACGACGCCGGGCCCCACGTCGCGCGCGACGTCTCGTACCGGTAGTGATCCCAGCGGAGGTTCAATCCGGCGCTCGCGCCGAGCTCGAGCAGACGCAGCGGCCGTCCCGTCGCGTGCGCGATCTGCAGGAAGCCGCCGAGCAGCGTGCGACAGCGTCCGACCTCGTTCGTCTGCACGGGATCGTGGAGCCGCGCGCGCACGGCGTCGCGCTCGCTCGTCACGGCGTCGAGCAGCGCGCGCCACGCGCGATCGGTTCCGAGGCTCGTCTCGGGTGCGGCGAACTCCGCGGCGAGCGCGGGCGCGCGCCCTTCGAGCGCCAGCCGGTGGACCGCGGCCATGAACCGCAGCGCCGGCAGGTCGACGGGCGAATCGCGATCGAGCTGATAGCCCGCGAGCGTCGCCCAGCACGGCCCGCCACTCTGGAGGTCGCCGGCGGCGCGGGCCAGCAGGTCGGCGTACAGCGTGGAGTCGAGCTCACGACAGCGGCGCGCCTGCGTGCGGAACCAGTGCGCCATGGCGCGGCGGCGCCGGCTCTCCGGCAGCGCGGCGTAGTACGTGCGGCGGGCGCGCGCGAGGTAGCGCGTGGGCACGTATCGCTGGAGACGAGCGAGCGAGGCGCCGAGTCGCATGGACGAGCGCCGCGAGCGCGGCGCGTGCTCACAGGCTGCCGTCCGGCCGGGTGCGCGTCAAGGTGTCGCGCCGCGACCGTCACCGTGTCGCACCCGGTGCCCATGACGGGACAAGTTTCCTCACCCACCGAGTGGGAAACGCGTTGCGGACCTCGCCGCGATTGACGCGATCTGACGCGGAATTTCGAGTGCGCAAGCCGCGGCACATCCCTTGCCCCCTGGGAGCGGCATGACGCCCAAGCGAGCGCTGGTCATCGATCAGGCCAACACGTTCACGATTCAGCTGGTCCGCGATCTGGCGGCCCACGGCTACCGCGTTGCGGTCTTCGCCGAACCCGGCGCTCCGGCGCTGCGCTCGCGCGCCTGCCACGAACGGGTGCCGTCACCCCCCTGGCACGCCCAGGACGAATTCCGGCGACGGCTCTTCGACACCGTCGGCCAGGGCCGGTACCAGGCCATCTTTCTCTGCAGCGAGCCGATCCTCGAAACCCTGCTGCCGTACCTCGAGAGGGCGCGCGGCTGGGACGCGATGCCGATCACGGCGCCGTCGTCGTTGAAGCTGTCGTTCAGCAAGAACCAGATGCTGGCGCTCGCCGACGCGATGTCGGTCCCGGCGCCCCGGACGATCGTACCGGTGAGCGAAGAGGACGTGGCGAAGATCGGCCGGGAGCTCGGGTTCCCGATCGTGGTCAAGGGCGAGAAGGGCAGCGCCTCGCAGCACGTGCGGCTCGTCCATCGCCCCGAGGACCTGGTGCCGACGTATCGCGAGATCGCCGGCCGCGAGCGGCGGAGCGCCGGCCGGCCGGCGATCCAGGAATTCGTGCCGGGCCCGGTGTATTCGATCGGCGGGCTCTTCGACAACGGCCGCCCGCTGCGCGTGCTCGCGCATCGCCGCCTCCTCACGTTTCCGCGCGAGGGGGGACGGACCGTGAAGGGCGTGACCGAACGGCCGGCGAAGCTGCTCGAGAATGCGTTCGCGCTGTTCGCCGCGCTCGACTACACGGGCCTCGGTCACATGGACTTCATGCACGACCAGCGCGACGGGCAGTTCCGCTTCCTCGAGATCAACCCGCGCGTGTGGGGCAGCATCGGCCTGGCGCGGCTCGCCGGCGTGGATCTCTACACGCCATACGCCGCGCTCGCGCGCGGTGAGCTCGTGGCGTCGGATCTCCGATTCCGCGAGGGCGTCGTGTTCCATCACCTGTCGCGCGAGATGAAGTTCATCCGCCGCCATCCGGCCCGGCTCTGGAGCTTCCTGCGCGACTGTCTCGATCCGCGCGTGCGGTCGGACTTCGAGTGGCTCGACCCGGCGCCGCATCTCCTGTTTACATGAGGGGCCTCGAACGGGCCCCTCGAACTCCCCAACGTTCGGCGGTCGCCGGGGAACCCGGCGCCCGCCTCTACCCCTACGACGGCGACGACGCTGCGTTGCGCCTCGAGGCCGGCCGGTGCGGCCAGCCGCTGTCGCGCTTCGGCTACGACCGGAGCGGGACGAAGACGTATCGGTTCTCGCGTCTGGGCTACCGCAGCGAGGAGCTCGATCCGTCGGCGGCGCGGCGCGTGTTCGTCTGCGGCGCATCGGTCGCCTTCGGCAGCGGGCTCGACGCGCACGAAAGCTGGCCGGCGCGGTTCCGGGAGGAGTACGCGCGGCTGCACGCCGTCGACGCGCGCGCCGTCAATGTCCTGAACTTCTCGTCGCCGCTCGCGCCGCCCGATTACGTCGTACGCACGCTGCTGCTCCAGGCCAGCCGGATCCGTCCGGACGTCATGATCGCGGAGTTCTCGATGTTCCGGCGGATCGAGGTGGTGCGCGAGGGCCGCTTCGTGCCCGTCGACGTGCCGCTCGGCGTGCGCGTGCACGCCACGCGCCGCACGTGGCGCGCGACGGCGCCGCGCGTCACCCGGGTGTCGGCGCACGATCACTTCCTCGCGTTCCTCCGCGGCGCGCTGCTGCTGCAGTCGTTCGCGGAAGCGCGCGGCATCGCGTGCCTGCTGCTCTGGGACCGGCGCCCGCACGAGCCGTATGGCGCGCTGTTCGCCGAGCCGGCGTTCGCGCCGCTGCTCGCCCTGCTCGACCGGCGGTCGTTCTGCGACTTTTCCGTCTTCGACCGCGACGTGTTCGTGGACCGGAGCGCCGACGGCATCCACCCCGGGCCGATGTCGTCCGGGATCATCGCCAACCGCGTCGCCGAGAAGTACCGCGGCCGGGTTATAGTGAGCGCGATCCCAGTCGGCTCAGAGCCGGGAGGCAGGCATGGCGCGCAAGACGGTTGTCCTCAACGATCCGAGTCGCTTCAAGGACCCCGCGAACCTCAATTGGGAGCGCTACATCACGCTGCAAGCGCGTGAGCGGGAGCGCTACCTGGCCGAACGCGACGCCCTGCCTGCCGACGCCCTCGCCTACAAGATGGTGAGCCCGCAGTATCTCGAGCGCGCCGTCGAGCAGTTCGCCAACAACTACTGGCCCGAGGAAGCGGCGACGCGCTACATCGCGACGGCCGCGGCGAACGCCCCGTTCGAGGAGCTCAAGAAGTGCGCTCTCTTCCAGGTCGCCGACGAGCAGCGCCATCTCGAGATGGACCGCGACATCTTCGTGCGCGCGGGCGTGCCCGAGCGCGACTGGCTGCCGGCGTGGGAGCAGCCCGGGACGACGTGCCGCTTCTTCCGCCACGTGCTCGAGCTCGAAGACCCGTACGAGATCCTCGTCAAGGCCAACTTCGTCGCGGAAGGCGCGGCGGGCCCCGGCACGTTCGCGGTGCTGGCCGACGGCGCCGAGGCGCGCGGGGACCTGCTCACCGCGGTGAACCATCGCGCCCGCGTGCGCGACGAGACCCGTCACATCAGCTACGCGCGCTCGCTCGTGCGGGCGCTGATCGAGGACGACCCGTCGAACCTCGACGTCATCCAGCAGTGGCAGGACGAGAGCCTGCAGCTCTTCAAGGAAGTCGCGAAGGGCGGTGCCCGGCGCGCGTGGTGGGAAGGGTTCCTCGGCTCCTACTACAAGATCGCCACGCCGCTTGGGCTCAAGCCGACGCCGATCTCGTTCTAGCCTGAAGCCGCTCCTCTTCGTCGTCGCGGCCGTCGCCGGCGTCCTGGCCGTCAGCCTGTGGAGCTTCTGGCTGACGGTGCGCCCGCCGCGGCTTCCGGTGCCCGGCCTCCCCGCGAACTACCGCCTGCCCGCCGAGGACGTGACGATCGTCGCGGACGACGGCGTGAAGCTCGCCGCGTGGTTCATCCCGTCGTCGCCGCCGCGCGCGGCCGCCGACACGCCGGTCGTGGTGCTGCTGCACGGGTATCCCGCCAACAAGGCCGACATGCTCGCGATCGCCAGCGCGCTCCATCCGCGGTTCGCGACGCTGCTCGTCGATTTCCGCTACTTCGGAGCGAGCGAGGGCGGCGTGACGACCCTCGGCCATCGCGAGCACCGCGACCTCCGGCGCGTGATCGACCTGCTGGCGCGCCGCGGCCACGCGCGCATCGGCGTGTTCGGCTACTCGCTCGGCGGCGCGGTCGCGCTGCTCGGCGCCGCGGAGGACGCGCGGATTCGCGCGGTCGTCGCGTGGGCGCCGTTCGCCGATCTCCGCGTGCTCGGCCGCGACGTCTACCGGATCTTCTGGGTGCTGAAGTACCCGCTCGTCGAGCTCATGGTGCTGTGGGGCCGCCTCTTCCTCGGTATCGACATCACGCGACCGTCACCGGAAGCGGCGGCCGCACGACTCACGATTCCCGTGCTCATCGCCGCGAGCCGCGACGACGAGCAGATTCCGTTCGGACATGCGGAGCGGCTGCAGCGCGCGCTCGCGAACAATCCGCGCGCCGAGTTCGACTTCGGCCGCGGGCTGCACAACGAGCGCTTCGAGAACTTCGAGCGGCGGCTGTTCGATTTCTTCGCGCGGCATCTGTCGTGAGCGCGTCGTCCCTCGCCGTCAGTACGGGTCCCAGCGCTCGATCGCGGTGATCGTCGCGCTCGCGTCCCCCGTCGTTTGCGCGGCGTAGAAGCGTTGGCGATACGTGAGCGTCGGCCCGGCGAACCGGAAGTGCTCGACGAAGCCGGCGCGCACGTCGGGCAGCGCGGCGTGCCGGCGGCGCTGGGCATCGAACAGCGCCACGCGCGTCGTGGGCCCGCGCTCGTGATCCGTCGATCGCCACTCCTGTGCGGCGAGCAGGCGCGAGTCCTCCGACCACCGCAGGCTGTCGCCGAAGATGCGATCCGTGAGCTCGACGTCGTCGATCGTCAGGCGGTAGTACACCGGACCGAACCGGATCTCGCCGGCGAGCGACAGGCGCGCGTGATGGCGTCCATCGGGCGACGTCACCTCGAGCGATGCGCGACGCAGGATGTCGGCGACCAGCGCTCTGAGCGCCACGGTCTCCGCGTCGGTCGGTGGCGACGGCGTCGACGGCATCGGCGGGTGCTCCTCGTCTTCCGTGTCGACGCCCGTCGTGCGCCACCGCGTTCCGCGAAACGTGCCGTCCGGCTCGAGGCGGCCACCCAGCCTTCCGCATGTCGTCACCCCGCACGCGCGCGGCGCGGCGCCACCATCCAGAGAAACACCGTGGAGATGACGGCGGTCACGATGCCCGCGATGAACGCGGCGCGGTACGTGCCGGTCGCATCGAAGATGCGTCCGCCGAGCCACGGGCCGAGCGCTCCGCCGAGCGCGTTCGCGACGTGCAGCGCGCCGAAGATCGCGCCGAAGTGGCGTCCGCGAAACAGATCGCTGATGATGGCCGGCATCAGTGGCGCCGTCACGGCGTAGCCGAGCCCGATCAGCACGGCGTACACGTACGCGAGGCCGGCGTGCGGCGACAGCGCGATCAGCCCGAGCGCGCCGACCGACATGACCGTGGCCGTCGTGCCGAGCGTGTACGTGATCTCGCGGCCCAGGCGATCCGACAGCCAGCCGCCGCCCGTCTTGCCGGCGATGCTCGTGAGGCCGACGACGCTCACGACCGAGGCGGCGACGATCGCGGCGATGCCGTGATCGACGAGGTACGCGGCCTGATGCACGAGCAGCATCTGGCTGCCCATGTTACCGAGCACCTGCGCGATCCCGAGCAGCCAGAAGCGGCGTTGCCTCGCGGCCTGCGCGAGCGTGATGTCGCCGCGCCCGGTCGGCTCGCTCGGCGCGGCAGACCGGCGCGGCCCGCGCAGCGGGTCGTGCACGAGCCAGTACGTGGCCGGAATCACCCACAGGATCATCAGCGCGCCGAGCACGCGGAAGGCCGCGCGCCAGCCGTACAGGTCGATCAGCAGCTGCGTGAACGGCACGACGAGCGTGATGCCCATGCCGATGCCGGCCGACGTCGCGCCGAGCGCGAAGCCGACGCGATGCGGGAACCATCGCTGCACGAGGATGACGGCCGGCACCCACCCGGCGGCGGCGACACCGACACCAGTCAGGACGCCGAACGTCAGATAGAGCTGCCACGGACGCTCGACGATGGAATCGAGCGGCAGCGCGATCGCGAGGAGGACGCCACCCGCGAGCACGATGCGGCGCGGGCCGATGCGATCGCCGAGACGGCCGAGCCAGATACCGCACAGCCCGTGCGTGAGCGCGAACACCGAGAACGCGCCGGAGACGACCGACCGGCTCCAGCCGAACTCGCGCAGCAGCGCGACGAGGAAGACGCTGTACGCGTACCAGATGCCGTACGTGAGGCCGAGCGTGACGAAGGTGACGGCGATGGAGCGGAAGGCGGGCGAGCGGGCTAACGACGGTACGACGCCCGTGATCAGGGCACCATGAGATACCCGCAATCGCGGAAATCAGTGTCGAACGCAAAAGCCGAATCGAGTCCCAGGCGCTCCATCAGCTCGAAGCTCGCGCAGTCGGTGAGGCTCAGACGCTTGTCAGCGAACCGAGCCATGCGGTCCAGCGCGCCGCGCACGACATCAGGATCGACGAAGAGCAGCTCGTAGCGTCGGCTGTCGAGCAGGCTACGCGCGACGCCGACGGCCCGGTCGGCGCCGGCCCGGGCGCGCACGCGTGTCGCGACTTCCGACAGGATCAGTTCGGTCAGCACGAGCCGCGCTTGCGGATGTGCCCGCACGAACGCCACGGCGGGACGATGGTTGCGATCGTCGCGGAACGTCAGCGCCAGCAGTGCGCTCGTGTCCACGAGCAGCTTCACCGTCGGCCTCCTTGGACCAGCCGTACAGATAGTGGTCGTGGTTGACTGACTCGTCGCCGGCGGAATGTTCGACAGATCCGACCAGCGCGTCGGCGGGATCGTCGCCAAAGGGAATCTGGTCGCCGGCCTCACTCCGTCCGAGGTAGCTCCCGACTGCCTCGCGGACGAGCCGGGCGACCGGCATGCGCCGCCGCTGTGCCTGGTACTGCAGCTCGCGATACGTCTCGGCAGGGAAGCGGAGGTTCGTCGTCACATACCGTGCCATGGCGATACTACGGTATCGCGATACCGCGCGGGCGTCAACGAGCCGCGGACGGCATGAACCTCGCGCGCGCGAGGTTCACCGGATCGCGCGCTCGATCAGCGGCAGCGCGAAATACACGACGAACGCCGCGGACGCCGCGTAGACCATCGCGTGCAGCTCGCGCGCCTTGCCACGCATGACCTTGATCGCCGCGTAGGTCACGAAGCCCGCGCCGATCCCGTTGGTGATCGACCACGTGAACGGCATGGCGAGCATCGTGACGAACGCGGGAATCGCCTCGTCGTAGTCGTCCCACCGGATGCCGGAGACGAGCGACATCATGTAGAACCCGACGATGATGAGCGCCGGCGCCGTCGCCTGCGCGGGGATGATGGCGGCCAGCGGCGCCAGGAACATCGCGGCGAGAAACAGCACGCCGACCGTGACGCTCACGAGGCCCGTGCGCCCGCCCTCGGCCACGCCGGCGGCGCTCTCGATGTACGTGGTGTTGCTCGACGCGTTCGCGAACCCGCCGAGCGCGGCGCCGACGGAATCGACGAGCAGCACGCGGTCGGCCCCGGGCAGCCGTCCGTCC
Source organism: Candidatus Rokuibacteriota bacterium (assembly GCA_016184365.1). GTDB lineage: Bacteria > Methylomirabilota > Methylomirabilia > Rokubacteriales > CSP1-6 > AR8. Next base: position 21,823 of record JACPCW010000135.1, read on the forward strand.
CGGTCGAGGAAGCCGCCCTTGCCGCCCACGCCGATGATCGTGCCCATCGTGTCGAAGAAGTCGCTGAGCATGACGGAGAAGACCACGAGGACCGCCGTGACGACGCCGAGCTTCGCGAAGAACCCGAAGTCGATGCGACCGAACGTCGAAAAGTCCGGCGCCTGGAACAGCGTCGCCGGAATCTGGGCGGCGCCCGGCGTCGGAAATCCCGTCCAGCCCGCGAAGACGCCGTTCAGCACGATGGCGAGCACGGTCGTGCCGAGAATGCCGAGGAGCAGCGCGCCGCGTGTGCGCCGCGCCATGAGCCACGCGGTCAGCAGAAAGCCGATCAGGAAGACGGCGATCGGCACGCCGTGCAGTGGACCGAGCGCGACGGGCAGCGGCCCGGCGGCCGGCTTGACCACGAAGCCCGACGTGAAGAAGCCGATGAACGCGATGAAGAGGCCGATGCCGACGGAGATCGCGCGCTTGAGCGACATCGGCACCGCATCCATCATCGCCTGCCGGAACCGCGTCAGCACGAGCAGCAGGATGACGATGCCCTCGACGAAGACGACCGTCATCGCCTGCGGCCACGTGAGCCCGCGCCCGGCGACGAGCTCGAACGCCACGACGGCGTTGAGGCCCATGCCCGGTGCGAGGGCCAGCGGATAGTTGCTGACGAGACCCATCGCGATCGACAGCACGCCGGCGGTCAGACACGTGACGGTCAGCGTCGCCGCGAACGGGAGCCCCTTGCCGTCGAGCCCGGGCACGCCGACGAACCCGAGAACGATCGGGTTCACGAAGATGATGTAGGCCATCACCATGAACGTCGCGACCCCGGCGCGCAGCTCGGTCGCGACCGTGGTCCCGCGCGCTGCGAGCGCGAACTGCCGAGCGAGCAGACCGGCCGACCCGGCGGGCACGCGCGGCTACCGGCGAAACTTCTTGAAGTCGACCGGCCGCTTCTCGACGAACGCGTTGCGCCCTTCCATCGCTTCGTCCGTCTTGTAGTAGAGGTTGAGCGCGGTGTGCGCGAACTGCGCGACGCCGGCCCGCTGCTCGGAGTCGATGTTGAACGACTGCTTCGCGAGCGCGAGCGCGGTCGGGCTCTTGTCGAGCAGCTCGCGGCACCACTGCTCGACTTCCCCGCGCAGATCTTTGGGCGGCACGACCTTGTTGACGAGCCCCATCGCGAGCGCGTCCTGCGCGGAGTACTGGCGGCAGAGGTACCAGATCTCGCGCGCCTTCTTCTCGCCGACGGCGCGCGCGAGAAACCCGGTGCCGTGTCCGGCGTCGACGCTGCCGACGCGCGGCCCGGTCTGGCCGAAGACGGCCGTGTCGGCGGCGATGGAAAGATCGCAGAGCAGGTGCAGCACGTGGCCGCCGCCGATCGCGAAGCCGTTGACCATCGCGATGACGGGCTTCGGGATGTGGCGGATCGCGCTGTGCAGCGCTTCCACGTCCATCGGGCGCGTGCCGTCCTGCGCGTAGCCGCCGCCGCCCCGTTCTTTCTGATCACCGCCTGAGCAGAACGCCTTATCTCCCGCTCCGGTGAGCACCACGACGCCGACGGACGGGTCGAAGCGCGCGTCGGTGAAGGCGTCGGTCAGCTCCGCCACGGTCTTCGTGCGGAAGGCGTTCCGCGTTTCGGGACGGTTGATCGTGATCCAGGCGATGCCGTCCTTCTTCTCGTAGAGCACGTCGGTGTAGTTCACGTTCGTCGGCTCCCTTCGGTTCGGTGTCGCGGTAACTGTAGCCCACCATCGTCCTTGCGTGGCCTGTTCACGTTCGGGTACGTCGACGTGGACGGCGTGACGCCGCTCATCGCCGCGGCCGAGAACGGGCACCTCGACGTCGTCCGTCTCCTCGTCGACGCAGGCGCCGATGTCAACCGCGCCGATTCGAGCGGCTTCACGCCATTGATGGGCGCCGCGCGCGCCGGACATGCCGCGATGGCTCGGCTCCTGCTCGAGCGCGGGGCGGGCCAGGAGGCGGTCGACGCGAGCGGCAAGACCGCGCGCACGCACGCCGTCGAGTTCCGGCACCAGCGCGAGATCGTGCCCGTTCTCGACCGCCTCCGCCGCGCGGACGGTCCCGGGTGAGGCGCGCGGCCGCCGTGGTCGCCCGGGTGCTCTTCATCATCGGATGTGGGCTCTTTGTCCTTGGCGGCGGCGTCTACGCCTTGACCCGGCCGTATCTGTCCGACACCGTCGAGCGTCTCGATCTGGCCGGCGTGACCGCGCTGCTCCACCAGTCGTCGCCGCGATACGTCACCTTCGCCGCGGAGCTCGACTTCTCGAACAAGATCTACTGGACCGGCGCGGTGCCGTACTGAGGGCACTGCCCTCCCGATGAGACGCATCACCTGCCGTCGGTCGACCTCTCCGAGGCCGAGCTGCGACGACTCCTCGGATGCCGGGTGACCGTCACACCCGCGGCCCGTCGCGTCATCCACCGCCTGGGTCGTGACGTCGTCGTCGACGGCACGGTCCGGTCGAAGGAATACGTCGCCTTCGTGCTGGTTGGCGGCGGGAAGGCGGACGTCTGGGTCCAGTCGGATGCGTTCGCCGTCGACGACCGCGACCGGTCCCGCGCGCACCGGGCGAGCGAAAAGGCATGGCTGGCCAGGACGCGAGCACGACTTCCGTGATTCCGTCACCGGCGTCCTGCAACCCTTCGGCAGGTCGGACGCGACGATCCGGGCGCGGATGTATCACCACTTCGGCGTCGTGACGGGCGAGGAGCTGCCCGCACGGTTCGGGCTCGTCCGGTACCGGACGGCGGCCGAGTACAACGACGGCGAGCACGCCGTGGGATGGCCGTTCGTCCTCACGGGCAGTCTCGTCGCGGGCATCGGACTGCTCGCCCTGGTCCTGTACGTCAGTACGGCAGCGTCTCGCGCCCCATGAGCTCCCGCGCCACGATCACTTTCATGATCTCCGCGCTGCCGTCGCCGATCTCGAGCCCGATCACGTCGCGCATCCGCTGCTCGAACGGCAGCTCGTCCGTGTAGCCGTAGTGGCCGTGGAACAGCAGGCACTGGTGGATCGTCTCCACCGCCAGCTTCGGCGCCCACCACTTCACCATCGACGCTTCCTTCGTGTACGGCTCGCCGTGATCGGCGAGCCACAGCGCGCGGTAACTCAGCCAGCGCGCCGCCTCGATGTGCGTCGCAGCTTCGGCGATCGGGAACGACACGCCTTCGTAGTTCGCGATCATCTTGCCGAACGCGCGGCGCTCCTTCACGTACCGCATCGTCTCCTCGAGCGACTCCTGCGCGGTGCCGAGGCACGCGAGCGCGATGAAGATGCGGTTGAAGTCGAAGCCCTTCATGATCTGGTGGAAGCCGGTCCCTTCCTCCCCGAGCCGGTGGTTCGCCGGGATCCGCACCCCGTCGAACGACAGCACCGCGCGCTGCACGGCGTGCGACCCCATGTCGCGCAGCGCGCTCCGCGAGACACCCGGGAGGCTCAGATCGACCAGGAAGGCCGTCACGCCGCGCGCGCGCTCACCGCCCGTACGCGCGAATACGATCGCGGCCTGCGCGCACATGCCGAGGCTGATCCCGGACTTTTCGCCCGTCATGACATAGTGATCGCCGTCGCGCACGGCGCGACACGCGAGGTTCGCCGCGTCGGAACCGACGCTCGGCTCCGTGAGCGCCAATGCGATCACGGTTTCTCCGCGCGTCGTCGGCGGCAACCATCGACGCTTCACGTCCTCGGCGCCGTTCGTGCCGATGATCTCGCCCGCGAGACCGGCGAGCTGGATGCCGTACGTGCAGCCGAAATCCCCGCGCGCGATCTCTTCCATCGCGAGCCCGGCGGTGAGCAGATCGGCCTCCTGCCCGCCGTACGCCGCCGGCGCGCGCAGGCCGAGCAGGCCCAGCTCGCCCATGCGCTTCCAGGCGTCCCACGGAAACTCGCCGGTGCGATCCCACTGGCGCGACTTCGGCGCGAGCTCCTTGCGCGCGAACTGTCTGAGCGTTCGGACCAGCTCTTCGTGCTCGGGGCTCAGCCGAAAATCCATAATTGCCTCACCGCGTGGTCGAGGCGGGCGCCGGGTTCCCCGGCGCCCGCCGAGCGTGGGGGAGTTTGCGGGGCCATCTCGGGGCCCCTCAGATCAAAATCCATGATCGCCTCGCGTGGTCGAGGCGGGCGCCGGGTTCCCCGGCGCCCGCCGAGCGTGGGGGAGTTTGCGGGGCCATGTCGGGGCCCCTCATATCATGGTATAGCCGCCGCTCACGCTGAGCGTCTGGCCGGTGATGAACCGCGCGGCATCGGATGCGAGGAACACGATCGCGGGCGCGACGTCGTCCGGATGCCCGACACGGCGCAGCGGATACGCCTTCCCGATGCGCGCCTGCATCTCCGGTGTGCTGAACGCGCGGTTCGTGTCCTGCGCCCACATGGAGAGCGAGCCGATCTCCTCCTCCGCCTCGGGCACGGTCATGCCGGGGCACACGACGTTGAACCGGATGCCGTGCCGTCCGTTCTCCCGCGCGAGGGTCTTGCTGAGCGCGATGACGCCGGCCTTGCACGCGGCGTAGACGCCTTCGCGAAACTCGCCCATCCGCCCGGCGTCCGATCCCATGCTGACGACGGCGCCCGACTTCCGCGCGATCATGCCGTCGAGCACGGCGCGCGTGCAGTTGATCATGCCCCAGAGATTGAGCTGCACCTCGCGCTCCCACTCCTCGCGCGTCTTCTCCATGAAGAGCCGGTCGATCGTCCAGCCGACGTTGTTCACGAGCACGTCGACGGCGCCGCACCGGCTCTCCACCGAGCGCACCGTCGCCAGCACGCTGTCCCATTTCGTCACGTCGGTCTTCACGCCCACCGCCGACGCCGCACCGTGCTTGCCGGCCTCCTCCGCGGTGCGCGCGCCGGCGCCGTCGTCGATGTCGGCGACGGTGACGTGACAGCCTTCCTTCGCGAAGGCGAGGCTGATGGCGCGTCCGATGTTCGAGCCGCCGCCGGTGACGATGACGCTCTTGCCGCGAAGGTTCAGCTCCATGGGTCTCTCCTGGGACGGGCTACCAGCTGATCGTCTGGCCGCCGTCGATGTGAAGCGTCTGGCCGGTCATCAGATCCGACGCGGGCGACGCGAGATAGACGACGAGGGGCGCGATCTCTTCCGGCTCGCCGATGCGGCGCGCCGGGATCTTCGAGAGAAACAGCGTGCGCGTGCGCTCGTCCGCGAGCGCTTCGCGCGGGATGTCGGTGTTGAGATAGCCCGGCGCGACGCAGTTCACCTGGATGCCGTGCCGCGCCCACTCGACCGCGAGGCTGCGCGTCAGCGCTTCGACCGCCGCCTTGCTGGCGCAGTACGCGGCGTAACGCGCCACGCCGATGCGGCCGTACATGGAGCCGATGTTGACGATCTTTCCGCCGCCCCGCGCGATCATGCCCGGCGCGACGGCGCGCGCGCAGCGGAACATGCCGCCGACGTTCGTGCCGAGCACCGCGTCCCACTCGTCGTCGGTGACGTCGACGGACGGTTTGTCGAGCGTGACGCCGGCGTTGTTGACGAGCACGTCGACGCGGCCGAAATCACGCTCGACGGCGGCGACGGCCTCGACGATCGCCGCCGGCCGCGCGACGTCCAGGCGATAGCCGCGCGCCTGTCCGCCCTTGGCGGTGACGTCGGCGGCCGTCGCGTCGGCGTCGGCGGCATTGCGCGCGGTGCACGCGACGGCGGCGCCGGCCGCCGCCAGCGCGGGCGCGAGGGCGCGGCCGAGGCCGCGGCTCGTCCCCGTCACGAGAGCCACACGACCGTCGAGCGGCAGCGACCCAATCATCGTGCCGCCGGCTTCGGCGACGCCTGCTCGGCCGCCAGACGCTCGGTGACGATCTGCCGGAGGCGATACTTCTGCACTTTCCCGCTCGGCGTCATCGGAAAGTCGGTGACGAGCTCGAGCCGCTCGGGAAACTTCTGACGCGCGAAGCCGCGCGCGTCCAGGAACTGCACGAGCTCCGCGAGCGTCGGCGCTTCGCCGGGTCGCGGGATGACGAAGGCGCACGCGCGCTCCTGCAGCCGCGGGTCGGGCATCGCGACGATCGCGACGTTGGCGACGCCGCCGCGGATGATGACGTCCTTCGAGCGGCCGGTGATGGACAGGTAGCCGTCGCCGTCGAGCACCGCGCGGTCGCCCGTGCGGAACCACCCGTCGGCGGTGTGCGCGTCGCGCGTGAACTCCGGCCGCTTGTAATACCCCGTGAACTGCGACGCGCCGCGCACGAGCAGCTCGCCCTCGGCGCCGCCGGTGACGTCGGCGCCATCGTCATCGACGATGCGCAGCGCCATCCCGGGCAGCGGCGCGCCGTCGGTCGACACGACCTTCTCCTCGGGATCGTCGAGCCCGTTGCACGTCACGAGCCCGTTCTCCGTCATCCCCCACCCCGCGGAGATCGCGCAGCCGAAGCGCGCCCGCGCGTCCCGCACGAGCTTCCGCGGAATCGCGGCGCCGGCGGAGATGAACAGGCGCAGCGACGAGAAGTCACGCTCCCCGGGGACGTACGTCAGGTCGTTCAGGAACGGCGTCGCGCCCATGGTGAAGGTCACGCGATGCTCGCGGATCAACCGGGCCGCGACCTCCGTGTTCCAGACGTCGAGCCAGACCGTCGTCGAGCCGACCAGCACGGTCGCACAATACGCATAGAGGTACGCGGTCTGGTGACCGAGCGTCGACGCCATCAGCGTCACGTCGCGCTCCGACAGCCGGAAGCGCTCGACCATCGGACGCACGTTCGCGAGGATCGTGTTCGGCGTGTGCATCACGCCCTTCGGCTCGCCGGTCGTGCCGGACGTGAAGATGACCTCGTGGAGCGCATCGGCGCCGATCCCCGGCAGCCGGCGGCGGCCCGCCCGCACGTCCCACGCGCCCTCGGTCAGGAGCGTGAACGACTGCATGGTGGCGCGCGGCGTCCCGCGCGCGACGAAGACGTGCTCGACCCGCGGCGTGTCGGGTCGCAGCGCGTCGAGCATGGCCGCGTGATCGAAGCCGCGGAACGTGCCCGGGATGACGACGACGCTCGACTCGAGCAGGTTCAGCATGAAGCGCAGCTCGGCGGAGCGATAGATGGGCGGGATCGGGTTCAGGACGGCGCCGAGCCGCTCGGCCGCGAGCAGGAGAATGACGAACTCGTTCCAGTTCGGCAGCTGGACGGACACGACGCCGCCGGGCTCGACGCCGTGCGCGGCGAGCCCGTGCGCGACGCGCTCCACCACCCGCGCGAGCTCGCTCCACGTGTAGCGGCTCGCGCCGTCGATCATCGCCGGCTTGTCGGGGCGCTCGGTCGCCCACCGGTCGAGGTAATCGACGAGCGTGTCGTCGCCGGCCATCGTCACCGGGCGGGCCGCGGGTGGAACACGGCCTCGCGCTGTTCCTGCCAGGCGCGATTCGCTTCGTCCATCTCCCACGAGCCCATGCAGTCGCGCTGCGCGGCGACGACGTCTTCGATCATGGCGCGGGGATCGCGGTGAAACGACTCGTGGAGCAGCCGCTTGGCGTGCGCGTTCGCCGTGGGCGAGCCCGCGTGCACCTTGTCGAGCACGCGGGCGGTCGCGGCGTCGACCTCGTCCGGCGCGCACACCCAGTTGACGAGCCCGATGGCGCGCGCCTCGTCGGGCGCGATCTGATCGTTCAGCAGCGTCATCTCCTTCGCGCGGCCGAGCCCCACCACGCGGGCGAGACGCAGGATGGAGCCGTCGGGAATGAGGCCGTGGCGCGTGGCGCCGAGGCCGAGCACCGCGTCGCTCGTCGCCAGGCGCAGGTCGCAGGCGAGCGCGAGCTGCAGGCCGCCGCCGATCGAATAGCCGTGGAGCACGCACAGCACGACCTTCGGCATGTCCTCGAGCGTGTTGAGCGCGCGGATCCAGTGGCGGTAGAACGCCTCGTCCACGCTGCCGGCGGCGAGCGCCGTGCGATCCATGCCCGAGCAGAACGCGCGGCCGCGCCCGCGGACGACGACCGCGCTGACCGCGGTGTCGCGAGCGGCGCGCTCCGCGTGATCGGCCAGGGTCGCGGAGAGATCGCGATCGAGGGCGTTCAGCACGCGGGGCCGGTTCAGCGTGATCCAGCCGACGCCGTGCGCGACCTCGTACGTGACGGACGGTTCGTTCATTCGTCGACGTGGGGGGCCCCGACATGGCCCCCGCCCCCCCGCGCCCAGACGCGCCCCGGCAACGCCGTGGCGCGCCTCGGGGTCGCGGCAGGATATGTCATCCCTCGACGTGGGGGGCCCCGACATGGCCCCCCACACCCCCCCGCGCTCGGACGCGCCCCGGCACAGCCGTGGCGCGCCTCGGGGTCGCGGCAGGATATGTCATCGCCGGTGTAGGATACCAACCGGAGGATCGAGCATGTCGGTGATCACGCGTCGCGCCTTCCTCGCCCACACCGGTGCCGTCGCCGGCCTCGCCGTTGCGCCGCGCCTCGTGCACGCGCAGCCGACGATCAGGATCGGCACCGCCGTGCTCGGCGACTACGCGCTCGCCGGCCCGTTCATCCTGGCGATGGACAAGGAGATGTTCCGCGGCGAAGGGCTGAAGGTCGAGTTCATCCCGTTCCGCGGCGGCCCCGATCTCGTCAAGGCCGTGATCGCGGGCGAGGTGCTCGTCGGCGCGGCGGGCAGCACGGACATCCTCGTGTTCCGCGAAGCCGGCATGCCGCTCAAGATGATCGCGACGCAGACCGAGGGGAATCACTTCACCCTCAACGTCGCGCCCGGCGTGCAGTCGGCCGGGGATCTCAAGGGCAAGGCCATCGGCGTGACGCGCGCCGGCGCCACCACGTGGGTGTTCGCGCGCATGTTCGCGAAGCAGCAGAAGTGGGATCCGGACAAGGACGTGAAGATCGTCGGGCTCGGCGCGCTGGACGCGCAGCTCGCCGCGCTCTCGCGCAACGAGATCGCGGCGTTCGTGTGGGGCGACGGCGGCGCGGTCACCCAGCTGCAGGGCAAGTCGAAGGTGCTGATGCGCCTCGACAAGGTCACCCCGAAGTGGATCAGCCAGATCCTGTACGCGTCCGAAGACGGGATCAGGAAGCAGAACGACGTCATCCGCAAGGTGCTGAGGGCACTCTTCTCCGCGCAGAACCTCATGCGCACCAAGACGGCGGAATCCGCCGAGGTCATCGCGAAGAAGCTCGGCTGGACGCCGGAAGGCGTGCTCGCCGCGCACAAGATCTCCGGCGCGCTGATCTCCGCGGACGGCACGATGAGCGTCGAGGCCCTCGCGACCATGCAGGAAGTGTTGATGGAGTACGGCATGCTGAAGAAGAAGCTGCCGATCGAAGAGCACATGGCGAAGGAGTTCACGCCGGTCCGTCTCGGCACGAGTTGAACGCCGGCCGCGCCCTCGTCCTGGTCGCGGCGCTCGCGCTCGCCGCGCCGGCCGGCGCGGCGGCGCAGGTGTTCGTTGCCTCCCGCCCGCACCCGGAGTTCGAGGTCGGGCCCATCACGGTGCGCGCGACCTTCACCCCCGCGCTCGCCACCGCCGACATCTTCATCTCGTTCCGGCTCGCGCTGCCGGCGACGGTCAGCGGCGCCTCGGTGGAACAGGACCTGGCGCTCCTCTGGCCGGGCACGATCTCGAGCCAGGTGCCGGAGGCGCGACCGGACCGCGACCTGGCCAGGTTCGTCGAAGCCCGCGGCTACGTGGTCGTCGCGCAGGGCGCGGTGCAGCTGTCGGCCCGCGACATCTACGGCGGACGGAACAGCGAGAAGCCCCTCGCGGCCGCGCCGTACGTGACGTTCCGGCGCGAGCGCGCCGCGGCCGGGCCGACCGCGCCGGCCACGTGGATCCGCATCCCGTGGCGGCCGGAGCTCGTGAACCCGGCGAAGATCATGCGGCTCACGTTCACGTCGGCCGAACTCGTGCGGCCGCGGCGCGCGACGTGGATCGAGGAGGCGTTCCGCGGCATCCGCCACGACGTGTCGCTGTCGTTCAACGACGTCCGCGCCCGCGGCATGTTCCCGCTCTACCTCGAGCACCGCGACCGGGTGATCCGGCTGGCCGAGGACCCGTCGCAGCTCTCGATCGCGTTCCGGAGTCCGGAGCGCCTGAAGATCGAATCCGTGTCGCCCCCCACGGCGCGGCGGCAGCTCACCGAAAGCGCGAACCCGTCGCAGGTCGTCACGATCTTCCTCGACCGCGCGCAGGGGCTGACGCCGCAGGCGCTCACCGTCGAGTTCGGATATTTCACCGGCCTGCAGGCGTGGATGCCGATCCTCGTCCCGATCCTGTTCTTCCTGCTCGGTAACCTCGCCGCCGTGGTGGTGCGGGTGCTCGCCGAGCAGCTGAGGCACCGCCTGGCCGGGCGGATCACGTTCGGCGCCGCGCGCGCCCGGCCGGACCGCGAGACCGGCGTCATCGTCCCGCGCGACAAGCTCTTGCAGATCGCACCCGGGGAGACGACGTACGACGACGTCATCGCCGCGCTCGGTCCGACGCTCGAGGAGCACGAGCGGCTCGACGGCTCGTCCCGGCGCACGCTCGTGTACCGCGGGCGCCGGCTCGTGCCGCGGCGGCGGCGGTCGTACGGACTCATGTCGACGATCAGCCACTGGGACGTCGAGGACCACGAGGTCGAGATCCTCGTCGAGGGCGATCGCGTGCGGGACGTGCAGGCGCGCGTTCACCGCTCGCGCCGCGACACGCCGAACGGCGATCGGCCGGCGCGCTGACATGACGCCGTCGTCCCGCCTGATGCTCCGCTCCGTCGCCGTCGCGATCGCGCTCGCCGTCCTGCCGACCCCCGCGGTCGCCCAGACGTCACCGGTCACGCTGGCGGATGCCGGCGGTCGCCCGGTGGCGCGTCTCGACGCGCATCGCGAGACGGTCAAGGTGCGCGACGCGCGCGATCAGGCGCTCGGCGAGATCAAGATCCAGGCGGACCGCGTCAAGCTCGCCGATGCCGGCGGTGTCGAACGATGGAAGGTGAAGCGCAAGGACTACGGCGCGGAGATCGAAGACGCCGGCGGCCGGCGCCTGTTCCGCATCCGCAAGGACAAGGACGGCGACTGGAAGCTCGAGGACGCGTCGAAAGCGGTGCTCGTCCGCGTGAAGTCGAAATCATCGGGGGTCGAGCTGCGCGACGCCGGCGGCAGGACGATCGCGAAGGTGAAGCCGCGCGCCGGCGGCCTCGTGTTCGAGACCGAGGCCGGCGCCCGGCTCGGCGAAATCTCCGGCGTCACCGACGTGCGTGCCGGGCTGTGGTTCGCGGTCGACCGCTTCTCGCCCGCCGAGCGGGCGGCGCTGTGGGCGTTCTTCGCCAACGTGGCGAAGTGAGCCAGCCCGCGGCCCTGCAGTGCGAAGACCATAGCGGGTTCCTGTTCTCTCACCCGTGCGATCGCCTGGCCACGGGCCAGTGCGTCACCTGCGGGAAGGCCATCTGCGTCGAGCACACGCGGCTGACGGAGACGGGACCGCGCTGCGTCAGCTGTCTGCGCCACGAACAGTGGCAGCACGACTCCGAGCACACCACGACGGCCACGACGACGTCCGAGCCGGAGACCACCGAACCCGCGGCGCCCGCGCGCGCGGGCGCATTCGGCGGCGGCGGCGCGACGCAGGCGTGGTCGGCGGAACAGGCGATGGCGGCGGGCGACGACCCCCATTTCGTCGGCGGCCCCGCGGCGTGGCAAGCGCAGTACGACGCCGAGGACCACGCGGCGTTCGAAGCGCCCGCGGCGGCCGCCGAGGCGTTCGACACCGACATCGAGAGTGACACCGGCGCCAGCTGAGCGCGTCGTCTACTACGCGGCGGGCGGTGGCCACGGGCACGTGCTGCGCGGCTTGGCCGTCCTGCACGCGCTCGGCACGGGAACGCTCGTGGGTCCGCGTCGACTTGCCTCATGGGCGGCGGCGCTCGGCGTTGACTACGTCGCCGCCGATCCGCACGAGATCGCGAACGTCACCGCGCTGCGAAACGCCGCGCTGCTTCTCGTGGACGTGTTTCCGCGCGGCGTCGTCGGCGAATTGGCCCAGGACACCTGTGCCGCGCCTCGATGGCTCGTCACGCGACGCGTGACGCCCGCCTACTATCTCGATCCGCGCGTTCGCGAGACGATCGAGACCGGGTTCGAGCAGATCGTCTGGTGCGAAGAGCCGCCCGCCGAGCTCATGACGCTGCGTGTTCCACGGCATCGTGTGCCGCCCGTGCTGTTGTGCCCGCCCGTGCTCGATCGCGATGCGGCGCGACGGCGGCTCGGCGTCACGAACGACCGCCGGCTGATTCTTGCGCTCGGCACCGGGGATCCAGGACGTCAGGGGCATCTCGCGCGTCTGCTCGGCAAGATCGCGGCACGCGCCGATGCCGACCTGCGCTTCGTGAGCGACGATCTGCCAGCCGGCGGTCCCGTGCTGCGTCTCTTTCCCGCCGCGGCATACCTGCGCGCGGCCGACGTCGTCGTCGCCGCCGGCGGCTATCACGCCGTCCATGAAACACAGGCCGTCGGCGTGCCAACGATCTACATCCCGCAAGCGCGGCGCTACGACGATCAGTGGTGGCGAGTCCGCAACCTGCCGGTCGCAACAGACCCGGCGACGCTCGAGCGAATGGTCCGCGATCTCTTAGCCGCGAGTCTCGGCAACGGATCCGAGCGGGCCGTCGAGGAGCGGCACGGCTTCACCGGGTCGCGACGAACGCTGGGGGGGGGGGGGGGCCATCTCGGGGCCCCCC
>JACPCW010000136.1 GCA_016184365.1 Candidatus Rokuibacteriota bacterium
TGTTCCCGTGGAAGTCGAGCCCGGAGTCGGGCCGGCACCTCGAGACGCTGCTGCACTCCAAGACGCGCGGCTACTACTACCAGGACGCCGAGACGGACCGGCTGCTCGACCTGTACTTCACGACGCTCGAGCCGAAGAAGCGCGCGGACATCGGCCGTGAGCTGCACGGGTTCCTCCGCGAGGACGCGCCGTGGATCTTCCTCTACCAGCAGCAGGACCTGTTCGGCGTGCGGAAGAACGTCGCGTGGGAGGCGAAGCCGGACTACCTGATGCGCATGCGAGACGTCTCGCTCACGCCGCAGTAAGCCGCCGTGCGAGCCTTCATCGGGCGGCGGCTGGCTCAGGCGGTCCTCGTGGTCTTCGGGGTCTCGCTGGTGGTGTTCTTCGTGATCCGCCTGAGCGGCGACCCGACGTACCTCATGCTCCCGCCGAACGCGACCGACGAGGACCGGGTGCGGTTCGCGCGGGAGCTCGGGCTGGATCGGCCGCTGCCCGTGCAGTACGGCGTGTTCATCCGGCGCGCCGTCGCCGGCGACTTCGGCCGGTCGCTGCGGTACAACCAGCCGGCCCTCGGCCTCGTGCTCGAGCGGCTGCCGGCCACGCTCGAGCTCGCCGCGGCGGCGCTGGTGGTCTCGCTCGTGGTCGCGATCCCCGCGGGCGTCGTCTCGGCGGTCCGCCGCAACACGTCGGTGGACAACCTCACCATGCTGGGCGCGCTCTTCGGCCAGTCGATGCCGGTGTTCTGGCTGGGCATACTCCTCATCCTCGTCTTCTCCGTGCGCCTCGACCTCTTTCCGACGTCCGGCCGCGGCACCTTCGCGCATCTCGTGCTCCCGGCGGTGACGCTCGGCCTCTACTCGACGGCACGGGTCACGCGCCTCGTCCGCGCCGGCATGCTGGAGGTCCTCGGCCAGGACTACGTCCGCACGGCGTGGGCCAAAGGCCTCGCCGCGCGGGTCGTCATCTACAAGCACGCGCTCCGCAACACGCTCATCCCGGTCGTGACGATCGTCGGGCTCGAGCTGGGCACGCTCCTGGGCGGCGCGGTCATCACGGAGACCGTGTTCGCCTGGCCCGGCATCGGGCGGCTCGCCGTCACGGCGATCTTCCAGCGCGACTACCCGGTGGTGCAGGCGGCGGTCTGCACGACGGCGGTCGTGTTCGTCCTGTCGAACCTGTTCGTGGACGCGGTCTACGGCTGGCTCGACCCTCGGATCCGAATCACGACGTAGGCGATGGCGGTCCAGACCGTCGCCATGCCCGTGCCCGTCGCGCGCCGTCCCCGCGCGCGGTCGCTCCGGTCGCTGCTCCGGAACCGCGGCGCGCTGATCGGGATGGTGGTCCTGCTCGCGAACGTCATCGCGGCCGTGTTCGCGACGTCGATCGCGCCGATGGACCCGCTCGACCAGGACATCGCCCAGCGGCTCCTGCCGCCGGCGTGGCTGGACGGCGGCAGCACGGAGCACCTCCTCGGGACCGACCAGCTCGGGCGCGACATCCTGAGCCGGATCATCCACGGCTCGCGGATCTCCCTGCTCATCGGCTTCCTGTCCGTCGCGATCTCGCTGCCGCTCGGCGTCGCCATCGGGCTCGTCTCGGGGTATGCCGGCGGGCGCTTCGACGACGCGATGATGCGTCTCGCGGACGTCCAGCTCGCGTTCCCGTTCATCCTGCTCGCGATCACCATCGCGGGCGTGCTCGGCCCGAGTCCGCGCAACGTCATCGTGATCCTCGCCATCGGCGGCTGGGTGGTCTACGCGCGGATCACGCGCGGGCAGGTGCTCGCGCTGAGGGAAAAGGAGTTCATCGAGGCCGCGCGCAGCCTCGGCGCGCCGCACATGGGGATCATGCTGCGGCACATCCTGCCGAACGTGCTCACGCCGGTGATCGTGGTCGGCACGTTCGCCGTGGCGCAGATGATCCTGCTCGAGTCGTCGTTGAGCTTCCTCGGGCTCGGCGTCCAGCCGCCGACACCGAGCTGGGGCGGCATGCTGAACGACGGGCGCGGTTACATCACGCTCGCGTGGTGGCTCACGACCTTTCCGGGCGCGGCGATCATGGTCACCGTGCTGGGGCTCAACTTCCTGGGCGACTGGCTGCGGGACCTGCTGGACCCGCGGCTCCAGAACCTGTGATGGAGGACGACATGACGACGACGTCGAACCGGATCGCCGCGGGAGTCGAGCGCGGCGCTCCGTTCAGCTTCACGGTGGACGGTCAGCCGGTGGAGGCGTATCCGGGCGAGACGCTCGCGGGCGCACTGCTCGCGGCCGGCCGGCGGCTTGCGCGCCGCACGGCATGGCGTGACGAGCCGCGCGGCGCGTTCTGCTTCATGGGCGTCTGCCACGACTGCCGCATGGTCGTCGATGGCGTGCCGAACGTGCGCACCTGTCTCACGGTGGCGCGCGCCGGCATGGTCGTCGAGATGCAGCTCGGCTTCGGCCCGCCTCCGCCGCTCGGCGATTCCGCTCCGGAGGCCCGGCGATGAGAACCGGAGAGGTCGTCGTCGTCGGCGCCGGGCCGGCGGGCATCACCGCCGCGGTGGAAGCCTCGCGGGCCGGCGCGCGCGTCCTGCTGATCGACGAAGGCCCCGCGGTCGGCGGGCAGATCTACCGGCAGGTCGCGACCGAGCTGCGCCCGGGATCCGGCGCCGGCGGGAACGGGTACGCCGCCGACAGCGCGCCCCTCTTCGCGAGCCTCGCCGCGTCGGGCGTCGAGGTGTGGAGCGACACCGAGGTCTGGGGCATCTTCCCGGACCGCGTGCTCGCGATCCATCGTGGCGGTCGCTCGATGCGTCTCCAGGCGGGCGGGCTGGTGCTCGCGACCGGCGCCTACGACCGTCCCGTCGCGTTCCCCGGCTGGACGCTGCCCGGCGTCGTCACGGCGGGCGGGACGACGGCGCTCATCAAGAGCCAGCGGATCATCCCCGGGCGACGCGTGCTGCTCGCCGGCACGGGCCCGCTCCTGCTCGCCGCGGCGGCGGCGCTCGTCCGCGGCGGCGCCGAGATCGCCGGGATCGCGATCGCCGCGTCGCGCACGGCGTTCCTCGGCCTCCTGCGGCGGCCGGCGGCGCTCGGCAAGGCAATCGACGTCCTCGCCACGCTCAAGCGCGCCGGCGTCCCGATGTGGAACGGCCACGGCATCGTGCGCGTCGAGGGCCGCGAAGGCGTGGAGCGCGCCGTCGTCGCGCAGTGGGACGCCGCGTGGCGCCCGGTGCCCGGGACCGAGCGCGTGATCGACGTCGACACCGTCGTGGTCGGCTACGGCCTCATGGCGTCGAGCGAGCTGGCGCAGCTCGCGGGCTGCGACGTGACGTACCACGCGGGCCAGGGCGGCTGGGTGCCGGTCACCGCTCCCGATCGCTTCATGGCGACGTCCGTGCCCGGCGTGTTCGTCGCCGGCGACGGCGCGGGTGTCGCGGGGGCCGAGGCGGGCAAGCTGCAGGGCGAGCTGGCCGGGCTCGGCGCCGCGCGTCACGCCGGCAAGCTGACCGACGGCGATGCCGCGGCGCGCGCGAAGGCGCCACTCCGCGACCTCGGCAAGATGGCGTCGTTCCGGCGCGCGCTCGAGCGGATGCACGCACCGGAGCCCGGGCTCTTCGAGCTCGCCGAGGACGACACGATCGTGTGCCGCTGCGAGGAAGTCACCGCCGGCGAGGTTCGTCAGGCGGTGGGCGACGGCGCGCGGCTCGTCACCGAGGTTCGCGCGGCGACGCGCTGCGGAATGGGGCTCTGCCAGGGACGCCTGTGCATCCCGACGGTGGCCGGGCTCATCGAGCGATACGCAGGGACGCTGACGACCAGCGTCGGGCGCCTCACCGCGCGCCCACCCGTTCGTCCGCTGCCGGTCACCGCGCTGGCGGACGAGGCATGACATCGCCTGACGTCGTCGTCGTCGGAGCGGGCGCGCGCGGGGCGAGCATCGCCTACTACCTCGCGCGAGCCGGCGTGCGGGTCACGCTGATCGAGAAGGGGTTCCTCGCGTCCGGGACGTCGGGCGCGAACGTCGGACTCGTCAACGTCTCGGGCAAGGGGCCCGAGCACTACACCGCCTTCAGCCTGCTGAGCGCCGGGATGTACCCGAAGCTCGTCGCGGATCTGGACGCGCCGGTCGACTACCAGCGCGACGGCAACATGCAGGTGGCGCTGACGGACGCCGAGGCGGAGCAGCTCGCGAAGCAGGCGGCCCGGCAGAGCGCCGTCCCCGGTGTCACCGTCGAGCTGCTGGACGCGCGTCGAGCGCGCGAGCTCGAGCCGGCGATGTCGCCGCGCGTCGCGGCCGCGACGTACTGCGCGCAGGACGGCAACGTCGATCCGATGAAGCTCACGCTCGCGCTCGGGCGCGCGGCGCGGCGCCACGGCGCCGAGGTCCTGTATCACCGGGAGGTCACCGGCATCCGGCTCGCGGCCGGCCGCGTGGCCGCTGCGGTGACGGCCGAGGGCGAGATTCCGACCGGCGCGATCGTCGATGCCGCGGGCATTTTCGTGCCGCGCGTGGCGCAGATGGTCGGCGTGAGCGTCCCTCTGCTGCCACAGCGCGGTCAGGTCTACCACCTGGAACCGCTCCCCGCGGTCATGCAGCGGCCCGTCGCGGGCCTGCGCCAGTTCCGGAGCGGGACGGTGATGGTGGGCACGACGAACGAGTTCGTCGGCTTCGACCGGACCGTCACCTACGAGGCGGGGTCACGGAACCTCGATCGCGCGCGCCGGATCTTTCCCGCGCTGGCGCGGGCACGCGTGCTGCGAGCGTGGGCGGGGCTCCGCCCGATGCCACCCGACGGCCAGCCGATCTACACCGCGGTCCGCGAGGTGCCGGGATTCTACGTCGCGGTCGGGCACAGCGGGATCACGCTCGCGCCGATCACCGGCCAGGTGTTCCTCGACCTGATCACGACGGGCGGCACGTCGCTGCCGATCGGGCCGTACGGTCTCGACCGGTTCACCGCGGCCGACCACGAGTGGGCGCGGCAGCCGGTGAAGGGGGACGCGCGCCACTGACCCGCGAAGCCTCGCGATGAGCCGGTCGGCGCGATCGAGCTCGCGCGCTCCCGCGCGTAACGGCCGGTCCGCCCCCGGGCCAGGCAGATGCTTGACAGTGTCCGGCGCCCCACCCTACTATTTGACCCGTTGTTCAAATTGAACAGCCGGTCAAAAAACGGCCCCGCGCGCGCGACCCCGCCCGATACGACGCTCACGTGGCGACGGGGCGCGAGCCCGGCGGCCCGCCGCAAGGAAATCTTCCGCAGCCTCGGCCTCGTGCTGCGGGAGCGCGGGCTCGCCTCGCTCACCATGCAGGACATCGCCGACCGGCTCGGGATGACCAAGGGCAGCCTCTACTACTACTTCAAGGACAAGCAGGACCTGCTGTACCAGTGTCACCTCGCGTGCATGAGCGTCTCCCTCGACGCCCTCGCCCGGACGAAAGGAAGCCGCCGTCCGCCCGCCGCGCGCCTGCGCGCCGTCCTCACGCAGCACATTCGTGCCATCACGGACGAGGTGTACGGCGCCGTGATGCTCACGGACCTCGAATCGCTCGCCCCGCCGCAGCGCAAGCGCTACGTCGCCATGCGCGACCGCTTCGAGAAGGGCGTGCGCGCCCTGATCCGCGAAGGCGTGCGGCGCGGCGAGTTCAAGCCCGTGGACGCTCGCCTCGCGGGCTTCGCCATCCTCGGCGCCATCAACTGGATTCCCAAGTGGTACCACCCCGGCGGCGAGCTGTCCTCGGAAGCGATCGCGGAGAGCTTCGTCGATTTCCTCGTCGCCGCCCTTGAACCGTGACGGCCTGACGAGCGCCCGTGGATCGACCTCTTCAAGCACGCGCTGCCCATCCGCGAGCAGTATTCGAAGAACGTCGCCCTCTGGCAGAGCGAGATCGGCGAGCAGAACGAGGTGCTGCACCGGTGGGCGTACCGCGACCTCAAGGAGCGGGCGGACGTCCCCGCGCGCTCGCAGGAGGATCCCGACTGGCAGGGCGTTCATCGCGCAGACGCATCCGCTGCTGGTCAGCCAGCGATCGATGATCCTCACCCCCGCGTGAACGATATCTACGATCCATCCAGGCACGCCAAGGCGCAGCGGTTCGTCGACCGCCGGTCCGCCTCGGCCGGCGCAGGAGAGTGATGACGATGAGCGACGAGCTGACCGTGGGCGACAGTTTCGTCACGCCGTCCAAGACGCTGACGGACGCCCACTTCCTGTTCTTCTCCGGTCTCACCGGCGACGCGCATCCCATTCATTACGATGTCGAGTACGCGCGGGCCACGCGCTTCGGCAAGCCCCTCGCGCACGGCCTGTTGCTGGCATCGCTGACGGCCCTGGGTGCCTCCTCGGCCATGCACCGCATCGACGGCTTCGTCTTCGTGGAGCAGGGATCCCGCTTCGTGAGCCCGGCGCTCGTCGGCGACACCATCACGCCGCGCCTCACGGTCGAGAAGATCTGGCAGGAAGGCAAGCGGCGCTTCATCCGCATCGCCACCTCGCTCACGAACCAGCGCGGCGAGATCGTGCTGGAGGGATTTCACGTCTACCGGATGCTGCCGGGCGCGACACCGCCTGCCACCGTCTGAACGGAGGACCGCGTATGACACGAGCAGGACGAGAGGTCGTCACCGGCGGTGGGCCGTGGTCCAGCCGCTACACCTACGCGCCCGCCCTGCGGGTGGGCGACACCGTGTTCCTGTCGGGCACGACGGGCACGGACGACGAGGGCCGGATCACCGCGCCCGGCGACATCGTCGAGCAGACCCGGCAGATCTTCCGCAAGTTCGAGCGGCTGCTCAACGCGGCCGGGGGCTCGTGCGAGGACATCGTGCAGACGGTCGACTACATCACCAGCACGGACAACTACAAGGGCACGGCGGGTGTGCGGCGCGAGTTTCTCAAGGAGGCGCGTCCCGCGTCCACCGGCGTCATCGTCGTGGGCCTCCTGCGCGAAGGCGCGCTCATCGAGATCTCCGCCGTCGCCCTCCTGAAAGGCTGAGCCATGTCGCTCTTCTGGGAGGACTTCGAGCTCGGCAAGCGCTACCCGACGTACGGCCGCACGGTGACGGAGGGCGACCTGTCGCTCTTCTGCGCCTTCGTGGGCTACCACGTGCCGCTCTTCATCGACGAGGAGTACGCCAAACGCACCCCGTACAAGGGGCGGATCGCGCCCAGCGCGTTCACGATGTCCGTGTCCACCGCGATGACGGAAGGCCTCTTCCGCCACTCGATCATCGCGCTCCTCAGCGTGGACCACGGGCGCTTTCACTCGCCCGTGCGGGCGGGCGACACCATCCGCACGGAGGTCGAGGTCGTCTCCAAGCGCGAGACCTCCGCCGGCGACCGTGGCATCGTGGTGTTCCGCGATCACGTGCTGAACCAGCGCGACCAGATCGTGCTCCAGATCGACAAGACGACGCTGATCAGGCGCCGTGACGGAGCGGCGTGAGCCCCATCAAAGCGTGGCTCATCCACGGCCTGGCGCTCGGGATGGCCGTCTTCCATCTCTACGCGGGCTATTTCGGCCAGCCGGAGGCGCAGGTGTTCCGCGCCACGCACGTCGCCTTCGCCATGGCGCTGGCGTTCCTCGTGTTCCCGGTTTCCAAGCGGCTGAAGGCCCGCGCGTCCGCCGCCAGCGATGCGGCGGACCTGGCGCTGGTGACGCTGGTGGCGATCCTGCATCTCTACATCCTGCGCGACCCACAGGGGCTATGGCTGCGGACGGGGCAGCTCACGCCCGTCGACCTCACCGTGGCCACCGTCTACCTGTTCGTGCTGCTCGAGGCCACGCGCCGGGCGGTGGGGCTCGCCATGCTCGTGGTGGCGGGCTTCTTCATCGTGAACGCCGTGCACGGTGACGTGTTCCCCGGCATCTTCTACGGGCCGCCGCATGCCTGGTCCGTCGTCGCCAACGCGCTCTTCCTCGGCGACGACGGCATCTTCGGCATCCCCGTCGCCGCCTCCGCGAGCTACATCGTGCTGTTCATCATCTTCGGCCAGCTCCTGCAGAAGTCGCACGCGCTCGACTTCTTCATGAACCTGGCGCTCATCCTCACCGGGCGGCAGGTGGGCGGCCCCGCCAAGGCGGCCGTGGTGGCGAGCGCGTTCGAGGGCACCTACACGGGCAGCGCCGTCGCCAACGTCGTGGGCTCGGGCACGTTCACGATCCCGCTCATGAAGCGCCTCGGCTACCCGGCCCACTTCGCCGGCGCCGTGGAGGCCGTGGCCTCGTCGGGCGGCCAGATCATGCCCCCCGTCATGGGCGTGACCGCGTTCGTGCTGGCGGAGATCGTGGGCGTCCCGTACTGGAACGTGGCCATCGCGGCGCTCATTCCGGCCTTCCTCTACTTCCTCTCCATCTACTTCATGATTCACTTCGAGGCGCGGCGACTCGGCCTGCGCCCCATCCCGAAAGAGGAGCGGCCGCGCCTGTGGCCGGTCCTGCGCGAGGGCGGCCACCTGCTGCTGCCGCTGGGGTTCGTGTTCTGGCTGCTGTCCGAAGGCTATTCCGTCGGCTACGCGGCCACGTGGGGGATCGGCCTCGTGTTCGGCCTGTCGTTCCTGTCCCGGCGCACGCGGCTGCGCGCGCGCGACGTGGTCGACGCGCTGGAGGAAAGCGCGCTCGGGGTCGTGCCCATCGCCATCGCGTGCGCGTCGGCGGGCCTCATCATCGGCGCCATCTTCCTGTCCGGCGTCGGCCACCGCTTCTCGGAGCTGGTGCTCACCGCCGCGCAGGGACAGCTCTGGCTGGCCCTGATCCTCACCATGATCGCCTCCTTCATTCTCGGCATGGGGCTCACGACCACCGCCGATTACATCGTGCTCGCGACCTTCGTGCTGCCTGCGCTGGTGACGATGGGCGCCGACAAGCTGGGCGCGCACCTCTTCGCGTTCTATTTCTCGTCCATCTCCGGCATCACGCCCCCCGTGGCGCTCGCCTCCTTCGCCGCCGCCGCCATCGCGCGGGCGGGACTGTGGGAGACCGGGTTCACCGCCATGCGCATCGGCATCGCCGCCTTCCTGATCCCGTACATGTTCATCTACAACCCCGAGCTGACGCTCAAGGGCAGCATGGCCGGCATCGTGCTGGTGACGGCGCGCACGATCATCGCCACCGCGTGCCTGGCCGCCGGAGTGCAGGGGTGGCTCTTCCGCTCCGCCCCGGTGCTCGAGCGCCTGGCGCTCCTCGCCGCCGCGGGCCTGTTCATCTGGCCCGATCTGCGGGCTGACACGCTGGCGCTGGCGCTCTTCAGCGGTGTGGTCGTCCTGCAGCTCCGCCGTCCGCCGGCGCTGCCGGTGACGGGCCGGGTGGGCGGGGCGGGAACATTGATGGACCGCTGGCTTCCCGCGCGGCGGCTGGCCCGCCTCGCGGAGGCGGAGGTGGAGCAGGAGCTGGAGGCCGCGCGCGCCGGCGCCATCAAGCCACGCGTCTCCGGTCGTGAATCATTCGGTCAGTGGGCAACCCTCACCGCCGTCGGTGGTGTCTTCGCCTGGGCGGGCTTCTCGCACATGCACATTCTGAAGTTCAACGCGTTCCTCGGTCTCACGCTCGTCCTCGCGTTCGGCACCATGGCGTGCTGTGCGCGACGGGCGTCGTAGGGCGCCGAGCCTCGAAGAAAGGATTCGATCATGCGCCGAGCGCTCTTGCTGGCTGTCGTCGTCGCGCTGTCCGTCGTGGCCGCCGCCCATGCCGCCGACCCCCCGTTCGTGACCGTGGGCGGCGGTGTCGGCACGTTTCCCATCATGGCCGCCAAGATCGCGGACGTGATCAACAAGGAGTTTCCCGGCGTGAAGGCGTCGTCCATTCCCGGCGGCTCCGATCTCAACCTCAAGAACATCCAGTCGGGCGCCTCCACGGTGGGGCTGTCCATCTCCATGACGACGTACCAGGCCTACAACGGCGTCGCGCACTTCCCGCAGAAGCTCGACAAGGTCCGGCACGTGATGTCGCTCTATCGCGGCTACGTCCACTACGTGGCCTCGGCGCGCAGTGACATCCGGTCGTTCGAGGACATCACGAAGCGGCCGTACCGGGTCTACGTGGGCAAGGTGGGCACGCTGCACCACGTGCTCATGAACGGGATGCTCAAAGCGTACGGCATCACCGCCGACGACATCCGCAAGGCGGGCGGCATTCCGAATCCCGTCGCGTACTCCGACGTGGTGCGGATGCTGCAGGACGGCCAGATCGACGTCGCCATGCTCACCGGCCCTGTCCCCTACGGCCTCGCCATGGAGCTGGCGCAGAGCCCGGGCATCCGGTTCCTGCAGGCCAGCGACGAGGCGGTCACCAAGGTCGCGAAGGCGCTGCCGGGCATCGGACGCGCCGTCATTCCGAAGGGCAGCTACAAGGGGCAGGACACCGACATCCAGACGGTGGCCTACATGTCCCACATGGTCGCCAGCTCGGACCTCACCGAGGACTTCGTCTACCGGCTCACGGCGGCGATGGTCAAGCACATGCCCGACATGAAGAACCTGTTCGCCGGCGCGCACGAGATCCGGGCGGAGACGGGGCTGCTCGACAACCCCGTGCCCGTGCACCCCGGCGCCAAGCGCTACTACGACGAGAAGGGCATCAAGTAGCGAGGATGGACACGCGGCACGTCGCCTGGAACGTCGCCCACGGGCTGACGTGGGCGGCGGCACGCACGCCCGGCAAGATCGCGGTGCGTGAGGGCTCGCGCGCCTTCACGTACCGCGAGCTGAACGCGCGCGTGAACCGTCTCGCCCACGCGCTCGTGGGCCTCGGCCTGCGGGCGGGCGACCGGTTCCTCCTGCTGGTGAGCGACCGGGTCGAGCACCTCGAGACGCTCTTCGCCTGCGCCAAGGTGGGCGTGGTGGCGGCGCCGGTCGATCACCGCTGGCGGCCGGAGGAGCTGCGCCACGCCATCGCCCTCTACGAGCCGCGCGCGGTGCTCTTCGAGGAGGCCACGCGCGCAATGGTGCCCGCCACGCTCGCCGGCCCGCGCGTGTGCCTGGAAACAGAGTACGAGACGCTCCTCGCCACGGCGGGCGCGACGGAGGCGCTGCAGCCCGTGGCGGCGGAGGCGCCGTTCGTGATCGGCTCCACGTCGGGCACCTCGGGCCTGCCCAAGGGCATCGTGCTGTCGCACCGCTCGATGCTCTGGCGCATGCCCATCTACGCGTTCGACTTCGGCTTCGGCCCCGATGATGTCTGGCTGTCCAACACGCCGATGGCGCAGGGGGGCGGGCGCGCGTTCGCCATGGCCACCTGGATTCGTGGCGGCACCGTGCTCATCGATCCCGACTTCGATCCCGAGCGCACGCTGGCCACCATCGCGCGCGAGCAGGTGACCACGTGCTTCATGGTGCCCACCATGTTCGGCCGCATCCTGGCGGCGTCCGGCCTCGCCGCCGCCGATACCTCGAGCCTGCGGTGCGTCATCTCCACGGGGGCGCCGCTGTCACCCACGATGCGCGTGGAGATCCTCGATCGCTTCACGCCGAATCTCTACCAGTTCTACTCGTCGACGGAGTCGGGAGGCATCGCCGTCCTGCCCCCGTGGATGCAGCGGGACAAAGGCGACTCCGTGGGCGTCGGGGTGTTCGGCAAGGAGATGCGCGTGGCCGAGGACGGCGAGGTGCTGTCGCGCGGACCCGCCGTCATGACGGAGTATTTTCGCAATCCCGAGGCGACGGCGGCCGCCTTCGACGGCGACTGGTTCCGCACCGGCGACACGGGCCGACCCGACCAGGACGGCTTCCTATACATCGTGGGCCGCAAGAAGGAGATGATCATCACCGGAGGCCTGAACGTGTACCCGGCGGAAGTGGAGCGCGTGCTCCACCTTCACCCCGCGGTGCAGGAGGCCGCCGTCGTGGGCGGCCCCGACGCCGAGTGGGGCGAGATCGTCAAGGCCTTCGTGCAGCTTCGCGCCGGTCACGCCGCCACCGAAGCCGACATCGTCGAGCATTGCCGTGCCCACATGGCCAGCTACAAGAAGCCGAAAGTCGTCGAGTTCCTGCCCGAGCTGCCCCGCACGTCCAACGGCAAGATCGCCAAGAACCTGCTGCGTGAAAGAGGTCGTCCATGAGCCGCCTGCGCACTCCCGTGTGTGATCTGTTCGGTCTCGAGTACCCGATCTTCGCCGCCGGCATGGGCGGCGTCACCCTCGCCCCGCTCGCGGCCGCCGTGTCCGCCGCCGGCGGCCTCGGCGTGCTGGGGGCGACGTTTCACACGCCCGAGCAGCTTCGCGAGGAGATCCGCGCCGTGCGGCGTATCACCGACCGTCCCTTCGGCGTGGATCTGCTCATCCCCACCGACATCCCGCCCGACGTCTCCGCGCGGCCCGTCCCACCGTTTCCGGCGTTCTTGACGGACCTGCTGCCGGAAGTGGAGAGCCTGCGCGGCACGCCGCCACCGCCGCTGACGCTGGAGCTGGCGCACGCCCAGGTGGAGGTGACGCTGGCCGAGCGCGTGCCGGTGCTGGTGTCGGCGCTGGGCACACCCGAGTGGCTGGTGCGCGACGCGCACGCGGCGGGGACGAAAGTCATCTCGCTCGTCGGCAACGTGCGCCAGGCGCGGCGGCTGGCGAAGATCGGCGTCGACTGCATCGTGGCGCAGGGACTGGAAGCCGGCGGCCACGTGGGGACGGTGACGACCGTCGTTCTCGTGCCCGGCGTGGTGGACGCGGTGAGCGTGCCCGTCCTCGCCGCTGGCGGCATCGGCGACGGCCGCGGTGTGGCGGCGGCGCTCATGCTGGGTGCGCAGGGCGCGTGGATCGGCACGCGCTTTCTCGCCACCGTGGAGTCGTCGGCCCACGACAACCACAAGAAGCGGATCCTCGACGTGGACGAGGAAGGCACGATGGTCTCGCGCTGCTACACCGGCAAGCCGAGCCGCGTGCTGCGCAACCGGTTCACCGACCGGTGGAAGGGACGCGACGCCGAGATCCTGCCCATGCCGTGGCAGCGCATCTGGGTGGAGCCGCTGGTGGCGCCCGCCAAGGCCGCGGGCATGGTCGACCTCGCGAACTTTCCGACCGGGCAGGGCGCGGGCGCGATCACCGATATTCCGCACGCGGCGGAGGTCTTCGACCGCCTCGTGACGGAGACCGTGCAGGCGCTCGAGCGCGGCGCCCGGGTGGCGGCTCGGTGACGGACTTCCTGCGCCAGCCCATCGAGGCGATCCGCCGCGCGCAGGGCAAGCGCCTCGTGCGCCAGCTGGCACTCTGCGCGCGCGGCCACGACTACTATCGGCGGCGCTGGGCGGACGCGGGCGCCGATCCCGCCGCCGTGCGCACCGTCGAGGATCTGGAGCGGCTGCCGCTGACTTCGAAGAAAGACCTGATGGCGGATCCCGAGGCGTTCCGGCTGCGCTGTCCGGATCTGCCCCTGCACGAGCGCGCGCTGTGGGAAGTGAACTACACGACCGGCAGTACGGGCGACCCCACGCCGCTCTACGTCACCACGCACGACTACCAGGCCTATCTCTTCCAGGCGCGCCGCGTGGCCGAGATCTCCGGCATCACCGATCGCGACATCCTGGCCAACCTCTTTCCGCTCACCGCCGCCGCCATGGGGGGGTTCGTGCGCTCGGCGCACAACGCCTACGCCGCGGGGGCGGCCGTGGCCGGCGCGCTCACCGGCGCCCCCCACGGCGAGTTCGGCGTCCACCGCTCGCTCGACGACGGCGTGCGCATGGTGGAGCGGCACCGCGCCACCGTGCTCTGGGGCGTCACCAGCTTCGTGCGCCGCACGATCATGCGCGCCGCCGAGCTCGGCGCCGACTTCACGAGCGTGCGGATGTGCGGCGTGACGGGGGAGGCCTCCACGCCCGCCATGCGGGAGGACATGCGCCGGCGCCTGCGCGCGCTCGGCGCCACCTCGCCCGTGATCTTCGACCGCTACGGCTCCACCGAGTCGGGCGGCTTCGCCCAGTGCCGGGAGGACGGCGACTGGCACAACCCCGCGCCCGAAGTGGTGCTGCACGAGGTGGTCGATGCGGCGACGGGCCGCCGCCTGCCCGACGGCGAGACGGGGGCGCTCGCGCTCACGCACGTCAACCGGCGCGGCACCACGCTCATTCGTTACCTGGTGGGCGACATCGCCCGCCTCGCGCACGATCCCTGTCCCCATTGCGGCCGCAGCGGCGAGCGCATCGTGGGACCCCTGACACGCACCAAGGACCTCATGAAGGTGAAGGGCATGCTCATCAATCCAGCCGTGCTGCTCGAGACGCTGCGGACGGTTCCCGGCGTGGACGAGTTCCAGGTGGTGCTGACCAAGCAGGACATGAACGACCCCTTTTCGATGGATGAGATGGTGGTGCGCGTCGCCTCCGCGCGCACCGATCGCGACGCGCTGACCGCCCACGTCGTCTCCGCCGCGCAGGAGGCGGTGCGCGTGCGGCCGCGGGTGGAGTTCACGACCGCGGACGACATCTACGATCCCGCCCGGCAGGCGAAGGCCGAGCGGCTGGTGGACCGCCGATGACCGCGGCCGGGCTCGGCTTCACCCTCACCGATGAGCAGGAGATGCTGCGCAAGGTCGTCCACGACTTCGCGGCCAAGGAGCTGACGCCGGAGTGGCTGCGCGAGCTGGACCGCACGGCACGCGCGCCCCACGACGAGATCCTGCCCAGGATGGCCGCCCTCGGCTTCACGAGCCTCGTCGTTCCCAAGCAGTACGGCGGGCTCGGCGGCGGCTGCGTGGACGCCACCGTGCTGCTGGAGGAGCTGGGCCGCACCTCGCTGTCCATCGCCTCGCTGCTGAACTTCGCCATCGGCTTCGGTACGCAGACGATCATCAGCTTCGGCACCGAAGAGCAGAAGCGGCACTACCTGCCGCGTGTCTGCACGGGCGACATGTTCTTTGCCTTCTCGCTCACGGAGCCGAACGCCGGCTCCGACGCCGCGTCCATCCGGACGCGGGCGGTGGCGGCCGGGGACGACTTCGTCATCAACGGCACGAAGATCTTCACCACCGGGGCTCGCGAGTCGAAGTGCCTGCTCGTCGCCACGCGCACGGACCCCGGGGTGCCGAAGCACCGCGGCATCAGCCTGTTCCTCGTCGACTCGAAGACGCCGGGCATCATCTACCGTCCCATCGAGAAGCTCGGCATGCGCGGGGCGGGCGGTCTCTACGAGGTGCAGTACGAAAACGTGCGCGTGCCCCGCTCGTCGCTGCTGGGGCCGCTGCACGGCGGCTGGGACATCGTGAAGGCGACCCTCGAGCGCGTACGCCTGTCGCAGGCCGCGTACTGTGTCGGCTGCTCGCAACAGGTCATCGACGACGCCGTCCGCTACGCGCAGCAGCGCGAGCAGTTCGGCCAGCCCATCGGCAAGTTCCAGGCCATCAGCCACCTGCTCGCCGAGCTGCACGTGCAGGCGGAAGCCGCGCGCTGGCTGCTCTACCGCGCCGCCTGGCTCGTGGACCAGGGCGTGCGGTGCGTGAAGGAGGCCTCGATCGCGAATCTACACGCGACCGAGACGCTGCTGCGGGTGACCTCCGACGCCATGCGCGTGTACGGCGGCTACGGCTTCACGCTCGAGTTCGACATCCAGCGCCACATGCGCGACGCGCGGCTCTTCGTCATCGGCGACGGCTCGAGCCAGATCCAGCGAAACCTGATCGCCCGGCTGATGGGGCTGTAGGCGAACCTTGCCCATGAGGATCTCGTACTTCGCGGGAATGGCGCCGTCGGCGAGGATGCGCTCGCGCTGCGCCAGGCAGGACTTCGCGAGCTCGGGGTCACGCTGCTGCAGGGTCTGGGTCCACGGTGGGCAGGGTCGGCTGGGCCATGCTCGCCTCCTCTGAGATGTGCTCACCTGATACACCAACGCAATGCGCGAGAACCGAGCAGCCCATCACCCGCTGCTCAAACGAAAAGCAGCGCTCCTGATCGCCGGCGCGCGCAAATGCGCGTCGTGATTACCGTCCGCTCTCGGACCGCGCGGGCACAGCCCTTGCCTCCCTGACCGCTCGTGCGCGCCGATGACGTCGCGTACGACACCAGCAACGGCGCCTGGGAGATCAGGCGCCGTTTTTTGTTGAGCGCAACGAAGCCCAACGGCGGCGGAGGCCACGCGTGAGCGACACGATGGAGCGCAGATGAAGCGGTGGGGCTACGTGAAGACCGACGTCAGCTACGAGAAGGTCGCGGAGGACGTGTTCCTCACGACCGCCTGCCGCGACGCCATGAAGGCCGTCGGTCAGAAGGCGCCGGACGCGAACACCGTGAAGCACACGGTCAGCACCGCCTGAACGCCGAGGAGGCGAAGAAGCTCAGCGACACGATCGGCGTCGACGTGAACACCGCGATGGTGACGACGGCGATGCCGCTCCGCACGGAGTTCCCGCTGACGACGGATCCGTTCAAGTACCGCCTCATGGAGCTCTGCGGCGTGTACGGCGACGCGCTCCGCGAGCGGTGCCAGGAGCTGTTCGGCGCCGGCATCCTCTCGGCGATCGACTGCGTCGTGAAGCTGGAGAGGAAGGGCGAGCGCGGGGTCCTGACGATCGACGCGAAGTTCCTGCACTACAAGGAGTTCTGAGGAGGTTTCCATCGTATGAGTCCCTTCGTCGGCGAGCTCGAACGGGCGGTGGTCGCAATGGCGGGTGACCTCGTGCAGCGCGCGCCGGGCCGCGTCCACCAGGAGGCGGCCACGGTGTTCGAGCGCGCGCTGATCCAGCACGTTCTGCTCGTCACCGGCGGCAACCAGCTGCGTGCCGCACGGCTGCTCGGCATGAACCGCAACACGCTCCGCAAGCGCGCACGGCAGCTCGACGTCCGGCCCGCAGCGTCACCGACAGGAGCGGCGGCGAGCTGACGGCGCGCGCGTCGTCCAGGAACGGCGCGTGAGTGCTCCACGCTGGCGGGTGGTCGTCGTCGACGATCACGTGAAGTCGAGAACGGCCCTGACTGCCGCGATCACCGGCGCGGGCGGGCACGTGATCGGTGAATCGGGCAGTGCCCGCGACGCCCCCGATCTGATCGCCCGCCTGCGTCCCGACGTCGCCGTCCTCGCCGTCGGCGCGGCGAAGGCCGTGCTCGACGCGACGCCCTGTCCGATCGTGCTGTTCACGAGCCACCGCGACGACGCCCTCGTGCGCCGCGCGAGCGAAGCCGGCGTCATGGCGTTTCTCCTCAAGCCGCTGCGCGCGCAGGAGCTGGCGCCCGTGCTCGATCTCGCCATCGCCCGTTTCACGGACATCCAGGCGCTGCGCCGCGAGCTCGCTGCCCGCAAGATCATCGAGCGCGCGAAGGGCCTGCTGATGCGCCGGCACGGGCTCAGCGAGGAAGACGCGTTCCGCATGCTGCGCTCGGCCGCGATGCGGCAGCGCCGGCCCATGGCCGACGTCGCCGAAGCGGTCCTGCTCGCCGAATCGCTCGCCCGCGAGTAGGAGCCTGTCGGAGATTCGAGGAGCGCCACGGGTTCCCCGGGGCGCTCTCCGAGCGCTTGGGGGTCTGGGGGCCATTTCGGGGCCCCCAGTTCCAACTGGTTGGTTCACAAAGCGGCACGCGCCTCGCGCCGTGCCCGCCACCTCAGCACCACCCCACGACGCGCGCGCGACGAAAGCCGGTGAGTTTGCAGACGATGCGCGCCGCGTGATCACCGCGGCGCATCTGGCATTCGCGCTGCACTGGGTCGGTCTCGAATGCGGCGCCAGCGCAGGCGCCGCGAGGCGAGCGATGGCGCTGCGGCCTGACGGCCCGGCGCCCTTTTTGTTCGACGAGGAGAGGAGCGACTCGATGAACGGCACGCGTCGAGAGTTTCTGCGCACGAGCACGGCGGCGGCGCTCGCAGCCGGCCTTCCGGTCGGCTGGGCGGGCGGCGTGTACGCCTCCGATGCCCCGGAGCATCCGAAGATGCGCTTCGGGATCATCGCGCTGACCGACTGCTCGACGATCGTGATGGCCCACGAGCTCGGGCTCTTCAAGAAGCACGGCATCGAGTCGACGATCTCGAAGGAAGCCTCCTGGGCGGTCATCCGCGACCGGTTGGCGCTCGGGGAGAACCACGCCACTCACATGCTCATCGGCATGCCCTACGCCTCGACGATGGGCCTCCAGGGCTCGCCGGTGAAGCCGATGATCATCCCCTTCGCCATCAACCGGAACGGCCAGGGCATCACGCTCAAGAAGGACTTCCTGGCCAAGGGCGCGACGACGCCGCAGGCGCTCAAGCCGCTGGTCATGGAGGCCAAGGCCAAGGGCCAGCCCATGACGTTCGCGATGACGTTCCCGCCGGGCACCCACGCGATGTGGATGCGGTACTGGCTCGGCGCCGGCGGGATCAACCCGGACCGCGACGTGACGCTGATCACCATCCCCCCGCCCCAGATGGTCGCGAACATGAAGGTGGGCAAGATGGACGGCTACTGTGTCGGCGAGCCGTGGAACGCACGCGCGATCGCCGACGGCATCGGCTTCACCGTGACCTCGACGCAGCAGATGTGGAAGGACCACCCCGAGAAGGTCCTGGCCTTCACGGAGGAGTTCGCCGCGAAGCACCCGAAGACGGTCAGGGCGGTGCTGCGCGCGATGCTCGAGGCGAGCCGCTGGGCCGACAACCTCGAGAACCGCAGGCACCTCGCCGAGGTCGTCTCGCAGCCGCAGTACATCAACACGCAGAAGGAGGTCATCCTCGGCCGCCTGCTCGGCGACTACGACTACGGCACCGGGCATCGGGAGAAGGACCGGCACTACATGACCTTCTTCGACCGCCAGACGAATTTCCCGCTCAAGTCGCACGGGATCTGGTGGCTCTCGCAGTTCCGCCGCTGGGGCATGGTCAAGGAACCCCCGGCGTACCAGAAGCTCGTGGATCGCGTGCACCGTGCCGACATCTATCGCGAGGTCGCCAGGGAGATGGGCATCGAGATCCCGCGTGAGGACACGAAGAAGGAGACGCTGTTCGACGGGGTCGTGTTCGATCCGGCGGATCCCGAGAAGTACGCGAAGAGCTTCGCCGTGCACACGATGGCGTGAGCGGGGATGACCATGACACGCGCCACGACCCAGAGGATCCTGCTGCCGCTGGTCGGTCTGCTCGCGGTGCTGGCGGTGTGGACGGTGATCAGCCAGACCATCGCCAGGGACCTGCCATCCCCCGCCCGGACGTGGGACGAGTCGCGCCGGTACGTGCTCGAGCCGTTCTTCAAGGACGGTGAGATGAACCAGGGCATCGGGCGGCTGGCGTTCTACTCGCTGGTCCGCGTCGGCAAGGGGTTCCTGCTGGCGCTGGCCATCGGCACGCCTCTCGGGTTCCTCCTCGGGCTGTCGCGCGCGTTCCACCTTGCGTTCGATCCCATCATCCAGTTCCTCCGACCGATCTCGCCGCTCGCCTGGCTGCCGCTCGGTCTCGTGATCTTCCAGAAATCCGAGCCGGCCGCGATCTTCACGATCGCGGTGTGCGCGATGTGGCCGACCGTGATCAACACCGCCGCCGGTGTGCGGTCGATCAGCCCGGACCACCTGAACGTGGGGCGCGTGCTGAAGCTGTCGCGGTGGAAGATGCTCGTGAAGATCATCGTCCCCGCGTCGCTGCCGTACGTGTTCACCGGCTACCGGCTGTCGCTCGGCCTGGCGTGGCTCGTCATCGTCGCCTCCGAGATGCTCACCGGGACGCCCGGCGTGGGTGGCTTCCTCTGGCAGGAGTACAACAGCCTCGTCTACTCGCACATCCTCCTGAGCGTCGTCACCATCGGTGCGATCGGCTTCGCCCTCGACCGCCTGATGGGCGTGGTCGAGGCGCGCTTCCGGAGCGCGTGATGGCGTATCTCGAGCTCCGCGGCCTCGAGAAGTCGTACGTGACGCCGCGGGGAACGACCCGCGTGCTCGGCGGCGTCGATCTCACGCTGGAGGATGGCGATTTCGTCGCGATCGTCGGGTACTCGGGCTCCGGCAAGACGACGCTGGTCTCGCTCATCGCCGGGCTCCTGCGTCCGGACGCCGGGACCATCGTGCTCGACGGCGCGCCGGTCACCGAGCCGGATCCCGAGCGCGGCATCGTGTTCCAGCAGTATTCGCTGCTGCCGTGGATGACGGTCTTCGAGAACGTCGCGCTCGCCGTCGACGCGGTGAATCCGGCGCTCGGGCGCACCGAGCGCCGGCGCATCACCGACGAGCTCATCGCGCTCGTGAACCTCACGCCTGCGGCGTGGAAGCGTCCGCGGGAGCTGTCCGGCGGCATGCGGCAGCGCGTGGCCGTCGCGCGCGGGCTCGCCACGCGACCGAAGCTGCTGCTGATGGACGAGCCGTTCAGCGCGCTCGACGCGCTGACGCGCGCCACGTTACAGGACGAGCTGCTGCGCATCTGGGGCGAGCGCCGGTCGACGGTGATCCTCGTCACGAACGACGTCGACGAGGCGATCCTGCTCGCCGACCGCATCTATCCGCTCACGCCCGGTCCCGGCGCCGTCCTCGGGCCGGCCATCGACGTCGGGCTGTCGCGTCCGCGCGAGCGCCGGCACCTGAGCCTGAGCCCGGCGTACCAGAAGGCGCGGCAGGGGATCGTCGAATTCCTGCGCGCGTGCCGGCGGGGGGCGGCCTGAGCATGCTGCCGCCCGCGTTCGTCGAGATCGCGCAGCTCGGCAAGACGTACCTGACGCCGGCGGGACCGGCGGAGATCGTCCGCGACTTCACGCTCGACGTCGCGCAGGGCGAGTTCGTCTGCCTGCTGGGTCACTCCGGCTGCGGCAAGTCGACGGTGCTCTCGATCCTCATGGGGCTGAACACGCCGAGCACCGGCGGCGTCACGATCGGCGGTCGCGAGGTGAACGGCCCCGGGACCGATCGCGGCGTCGTCTTCCAGTCGGCGACGCTGCTGCCGTGGCTGTCCGTCCGCGACAACGTCCGGCTCGCGCTCGACCAGGTCACGCGCCGCAGCGCCGGCACGGAGACGGCCGAGACGTACCTCGAGCGGGTCGGGCTCGCCGGGCTCGGCGAGCGGTTTCCGCGCGAGCTGTCGGCCGGCATGCAGCAGCGGGTGGGGATCGCGCGCGCGTTTTCGCTCGAGCCGCGGCTGCTGCTGCTCGACGAGCCGTTCTCGCTGCTCGACGCGCTGACGCGGATGGAGCTGCAGGACGAGCTCATGCGGCTCTGGGAAGCGACGCGCCGGACGGTGATCATGGTCACGCACGACGTCGACGAGGCGCTCCTGCTGGCCGACCGCATCGTGATGATGACGAACGGCCCGGCGGCCACGATCGGCAAGATCTTCGACGTGCCATTCGCGCGGCCGCGCGACCGCGACGACATCGTCGGGCGTCCCGACTACTTCTGGCTCCGCGACGCCATCCTGACCGTTCTCGAGATGGGGGGCCCCGACATGGCCCCCCATACCCCCCAAGCGCTCGGAAGCGCCCCGGCGGAGCCGGGGCGCTCCTCGACATGAGCGACGCCCTGAACCCCGTCGAGATCTGGAAGGCGGCGAAGCACGGCTTCGACGTGTGGCCGGACATTGTGAAATGGGCACAGGAGGGCACACCGGCCAGCGCGATCGAGGAGCCCGATCTCCAGCGGATGAAGTGGTACGGCCTCTTCTGGCGCAAGCACGACCGTGATCGCTACATGATCCGTATCCGGATTCCGGCGTGCGAGATGACGGCGGAGCAGGCGCGCGCGGTCGCGTTCATCGCGTACGAGTCCGGACACGGGATCGTCGACGTGACGACGCGCGGCAACCTGCAGGTGCAGGGGCTCCAGATCCAGAAGATTCCCGGCATCGTCGCCGCGCTCGAGCGCGTCGGCCTCACCGCGAAGCAGACCGGCTTCGACAACATCCGCAACGTCACGAGCCATCCCCTGTCCGGCCTCGACGCCGACGAGCTCATCGACACGCGGCCGCTGGCCCGCGCGATCACCGACATGTTCGTCGGCAGCCGTGAGCTGGCGGACCTGCCGCGGAAGTTCAACATCTCGATGAACGGGCGCCCCGACACCGGCCCCACCGACTGGACCCAGGACATCGCGTGGGTCGCGGCACGCGGGCCCGGCGACGCGATCGGCTTCCGGCTGCTCATCGGCGGCACGCAGGGGCAACACCCGCACCTCGCGTGGCACCTGCCGGTCTTCGTGCGGCCGCAGCAGGTCGTGGACACGACGTACCGCATCCTCCGGACGTTCCGCGAGCTCGGCTCGCGGACGGACCGGCGGGCCCAGGTGCGCTTCCGTCATCTGATCGAGCGCATCGGTCCGCACGGCGTGCTGGCGGACGTCGAGCGGCGCGTCGGGTCGCCGCTGACGCGGTTTGCGGATCCGCCGCCGGCCCCGTCGGCGCCGGAAACGTTCGTCGGCTGGTTTCGCCAGATGCAGCCGGGCCGCTGGGCCGTCGGCGTGGCGATTCCGATGGGCCGGCTCACGTGGGAGCAGATGGAAGGCCTGGCCGTCCTGGCCCGGCGGTTCGGCGACGGGACGCTGCGCACGGCGATCGATCAGAACGTCGTGTTGCCGAACGTCCCCGACGTGGCGCGCGATGGCCTCGGTCACGGCCTCGCGGCGCTCGGCCTCGGCTTCGAGGCGGATTCGCTCACCCGCTCGACCGTCGCCTGTACCGGCAAGCAGTTCTGCAGCCTGGCCGTCACCGAGACGAAGGGCTACGCGCTGCAGCTCGTCGAGCAGCTGCGCCGGCGCCGCGTCGAGACGTACGGCATCCGCATCGCGATGAGCGGCTGCCCGAACGCGTGCGCGCAGCACCACACGGCCGACATCGGGCTCAAGGGCGTGAAGGTGCGCAAGGGCCTTCGCATCGTCGACGGCTTCGACGTGACGCTCGGAGGGGGCGTGGCCGCGACGCTCGCGCTCGGCGTGCTGTGGAAGAAAGGCGTCCCGTTCACCCAGGTGCCCGAGCTCCTCGAACGCGCCGTCCGCGACTTCCACACCCACCGCCAGCCCGACGAGTCCTTCAGCGCCTTCTGGCGACGGCGGATCGGGCCGGCGAACCCGGAAGTCGTCGCGCCGGAGGAGCCGCCCGCGTGGCGCTGTCAGGAGTGCGGCTACATCCACGACGGCGAGCAGCCGCCGGGATTCTGTCCGCGCTGCGCGGCCATCAAGGCGCGATTCATTCTTGATGGGGGCCCCGACATGGCCCCCATACCCCCCACGCTCGGAACCGGCCCGGCGCAGCCGTGCCGGTCCTCGGTCGCGGGTCGCGCGTCCGAGGGCCCCGAAATGGCCCCCATACCCCCCACGCTCGGAACGGGCCCGGCGGAGCCGGCCCCGTCCTCGACCACCACCGATGCCTGAGTGGAAGAGCACCCTGTGCCCGTACTGCGGCGTCGGGTGCGGGTTGCTCGTGCGCGTCGAGCGGGGCGCGGTGACGAAGGTCAAAGGCGATCCCGATCACCCCGCGAACTTCGGCGACATCTGCGCGAAGGCCGTGCACCTGCCGCCCGCGCTCCGCACCTCGGATCGGCTGGTCGCGCCGCAGATTCGATGGCGTCGCGACGGCGCGCACGAGCGCGTGCCGTGGGAGGTCGCGCTGCGATTCACGGCCGACCGGCTGCGTGACATCCTCACGGCGCACGGTCCCGACGCGATCGCCGTCTACGCGTCCGGTCAGCTGACGACGGAGGAGTACTACGTCGCGGGGAAGCTCGCGAAGGGATTCCTCGGCACGAACAACTTCGACACCAACTCGCGGCTCTGCATGGCGTCGGCCGCGGCCGGCTACACGCGCTCGCTCGGCGCCGACGGCCCGCCGTCGTCGTACGAGGACGTCGATGCCGCCGAGTGTCTCTTCCTGATCGGCACGAACACCGCGGACTGCCATCCGATCGTGTTCAAGCGCCTCCGCCGCCGCAAGCTCGCCGCGCCCGACGACGTGTTCGTGATCGTGGCCGATCCGCGGTGGACCGAGACCGCCGACCTCGCGGATCTGCACCTGCCGCTGCGACCGGGATCGGACATCGCGCTCCTGCACGGGATGCTGCACGTGCTGTGGAAGGACGGTCTGCTCGATCGCGCGTTCATCCACGCGCGGACCTCGGGCTGGGAGGACCTCGAGCGCGTCATCGAGCGCTATCCACCCGAGCGCGCGGCCGAGCTGACGGGGCTGTCGCGCGAGATCATCGTCACCGCCGCCCTGCGGTTCGGCGCGGCGCGCCGGGCGCTGACGCTCTGGAGCATGGGCATCAACCAGAGCCACGTCGGGACGGACAAGAACGCGGCGCTCATCAACCTGCATCTCGCGACCGGTCAGATCGGGCGGCTCGGCACCGGGCCGTTCTCGCTGACCGGCCAGCCGAACGCGATGGGTGGCCGCGAGACGGGTGGGCTCGCGCATCTGCTGCCCGGCTACCGGACGATCGCCGATCCGGAGGCGCGCGCCGTCGTCGAGCGACACTGGGGACTCGCGCCCGGGAGCATCGCGCCACGGCCCGGACGCTCCGCGCTCGAGATCTTCGAAGGTCTCGCGCGCGGCGACGTGCGCGCCGTGTGGATCGTCTGCACCAACCCCGCGGCGTCGATGCCGGAGACCGATCTCGTCGAGAAGGCGCTGCGGCAAGCCGACGTCGTCATCGTGCAGGACGCCTACCATCCGACGGAGACGACGCGCTTCGCGGACGTGCTGCTGCCCGCGGCGCAGTGGCCGGAGAAGGACGGCGTGATGACGAGCTCCGAGCGCCGGCTGACGTACCTGCCGAAGCTCGTGGACCCACCGGGTGAGGCGTGGCCCGACACGCGCATCTTCACGCGGTTCGCGCACGAGATGGGCTGGAAGGCGTCCTTCCCGTACGAGACGACCGCCGAGATCTTCGACGAGTTCGCGACGCTCACCGCCGGAACGCCGTGCGATTACTCCGGCGTGACTCACGCGCGACTGCGCGCCGAGGGCACGTTGCAGTGGCCGGTGCCGGCGCCGGACCATCCCGGCACGCCGCGGCTCTACACCGACCGTCGCTTTCATACGACGGACGCGCGGGCGCGATTCATCGCCGTCGAGCACGATCCGCCCGTCGAGGAGCCCGACGACGCGTACCCGCTGATGCTGACGACGGGACGCGTGCGAGATCACTGGCACACGCTGACGCGCACGGGGAAGGTGATGCCGCTGACGAGCCGCACGCCGGAACCCGTCCTCGAAGTGAACACCCGCGATGCGCGCCGCAGAGCGATCCAGGATGGGGACTTCGCCGAGGTGGCGTCGCGGCGGGGCAAGGTCGTCGCGCAGTGTCGCGTCACCGACACGATCCGCGAAGGCGTCTGCTTCCTGCCGTTCCACTGGGGGCGCAGCTTCGGCTTCTACAAGAGCGCCAACAACCTGACGCTGTCCGCGCGCGATCCGCTGTCGGCGCAGCCCGAGCTGAAGGTGTGCGCCGTGCGCGTGCGCAGGCTGACAGAGGTCACGCGATGATCTCGTTCGTCGGCGCCGGTCCCGGTGATCCCGATCTCATCACCGTGAAGGGGCTCAGGCGGCTGCGCGCCGCCGAGGTGCTGATTCACGACCGCCTCGTCGCGCCCGAGCTTCTCGAGGAGGCGCGTCACGACGCGCAGGTGATCGACGTCGGCAAGGCGCCCGGACGTCACGGCATGGGGCAGGGCGGGATCAACGCGCTCCTCGTCGAGCGCGCGGCGCGCGACCGGCGCGTGGTGCGGCTCAAGGGCGGCGATCCGACGCTCTTCGGGCGGCTCGCCGAGGAGATTCGCGCGGTGCGCGCCGCCGGCCTGCGCTTCGAGGTCGTTCCCGGCGTCACCGCGGGCTGCGCGGCGGCATCGCGCACGGGCATCTCCCTGACCGAGCGAGGGCAGTCATCGGTCGCGGTGTTCGCGACCGCGACCGATCACAGCGGCGAGACGGCGCTCGATCTCGACTGGGACCTGCTCGCGCGCGTGCGCGGGACCGTCGTGTGCTACATGACGGTCCGGAACCTCGACACGATCGCGGCGATCCTCATCGCGCATGGCCGCGATCCGTCCGAGCCGGC
Organism: Candidatus Rokuibacteriota bacterium; assembly: GCA_016184365.1. Classification (GTDB taxonomy): domain Bacteria; phylum Methylomirabilota; class Methylomirabilia; order Rokubacteriales; family CSP1-6; genus AR8. The sequence continues at coordinate 25,875 of JACPCW010000136.1, forward strand.
TGTCGTCGTGGAGCGTGCGGCCCGGGCCGACGAGCGCGTCGTGCCGGGCTCTCTCGGAACGATCGCCGGCGTCGCGCGCGCCGCCGCGGTGGAATCGCCGGCGGTGCTGATCGTCGGACCGACCGTCCGCGCGGCGACCGTCTCGCTCGTCGGGCTGCCGGCGCTCGCCGGCGTGGGCGGGTAGCCGGTGCCCGACTACTTTCCCGCCTTCCTCGACGTCCGCGGACGGCGGTGCCTCGTCGTGGGTGGCGGACCGATCGGCGAGCGGAAGGTGAGGGATCTCCTCGCGTGCGGCGCGGCGGTGGTCGTCGTGAGTCCGGCGCTGACCGATGCGCTCGCGGCGCTCGCGGCCGTGGGCGCGGTCCAGCACCGCGCGCGGCGGTTCCTCAAAGCGGATGCGCGCGGCTGCGCCCTCGTCATTGCCGCCACGGGCCGGCCGTCGATCGACGACGCGGTCGCGGACGCCGCGCGCCGGCACCGCGCGCTCGTGAACGTCGTGGATCGGCCCGCGACGTGCGACTTCATCGTTCCGTCGGTGCTGCAGCGGGGCGAGCTGCAGATCGCGGTGTCGACGGGCGGCCGCAGTCCGGCGCTCGCGCGCGAGATCCGGAAACAGCTCGAGACGACGTTCGGGCCGGAGTACGCCGGGCTGATCGAGCGCGTCGGGCGGCGACGCCGGCCGCGCGTCTCGACGCCGGCGAGCGGGTCGTTGCGCGCGCGCTCGCTCAGATCGAGACCTAGCGGGAGAGAGGCTGTCCTCCGACCCTGTTGTATCGTGAAGCCGTCACTCGTAGGATCTGATTCATGGCCATGAAATCAGATCGAGCAAAACGAGGTCGACGCAGCGGCGGCCGAGTGTCGGCGACCCAGGCCAGCCGGTCCTTCGCTCGTCTGCTCGACCGCGTCGAAGCGGGCTCTCAGTTTCTCATTCATCGGCGAGGAACCGACATCTGCCTCATGACTCCCCCGCCGGTTCCGGCGCGCACGGCGACCCAGGCGCTCGAGATCCTTCGCCACAGGTTGCCGGTCCGTCTGGACGCGCGCTTCGGCGAGGATCTCCTGGCCCTCATCGCGTCCGAGACGGTGGACCGTTCTCCGTGGGCAACCACCACACTCAGAACAGCGTCAGGTACCGATCGATCTCCCACTGGGAGATCGTGTTGTGGTACTTCACCCACTCCTGGCGCTTGACCTTCACGAACTCCGCGGCCAACTCGGGACCGAGCGCCGACTGGATCACCGGGTCCGCCTCGAACGCGTCGACCGCCTCCGGCAGGGACTGGGGCACGAGCGCAAGGCCGTGCCTCTTCACCTCGTCGAGCGTCATCGTGTACATGTTCCGGCCGGCGTTCGGCTCGCCCGGGTCGAGCTTCCGGTGGATGCCGTCCAGCCCCGCCGCGATGAAGGCGGCCATGCCGAGGTACGGGTTCACCGAACCGGACACGAGCCGGCACTCGAAGCGACCGGGCTCGGGGATGCGGAACATCTGCGTGCGATTGTTGTCTCCGTAGCTGACGAACGCGGGCGTCCACGTGAAGCCCGAGGTCGCGCCGGTGAGGAACTCTCCGACCGAGAGGCGCTTGTAGTCGTTGACGGTCGGCGCGACCACCGCGGCCAGGGCACGCGCGTGGCTCATGGCGCCCGCGAGGAACCGGTAGCCGAGCGTCGACAGGCCGAGGCCGCGCCGATCGTCCCCGTCGAGGAAGAGGTTCTTCTGCCGCTCGAGGTCCCACAGCGAGATGTGGAAGTGGCAGCCCGACCCGGTCAGCTTCGCGAACGGCTTCGGCATGTGCGTGGCGATCGCGCCGAAGCGCTTCGCCACCTGGCTCGTCATCATCTTGTAGAAGGTCAGGCGGTCGGCGCTCGTGACCGCCTCCGCGTACTTCCAGTTCAGCTCGTACTGCGAGTTGGCGTCCTCGTGGTCCGAGGCGTAGGGCTCCCACCCGAGCCGCTCGAGGTAGCCGATCAGCGTGCGCAGGTAGCCCATGGAGCCCGAGAGGCTCTTGAAGTCGTAGCAGGGCTTGTCCATCGTGTCGACGCCGTCGGGATCGAAGGGCACGATCGAGCCGTCCGGCCGGCGAGAAACCAGGAAGTGCTCGGCCTCGACGCCGACCATCATCACGTAGCCTTCTTGCCGCAGACGGTCACACGCGAGACGCAGCGCCGTGCGCGGGCAATAGGCCCAGGGCGTTCCGTCGACGGTGATGTCGCACGCGAACCGCGCGACGCCCTCCTCCCACGGCACGGGCGTGTAGGAGTCGAGGTCGGGAATGGCGATCATGTCGTGGTCGTGCGGGCCCTGCCCCATGCCCGACACCGCGGCGCCGGCGAACCCGGCCGAGCCGGCGACGAACAGGTCGAACGCGCTGGCCGGCACACCCTTGCAGCGCGGCGTCCCGTGGATGTCGACGTACTGCGCGAGCATGTAGTCGACCTTGTCCTTGCGGAGACGGGACCGGATCTCTTCGACGCTCATGGGTCCCTCCTCAATGCGAGACCGCGGCGGCCGCCTTCTCTCCGACGAGCCGGCCCTCGGAGAATCGTGTGATCGAGAACGGCTCGATGAGCTCGGGCGTCCGGCCCGTGGCGATCAGCTCCGCCATCCGGCGTCCGGAGACGGGCCCGGCCTTGAACCCGTACGTCCCCCAGCCGACGTCGAGATAGAACCCCGCGAGGCCGGGCACCCCGCCCATGATCGGCGAGTAGTCCGGCGTCATGTCGCAGATGCCGGCCCATTGCCGGAGCACCCGCACGTGCTTGAGACACGGAAACAGCTCGAGCGTGTGATGCGCGGTCGCCTCGAGGAACGGCAAGGTGGAGCGATGGCTGTAGGAGGTGTACGGATCGATCTCGGAGCCGATCACGCACTCGCCGCGATCGGTCTGGCTCACGTAGACGTGCAGGTTCGAGGACACGATCACCTTGTCGAGGAAGGCCTCCAGCGGCTCGGTCACGAAGGCCTGGAGCGGATGCGTGGTGATCGGCAGCCGGAGTCCCACCATCTTCGCGATCGTGGAGCAGAAGCCGGCGGTGGCATTGAGGACGATGCTGGTCTTGATCTCACCGCGTGTCGTCCTCACCCCGGTCACGGCGCCGTTGGCCACGTCGATCCCCGTCACCTCGGTGAAGGGATGGATGTCGACACCGGCGCGGCTCGCGCCGCGGGCGTAGCCCCACACCACCGCGTCGTGGCGGATGATGCCACCGGGGGCGTGATAGAGCGCGGCCAGCACGGGGTACCGGGGACGGTCGGAGCAGTCGAGCGCGGGCACGAGCGCCTGGATCTCGTCGCGCCAGATGACGCGGCTCTGCACGCCACAGAGCTGGTTGACCTCGGCGCGAACCCGGAGCCCGTTGATCGCGCTGTCGGTGTGCGCCAGCGTGAGGTGCCCCTGCTGGGAGAACAGCACGTTGTAACCGAGCTCGGCGGAGAGGCCTTCGTAGAGCTTGACCGACTCGTCGTAGAAGGCGACGCCCTCCGGTGTCCGGTAGTTCGACCGGATGATCGCGGTGTTGCGGCCGCTGGCGCCGGCGCCGATGTAGCTCTTCTCCAGCACGGCGACGTTCGTCACGCCCCGCTGGCCGAGGTAGTACGCGGTGGCCAGCCCGTGCACGCCGCCGCCGATGATCACCACGTCGTACCGATCGCGCAGGCCATTCCGGTGCCACATCTTCCCCGTGCGGAACAGCTGCCACATGCTCAGGCCTCCGCGCCGAGCCGCGCGTGAGCGGCGGCGCCCACCGGCGTGAGCCCGAGATCGTGGCCGGCGTCCATCAACGTCCTCCAGACGAAGTCCCCGTACTCCCGGGGGACGAGCACGCGATAGGCCGGCAGCCGGGGATGATCGGCCCTCAAAATTACCGCGTGCACGCGGGCCAGCTCGGCCTGGACGAGGCCCAGCGCAGGCAGCGCCGACAGATCGATCGGCACGAGCCGCTCGAGCAGGGCGCCGACGCGACTGCCCACGAGATCGACGACGGCGAAGGCGGCGCTGAGATCAGTCACGTGGACGCAGCCGAGGGTGTCGGCGGTCTTCGCGACCAGATCGGCGACGATCTCGTGGTCACCAGGCGCCGTCAGCACCAGCAGCTCGTCGGCGGCGAGGTGGGCGATCAGCAGCGGCGCGCCGTTGACCCGCTCGCGCGACGCCGCGCCCACCTCCGGCGCCGGTCGTCCCGTGAGCTTCGTCACCAGAGCCTCGATCGCCTCGCCCTGCACGCCGAGCTTGCCGCAGGCGCTCAGGTCCGAGAGCCCGACGCCCGCTCGCGCCCGCGCCACCTCGTCGTCCGGCGACGTGTACACGTCCGCGACCTTCCACCCGGCGTCGTCCCTGAAGCGCGCGCCGAGGGCCTGCTGCGCGCGATACATCGCGCTGGTCCGCATCGGCCCTCCCGGCGTCACGAGCGCAGCCTGGCGCCGTCCGGGTCGTAGAACGGCCGCAGCGCGACTCGCGCGCCCGCGACGGTGCCATTCATCCGGACGTCGAACGTCGCGCCGTCGTGCGCGCGTGCCACCGGTACCCAGGCGAGCCCGATCACGCGCCCGAGCCAGGCGCTCCACTTCGCGCTGGTCACCCGCCCGACGGCGTGGCCGTTGTCGACGACCGCCGCGCCCTCGGCCGGCACCGTGGTCCCCTCGAGCTCGAACCCGACGAGCCGCTCGGTGAGAGGACGCCCCGCCACCGACGCCAGCACGTCGCGCCCGACGAAGTCCGGCTTGTCGAGCTTCACCAGCGCGCCGAGGTTCGCGCCGAACGGCGTCGTCAGCGCATCGGTGTCCTGCGCCACGATCACGTGCGCCTTCTCCAGGCGCAGCACGCGTTGCGCCTCGACGCCGAACGCCCGGACCCCGAGCGGCGCGCCCGCCGCCATCAAGGTGGCCCACAGGTACTCGCCGTAGTCGGCCGGGAAGTGGATCTCGAACCCGAGCTCACCGACGAATCCGATCCTCAGGATGGTGGTGGGCACGCCCGCCATGTGGCCCGTGCGCGCGCCGAGATACGGGAGCGCGGACGCGGAGACGTCGACGTCGCCGAGCCCCTGCAGGAGCTCGCGTGATCGCGGTCCGGCGACGTTGATCGCGGCGAGCGCTCCGGTGAGATTGACCACGTGCGCGCAGCGCCGCCCCCCGGCGAGCCACCACGTGAACCACTGCTCGACGGCGTCGATGGTGCCGGTGGCGGTGGTGAGCAGGAAACGGTCCGCGTCGAGCCGCGCCACCACCCCGTCGTCCAGGATGATCCCGGCGTCGTCGCACATGACGCGATAGCGCACCCGGCCCGCCCCGAGATCGGAGAAGCGGTTGGGATGCAGCCAGTCGAGGAAGGCCGCCGCGTCGCGCCCGACGATCTCGAGCTTGCCGAGAGTCGAGACGTCGATGAGCCCCACCGCCTCGTGGACCGCACGGCACTCGTCGTCGACCGCGCGCTGGCGATCGCTCGGGCGCGCGTACGCGAGCGGACGCTTCCAGGCGCCCATGTCCATCAGCTCGGCGCCGGCCTCCACGTGCTGGTGGTGCATCGGCGTCAGCTTCCACGGATCGGCGAAGCGCGCGGCCAGCGCCCCGAGCGGCACCGGCTGGGCCGGCGGGCGTGAGGTCGTCGTGCCCGTCTCCTCGACGGTTCGGCCGGTCAGGCTCGCGCAGACGTCGATCGACAGGCGGTGGCACATCTTTCCCTGGCACGGGCCCATCGTGACCGTCGTGTACCGCTTGAGCGTCTCGATGTGGTCGAAGCCCTCGGCCACGGCCTGCTGGCAGTCCTTCTCGGTGACGTCCTCGCAGAGACAGACGAAGCGCTTCGCCGCGCGCCCGGGAGCGATGGAAGCCGGTCGGTGCTCGACGTGACTTCGCCGGCGCGCGAGCTCGTCCCGCAGCTGGGAGACCCGCGCGCTGAGCCGACTGCCGGCACCCGAGAGCGCCAGCGTCGCCTCGGCGCCGGCAAGCCGCCCGGAGGCGAGGATCGCGTCGAGCTCGCCGAGGCCCATGACCTCGCCGGCGACCAGAACGCGCGCTGGCAGCGCGCCCGGCGTGAGACGACCGCCATCCCCGACGCGCAACTTGCCTCCGGCGTGCCCGACGAGCCCCGCCGCCGGCTCGAAGCCCGTGGCGAGCGCCACGAGATCGCACTTCATCTCCGAGACCACGCGGCCGTCGAGCCCGCCGAGCACCACGCTCGTCACGCGCCCGGAGCCACGGGCGGCGAGCGCCGTCGCGCCGCGCATGATCGTCGTGCCGCCGTCGTGGAGCGATGCGATCCCGGCGGAGTCGGCGCCGGCGCGGGCATCGGCCAGCGCCGCGATCACCACGCCGGCGGCGCGCAGCTCCAGGGCGACCTCGACGCCCCGATCGTCGTTCGTGACGACCACGGCGCCCTGGCCCGGCCGCACGCCGTAGAGTCCCTGGAGCCGCTGAGCCGCCCCGCCGAGCATCACGCCAGGGAGGTCGTTGTTCTCGAAGACCATCGGATACTCGAGCGCGCCCGTGGCCACGATCACCTGGCGCACCCGCAGCGTCACGAACCGGTTCCGCTGCAGCACGCCGAGCAGGCCGTCCTCGTAGAGCCCGAAGGCCGTCGCCTCGTCGAGCACGCGAATGCGACCGTCCGCGGCGACCGCGGCCGCCATCTCGCGCACGATGTCATCGCCGGCGTGTCCGGCGTCAGCGGCGGGCGTGACCCGGAACCGCCAGCGGCCGCCGAGCTCCGGCTGATCGTCGACGAGCACGACCCCGAGGCCGGCCGTCGCCGCTTCGAGCGCGGCGGCCATCCCGGCGGCGCCGCCGCCGACGACGGCGATGTCGGCGAAGAGATGCGCACGCTCGTAGTCGCCCGCCGGCTCGCCGGGAAACGTGATGCGCCCGAGCCCGGCGCACGCTCTCAGCACGCGCTCGTAGGTCGGCCAGAGACGCTTCGGGTGGATGAAGGTCTTGTAGTAGAAGCCGACCGGGAACAGGAAGTGGAGCCGGTCGATCACGGCCAGGGCGTCGTGCTCGAGGGAGGGCCAGGCGTGCTGCGGCGTGACCCGCTGCCCGTCGCGCAGCGGCTCGACGCAGGCGCGCACGTTCGGCACGGCGTCGACGTTCACCAGACAGTTCGGGCAGTGGCCGCGGCAGCAGAGCAGACCGCGCGGCCGGTGGTATTTGAAGCTCCGGCTGAAGACCCGTACGCCCGCGGCGTAGAGCGCCGAGCCCACGGTGTCGCCGGCGAAGCCCTCGTACGACCGCCCCGCGAACGTGAACGACACCGGCCGCGAGCGATCGATCCGCTGGGCCGGGTGCGCCGGAAGCCGGCTCACGGTTGCGGCCCTTTGCCCTCGCCCGAAGACGCCGTCTCCGGAGGCGTCGGTGACTCGCCGTCCGGCCAGAACGTGCGCGCGACCTCGTTCAGCCGCGTGTCGCGCACCGCGAGGAACCAGCGCCGGCAACCGGCGCGGTGATACCACCACTCCTGCTGCGATCCGGCCTCGTTGCGCCGCAGGTAGAGGTAGCCGGTCCACGTCGGCAGCGGCGAGCCGGGCTCGGGACGGCGCGACTGCTCACCACCCCAGCGGAACTCGTAGACGTCGCGCGGCCCACATCCGGGACACCGGAGGAGGAACGACATCGCTCCCTCAGATCCTCATGAGGCGGCTCGGCATGTGGTCAGGGCGCGGAGCCGCGACCGGGGACGTAGCTCGTACCGACGAGCGGGATGCCGGTGATCGCCGCCGCCTCGAGCGTCAGCGCGCGCAGATCCTCCGGCTCGAGGTCGTGGACGTCGGCCTTCCCGCACGCCCGCGCCAGCATCTGGATCTCCAGCGTCGTGGCGTGCATGAAGTTGGCGACGCGCTCGGCGGCCTCCTCGATCGGCAGCCGCTTCATCAGCTCCGGGTCCTGCGTGGTGATGCCGACGGGGCAGCGGCCGGTGTGGCAGTGGTGGCAGGCGTACGGCTCGGTCCCGAGCGCGGCGTAGTCCTCGACGAAGAGCGGCTTGTTGCAGTTGAGCGCGATGAGCGCCGCCGTGCCGATGTAGACGGCGTCGGCGCCGAGCGCCAGCGCCTTGGCCGCGTCCACGCCCGACCGGATGCCGCCCGCGATGATGAGCTGCACCTGGCCGTAGAGCCCGACGTCTTCGAGCCCGCGCCGCGCCTCGCACACCGCGGCGAGCGTCGGGATCCCCGTGTGGTCCTGGAGGATCTCGGGCGACGCGGCGGTGCCGCCCTCCATCCCATCGACCACGATCACGTCGGCGCCGGCCTTGGCCGCGAGCTTCACGTCGTCGAAGACTCGCGTCGCCCCGAGCTTGACGAAGATCGGGACCTGCCAGTCCGTCGCCTCGCGCAGCTCCTCGATCTTGATGATCATGTCGTCGGGACCGAGCCAGTCCGGATGGCGGGCCGGACTTCGCTGGTCCACGCCGGCCGGCAGCTCGCGCGCGGCCGCGATCTCGGGCGACACCTTGGAGCCGAGGAGCACCCCGCCGGTCGCGGGCTTCGCCCCCTGCCCCACCGTCAGCTCGACGCCGTCGGCCGCGCGCAGATCGTGCACGCTCATGCCATAGCGGCTCGGCAGCACCTCGTAGATCAGCACGCGCGAGTGCTCGCGCTCGGCCGGCAGCATCCCGCCGTCGCCGGTCGTCGTCGAGGAGCCCACGCGCCGCGCGCCCTGCGCGAGCGCGACCTTGGCGTTGAACGAGAGCGCGCCCCAGCTCATCCCGGTGATCATCACGGGGATGTCGAGCTCGATGGGACGCTTCGCGAACCGCGTGCCGAGCACGGTTCTCGTCGAGCAGCGCTCGCGATACCCCTCGAGCGGGATGCGCGTCAACGAGCACGTGAGGAACGTCAGGTCGTCGAAGGACGGCAGGGGCCGTGGGCGGAGCGTGCCGAAGCCGCGGAAGCGATACCGGCCGAGCTCCGCCTTCAGCTGGATGTCCTCCATCACGTCGGGCCGGTAGATCTGGCTCGGGCGGAGCGTGCTCAGAACGCGGCCTTCCATGCGTCGAGCTCCTTCTTGTCGTAGTTCCAGAGCTTGCGTCCCGAGACGACCTTGCGGAAGCGCTCCGGGCCCTTCAGGCCGTAGCGTGCGAGCGTCGCACCGATCTCGGCGAGTTCCTCCGGGCCCGCGTCGGACACGACCGTGTCGTTGCCGAGCTCCTCGATCTCGCGGCCCACGAACACGACGCCTTCGTACATGGAATCGGCGAGCGCCGGCCCCGCGTTGCCGCAGACGATGATGCGGCCGCGCTGCATCATGAAGGCCGTCATGTAACCGGTGTCGCCGCCGATCACGAGGAGGCCGCCCTTCATCGCGATCCCCGCCCGTGCCGCCGTGTCCCCCCGGATCACGACCGTGCCGCCACGGATCGACGCCGCCGCGCCGTTGCCGGCGTTGCCGTCGACGACGACCGTGCCCGAGAGCATGCACTCGGCGACTCCCCAGCCCGCCGACCCCTGGATCGTGAGACGGACGCCGTCGCTCATGCCGCCGGCGTAGTAGCCAACGGGCCCCTCGATCGTGATCGCGACGTCCTTCAGGATCGCGACGGCGAGATTGTGGCGGGCGCCCGGGTTCACGACGCGGATCCCGGGCTCGCCGGAGCTCACGAGACGCCGGATCTCCTCGTTGATCTCGCGGACGGAGCGTCCGGCGCAGTCTACGGTCTTCACGCGATCCCCGCCGCACGGCGGGCGCGCCGGCGCGGCGCTCCGGGTGCGCGCGCCCAGACACGGACCGCCCCGGCGCCGGCCTCTCGCGCCGAGTACCCGGACGGCAGCGCCGCGGCCAGCGCGATCTCCTCGTTGGCGATGGCCACGGCCCCGTCGGTCTCGGCGACGATGAGCGGCTTTAGGCAGAACGGATCCTTGGCGAAGCCGAACGCGTCGCCGGTGGCGGCGAGGTAGCTGAAGCTGCCGTCGAGCTCGCGCACGGAGTCGCGCAGCGCCTCGCCGAGCGTGGCGCCCGCGCGGAGCTTGCCCGCGAGGTACACGCCGATGACCTCCGAGTCGTTCTCCGTGTAGAAGCGGACGCCGTCCTGCTCGTAGAGGCGACGCAGCCGGTGGTAGTTGGTGATGTGCCCGTTGTGCACGACCGCGAGGTCCGGGCATCCGTGGGCCCAGAACGGCTGCGAGTGCGAGAGGTCCACGCGGCTCTCCGTCGACAGGCGCGTGTGGCCGAGCCCGTGACTGGCGCGGACCTTCGACACGCCGAAGTCGACCTCGAGGCTGCGCGGCGCGCCGACCTGCTTCACGATCTCGAGTCGCCGTCCCATGCTGACGACCTCGACGTCCGGCGCGACCGCCTCGATGGCGAGCGCCAGTTGCCCCGGGTCGGCCTTGGCGATCTCGAGCCGCAACAGCGAGCCGTGGTCGACGGACGAACGGACGCGTCCGAGCCGCCGCGCCCGACGCACGATCTCGCGACGTCGCGCTTCGACGCCCGCGCCATCGCCCGGCTTGACCCGCACGACGACACCATCGACCTCGTCACCCCAGAAGGCGATGCCGGCGGAGTCCGGTCCACGGCAGCCGAGCGCCGAGAGCATGGCGAGGACGGTCGCCCCCACGGGCGCCGGCCCACCTGCCTTGTCGAAGAATCCGACGATCCCGCACATCGATTGGACCTTCCCGAGCGAGTAACCGAGGAACTGCGCGAGACTCCTCGTGAAATCGGCGCGTCATGACACCACACCGAACGCGAGGCTGTCAACGCCGCCCGGATGACATCCGCGATGTCTTGCCGCCATCCGTGCCGAGGACCATTCTCCCGGCGATGCTCGCGTCAGAAGTGTTCCAGAGGACCCGAACCGATGGATCCCTCGTCGGCGACGCGACCTACCGCCGGCGAGCGCGAAGGCCGTCCCGGCGCGCGTCGGCCGGGCCCGGGCGGCTGGCCGTCGCACGCTCGGCGCGGAGGGTCTGGACTCGCATCGCGATCCGCCGTTCCCTCTCGGCGTTCGCCTCTTCGATAGTGCGGAAGCGAAGGACGCCGCGCGGAGTGGATGGCTTGGCGAGGCGGACGGAGAAGCGCCAGAGACGGCGAATGCGATCCGCGAGCTTCGGATCGTCCGCCGCGGTCCAGAGCGCGCGACGAGCCTCCTCGAAGTCACGAAAGCGTTGAATCGACACGATCAGTCCTCTTCGATGCCGAACTTTTCACGCAGAGCGGCGACATCCGCCCGGTCGATCGGTCGAATCGTGTCCTTCTTCATCCGGTACAGCGTCGCCGGGGTGGCGAGGCGCACGGGGACGCCTTCGACCACCACGGTCTGAACCTCGAGGTCATCGATCGTGAACGCGGAGCCGAGGCGAGCGAGCAGGTCGATGACGAAGCCCTCGCCCGGAGGGCCGTAGCGGATCGTCGGATACTCGCCGGCGAGATCTCCGGCCGTGATCTGTGCGATGTCGGGATCGTTCCAGACCGCGCGAAGGGCGCGCTTCAGGCGCTCGACGTTTTCACTCTCGGCCCGGATGAAGAGGTCGACGTCCTCGGTCGCCCGCACGATGCCGTGCAAGCTCAGGGCGACCGCCCCGACGAGGACGTAGTCCACGTCCTCGCGAGCCAGCGCGCGCAGCACGTCGAGAAATTTCTCGAAGTCCATCGACGTGGCTCAAGGGTAGCATCACCGCCGCGGCCGGGTGAGCACGCGCTACTCGAGCTTCAGCGGCTCCCCGTCCAGGTCCTCCGCGCGCTCGACCTTGATCAGCACGAGAGCGATGATCCTCTCTCCGAACCTCGATGCCATGTGCATCCTGGCGATGAACATATCAGGATCGCAACGCCAATCATGAGTCCTTTGGAAGTGCTCGCGAAGATGCTGTATGGCATTCCGAGCCCGTAACGATTGTTGCCGCTACCGCCGGGTCAGCTCCTCGCGCAGGCGCTTCACGACGATGTCGGCATCGCCCGGCTGGAGGTTGATCGGGTCGACGGCGATCTCGTCGAAGTAGCCGCCCTGGTGCGTGCCCTGCTGCACGTAGATGTGCGGCTCGCCCTGCGCGAGCGCCACCTGCACGGCGTGGCCGCTCGGCTCGACCCAGTCGGGCGTGAAATACAGGACGGCGTGGGGGAGGACGCGGTTCACGGGATCCTGCTCGACGACCGCGCGGATGCCGGGGAGGTCGGCCAGGCGGTCGACGATCGAGGCGCACACGTCGCGGTACCGCTGCATCTCGGCCTTCTCGTCCTCCGCCATGAAGAGCTCGAGCGCCACCACGAGTCCCGCGATCTCCTCCTTCGACGTCTTCGCCGCGCGGGCGAGCGCCTGGTTCGGGCTCGCGTTCAACGACGCCGCGCGGACGAGGTCGCGGCGGCCGGCGAGGATGCCGGTCGACTGCGGGCCGCGGATGCCCTTGCCGCCGCTGAAGCTGACGAGGTCGGCGCCCATGCGGAGGAACCTGGTCAGATTTTCGCGCGGCGGCAGCATCGACGCCGCGTCGACGATGATGGGCACGCCGCGGCGATGCGCGATCTCGATCGTCTGCGCGAGCGTCAGCACACCGGGTGGGCTGGTGAACGGCGAGACGAGGTACGCGACGGCGGCCGTGCGGTCGCCGATCGCCTGCTCGAGCTCGAACGGCTGCGTCCGGCGCGCGAGCCCGATGTCGACGAGCACGCCACCGGCGACCCGGTACGCCTGGTCGTACGCGAAGCGATGCGCGCGCTGAATGATGATCTCGTTCCGCATGCCGAGCGTGTCCGGCAGGCGCGTGATCTTCGCCGGATCGTCGCCGGCGATGCAGGCGGCCGCCTGCAGCACGAGTCCCGAGCTCGCGCCGGCCGTGACGAACGCGGCTTCCGCGCCGAGCATGCGCGCGATCGCCGCGCCGGCCGCCGCGTTGAGCTCGTCGAGGTTGACGAGCGTCTGCGACGCCTCGCGCATCGCTTCGAGCGCCTCGGGGCGCAGCAGTGATCCGCCGTAGCGGGTGGTCGTTCCTGCGCCGTGGATCACCCGGCGCACCCCGAGGCGCTCGTAAAGGTTCATGATCGATCGTACCGGGGGCCCCGACATGGCCCCCGGACCCCCATCGCTCGGCCGGCGCCGGCGGAGCCGTCGCCCGCCTCGATCACGCGTTTCGTGTCGGCCATCTCTACTGCCCGGCCAGGCTGCGCAGCTCCGGGATCACCCAGTTCGGCGCGCGGCCCGCGTTGACGGCCTCGATGTTCGCGTAGCCGTTGCGGAAGGCCTTCGTCCAGTTGTCCCACGTCGGACCGGCGGTGTGCGGCGTGAGCGTGACGTTCGGCAGCTGGAAGAGCTTGTGGTCCGTCGCCGGCGGCTCTTCCACGAGGACGTCGAGCCCGGCGCCGGCGATCTGCCCGGTCGTCAGCGCTTGGTACAGCGCGTCCTCGTCCACCACGGGACCGCGGCACGTGTTGATGAAGAACGCCGACTTCCGCATCAAGGCGAACTGCGGGGTCGACATCATCTTCCGCGTGACGTCGTTCAGCGGCACGTGCAGGCTCACCACGTCGGACGTCTGGAGGATCTCGCTGAAGAGCGCGAACTTCACGCCGAGCGCGTCTTCCTGGTCCTCGCTCAATCGCAGGATGTCGAAGTAGCGGACCTCCATGTCGAGCGCCTTCGCCCGGCGTGCCACCTTCTTGCCGATGTTGCCGAGCCCGACGATCCCGAGCCGCTTGCCCGCGACCTCGTAGAACCGTGACGAGGCGAAGTCCCCGACGCGCCACTTGCCCGCGGCCACGTTGTTGTGGTGCCACACGAGCTTCTTCATGACCGCGAGGATGAGCATGATCGTGTGCTCGGCGACGGCCACCGAGTTCGCGCCGCCGTTGTTCGCGACCGGCACCCTGGCCTTGCGCGCGGCCTCCACGTCGAGGCGGTCGTAGCCGGCGCTGATGAGCTGGACGAGCTTCAGCTTCGGCGCCGACCGGAAGAACTCGTTGCCCATGCCCTGGCGCGGGAAGCCCAGGTAGAACTCGGCGTCGCGCGCGGCGTCGTAGAACTCCGGCTTGCCGTGCTCGGCGACGACGAGCTCGTAGCCGGCCGGCAGCATCTCGCGCGCGAGATCCATCATGGCGGGGGGCATCGGGGGGGCGAACAGGATCTTGGGCACGTTCCGTCTCCTTTGTGGCGTGTGGTCCGCGCTCAGCCGCGCGGCGCGAGGATCATGTAGGTGGCGCGCCCGACGGCGAGGAGCTTGCCGCCGGCGTCGGTAATGGTCGTCTCGCCGAAGGCGATCGTGCGGCCGCGCTTGAGAATGCGGCCCTCCGCGAAGAGCGGGCCGTCGGTGGTGCCGGCGATGAACGTGACGTTCAGGTCGAGCGTGGTCTGTCCGACGCCCCCGGCCGCGGCGTCGTGCATCGTCGACAGCGCGCCGCCGACCGCCATGTCGACGAGTGCCCCGTACACGCCGCCGTGCACGGGCGCGCTCGCGGCGTTGCGGATCTCGTCGCGGACCGGCACCCGAAGCCGCACCCAGCCATCCTTCGCATCATCGACCTCGACGCCGAGGTAGCGCCAGAACAGATTGGCGTGCGTACGCTCGCGCACGCGCGCGAGGGCGTCGGGTGACGCCGCCGTCATTGCGCCGGCGGCGGCCACGTGATGCCGAGCCGATCCATCCGCCGCAGGCGGTCCTGCCCGAGCATCGTGTCCCACACGCCGGCGAGCGCTTCCGGCGTCCACGCCGTCTCGCGCGTCGCGGTGCGCAGCGGCGCCGGATGCGACCACACGCTGACCTGGTTGCCGCGGACGTGCACGACCTGGCCGGTGATGTGGGCGGCCGCGTCGCTGACGAGGTACGCGGCGACCGGCGCGATGCCTTCCGGCGGGGCCGCGATCTGCCCGCGGCGCGTGTCGGGGAGGCGCTCCGTCATGCGCGTCTGCGCTTCCGGCGAGATGACGTTCGCGCGCACGCCGTACTTCGCCATGGCGAGCGCGGTCGAACGCATGAGGCCGACGATGCCTTCCTTCGCGGCGGCGTAGTTCGGCTGGCCGGCGCTGCCCTCGAGCCCGGCGGTCGACGTGAAGCCGATGAGGCAGCCGCGCTTCTTCTCGCGCATGTAGCGCGTCGCCGGCCGCCAGACGGCGAAGTGGCCCTTCAGGTGGACCGCGATGACCGCATCCCACTCCTCTTCGGCCATGTTGAAGATCATCCGCTCGCGCAGGATGCCGGCGCAGCAGATGACCGCGTGCAGGTCGCCGAACTTGCCGATCGCGGCGTCGACGACGGCCTGGCCGCCGGCCATCGTCGCGATGCTGTCGGCGCTGGCGATGGCGTCGCCGCCCGCGGCCTTGATCTCCTTCACGACGCCGTCGGCCGCGGCGCTCGACGGATCGCGGCCGTCGACGGCCACGCCGTAGTCGTTCACCACGACCTTCGCACCGGAGCGTGCGAGCTCGAGCGACACCGCGCGGCCGATGCCATTGCCGCCGCCCGTGACCGCCACGACTTTCCCGTCGAGCATTCCCATGACTAACGTCCTTGCCAGTTCGGCTTGCGCTTCTCGAGGAACGCGCGCGCGCCTTCCTTGAAGTCTTCGGAGAGGTAGCAGGAGAGCACGATGTCCTCGGCGTCTCGCAGCGCGACCGGCGCGAGCATGCGCCGCGTCGCTTCCTTGACGGCGGCCAGCGTGAGCGGCGCCAGCTCCGCGAGCTGGCCGGCGAGCTCGCGCGCCTTCGTCGCGAGCTCGGCGCCCGGGTACACGTGATCGACGAGCCCGAGCGTCTTCGCTTCGGCGGCGCCGACGAGCCGCGCGGTCAGCATGATCTCGCGCGCACGGATCGGGCCGACGGTGGCGGCGAACAGCGACACGCTGAACGGCGCCGGTGCGTTGCCGAGCGTGCGGGCCACCGGCGCGCCGAAGCGCGCGTGCCCGGCGGCGAGGCGGAGATCGCAGGCGAGCGACATGAAGAGCCCGCCGCCCACCGCGTCGCCCTGGACGGCCGCGATGGTCGGCTTCGTCATGTCGTAGATCCGGCGCAGCACGCGCCCGATCCGCGCTTCGTACGCGAGCGCGTCCTCGCGCGTCTTGAAGTCCAGGAACTGCCGGATGTCGGTGCCGGAGACGAACGCCTTGTCGCCGGCGCCGGTGAGCACGAGCACCCGCACGTCGGGATCCTTGTCGACCTCGTCGCACAGATCGTGCAGCCGCTCGTACATGGGAAACGTCATCGCGTTCCGCGTCTCGGGACGGTTGAACGTGAGGGTGGCGACGCGGCCGTCACGCTCGAGACGCAGCTGCTCGTCGACGTCGTCCGCCATTACGTCAGGCGATACAGGCGCCGCGGATTCTCCGAGAAGATCTTCCGCTTCACCTCGTCGCTGAGATCGTCGCGGTCCGTCAGCTCCTTGAGCGACTTCGGATAGCTGTTGTCCCAGTGCGGGAAGTCGGACGCGTAGAGGATCTGGTCGGCGCCGAGGTACTCGATGGCCTGGGGCAGGAGCGGCTCGTCGGCCTCGCACGAGACGTAGATGTTGCCGCTGCGGAGGTACGCGCTCGGCTTGCGGCGGAGCGCCTTCGCCTCGACGTGGCCGCGCTTCTCGAACTCCTCGTCCATGCGCTGCACGAAGTACGGCACCCAGCCACAGCCGGCCTCGAGGTACGCGAGCTTCAGGCGCGGGAACCGCTCCGGCACGCCCTCGAAGATCGTCGACACGAGCTGCCGCATGATCGCGGGCACGTGCGAGAACGTGTGCGCCTGGATGAACTTGGGGAACGGCTCATGGCCGGCGCTGCCCATGTCGGTGCCGGAGGCGTGAAACGCGATCGGCACGTCGAGCTCCTGCGCGGCGGCGTAGATCGGATCGAACCGCGCGTGGCCGAGCAGCGACCAGCCGTCGGCCGGCAGCATGCCGGCGACGAATCCGTAGTCCTTCACGCACCGGCGCAGCTCCTGCGCGGCCGCCGTCGGATCCTGCGGCGGAAGCAGCGCCACGCCATGGAGCCGCTTCGACTGACCGGTGAAGTCCTTGTCGAGGAGGCTGTTGTACGCGCGGCAGAGCACGACGGCCCAATCGGGATCGTGGAGGAACGTCATGAAGAGGCCGAGCGTCGGGTACAGCACCGCGGCCGCCATCCCGCCGGCGTCGCACGCCTCGACCCACGCCTTGCCGTCGTTCGCCGACTGGCCGAGCGTCCCGGTGAGACGACGGTCCCACCCGTCCTGCGGGAAATACGGCGGGAGTGGCGGGCGCTTGTCGTACGGCGGCTCGAGATGGCGCTGCAGCTGCTCCCACGTCTCGGTGACGTGGCCGTCGGCGTCGATGATCTCGAACTTCATGGCGGTCCTCCCTACGGTGGTGTCGGACTTCTATCACATCTGGCTACGGCTCGAAAGGCGTCGCGCTCGCGATGACGCTGGCGTAACGTACCGCGCGTGACGGATGAGCCGAAAGTGCTCCGCCGTGGTTGGACGTCGCGCGAAGACTGGCGCGACACCAAGGCCGGGATGTGGGCGTGGCTGATTCAGCGCGCGGCGGCCGTCCTGCTGCTCGCCGTCGTCGCGCTGCATCTCGTGAATCCGTTCCGCCGCGAGGTGCAGGCGGCGCTGCTCGCGCTGGTCCTCCTGCATGCGCTCCTCGGCGTGCGCGCGCTGCTGCTCGACCACGTGAAGGAGTCGGGGAATGGCCTCCAAGCAGGATCTCGATCGGTGGCTCATCGAGGCGCAGGCGGCGACTTCGGGCGGATCCTGGGTAGATGTCTGTAAGTATGTGTGGCAACACTACGCCGATGAGCTGAAGCGTTCGGGCGATCTGTTCTATACCTGGCAGTACGACATCCGATGGGCCGCCCAGCGCTTGCGGCGTCGGACAGCGTCTTCGCGCGTACGACGGAACAGCGCGGCCCGCCGCGGTCAGAAAAAGTGAGGCGGAGAGCTATGGTAGGACGCACGAACGGATCAAAGTATCCAAGTCTCGATCTGATCGCCCACGCACTGAGTTCTTTGCATACCGCCGAGAGGGATCTGAGAGGGGCTGGGTTGCTCAAAGACGCTGATCAGATCCTGGGGATCATCGCGTCCGCGAGAAAGGAGTTCATGGTCGCCTGGAGGCAGATGCT
>JACPCW010000137.1 GCA_016184365.1 Candidatus Rokuibacteriota bacterium
TTTCGGCTCCAGCGCCAGGTCGTCCACCCACTCCACGATCGACGCGAGCTCGTCGAGCCGGTTCTCCATCGGCGTGCCCGTCAGGACGAGCCGGTACGGAGGCTCCAGCCGCTTCACGGTGAGCGCGGTCTTGGTCGCCCAGTTCTTGATCCGCTGGGCCTCGTCGAGCACGACGATGTCCGGGGTCCAGTCTCGAACGACGTCGAGGTCGCGAATGAGTTGCTCGTAGTTGCCCAGGAGGAATCCCCGGCGGCAGGCGTCGAACGCGGCGCGGCGCTGGGCGGGACTGCCGTCGACGACCGTCGCCGGCGCATCGGTGAAGAGCTGCCACTCGCGCAGCCACTGAGGCTTGAGCGCGGCGGGGACGACGAGCAACCCACGGCGGACGCGACCGGCGCGCCAGAGGGCGTGGCAGGCGGCGATGGCTTGCGCGGTCTTGCCGAGGCCCATGTCATCGGCGAGGAGAAGCCGCCCGCGCACGAGGAACCGCCCGACGCCCTCGCGCTGGTACGGATAGAGCGGCTGCTTGAGGCTCCGCAACGCTTCGCGCAGGCGCGCGAGGCTTCGCGCGCCTGCGATCTCGCGAGCGAGGCGCCGGTGATCTTCCTGGAGGAGCGCGTGCAGCGCCGGCTCGGCGCGCCCGTGCCCGAGGGCGCCGAGCAGCGCGTCGACGACCGCCAGCCGCGCTTCGGGCGTCGCCGGAACGTCGAGCGTGAAGCGGTCACCGTCAGCGGGACGGAACCACCGGCGCAGCTCGCGGTCCGGCAGGCCGGCGACCCAGCGGATGCGCGCCAGCCAGTCTCCGGGACCTGTCAGCGGTCGAACCGGATCCCAACGGAGAGGCGACGAGTTCGGGATGGGCTCCCGGCCGGCCTCGGTGAGGCCGGCGCGCCTGGAGGCTACATCCTCCAGCACCGTGAGCAGGTGCTTGCAGAGCCCGAGCGAGCTCCGGAGGAAATCGGCGCAATCACAACTGCCCTCGATGGGGTGGAGACCGCGCCCACCCGACGGCACGATGCGGCGCAGCAGGGTGCGATACGGGCGTGCGGGTGAGCCGGGGCGGCGGGTCGCGTAGAGTCCAAGGCGCCGACCCTTCGGCGGGCGTGCGACGATCTGGAGTTGATCCGCCCGACCGAACGCGAAGCGACGGAGCAACGCCTCGAGCGCATCGCGCTGGACGGGCCAGTCAGCTCCGCGGGTCACCGACAAGATGTGGCGAGCGATCAGCTCCGGTGGCACCCGTCCCGTACGGCGCTGAGCCCGCGCCAGCAGTGTCTGATACGCCTCGGTCTCGGTCTCGAACGTGGCGGCGGCCGGAGGGGGGACCGGCATGTCCGGCGCATTGTAGCCGGGGAGGAGGGTCTCGCCCATCGAGATCGACTCGAAGCTTTGGTCGCCGGATGGCCGAGAACTGGAGGCCGCGGTCCCGTCCGCCCTCCTACGCTCGTAGTACCATGTATACATGCCGCGTCGGCAGCTCGTGCTGGACGCGTCGACCGCCATCCTTCTGGCGAAGATCGATCTCCTGCGCGAGGTGATCTCGCGGGGCGCCGTGATGATGGCCGGGACGGCCGTCGACGAAGCCCTCGCGAGAGACTCGCACGACGCCCGGATGATACGGGTCCTTCTGGACGAAAAGAACATCGGGCGGGTTGCGGCCCCGGCTGGCGCGGCCGCCCTCATGGGGGATTTTCGCATCGACCGCGGGGAGGCCGAGACGATCGCCGTGGCGCGCGAAACGGGTGCGATCTGTGCGACGGATGACGGACCGGCGATCCGGTGTTGCCGCGCGCTGGGCATCTCGTTCACCTCCGCGATCGGCCTGCTGGCAGCGATGGCAGAGGCGGGAATCGTGGAGCCCACGCTCGCGCTGGAGCTCCTCGCCAAGCTGCAACGGTTCGGCCGGTACGACGCGAGAATCCTCGAGGACGTGGCTCGCCGGATCCGCGCCGCTCCGTCGAGCAGGAAGGGAGGAGACCCTCCTTGAAGAACGTGATGAGCGTGCGGGTGAGTTCCGAAGGCCGGCGTCGGATTCGAGAGCTCGCTCGGCGAGAGAAGAAGGAGGTGTCCACGGTGGCGCGGGAGCTGATGGACTACGGGTGGGTCTTCCTGATGCTCCGCGACTACCGAGCGGGCAGAGTCTCCCTCGGCACGTTTGCTCACAAGCTCGACGTACCGCTCTCGGAGGCGATCGATCTCCTCGCCGAGCTCGGAGTGCGCTCGCCGCTCGAGTACGACGACTACCTCAAGGGGCTCTCGACGGCGACGGCGTTCGTGAAGGGCTCGAAGGCTGGTTGAGTTGGGCGGGAAGCCCTCGCCCCCTCGAGGGCGAGCGGTCTGCTGACGCCACGCTGACGGTTTCGCGTGGATCCGGGAGGATTCCCCGGGAGGCTTCGGTTCGGCTTCACCCCGTAAGTGGTTGATTTTCGAGAATGCGAGAGAACCAGGGACACGCCGCCAACGCGCCTCTTACAGTAATCAGCGGGTCCAAGGTTCGAGTCCTTGACGGCCCACCATTTTCGCGTAGTTGCGCAGCACCGGCGCGGCAGGGTCGATGTCTTGCGTTGAACGCGTGCGTTGATCCTGCCGTCCGTCGCTGCGGGTGATCGCCGCGCCGCGATGCGGCTCATCAGTGAAAACGGGCGCTTCCGGAATACCGGAAGCGCCCGCTGTTTTTCGTCAGCGGGCCGCATCGTGAGCGGGCGCCGATGTCGGTCGCGGCGGTGCAGTGCACTCGTTCTGTCCAACCCTCCACTGCATATACTTCCTGCCGTGACGGGGTCGCTTCTTCCGGCCGCGCGCCGGTCGTACTATTCGGGCACGCTGGCGGAGTTCTGCGCGGCCGACCGCGACGAGATCTTCGCGCGGATGGCCCGTCAAAATGATTTCGACCTGACGGGAACCCAGCGCGACGCGTGGCTGGAACAGGCCGCCATCCTCGCGCGTGCTCTGGCGGGCCATGCCGGCTCGATCTATCTGGAGTTCACGATCCCGCGCATGGGCCCCCGGATTGACGCGGTCGTGATCATCGGGCCCGTGATCTTCGTTCTCGAGTTCAAGGTCGGGGAAACCGCGTTCTCCGCGCGCGACCTCGAACAGGTCGTCGACTACGCCCTCGATCTGCACAACTTCCACGAAGGCAGTCACACGGCGTACATCGCTCCAGTGTTGGTGTGCACGAAGTCCCGCGAGGATCACGTCTGGATTCCCAGCACGCGGCCCGACGATCGCCTGTTCGAGACGGCGAAGACCAACGCCGATGGTCTCGCGACCACGATCCAGAGGATTCTTGGCCTGGTCGCCGAGCTCGCAGACATCCACATTCGCCAATGGGAAGACAGCCGCTACAAGCCCACGCCGACGATCATCGAGGCGACGCTCGCGCTCTATCGTGGGCATTCGGTCACGGAGATCTCTCGGAGCGACGCCGGCGCGACGAACCTCAGCACCACGGCGGACACCGTCGCCTCGATCATTGCCGCCACGAAGGTGCGCTCGGAAAAGGCGATCTGCTTCGTGACCGGCGTTCCCGGAGCGGGCACATTCGAGTACCTGGCGCGCTGCGGGCTGTCGCCGATCTGAGCGGAATCGAATCCTCACCGAAGGTACGGGTCGTGGCGCTACCAGCGCTGACTCACGGCGGGGAATTGCCGCTCGGTGTCCACGCCGCCTCGGTGCGCGAGATTCTTGACTGGTTCGGCACCGGCTCCGCTCAGCGAAGCGCGATCGGGCTTCGCCTCGATCGTGTCTGTCGCGTTGCCCGGGAGACCGGTCAACTGGCGCGGTTCGTCGTATTCGGCTCGTTCGTCACGAGCCGGGCAGAGCCCAAGGACGTGGATGGAGATGCCGTTCTGGGCGAGCCGGGCAGAACAGGTGGTCGCAGCGCTCAAGTGACCCGGTTCGGTTCTCCAGCATCCGCCGGGGAGAATTACGCTTGACGTAACTCATAACCGTCGCCATCATGGGACGTGGTCGTCAGCTATCGGGACAGGCGGACCCGGGATTTCGCCGCGGGGAAGCGGGTCAAGGCCTTCTCGGGCATCCAGCGTGCGGCGCAGCTGAAGCTGGATCGCCTCGAGGCGGCGACGGCCCTCCGTGACCTGGCCGCGCTGCCCGGCAACCGGTTCGAGAAGCTGAGCGGAGACCGCGAGGGTCAGTACAGCATTCGCATCAACGACCAATGGCGAATCTGCTTCGAGTGGCCAGACGATTCAGTCGGCCCGGTGAATGTTGAGATCACCGACTATCACTGAAGGGGGAGGAGAGATGGCGCGGCTTGCGATCCATCCCGGCGACCAGCTCGCCGAGGAACTCAAGGCACTCGACATGAGCGCCGCCGAGCTCGCGCGCCAACTGAAGGTGCCGACGAATCGCGTCACCGGCATCCTCAATGGCCAGCGCGCGATTACCGGCGATACCGCGCTGCGCCTCGGTCATTTCTTCGGCACGAGCCCCGGATTCTGGCTGAACCTCCAGTCGCTCTATGACCTGCGCCTCGCCGAGCAGCGAGCAGGCAAGACGATCAGATCTCTTCCCACACTCAAGCGCCGGCGGGGCAGGGATGAACGACAGCCTGCCCACGCCTGACCGCCGTCGGCGGAGCAGAGTGGGTCAGAGACCGGGAAAGCCCATCTGAGGCGACACGCGCAGGCGTGGTCGAAATCGTCTCGGAGGCATCTTGATCGCGAATGACCACGAGCTCAACGCGAGCCTCGAGCGGATTCGGCACCTTCAGACTCAGGTGGCAACCCTGCGTCAGGTCGAGACGAATCCCGTCAACTATCACCGCTCGGCAGCGGGGTTCCTCGCCGAGATCGACCGAATGCACCGTCTTCCTTTTTCCCGATCGCGGCATGTGGTTCGCGGGCCCAGCCAAATGATCTTTGCCAGGGCGGCCCGCCGGAGGCCGTTATCCTCGGCTAGCCGTTGACCCGGCGCAGTATGACGCCCACGGGAGGCTCGGTGAGGATCGTCGCGCACGTGGACATGGACGCCTTCCACGCCGCCGTCGAGGCGCAGCGTAATCCGATGATCCGAGATCGGCCGCTCGTCGTCGGAGCCGATCCCAAGGAAGGACACGGCCGAGGCGTCGTGACGGCGGCGAGCTACGCGGCCAGACGGTACGGCATCCGCTCGGCCTTGCCGATCTCGCGAGCCTGGCGCCTCGCGGAGGCGGCGCGTCGCCGCGGCGAGCCCGAGACGATCTTCGTCCGTGACGATCACGCGCTCTACCGGGAAGTCTCGGCGCGGATCATGGCGATCCTCGTCCCCGCCGGCGACGCCTTCCAGAAGACCAGCGTCGACGAAGCGTATCTCGAGCTCTCGTCGCTCGGCAGCTTCGACGCCGCCGTCGAGCGCGCCCGCCGGCTCAAGGCGGAGATCGTGAGCCAGGAAGGCCTGACCGCCTCGGTGGGGATAGGCCCCAAACAAGCTCGTCGCCAAGATCGCCTCCGATTTCCAGAAGCCCGACGGGCTCACGGTGGTGCGACCGGAGGAGGTCCAGCCGTTTCTGGATCCGTTGCGGATCCGGGTCATTCCGGGGATCGGACCCAAGACCGAGCGTTTCCTGCACGCTAACCCGCACGCGCCGGGATCGCGGTGTATCCATCTTTGGGCATTGGCGCGGCTCATGGCGCGCAGTAACGTTCTCCACCGATCTCGTCCTCGCTGCCCGAAGGGAGACATCGCGCGGACTTCACGGGCGCGCCGTCATGAAGCTGCGATTCGACCGAGGGACGATTGTGGTGGCCGATTCACCGAGCGGCGTGAACCTCGCCGCGGCGCCCGGCGTCCTCTGGGACCCTCGCGTCCATGCGCATCGCGCGCCCGCCCGCAGATACTCGGACCTCAAGCGCTGGCTTCATGCGAGCGGGGTCCGATTCCTCGACATCTCGGATCGTCCTCGATCAGCCCGGGAGGCGTGGCGGGGCGTCGATCTCCGACCCTACCAGGAGGCGGCGCTGTCGGCGTGGGAACTGGCCGATCGCCGTGGAGTCGTCGCCCTCCCCACGGGGAGCGGTAAGACGCGGCTGGCGCTTGCAGCCATGCAGCGAACGCAATTGAGCGCGCTGTGCCTCGTGCCGACCCGTGTCCTGCTCGACCAGTGGGCCCGGGAGATCACCACCGTGTACCGCGGCCCGATCGGGTACTACGGCGACGGCGTCCGCCGGGTGGCGACGATCACGGTGGCAACTTTCGAGGCGGCGTATCGGCATATGGGAGAGCTTGGAGATCGCTTCGATCTCCTGATCGTCGACGAGGTGCACCATTTCGGCGGTGGCCTTCGTGACGAGGCCCTCGAGATGGCGATCGCTGGCGCGCGACTGGGCCTCACGGCAACCCCCCCGCGCGATGCTCGCGCCGCGACCTTCCTGAGCGAACTCGTGGGACCGACGGTTTTCGAGCTCGCCGTCGCCGACCTGACCGGAGGATTTCTCGCCAGCTTCGACGCGATCACGCTGTTTCTCGATCTCTCCCCCGAGGAACGCTCCGCGTATACGAACGTGAGTGCGATCTTCACCGGCTTCTACGCAGATTTCCGGCGAGCAGCGCCGGATGCCAGCTGGGCAGATTTCGGGCGGTACGCCACCCGCTCTCCTGCGGGCCGTCGCGCGCTGGCGGCGTGGCGGCAGATGCGACGGCTGCTTTCATTCACGCACGCCAAGCGTCGCGCATTGCGATCCCTGCTCGAACGCCACCACGACTCCAAGATCCTGGTCTTCACGGCCGGCAACGACACGGCATACGCGATCGCGCGCGACCATCTGATCATGCCGCTGACGTGCGACATCGGCCGACGGGAACGTGACGATGTCCTGGAGCGCTTCCGCCGAGGGGAGCTCCGCGCACTCGTGTCGGCACGAGTCCTCAACGAAGGGCTCGACGTTCCCGACGCCGACGTCGCCATCATCGTCGGCGGAGCTCTCGGGGAGCGGGAGCACGTGCAACGGGTCGGCCGGTTGCTGCGGCCGAGCGAGGGTAAGCGTGCCATCGCGTACGAGCTCGTGACGCGAAATACCGTCGAAGTCAGTCAGGCCCGCAGGAGGCGTCGCGGCCTTGTCACCCGATCGTCCGGCCAGCTTTAGCGTCGCGGGGACTCTCGTCGTCCCGCACTTTCTCTTGGAGCACGATCATCCATGGTTGCGATGCCTCCTGGAGGAGTCTGAGCGGTTCGTCGGGCGGCCCCGGCGCGATCTGGACGCCCGGCTGCGCCAGCCACTGCCGTGCGAGAGTCCGCCCGAGAAGCTCAAACTCGCCGTCGAAGCCTTGACGCGGGTTCAGCGCGGCCATCGGACCGTCGCGGCGGTGCCGCCCAAACACGCGCGGGCGATGGTGTTCGTCGAAGCGGCGCAGACGGCGGGTGCTCCCGTTGCTGTCGTCTCCAGGGTCGCCAAGGCACTCGGGGTGACGGTCGCCGACATCCGTGATTCACTGTTCGCCGATCTCCCGAGCGAACGGCTGGTGGAAGCACCGGCCCGACCCATGTCCCCGGCCGAGTTGGCGTTGCGCACCAACCTTGCCCTGGTTCAGCGTTTGCTGTTCCGCGCGACGACTCTCAGGATCGACGTGGAGGGGAACGCAAGGGCCCTGGTCCGCCACGCGAAATGGCGAGGACTGATCTGCACCGTCGCGGAGCGACCCGAGCACGGCGGCGCGTCACTGGAGATCTCCGGACCATTCGCCCTGTTTCGGAACACCGGGCTCTACGGTCGTGCCCTCGGCGAATTGATCCCGCTGCTGGCATGGTGCCCCCGCTTCCGCCTGCAGGCGGAATGTGTTCTCGATGAACGCCGTCTCACCCTGCAGCTCGCGACCGGCGATCCGGTCTTCCCGGCGGCCGCGCCGCGCCAGTACGACAGCCGCATCGAGGAACGTTTCGCCCGGGAGTTTCGACGAATCGCCCCGGAATGGGACGTCGTTCGCGAGCCCGAGCCGATCGCCGTTGATCGCACGTTGATCTTCCCGGACTTTGCGCTCCAGCAACGCTCGGATCCGGGGCGGCGGTGGCTCCTGGAGATCGTGGGCTTCTGGACGCCCGATTACGTGACGCGGAAACTCGCGCTGTATCGAAAGGCGCTCGTGTCCAGGCTGATCTTCTGCGTCGATGAGGCTCGGAGCTGTGCCGACGGGGATCTTCCGCCCGGAGCGCTGGTCGTCAGATTCCGGCGTCGGGTGGATCCAGCGGCCGTACTCCGCGCGATCAGCGCGGCGGCACCAGCAATCCAGACGTGAAGTACGCGACATCAATCGCCGGTATCCGGAGCTCCTCGGTTAGGATAAAGTCACGCCAAGTAATACCGAGGAGATGAATGCGCGCCCGACACACGATGACCGTCTCGCTGCCCCCGGCGATGATCCGAGAGGTCGAAGCGATCCGGAAGGCCGAGCACCGCACCCGGTCCGAGCTCATCCGCGAGGCCCTGCGGACCTACTTCACGATGCGCCGGACGTACATCCCGACCGCGGCGGAACTGCGCGCGATCGAACGAGGCCGCGGTGCCCTCCGCCGCGGGGAATACGTGACCGTCGATGACCTCAGGTCCTCTCTGGGCGCTGCGGGTGAGCAAGCCCGCGCAAAGAAGCGTCCAGCGCGCGCCACGGCCTGAACGCGAGCGCCTTCTGCGCGCGCTCGAGGCAATGGAAGACAACCCGTTCACGGCGATGTCGTGCGCCTGACCAACCAGCCGACCGCCTTTCGCCGCCGCGTCGGTGATTGGCGGATCTTCTTCGATGTCGATCCGAAGGCTCGCCTAGTCGAGGTCACGGCAATCGAACGGCGGACCACGACCACCGATCGCACGCGCTGAGCCTGTGAGAGCTGCTCCGGTCGAGAATGCCGCCCACCTCGGCGTCGCGATCCTTCCCTCCGGCGCGGTGCTCGTCGACCCTGCCGGGGACGAGGCCGGCGATGGCCTGAGTTCCGCCGGCCGCGCGCGCCTCGTCGCCGCCTTCGCGCGCGGTACCGGGCACGGCTTGCTCGACCTGGGCACGACGGAGCTCGACGCGCCGCTGTCCCCGCCGCTCGTGTTCCTCCGCGAGATCGGCCGGGTGTTCGCGACGCGGCTGCGCGCAACCCCCGACCTCGAGGAGCGTCGCGAGCGGGTCGAGGTGGAGTGCCCGTCGGAGGAGCGGTCCCGATTGGCCGCCACCGTCCCGCCCATGCCCGGAGCAGAGTACGTCGACGCCGAGTGGATCGCCGCGCGCTGGAGCGAAATCGGCGAAGCGTTTGCCGAGGAAATCCGCGCGCACCGCGGCACCGCCGCCGAATGGCTCCACGCGCGCCATACGTCTTGGCACGTCGTGGGCAAGGTGTGTTTGCACCTGGCCGAAAACCGCGGCGACGACGAGCATCCCTTCGCGTTCCTCGCGACCTACGTCACCCGGGCCGGCGCGGGCGGTCGGGTGCAGCACCGGCCGCTCGCGCGCGCGCTCGAGGAGTCGTCGGCCCGCGGCGACCGACAGGCGCTCCTCAACCTGCTCGTGCCCCTGCAGCGCGCGGCCGAGCAAACCGAGTGGCTGGCGGCAATGATCGACGCCGGCGCGATCTACCAGCCGCTCGCGTGGACGCCGGGCGAGGCGCATCGCTTCCTGCGCGCGATCCCGGCGTTCGAAGCAGCCGGGTTGATCGTCCGGGTGCCTGACTGGTGGCGAGCGCGGCGCCCGCCTCGGCCGGAGGTGAGCGTGCGCGTCGGCGAGAAGAAGCCGAGCGCCGTCGGCGTCGACGCGCTGCTGGATTTCTCGGTGGCGGTCGCGCTCGGCGAGGAGAAGCTTTCGGCCGCCGAGGTGCGCGCGCTCATGTCAACGGCCGACGGGCTCGTGCGGGTGCGCGGCCAGTGGGTCGAACTCGACGGGGAGCGCCTGCGCGCCGTCCTCGACCACTGGGAACGTGTGCGGCGCGAGGTCGGCGAACACGGGATGTCGTTTCTCGAGGGCATGCGCCTGCTCGCCGGCGCCCTTCAAACCGGGGAAGACGACGGCGCTCGTGAAGCCGGTCCCGGCTGGTCGCGCGTCGAAGCGGGCGCGTGGCTCGCGCGGACTCTCGCGGACCTGCGCGCACCCGGCGGGCTCGCCTCCGCCGAACCAGGATCCGATCTGCGCGGCACCCTGCGGCCGTACCAGAAGATCGGCGTGTCGTGGCTCTCGTTCGCCTCGTCGCTCCGCCTCGGCGTGTGTCTGGCCGATGACATGGGACTCGGCAAGACGATCCAGGTGCTGGCGCTCCTGCTCCTGCACAAGCGCCACCGTCAGCGCGGCGATCCGCCGCACCTGCTGGTCGTGCCCGCGTCACTCGTCGCCAACTGGCAAGCCGAGATCGAGCGCTTCGCCTCCTCGCTGGCCGTGCTCGTCGCCCACCCCTCGGCGATGCCGGCCCGGGAGCTGGCGGAGCTGACGAACGCCGACCTCGAAGGCGTCGATCTCGTCATCACGACCTACGGCACGCTCGCGCGCGTCGAGGCGCTGCGGGCGCGCGAGTGGGCGCTGGTGATCGTCGACGAGGCGCAGGCGATCAAGAATCCCGGCGCCAGGCAGACGCGAACCGTGAAGACGCTGCGCGCGCGCTCGCGCATCGCGCTGACCGGCACGCCGATCGAAAACCGCCTCGGAGATCTATGGTCGATCTTCGACTTCCTGGACCCCGGCCTCCTGGGCTCGGCACGGGAATTCTCGGCGTTCGTGAAGCGGCTGGCCGCGCGGCCCGACGAACCGTATGCGCCGCTGCGCCGGCTCATCCAGCCATACCTCTTGCGCCGGCTCAAGACCGACCGCTCGATCGTGGCCGACCTGCCGGACAAGACCGAGGTCAAGGCGTTCTGCCTGCTCTCCGCCGCGCAGGCCGCTCTCTACCAGAAGACGGTCGAAGAGCTGGACCGCGTGCTGGCGGGCCTCACGCAGGGTATCGAGCGGCGCGGGCTGGTTCTCGCGTATCTCATGCGCCTGAAGCAGATCTGTAATCATCCGTCGCACTGGCTCGGCGATGGCGCGTGGAACGAGTCGGACAGCGGCAAGTTCGGCCGGTTGCGCGAGATCGCCGAGGCGCTCGCGGCAAAGCAGGAGAAGGCGCTCGTGTTCACCCAGTTCCGCGAGGCCGCCGAGCCGCTCGCCGCCTTTCTGGCCGGCGTCTTCGGACGGCCGGGCCTGGTCCTCCACGGGGGCACACGCGTGAAGGACCGGGGCGAGATCGTGCGGCGTTTCCAGGAGGACCCCG
Source organism: Candidatus Rokuibacteriota bacterium (assembly GCA_016184365.1). Taxonomy (GTDB): domain Bacteria; phylum Methylomirabilota; class Methylomirabilia; order Rokubacteriales; family CSP1-6; genus AR8. The sequence goes on from JACPCW010000137.1 coordinate 11,207, forward strand.
CGGTACCGTTCTTCGTGCTGTCGCTGAAGGCGGGCGGTTCGGGGCTGAACCTGACCGCGGCCTCCCACGTCGTGCACTTCGACCGCTGGTGGAACCCCGCGGTCGAAAACCAGGCGACCGATCGCGCGTATCGGATCGGACAGCACCGAAACGTGCTGGTGCACAAGCTGGTCTGTCGAGGGACCGTCGAGGAGCGGATCGATCGGCTGATCGAGGACAAGCAATCACTCGCTCACGGATTGTTGGAGGACGGCGGCGAGACGCTGCTCACGGAGCTGAGCAACGACGAGTTGATGGCCATGGTGGCGCTCGACCTGAGTCGGGCGACGGCCGAGGCTTAAAGGAGCGCGATGGCCTGGTACGGATACGGAGGTTGGGACTACCGGCCGTACGTCTCGGTGGCGACGCGGAGGGCACTCGCGGCGAAGGCGCTGGCGAAGCTCGCCAGGAAGACCGGGCGCGCGGCCGAGCCGATCGTCGTCAGCAACCGGCGGCGCCAGATCGCGGCGACGTTCTGGGGGAAAGCGTGGTGCGACAACCTCGAGCGCTACGCCGACTTCACCAACCGGCTGCCGCGCGGGCGCACGTACGTGCGCAACGGCTCGGTCGTGGATCTCACGATCGGCCGGGGGAAGATCGAGGCGCGCGTCGCGGGGAGTGAGCTCTACGAGGTCACGATCGGCATCGCGCCCACGGCGAAAGCGCGCTGGCGCCGGGTGGTGGCGCGCTGCACCGGCAAGATCGGATCGCTGGTGGGACTCTTGCGGGGCGAGCTCTCCGGGGACGTGATGGCCGTGCTGGTCGACGCAAAGGAAGGCCTGTTCCCCGAGCCGCGCGCGATGACGTTCGAGTGCTCCTGCCCTGACTGGGCGGGGATGTGCAAGCACGTCGCCGCGGTGCTGTACGGAGTCGGCGTACGCCTCGACGAGAAACCGGCGCTGTTCTTCACACTGCGCCAGGTCGATGAGACCGAGCTCCTGACCTCTGCGACGTTGGGCGCCGTGTCACGAACGCGAACCGGCGGTGGGAAACGCATCGCCGCCGACAAGCTCGGCGACGTCTTCGGCATCGAGATCGAGGAGGCCCCGCTGGCGTTCGCCAATCGCGCGCCGACGAGGGCGGAGTCTGCTCGTCAGGCGGCGAGCCGGCGCACCGCGGCCGGCCGGTCGACGCAGATTCGGCGGCGCTGAGCGCTTGTTGCCGCGCTGCTACCAAACCATCCCGAATCACGCCGATCCATCCCGTACGGCGTCAGTCCCAAGTGTAGTGGCCGGTCTGATCCCGGGAGTCGTGTAGAGTGGGTTGGAACGAAGGGTTTCTCTTGACAAACAGGGGCTCGTCTACTAGAAGCTGTAGTCCAGTGCAGCCGCCATCCCCATATCTTGTGGCGCAGGCACGATGGGTCCGCCTCCGCGTGGCGGGGTTCGGAGCTGTCTCGGTCACGTCGCGCCTTGAATAATCCTACCGGCAGGGAAGCCATGGCCAGTGCTCGTACGCTCAGCTATCAGACCACCGGAGTTCTCGACAACTCGCAGCTCGGCCTGAGCGCGCTCCTGAAATGGGTGAACGCGACCGCAGAGTTCCGGTCCACTGGCCAGGGACGGCGGGTTGTCGATGTCGGATTCTTCGCCAGCGTTGTCGAGATCACGGACACGCTTGGGCTCGCCCTCTGCACAGACGGAGTCGGCAGCAAGGTCTTGGTCGCCGAAATGCTTCGGCGCTACGACACCATCGGCATCGATTGTGTCGCGATGAACGTCAATGACGCGATCTGCGTTGGTGCCGAGCCCATCTCCTTCCTCGACTACATCGCTATCGAACGGGCCACGCCGGAGATTCTCGAGCAGATCGCACACGGGCTCTACAGAGGCGCTGAACTGGCCGGTGTCAGTATCGTCGGCGGGGAAATCTCGCAGATTCCAGACATCATCAAAGGGCCGCGGCCGGGCAGCGGCCTCGATCTCGTAGGCATGTGCGCCGCGATCGTGCCACTCGACCAAATCATCCTTGGCGAGGATGTGTCGCCCGGAGACGTCATTGTCGGCGTACGCAGCAGCGGTGTCCACAGCAACGGACTGACCCTGGCCCGGAAGGCTCTGTTCGAGGTCGGCGGACTCAAGGTCGATCAGTTCATGACGGAGCTTAGCTGCACGGTTGGCGACGAACTCCTCCGGCCGACCGACATCTACGTTCGTCCGGTGATGGATCTTCTGAAAAAGCAGCGTGTGCCTGTTCGGGCGTTGGTCAACATCACCAGCGACGGCTTTCTCAACTTACCTCGTATCAAGGCGGCGGTTGGATTCAGGCTCGACACTCTGCCCGAGCCGCAGCCGATCTTCAGGCTCATCCAGGGTCTCGGGCGTGTTCCCGAACCTGAGATGTACCGGGTTTTCAACATGGGGATCGGGTTCTGCTTGATCGTGCCCGATGCCGTTAAGGTGCTCCGCGCCGTCGAGGAGACATTCGCGGCGCATCGGTTCGAAACGCACATGATTGGGAAGGTCGTCGCGGATGAGAGGAAACGAGTTTCCCTGCCGAAACAAAACCTAGTCGGCGAGGGGCAAGAGTTTCGGTACGGACACGTTGATTCTGATGCGAGGTCATAGGGTCAGCGAAGAAAGCAGATCCGCCGCTTCATAGAGTCCCCGGCGAAGAGCCTTATCGGCGGCTGGCAGTGGGATTTCATCGAACTTGATCTTTGCGAAATCCCGAGCCGCTTCAGAATCGGCCCCGTAGATCTCCTCGATCGCTGCGGATGCCCGCCGGCGCCAGTCGCTGACGGAGTCAAGGCTAAGAGACGGCGCATCCGCAAGGGCGCGCGCTTCGTCGCGGAGCCGCCTCAGCCGGTCCCGAACCTGATCCATCTGTCGTCGCCCTCGGCCTACGAGGTTAGCCCTAACCTCGAGATCGACCTCCTCGTTCACGGCGACGCGCCAGCGCCCATCGCGCTCCGTCCCCGTGATCGGTGCGCCGGGCGAGAGCGGAGTCGCACGGGGCGCGCGGGCATCGACCCATTCCGCCAGGGCGCGTGCGATCTCCGGGCGCCCCGCCCGATCGAGCAGGTACCCGAGCCGCTGGGCATACGCGACCTCGCCGTCCACCTCGGCGACCCGCACGAGCTCACCACCGTCGAGGCGCTCGGCCAGTTCCCGGAGGATCGTGGCGACGTTCGAGAGACCGCCGCAATGCTCAGGGTACCGCACGAGGTCGAGGGCGGTGGCCTCCGGAGTCGAGACTCGCATCTCCCCCGTCGGGGTCTTGACGCCGATCGTGGCAGTGCGCGACAGGCGCGCCTTCTTGACGAAGCGGATTCGGACGCGGCCGATCTCGATCACCCCGAGGGGACGATCGGTGACGACCTGGAACTCTTGCGGTGCCTGATGGGCCGCCCCGTGGAGCGAGGCGGCGGTGAGGAGGCCCACGTAGTAGGGGCGCGCGAGGCACTCCATCAGATCGCGAATGAACCAGGCGGCCGGAAGGGAGCCGGCGACCCGATACTCTGGCGGCACGATCACGTAGAACCCGCGGCGCGGTGATACCACGCGGCCAGCCCTCGCCGAACGCGGCGTATTCGACGAGGGAGACGCTCACGGACAAGAGGCGATCCGGATCGCCGATGCGCTCGATCACGCCTTCAGCGACGTCGTGGGATGTGTCGATCTCGCGTACCTCAAGAGCGTGAGGGGGGAACTGAGCCAGGCCGCCCGTCTGGTCGAACGCGCGGTCGCTCAGTGCCGCGAGTCGAACATCACGACTTACACTCCGATCGCCATGGCTTCTCTGGGGCACGTATACGCGTGGTCGGGACGCATTGCGGAGGGTGTTCTCCTGCCTGCAGCAGGCCCTGACCGCCTATGAACGCGCAGGGATTGGGGTTTACCACTCGCTTAGCGTCGAGCAGCTCGGTGAGGCGTATCTGCTCGCGGACCAGGTCGAGAACGCCCGGGCCTGCGCCGACCGCGCCGTGGTGCTGGCTCGCGGGCGCGGTGAACGAGGCGTGGGCCCTCCGCCTCCTGGCCGAGATCGCCGCGCATCATGGCCGCCCCGACGTGGGCGACGGCCGCGGCGCACTACGGTGCCGCAATGAGCTTGGCCTCCGAGCTCGAGATGCGCCCGCTCGTGGCCCACTGTCACCTCGGCCTCGGCAGGCTCTACCGGCGAATGGGTAATCCCGAGCAGGCGCAGGAGCACCTGACTACCGCGACGGCGATGTACGGCGGCATGGGCATGACGTACTGGTTGGAAAAGCTCGAGAACGGGGGTCCGTGACGATCACCTCGACCTCGCGCGCGCCTCAGTCAGGTCGCTCGTGACGCGACCGATCGCCAGTGCGCGGTCCCCGAGGGGGTACGTGTCGGTACCCGCATGGACCACGTCGATCGCCTCCAGGCCGAGATCCTCGATCGCAATGCGCATCGACTTCGTGACGCTCGGCGCATCGGTCCGCTTGAACTCGAATCCACGACGGCGGCTCCCGCGCGCCACGAGCAGGTCCAGCTCGGCGCCCTGGTGGGTGGCCCAGAAGTAGCACTGGTCGGTGCGCGCGCCGAGCGCGCGCACGACCTCCTGCAATGCGAACCCTTCGAACGAGGCGCCGACCTTGGGGTGCGCCTCGAGCGTCTGTAACGTGGGAATGTCCATGAAATCCTGTCCATCATCGACAGGATTTCATGGTAGCCGATTCATCTCCTCGACGTCAGCCGGACGAGCGAGGGTCCGCGGTGAAGCGGACGGGTCGGCGCCGGCGGAGCGCGCTATCTTTGGGAGGCCATGGCCCCACGAGGACAGGCGGCGCTCCGGAACGAGCCGAGCGCGGGCGGGGATCGCGTGAGCGTGGAGCCGGCTCCGTGAGCGCCGTCGTGTACCCGCTGCTCCGTCTCGCGTTCCCCGACCGCCGCGACTGGGTCTTCTCGGGCATCCTCGCGCATCGGGCGCGGCAGGCGCCGGACCGGCCGTTCCTCCAGTACGCGACGGACGCGCCGCTCACGTACGGCGAGGTCGACCGCCGCGTGAACCGGCTCGCGCACGGGCTGCGCGCGCTCGGCGTCGGGCCCGGCGACCGCGTGCTCGTCATGCTGCCGACCTCGATCGAGTTCCTCCTCGTGTGGTGGGCGGCCAACCGCATCGGCGCCATCGAGGTGTCCGTCAACAACGCCTACAAGGGCTACTTCCTCGAGCACGTCGTGAACAACTCCGGCGGACGGGTCATGGTGGTGGCCCGCGAGTTCCTGGACGTCGTGCGGGCGAGCGAGGAACGGCTCGCCGGCCTCGAGACGCTCGTGGTCCTCGACGGCGCCGAGACCGCTGTCGCCGAGGGACCTGGTTTCGCGCGCGTCCGGACCGTGGACGGGAGGGAGCTGGAGACGTCGCGGGAAGATCCCCCGGAGGTGCCGCTCTCGCCTCGCGATCTCTGCGCGATCTTCTACACGTCCGGCACGACCGGTCCCGCCAAGGGCGTCATGATGCCGAATGCGCAGTGTCACCTGGCCGCCGAGTCGTGCGTGAACCTGACGCGGCTCACCGCGGACGACGTCTACCTGGTCACGACGCCCCTCTATCACGCCAACGCGCCGCTCATGCAGGTCTATCCGGCGCTCGTCGCGGGCGCGCGCGCCGTGCTCCTGCCGCGCTTCAGCGCGTCGGAATGGCTCGCCCGCGCGCGCGCCACCGGCGCGACCGTCACGAATCTCCTCGGCGTCATGATGGACTTTCTCTTCCGGCAGCCGCCGGGACCCGGCGACCGCGACCACCGGCTGCGGCTCGTGCTGGGGCAGCCGGCGCCCGCGGCGATCGCCGAGGCCTTCCGCGAGCGCTTCGGCCTCGAGCGCGTCCTCGAGTACTACGGCATGACCGAGATCGGCATCGTGACGATGATGCCGTGGGACGCCCCGCGCCCCGGCTCGTGCGGCGTCGCCGTGGGCGAGTGGTTCGACCTTCGCATTGCCAATCCCGAGACGGACGAGGAGCGGCCCCCGGGTGAGGTCGGCGAGCTGCTCGTGCGACCGAAGGCGCCGTGGGCGTTCAGCCAGGGCTACTGGGAGATGCCGGAGCGGACGCTCCCGGCGCTGCGCAACCTCTGGTACCACACCGGCGACGGGCTGCGGCGCGACGCCGACGGCTACTACTACTTCGTCGATCGGATGCGCGACGTGATCCGGCGGCGTGCGGTGAACATCTCCTCCTTCGACGTCGAGACGGTGATCGGCGGCCACCCGGCCGTGGCGGAGTGCGCGGCGGTCGCCGTGCCATCCGAGTTCGCCGGCGGCGAGGACGAGATCAAGGTCTGCCTCGTGCTGCGCTCTGGCGCCTCGGTCGCGCTCGAGGGCTTCCTCGGCTGGTGCGAGGAGCGGCTGCCGCACTTCGCGGTGCCGCGGTACGTCGAGGTCGTCCCGGAGCTGCCGAAGACGCCGAGCAGCAAGGTACAGAAGTATCGCCTCCGGGAGACGGGCGTGGGCGGTACCACGTGGGACCGCGTGAAGGCGGGCTACCGGCTGCAGGAGGAGCGCCGGCGCGCGGAGACTCGCCGAGGAGCCGGATGACCCAGCTGACGATCTCCGAAGCGCGGAACGCGCTGCTCGATCTCCCCGAGAAGCTCGCCCGCACGTCCCGTTCTGGAAGTTCGTGGTGGCGGACGCGGGCGCCGCATTGTTCGGCGTCCCGTTGGCGTTCGGGTTGGCGTACTTCTTCACACGCGCTCAGGAAGCGAGGCGCCTCCTCGCCGAGCGCCGTGAGATCATCGAGGAGCTCGAGCGCGCCAAGCGCGACTACGTGCGGGGCGCGCAGAAATCGAGCACAGGCTGAGGTCGGCGATGATCGTCGAGGACGTCATGACCACGGATGCCAGGACGGTGGCGCCCGCTGACACCAACGGCGTGCCATGAACTGCCTCTGCGGTCATCCCGAGCGAGCCCACATGGACCGAGGGCGGTGCACCGTCCCCGATTGCCCCTGCGAGCGTTTTGAGCGGGGCGACACGCTACCTGCTGCAGAGCTGCAAGGAAGGTTCCTCTGGCGGCGCGCAGGTCGAAACTCACCCACGTTCTCCATCGTCAGGGCGCCGACGAGCTCGCGGTCACGCGCGAGCTCCTTCACAGGTCGCCCGCACCCACAACTCCGCGCGGAGCCAGATGGCCGAAGGCTTCTTGCGGGCGATGGCGGGTGACCGCTTCGACGTCGCGAGCGCCGGCACCGAGGCCACGCAGGTCCGTCCGCTCGCCGGCCGCGAGCTGCCGCGCCAGCCGGTCGGCGAACTCGCGCAGCGGCAGCGCCGTCGGCACGAGCGGGTGCGCGCAGTCGTGGAAGTCGTACGGGTTGTCGATCCACATGCGCGACCGGATCGCGTCATAGTCGGCCGTGCCCGGCGACGGCGTGCAGACCGTGAAGCTGAACTCGGCCGCCGGCATGGCGGCCACGTAGTCCGCGAGCCGCGCGAACTCGTGCCGCGAGTACTCGGGGTGGATCATGAACGCGGCGTGCAAGACCACCGAGAGTCTGACGCTTAACGAGCGCACGAGCTCAGCGTGGCGCGATGAAGAGATTGCAACACGTCGCGAGAAAGGCGCCTCTCGAGTACTTGACGTCGGAGGTCATTGAGCGCGCAAAGCGCAGCGGCCGCGCTCGACGTGTGGTACCGCTATCCGACGACCGCCGGCCCGACGCGGCCGGCGCGCGAGCCGTTCCACGAGCTGCCGAACGTGCTGATGACGCCGCACGTCTCCGGCTGGACGGAGGAGATGCTGCCGCGGCCGTCCATCTATTACGGCTGGGTCATCGTGGCCGTCGCGTTCGTCACGATGGGCATCAGCGTCAACGCGCGCACGGCCTTCTCGCTGTTGTTTCCGCCGATCCTCGACGAGTTCGGATGGGAGCGCGGCGTCACGGCCGGCGCCTTCTCGTTCGGCTTCCTCGTCTCCGCCCTCCTGAGCCCGCTGCTCGGCCGGCTGATGGACCGCCGCGGCCCGCGGTTCGTGATGGAGATGGGCGTGCTCGTCGTCGCCGCCGGGTTGATGCTGGCGCCGCTCGTGCGCGCGCCGTGGCAGCTCTACGCCGCGCTCGGCGTGCTCGTGGTCGGTGGCGGCAACATCCTCGGCTACACCGGCCACGCGCTCTTCCTTCCGAACTGGTTCGTGCGCCGCCGCGGCCTGGCGATGAGCATCGCGTTTTCGGGCGTCGGCGTCGGATCCATCGTCGTGCTCCCGTGGTTCCAGAGCCTCATCACCGGCGCCGGGTGGCGGACCGCGTGCTTCACGCTCGGCGTCGTCACGCTCGCCGTGCTCGCGCCGATCAACCTCCTGCTGCGCCGCCATCCGGAAGATCTCGGCCTCGAGCCCGATGGCGGCGCGGTGCGCGCCGACGGCGCTGCCGGTCACGCGATCGTCGTCGTCGATGCGGCGTGGGCCGCCGTGGACTGGACGCTCGCGCGCGCAATGCGCACGGCACGCTTCTGGTGGATCGCCGTCGGATACTTCGGCGGTCTCTTCTCGTGGTACGCCGTCCAGGTCCATCAGACGAAGTACCTCGTCGAGATCGGCTGGAGCGCCACCGACGCGGCGTGGGCGCTCGGGTTCGTCAGTCTCGTCGCGGTGCCCGGCCAGATCGCGCTCGGGCATCTCTCCGACCGGATCGGACGCGAGTGGGTCTGGACGGTGGGGAGCTTCGGGTTCGTCGTGTGCGGCGTCGCGCTGCTCGCGATGCGGCATGCACCGACGCCGGCGCTGCTCGCGATCATGGTGATCGCGCAGGGCATGCTCGGATACGGGCTCACGTCGGTGATCGGCGCGATTCCCGCCGAGATCTTCCAGGGCCGGCACTACGGCAGCGTGTTCGGCACGCTCATGCTGGCGGCGATCGGCGGCGGCGCGGTCGGCCCGTGGCTCACGGGCGTCGTGCACGATGCGACCGGCGAATACACGGTCGCCTTCGTCATCGCGATCGGCGTCAGCGTGCTGTCGGCCGTCGCGATCTGGCTGGCCGCGCCGCGCGCGGTGCGCGTCGTGGCCGGCCGGCGGGATTGAATAGATGGGGGGCTCCGGGCGCCCCCCAAGCCCCCCATTGGTGGCTCGGAGCGCCCCGGCGAAGCCGTGGCGCTCCTCGAATCCACGATTGGTTTCACGGGCACGTCGGGTGCCGACACGGCCCCCGACCGCAGCGCGCTCGATCGCGAGAACGGTTTGCGCTACATGCCGCTCGGGCGCTGCGTGCCCGGGCCGCTCGGGCCCGGCCGCTGCGCCGGCCCGCCCGGACGATTGCCGTAGCCGCGATCCGATTCGGGTGTGCCTTGACCGAACCCGCCGCCCGAGGTCTCCGTGGTGCCCGTCGCGCGCAGCCGTTCCTGACTCGCGCGCACCGTGCTGTCGATCGACGCCCGCGCCCGATCGAGCGCCGTGTTCGCGCGGTCGCCGAGCGTCCCGAGACTGTCCACCGCGCGATTCCGGAGCGCAAGGATCCTGCGAGAGCGCCAATCGCGAAGCCAAGCATCACGACACCTCCGGGATCCGCAGTGACGGCAACCGCGATGCCAGTGACTGACGCCATGGCACGCCGGCCGACGAGGAACGTCACTGGACGCGGCGGTCGCGTCGCGTATCTCCGCGTCACGTCGCACCTCGGCGCTCTGGTCCCCGTGTTGCACACGAGGCACCTGCCGCGACCGCGGTCGCCTGTGCACCACGGGAATCTGGTTCCCGGCGTCACGGATCACGACGAGGAAACGGCAGATGACGCTGCTTCGCTGGACGCTCCCGCTGCTCGCCATGCTGTTGCTGACGACGTCACGCCCCGCATTCGCGGGACCCGACCTCGTGCTTCCGTCGGACCAGTACTCGTCCGCGAAGGCCAAACGGCTCGCCGCGGCGCATTCCGGCGCGCTGTCCGAGCTCGGCGCGACGCTCTACCACTGCCTGCCGTGGCTCGAGGTGCAGCGCCACAGCCTCGGCTTCTTCCGTCCGAAGCACGCGACCGCCGACGATCGCTATCTGTCGGTGCGCGTCTTCGTCGAGCAGGAGCCGTCGCCGACATTCGCGCGCCTGTCGCCGGAGGAACGGGCGTCCGCGATGTTCTCGCGCTACGTCGGGCATCTCATCCGGCGCATGGCGCGAAGCCGCGCGATGCTCGAAGACAGCGAGGTCGCCGGCTTCACGATCATCGTCGAGTGGCTGAAGCAGGACGGCGCCGTGAACGGCCGCCCGGTCCACGAGACGATCGCGGCGTTCATCCCGACGCCGGTGGCGATCGAGTACCTCAACGGACGCGTGGGCGTGTCGGGGATCGCCCGGCGTGCGCGCGTGCTCGGATTCGACGGCGAGCGCGCGCTCGGAGAGATCCGGCTCGCCGCCTGGGAGGACGATTTCGCGTCGACGTATCAGCTCAAGAACTACGCGCTGCCGGCGGGCGTGGACTGCCGCGTCAGCCGCTGACGCTCAGCGCTCTTCGATGCGCCAGACCGGGCCCGTGTAGTACAGCGGGCCCTGGAATCCGGCGAAGCGCGGCGTGTCGCCGCGCGAGACCCAGCAGAGAACGGGCGGGAGGTCGGCGGCGAACAGGGAGGCGAGGCCGCCGACCTCCGGCTTCAGCTGGAAACGCGTGGCGCTCACGAGGCGGCCGCGCGCGACGACCTCGTCATCACGCACCGATGTCACGTGCACCTGCACGAGCCGCGGGTGCGGCGTGAACGCGATCACGTGGAAGTGCCCGCCCACGGCGGGCGCGAGCTGGCGGATCAGCGCCGGCACCATGCCGTTGTAGACGTCGGGCGGCAGCGCGAAGCGCCCGCTCGTCCGGCGCCATCGATGCTCGTCCGCGTCGCGGTAGCGCACCTCGTACCGCTCGCCCTCCCGTTCGAGCGACGCGCGGATGTTCAGCGGGAAGGACGGGCCGGTCTGCAGCAGCCGGTGCCGCAGCAGCCGCAGGGCGCCGCGCTGCGAGAACACCGACTGCTCGTCGTGAAGCGAGCCGTCGGCGAACCGAAAGGTCAGACGGCTGTCGACGAGGTCGCCGTCGAGCGTCTGGATGAAGTCGCCGTCGGCGAGGTGCTGGCCGCTCGGCGTGCGCAACACCGGTGAGGCGCGAAGCGGGGACTCCGCGATCCGAACGGCGATGGGGTCCGCGACGGCGCTCGCGGCGAACGCCAGGAGCAGCACCAGAGCGGAAAGACGCGCCATCGCTGTCGCGATGGAGCAAAGGCTATACCGAGGCGACCCTCACGCCGGCGATGTTTCTGCAGGCCGGCGTGTAAGGGTTGCCGTCGAAATTTCTACAAAGCCGCGACGTCAGCCGCCGAACGGCTGGCCGCCCCACCGCTCGCGCATGGCGAAGTCCGACACCGGCGTTCGCTTGAGCTTCGTCAGCATCTTCGTCGGCCGGCCGAGCGGCATGACGGCGGCGACCGCGACGTGCTTCGGCAGACCGAGCAGCGCCTGGATCCGGGGCTCTTCGGCCACCGCGAGCGTGGTGATCGTGCCGCCGAATCCTTCCTGTCGTGCCGCGAGCAGCACGTTCCACGCGAACGGATAGATCGACGCGCCGCTCACGATCCCGACCCGCGGAAGCAGTTGATCGGTCGACGCCACGACCTTGAGATCCACGCACACGACGAGCACGACGGGTGCGCGGCGATGCGGGTCGGTCAGTCGCGCCGGCGGCGCCGTGCGCTCGATGGTGGCAGCGTCGACGCCGGGCGGATCGATCGTGTTCCACGGGTTCTCGCCGGCCTGCTGCTGCGCCGTGTACCGCTTGGCGGCGGGCGCGGTGAGGTCCGCGAGCGCGTCCTTCGTGGCCTGCGCGCGCACGACGATCACTTTCCAGCCTTGCCGGTTGCCACCGCTCGGCGCGAAGCGCGCGGCGTCGAGGATGCGCGCGAGCGTGTCGTCGGGAAGCGGGTCGTCCGTGAAATCGCGCGCCGCGAACGTGGATCGCATCGCCTGGTAGAGGTCCATGGGGGCGGAGTTTATGCGAATCCGGCTCGCCGCGCACCCGCGGTCATGGCGCCGGTGGTCGAGGAGCGCCACGGGTTCCGCGGGGCGCTCCGAGCGTCGGGGGTCTGGGGGCCATGTCGGGGCCCCCAGCAGAATGATCCTGCACGTGGCCGCAGTGGCGACAGGTGCGGAGCTCGAGGCTCGCGTCGAACGCTTCGATGGCGTGGCGCAGCTCGGTTTCGATGTCGGCCACGTGCATCGTCACGTCGTGCAGGAGCGCATCGCACGCGTCGCAGTACCAGCGGAGCGTCTCCGTCTCGTGCGGCTTGCGCTTGATCTCGACGACGAGGCCCCACGTGTCCGCGGGACGATGCGGCGAGTGCGGCGTGAGCGCGGGCACGAGCATGAGCTCGCCTTCGCGGATCGTCTGGTGCACGCGGCGCCCGTCCTGCATGTACTCGAGCACCATGTCGCCGCGGAGCATGTAGAAGATCTCGTCGGACGGATCGACGTGGAAATCACGCCGCGCGTTCGGTCCGCGAACGATCATCGCGGTGAACTGCGAGTCTTCCCAGATCACCTTGTTCCCGACCGGCGGCTCGAACGCATGGCGGTGCTCTTCGACGAAGCGCCAGAGGCCGAACGCCGCGAGGGGCTGCATGCGGCGAGTGTACGATGGGCGGCCAGGAGGAGCCGGTATGAGCGAGGGCGTGTATTCGGTGGTGTGGCCGCGAGGACGTCGGCTCGCCGAACGCGCGACGCTCGCGCCGCGCCTGGGCACGCTCGACGGCAAGACGATCGGCCTGCTGTGGGATTACGTGTTCCGCGGCGACGAGATCTTTCCGATCGTCGAGCGTGAGCTCGGGCGTCGCTTCCCCGGCATCCGGTTCGTGCGGTGGGACGACTTCGGCGCGATCTACGGCGGCGACGAACACCGCACGATCGCCGCGCTGCCGGAACGGCTGCAGCGTCACGGCGTCGACGCCGTCGTCTCCGCCGTCGGCTGCTGAGGCGGCTGCACGCCCGCCGTGGTGCGGGCGAGCGCGGTGGCCGAGCGTGCGGGCGTGCCGAGCTCATCGCTCGTCTGCGAAGGCTTCCTCGGCCAGGCCACGTCCACCGCGGCGGGGCTCGGGCTGCCGGATCTGCCGCTCGCGCGCCTCACGGGCCACGTCGACGCGCAGAGCGCCGACGAGCTCGAGCGCAACGTCGTCGCCGTCACCATCGACGGCGTCGTCGACAATCTCACGCGGACGCCGGCCGCGATCGCGGACGTCGCCGAGCCCGGCGCGCGCGACATCGTGTTCACCGGATCGCTCGACGACGTGAACCGCGTCTTCGTCGACCGCGAGTGGAGCGACGGCCTCCCGATCGTTCCGCCGACGATGGACCGCGTGCAGGCCTTCCTCGCCATGACGGATCGCGCGCCGGACGAGCGCCTCGGCGTCCTGCTGCCGGACCGCCGCGAAGCCACCGTCTGGAACGTGGCCGTCAACGGCGTGATGGCGGGCTGCCGGCCGGCGTACTTGCCGGTGCTGCTCGCGATCGCCGAAGCGCTCGCCGACCCCGGCTTCCTCATCGAGCATTCCGGCGACACGACGGCCGCCGAGACCCTCGTCATCCTGAGCGGCCCGCTGGTCGCGATGCTCGGCTTCAACACCGGTGTCGGCGCTCTGCGCGACGGCTTCCAGGCGAACACCACCGCCGGCCGCTTCTGCCGGCTCTACCAGCGCAACGTCGCCGGTCTCCTGCCGGGACGCACGGACAAGGGCACGTTCGGCACGACGTGGCGCGTGGTGCTGGCCGAGGATGGCGACGCGCTCGCGCGTCTCGGCTGGCCATCGGTCGCCGAAGACGCCGGGCTCTCGCGCGACGAGAGCGCCGTGACGGTCGGTCGCTACACGACGGCCGCGACGATCGGCAGCGCGTTCGCCGCCGACCCCGAGCGGTTGCTCGATTACCTCGCGGACGGGCTCGTGAAGCACGTCGGCTGGGAATTCGTGTTCGCGGTGTCGTGGGGCGGATCGCTGCGGCCGCTGCTGATCCTGACGCCGATCCTCGCCGAGACGCTCGCGCGCGCCGGCTACGACAAGGCCGCCGTCAGGCGCGCGCTCCATACGCGCGCACGCCTGCCCGCGCAGCGGATCGAGCGGTACGTCGGCGAGTGGACGAACATCGTGCCCGGACGGCCGCGACTGATCGATCTCGTGAAGCGCGGCGAGATGCCGGCGATCTACGGAGAGTCGGACGATCCGGAGCGCCTCGTGCCGATCGTGGCGCGCGCCGGCGATCTCATGATCGCCGTGGCCGGCGACCCGTTGCGGACGAACGCGTGCACGTTCGTCTCGAACGGCATGCACGGCTATCCGACGATGAAGCGGGTGCGCGCGCCTCAGCGTGCGCGGACGTAGGGGCGATCAGGCCGGGGTGGGCTCTTCGGGCTCCGGGTCGGGCGCCGGCTCCGGGTCCTCGGCAAAGCGGGGGGTGCGGGGGAGGCAGCGCGTGTGGACGAGCCGGCCCCCGAGCGACTCGACCGAATCGTCCCGTACGAACACCTTGCCGCATTCCGAACACATCTCACGTTGCCGCTGATCCATCGACGCCTCTCGCATACCACGCTCCCGGCCAGCCCGGGATGCCCGCCCGTTGAGCAGAGATCTGCTAGCAGCAACCATACCGGCATGAGAATTCAGGTATTTGCCCGATATGAGCGTGCCGGAACGACATCTGGCCGGGAAAAGCGATCACCAGACGCGGTACGGCTGTACCGAATCTGCGGCGCGCCGGGGGGCCCGGTGGGCCCTAGGAGGCGTTCGCGGCGCGGTTCGGCCGAAGGGTCAGCCGAACGACGTTGACTTCGGGTCTGGCCTTGGTGATTTGCCGGAGCTCGCGCTCGTGGCGGCGTTCGGCCTTGGCCAGAACCTTGCGGAAGCGC
>JACPCW010000138.1 GCA_016184365.1 Candidatus Rokuibacteriota bacterium
GCTACTCCAGTCCCAGGGCCTTCAGCTTCTTCCAGAGCGTCTTGCGGCTGAGTCCGAGGATCTCCGCCGCGCGGGCACGCCGCCCGCCGACGCTCTCGAGCACGGTGGAGAGATAGCGTCGCTCGGCCTCGTGAACGGCGTCGATGAGGGAGCCCGGGGCCTGTCCGGGCGCATCCGACGGGGTGCGCGTGTCGCCGAGCACGAAGTCCGGGGCCTCGAGCGTGGCGTTCTTCGTCAGCGTCACGGCCCGCTGGACGCTCGCCTCGAGCTCGCGCACGTTGCCCGGCCACGCGTACGTGAGGAGTCGATGGCACGCCTCGGCGCTCAGGCCCTTTCGGGCCTTGCCGGCGCGACGGCAGTACCTGTCCAGGAAGTGCTCGGCGAGCGGCCGGATGTCGTCCGGCCGCTCCCTGAGCGGCGGGATCGTGATCGTGATCACCTTGAGGCGATAGAAGAGATCCTCGCGGAGCCGCCCGCCCAGCACCTCGTCCTCGAGGCGCTTGCGCGTGGCGGAGATCAGCCGGACGTCGGTCTTGATCGTCCGCGTGCCGCCGATGCGCTCGAACGCCTTCTCCTGGAGGACCCGCAGGAGCTTGGCCTGCACGGCCGCGCCCATGTCGGCGACCTCGTCGAGGAAGAGCGTGCCCCGGTGCGCGAGCTCGAACCGCCCCTTTCGCTCCCGGAAGGCGCCGGTGAACGCTCCGCGGTCGTGGCCGAACAGCTCGGCCTCGAGCAGGGACTCGGGGATGGCCGCGCACGCGACGCTGACGAGCGGGGACGTCCGGCGCGCGCTCGCCTGGTGGATCGCGCGGGCGACCAGCTCCTTGCCGGTCCCCGTCTCGCCCTGGATCGAGACGGTGGCATCGCTGTCCGCGACGGTGGCGATGAGATCGCAGACCGCGCCCATCTTCGCGCTCGCGTAGACGAGATCGCCGAACGTGCGGATGCCGGCGTCCGCCGGCTCCGGCGCATGCCGCGCCAGCAGCCCGCGGAGGAGCACGAGCAGGTCGTCGATCGGGAACGGCTTCGCGAGGTAGTCGGCGGCCCCGGCCTTCATCGCCGCCACCGCCGACGGGATGGTCCCGTAGCCGGTCATCACGACGGCGATCCCCGACGGGTTGGCGGCTCTGAAGCTCCGGAGGAGGGTGAGCCCGTCCGCGCCGGGAAGCTTCAGGTCGAGGAGTGCGACGTCGAAGCGCTGCGCCTCGATGAGGGCGAGCCCTTCGCCTCCGTCGGCGGCCGGCGTCACCTCGTAGCCTTCGCCGGCGAGGTCGTCGGCGAGCGTGACCCGGAAGATCGGCTCGTCGTCCACCAGGAGCACCCGGGGAGGCATCGCTCGCTTCCTACTCGCCGGCCGGCAGGGCCACGGTGAAGGTGCTCCCGCGGCCGACCTCGCTCTCGACATCGATCAGGCCGCCGTGCGCCTTCACGATGCCGTAGCTCACCGACAGCCCGAGCCCGGTGCCCTTGCCGACCTCCCGGGTGGTGAAGAAGGGATCGAACACGCGCGGCACGTGCTCCGGAGCGATCCCGGCGCCGCTGTCGGTGACGCGAACCTCCACGAACCGCTCCGCGCCGCGGCGTGTGAGCTCGGTCGCGACCGCCATGGTCCCGCCGTGAGGCATGGCCTCGAGGGCATTCATCAGGATGTTCAGGAAGACCTGCTCGAGCTGCCGCAGATCGGCGAGGACCGCGGGAACTCCGACGCCCGGCGACACCGAGCAGCAGACGTTCCGCGCCGCCATCTCGTGCTCGACGAGCGCGAGCGATCGACCGACGACGGCGGAGACGTCGGCCGGGACGAGCTGCGGCGGGCTCTCGCGGGCGAAGTTCAGGAGCTGTCCCACGATGCGCCCGATCCGGCCGAGCCCGTCGCGGAGCAGCTCGAGATACTGGGCCCGTTGCCGCTCGTCCCTGGGGCCTCGCTGCAGCGTCCTCACGCAGCTCTGCATCCCGGCCAGGGGATTGTTGATCTCGTGGGCGACGCCCGCCGCCAGCTTCCCGAGCGCGGCGAGATGCTCGGCGCGCCGGATCTCCGCCGCGTGGCGGTCCTCGAGCCGGTGTTGCGCGTCGGCCAGGCGAGCGACCATGAGGTTGAAGCTCTTCCCGAGTCGCCCCAGCTCGTCGCGATCGTCCTCGGGAACGCTCGCGGCGAGGTCGCCCCTCTCGACCCGGCGCATTCCGTCGGAGAGCGCGTCGATCCGCCGGCCCACGACGAGCGTGAAGTACACGCCGATCAATCCGCCGGCGACGACGAGCGCGGTGACGGCGGGAAGCGCGATGCCCCGCCATTGCTCGGCCAGGCGCGCGTCGACCTGGGGAACGAAGAGCCGGACCGCGATGGACCCGAGCGTCGTGCGGTCGCGCCCGTGGCAGGCATGGCAGGCGGCGCGGTTCGGGATCGCCCGCGAGACCTCGACGGTGCGCTCCGCCAGGTTCCACCGGCTCGAGCGAAAGACGGAGCCGTCGGCATTGGCGATCCGGATCCCGACGCCCGGCGGGAGCGTGCCGATCTCCTCGAGGATCGCCTGGAGGTCGCGCTTGCCTTCCGTCATCGTCCGAACGACGGCGCGCTCGGTCACGCCGGCGATCAGCTCGGCCTCGCGGCGCCCCACGTCCCGGAGGTGATCGGCCTGGATCTTGAGCATGACGGCCGCGTACGCGACGACGACGACGAGCACGACCGCGGCGATGCCCAGGACCATCTTGAGCCGAAGCGTCATGGAAACGGTACGGAGGGTGCAAACCGGCCGCCACGCCGCCCTGGCGCGTGCGCATCACGTCGCGTGATGCATCGAAGCCTCTCGTGCACGGGTCGGCCGTGTCGCGCGGGGAAGCGCGCACCCGCGCCGGGTCAGCGGCGCCCGGCTCAGCGCGCGCCGGTGACCTGGGACTGCGCCGCCGCGGCCTTGTCGCGCGCGGCGGACAGCAACGCTTCGGCCGCCGGCGGGTTGTGCGCGCCGCGGGCGCGACGGACGAGCGTGAGCGCGTCGCGCGCGTCGCGCAGCAGCGCGTCCGCCTCGGGCGTCTTCTTCCCGGCGCGGCGCACCTTCGTGACGGCGGCGCCGGCCTTCGCGATCGCGTCCGCCGTCTTCCTGACGTCGGCGTCCATGCCGGCCGTCCACTCCGTCGTGAAGTTCTCGTAGCTCTTCTCGTGGCACCCGATGCACTTCTCGTTCACCGCCACCCGCGTGTGCTTCTTCGCGAGGTCGTGGCAGCCGACGCAGCCGACGGCGTTCACCATCACGTTCGGCTCGACCCGGACCAGCGTCGTCTCGACCGTGCCGCGATAGAACGCGCTCTGCGCCTTGTGGCAGCCCTCGCACCGCTCGTTGACCGGGCTGTGGTGACACGTCGCGCAGTCCGCCGGCTTCGCCGTCACCGCCTTGTGCTTGTCCGCCGAGTGGCACACGGTGCACGTCGCGCCGAGCTCGGTGACGTGGCGCGCGTGCGGGATGCGCTGCTTGCCGAACGTGACGGTCGCCGGCAGCTTGACGCCGGCCTGCTCGTGACACATCACGCCGCAGTACCCGCCGCGGACGAGCGCGTCGTTCACCTTCGGCGCGGGCGTGCCCAACAGGACGCCGATCTCGTCGACCCAGCCGTTGGCGAGCTTCAGGAGATCGGCGGCGTAGAAGACGTTGTGCGCGCCGCGTCCGAGCGCGACGAAGCGCACGTTGTACTCCGCGTCGTCGAGGAGCTTCTTCGCCCGGGCGAGCTTCGGATGCTTCCGATCGGCGGCCGCCACGGTGGCGCGCGCGCCGGCGAGCTTCTTGTCGACGATCCCGCGCATGGACTTGAGCGTCGTGACCCAGCGGTCGAGCATCCCCTTGTACTTCGGCCCGTGGCAGCCGAGACAGGCCTGCTCGCCGACCCTGAACGTCTGCCCGACGATTGCGGCTGCGCCGGGCACCTCCTTCGGCACGACGTGGCAGGCGACGCACTCGACACGCAGCTCGGCCATGTGGCTCGGGACGTGCGGCGCACTGCGCCCGCCGGTGCCGAGATACATGCGGATCACGCCGTTGTGCTCCCGCTGGTGGCACGCCTTGCAATCGAGCTCGGGCGACGCGGGCGGCGTCGCGACGCCCGCCGGCGGCGCGGCCGGCGGATGCAGGCGCGGCGTGCCCGGCGACGCGGGTGAGCCGGCCGGCGACGAGGCGATCGCGGGCGCGACCCACGCCGTCAGGGCGAGCAGCAGCGCGACGGCCACGCGCGTCATGACCGTCCCGCCCGTCCGGCCGGGGGCGCGCCGGGCGCGTCGACGCTCGGTGGTTGCATGCGCGGCGGCAGACGATGCTGGATGTCCGTGTGACAGCGCGAGCACTCGATGTTCTTGCCGGTCACGTGGAACTCGTGCAGGAACGCCCCGTCGGTGTATTTCTGGAGCTTCTCCGGCTCGTTGTGGCAGCTGAAGCAGCGCTCGCGCGGGGCCGCCCCGTCGCCTTCGACGACGTTCAGGTGGCACTTGTCGCACGACACCCCGCGCTGAAGCATCTGCTCGTGATTGAACGTGCGGCCGGCGACCTCGATGTCGCCCTTCGGCGCCGTGTGACAGCCCGTGCAGGTCGCGACGGGCGTGATCTCCCGCGCCGTCTTCATGCCCTTGAAGTGGCAGAGGAAGCAGCTCGTCTCCGTCACCTGGATGTGCGTGCCGACGACGATCTGGCTGTGGCAGCTCGTGCACCGGAGCTGCCGCCCGCGGCGCGGCTCTTCGAGATGCGGCGCGTGGTCGAAGATGATGCCGCGCTTGTACGTCACCTTGCCCTGGAGGAGTCGCCGGTCGTGGCAGCCGCTGCGGAGACAGCTCGCGTCCTCGACCTCCGCGAACGGCTTCGAGCTGTAGGTCTGCGTCGCCCACTTCGCCACCTGGGTGATCGCCTGGTACTTCACCCAGATCGTGTCGCGGAATCCCGGCGGGTAGTGGCACTGCACGCACGTGACGTCCTTGTGGCTCGACGTCTTCCAGGCCTCGACGTACGGCTTCATGATGTGGCACGAGTTGCAGAGCAGCGGGCTCGTCGAGAAATGCCACATGCCGGCGCCGGCGACGCCGCCGACGACGAGCAGGCCGCCGAGCACGATCAGCACGACCGTGAGGCTCAGCCGCCGGCGGCGGCGCGGCGCCGCGGTTCGTGTCGGGTCGGTCTCGCGGTCGCTCATGAGATCACCGTCATGATGATGAGACCCACGAGCACGAGGCCGACGGTGAGGCCGGTGAACCCGATGACGCGGGCGAGGTTGCGCATCCAGAGTGGCGGGGGGTCCGCGCGCCGCGCGTCGAGACGGTCCTCCGCGCGGAGACGCTCGTACTCCTCGGGGTGGTCGCGCCGGAACTCGTCCTCCTCGACACGGCCCGTGAAGATCACGGGATCCATCGGGAACTTCTCCGGCCGGAGGTTCCCGTTGAAGAAGTGGATCGTGAAGATGAAGCCGGTCGCGAGCAGCGCTTCGTCGCTGTGGATGATGATCGCGACGTTGAACACCCAGCCCGGCAGGAACTGCGAGAAGAACGTCGGGAACCACAGCATCAGGCCCGACCCGCCGATGATCGACACGCCCCAGAACACCGCCCAGTAGTCGAACTTCTCCCAGTAGGTGAAGCGGCCGAACCGCGGCCGCGGCCCGAGGCCGAGGAAGTAGCGCACGTGCTGGTAGAGCTGCACCGCGTCGTGCGGCTGCGGCACCATCGAGCCCGGCCCCCAGAAGAGCCCGCGCTCGCGGCGCAGCACGAGGCGCGCGACGTAGCCGAGGTGGAGCGCGAAGTACGTGAACGTCACGATCGCGAAGACGCGGTGCAGGTAGCCCGCGACGAACGGGCCGCCGACCACGGCGGACAGCGTCTGTCCCCACCCGGTGTGCGCGTACTTGAGCGGCAGGCCGGTGACGGCGAGCCCGAGAAAGCTCACGATGACCATCCCGTGGAGGATCCGGTGATAGAGGTTGAAGCGGAAGTACCAGGCGCTCATGCCTCGTCCCGCCGGCGCCGGAACCGGTCGACGAGCGACCGCGGCAGCCAGAGCAGCGTGTGGAGTCCGAAGAACGTGAACGTGCCGAGCAGCAGCGTCGTCATCAGCACGTACGACCAGTAGAGCTTCGGGTACCGCGCGCGGTCGTGCGGGTCCGCGTGCGGCTGGAATTCCGTGAACGCCTGGTTCGCGTTCGGATGGCACTGCCGGCACGTCGTGACGATGTTCGCCGCCGACACCTTCGACTTCGGGTCCTCCGTCGCGCGGATGTCGTGCGCGCCGTGGCAGTCCGCGCACTTCGCGACGCGCGCGCCGCCGAGCCGCGTCACCTTGCCGTGGAAGGTGTCGCGGTACGTGCGCAGCGACTCCTGGTGGCACGTGCCGCACTCCTTGATCACGTCGAGCTGCCACGGCGTGCCCGCCGTCCGCTGGATCTGGTGCGCGCTGTGGCAGTCGTTGCAGACCGGCGCGCCGCGATGGCCGGCGGCGCGGGCCTTGCCGTGCACGGACTCGCGATACGCCGCCTCCACGCCGGCGTGACAGGTGCCGCACGTCTTCGGCACGTTGGCCGGATGCACGCGCGACGCCGGCGCGTCGTTCGGCTGGATGTCGTGCGCGCCGTGACAGTCGGAGCAGTTCGCGGCGACGAGCAGACCGCTCCGCGAGATGGCGCGGCCGTGGATCGAATCCATGAACAGCTTGTAGACGTCGCCGGCGGCGATGCCGTGTTTCTTGGCCAGCTCGGGGTTCGCGTGACACGTGGCGCACGTGCGCGGCAGGTTCAGGTGATACGTCGGCGATTTCGGGTCGCTCTTCGGCAGCACCGTGTGCGTGGAGCCGTGGCACGACCGGCACGTGGCCGCGTCCGCGTCGCCGCCGCGCACGGCGCGGCCGTGCACGCTGCCCTTCCAGGCCGTCAGCGGCGCGGCGTGGCACGTCGTGCAGGTGTCCAGCGACATCGCCGTCGCTTTCTTCACGTCGTGCGTGCCGTGGCACGTCGCGCATGCCGGCGGCGCCGCTTTCCCGGCGACGCGCCTGCCATGCGCGCCGCCGGCCAGCGCCTGCTTCTGATCGGCGTGGCAGTTCGTGCACGCGACCGGTGGCGGCTTCTCGTCGTGCGGCGCCGTCACGCCGACGTGGCAGGTGGCGCACGCGAGCCCCGCGTGCGTTGACCGCTCGAGCACGCGCTTCAGATCCTTGTCGGAGTGACAGGCGAGACACTCCTCGGACTCAGGCGCCTCGGCACGGGCGAGCCCGGGCAGGGAGAGGAACGCGAGCAGCAGAACGAGACGGATCATGGCGGAGCGTCGTGCTCCGGCTACATGCCCTTGTGGCAGGTGGCGCAGGACTGGCCTTCGCCCATCTTCCCGACGGCGCACGCGAGTCCGACGACCGCGAGCGCCGCGCATCGTGTCATCCGCATCACTGCCTCCTGTCTCAGCGCGCCGGTGGCGCGCCGGTGCGGCTCTTGAGATACGCGACCAGCTGCGCCATCTCGTGACCCGTGAATCGCGGATAGTTGATGCCGTGCGCCATCGCCGCCGCCGCCATCGCCGGTGTGTGGCGCCAGATGCGCGCGGCCCAGACGGCCGGCGACGTGAACGCGTCCGCGCGCGATTCGAGCGCGGGCGCGATGCGCGCGCCCTCGCCGCCGAGCGCGTGGCATTTCAGACAGCCCTTCTGCACGAGCGCCGCGAGCCCGCGCTGCGGGTCGGGCGCCGGGTCGGCGGCCGGGTTCACGCCGAGATAGACCATCAGGACGGTCATCTCCTCGATCGTGAACGCCGGCCACGGCACGGCCTGGCTCGAGAGGGCCGTGAACATGGCCGGGCCGTGATTCCACAACCGGCCGGCGAGGTGCCACGCGCCCTGCGGCCGGCGCAGCTCCTCGAGCGCCGGCATCCCGCTCTCGCGCCCACCGGGGACGTGGCATTGCCCGCAGCGCTTCGCTTCGAAGACGCGGCGGCCCTGCGTGTCGTGTCCGTCCGCCCGCGCGGCGCGCGGCGTCAGCGCGGCGAGTGCGACGACGATCGTGACGGCGACGCGCCAGTGCCGCGGCGCCATCACCGGCCCCGCCGCAGCGACCGCAGATACGCGACGAGATCGGCGACCTCGGCGCCCGACATCCGGCGCAGCGTGCGGCGCTCGTCCGGCGGCGCCGCCTCGTCGATGAACGCGTGATTCCAGAGCGCGGCGAGCACGCCCGGTGGCGTGTCGATCGATTTCGCGACGGCGAGGTCGCTCGCGCTCTTGCCGCGCTCGCCGTGGAGCGCGTGGCAGCCGAAGCAGCCTTTCGACGTCGCGGCCGCCACGCCCTTGTTCGGATCCCCGGCGCGCGCGAAGTACTGCGACGAGTAGAGGAGGGCGACGATGTCGGCCATCTCCTCGGCGGTGACGGTCGGCAGCGCGATGCCGCGCCGCGCCGCCGTGTCGCGCATCACCGGCGCCTTGTTCCACATCGCGGCGACGAAGTCGGTGAGGCTCTTGCGGCCCGCGCGCTCGACGAGGTCGATGGTGCCCGCCGGTCCTGGCGTGCCGATCGAGTGGCACTGGATGCAGCGACGCTCGGTGAAGGCGCGCAGCCCGGCGTCGGCCCGGCCCGGCAGCACGTAGAGATATCCGCGCGCGGGCTTCGGCGACGCCTGGTTCAGGTAGGCGATGAGATCGATGAGCTCGCCGGCCTTGAAGGTGGGGCGGTCCACGCCGAGCGCGCTCATCATCGCCCCCATCTGCGGGCCGTGGTTCCACATGATGGCGGCGAGCGCGATCGGCGAGGCGACCACCTTCATCTGATCGAGCCGCGGGCCGACCTTGCCGCCGCCGCCGGCCACGCTGTGACACTGCACGCAGCGCTTCTCCGTGAAGAGGCGCCGCCCGATCTCGGGCCGGCCTCGCCGCTCGAAGTAGTCGAGGGTGTAGAGGTAGCCGGCGAGGTCGCTCGCCTCCTTGACCTCGAGGCGCGGCCGGCTGATGCCGAGCTCGCGCATGCGCGCCGACATCCGTGGCGCGTGATTCCAGAGGGCCGCCGCCAGATCGAAGAACGTCCGCGGGCGCGACACGTGCGCGAGGTTCGGCGCGCCGGCGACGGCGGCGCCTGGTGCCGCATCCCCGTTCGTCGCGTGGCAGCGGACGCAGCCTTTCTCGTCGAAGACGCGCGCGCCGAGTGTCGGGTCCTGCGCGTCGGAGAACAGCGGCTGCGCGCCGGCGATGACGGCCGTCGCCGCCAGCATCGCCAGCGTGACGTACGCCGTCACGATCCATCGGGATCCGCGCCCTGTTCTCATTGCCACCTCGCCCCCCAGACCAAGTGCGTCTCGCTCCGATTAGTGTATTCGAGCGCTTCGCCCGCAATGAGTCGCTGGACCCGAAACGCCGGGCCCCAAGGGTCATGACCCGCAGGCGCCGCGCCGCCGCCGGCCAGGCGGCCGGCGACGGCGCGCACCCGCGCCGATTTACTCGAAGACCAGCTTCAGCACGCTGGTCGCGTACGCGTGCCTCACCTGGGCGTTGTCGAAGACAGCCACGCCGAAGGCGTACTGCTTCTTGAGATCGTCGAACTGCACGTCGAACTCGCTGCCGGTCACGAGCTTCCGCGAGATCACGATCGTCCACGCGCCGTCCTTCCACTTCATCGTCGTCGGAAGATCGCCGCGGTCACCGGCGTACGGGCTCACGATGATGCTCGGCACCTCGTCGCCCGGCTTGTACTTGCTGTCGTCGAACGGTTCCTTCTCGCTGTCGACGATCCAGTACGGCGGGCCCGGCTTGTTGCCCTTGAGCGCGAACGCCGGCATCTTCTTGTCGGCGGTCTCGTTGTTCTTGTAGCCCACGCCGCCGGGATCGCCCTTGCGTCCGGCGTTCGGGCTCTTGTCCTTGTCGTAGCGCGTGTGGTCGACGTACTGGTCGTCCGTCTGGCCCATGTTCACGGCGCCGCGCACGCTCTTCACGTGCCACATGTCGATCTTCTCGCCGGGGTTCGCCGTGTACTTGTTGCCGAACGGCTTGCCTTCGCCCGTGTGGCAGGCGGCCATGCAGCCGCGCGTCTCGAACGCCGGGGTGCTGATGTTCCAGAACACGCCGAACTTGTCCTCGTAGTACTTGCTGTTGTCCCCGCCCTTGTCGTCGGGGTCCTTCATCTTGGCCCACGAGCCGTTGGCCTGCTTCACCCACGGGTAGCGCTTGAGGCTCTCCGTCGCGTCCTTGTACGTGTACATGAAATAGGCGGTGTCAGCCGCGTAGAGGGCGCGCATCGTCACCTCGGTCGAGCCGCCGGGCAGGTTCTTCCCGCCGACGACTTTCACCGTCGTCGCCGGCGCGCCCTTCCAGGCGGCGTCGAGCGTGCCGTCGACGGCCGGTGCCGCCGCGACCTTCTTCGCCACGAGCACGTTCTTCGCCTGCGCTGCCGCCGGCGGCGCGGTGAGGCCGATCACCATCCCGGTGATCACCAGCACCGCCATCAGAGTTCCCATCCACGACCGTGTCATCTGCGTCTCCCTTTTTCTCGCGCCGGACTCACGTCCCCGCCGGCGCGGCTTCGGGGTCACATGCCGTGACGCGCGCCCATCGGCTGCGACAGCAGCACGATGCCCGCGACGGTGAAGAGCAACGAGAGCGCGGCGTAGGGAACGAGGGCCCGGCCTGCCGCGCGCGCGTCCGGGTACGTCCGGAGCGCGAGCCGGTGCCCGACGACGAGCGAGAGCGCGAAGAAGCCGACGACGATCGCGACCTGGAGAAACGCGACGACCGGCTCCGGCGCGATCGGCAGAACGTGCCAGTCGGGCTCGCCGAGACTCCACGGCGTGAACCGCGTCACCGCGCGCTGCACGACGGGGAGGAGACCGCCGCCCTCGAGCAGGAGGTGCGCGAGGTTGTGCGCGAGATGCATGGCGAGCCCGACGGGCACGAACATGTAGCCGAAGACCGTGAACGTCCGGATCGTGCCGGGCGCCGCGGCGCCCGCGAGCCGCCGGGCGATGAGACTGGCGCCGAGCACCAGCACCGGACCGGCGATCAGCGCGGTCGCGACGAGCAAACCGGTCTCGACGAGCGACAGATACGTCACCGGCTTCAGGCTCTGGCGCACGAAGCCCGGCAGCCATCGCGCGGCGGCCGAGATCCAGTCGGGCCACGCGCTCAGCATCCCGGCGGTCACGAACATCGTGAGGCCGACGAGCGCCACGGCCAGGTACGACTCGTCGAGCGTGCGCCGCGACGTCGCCCAGAGGTCCTTGCCGAACGCGCGCAGGCGCAGCGCGAGGTTGTCGTGCTCGCAGCCGCGGACGCAGTCGCCGCAGAGCGTGCAGTAGTTGTTGCGGTCGAGCGTCGCGGGGAACTCGAACATCGGGCAGCCGTCGTTGCTCGCGCTGCCGCGATAGCACGACTTCTCGGCGTGCGAGCCGCACACCGCGTGGTCACGCACCCGGAGCTCGACCGGCGCCGTCATCGAATAGATGCCGATCAGTCCGCCGATCGGGCAGAGATGCCGGCAGAAGCTGCGCCGCTCGTAGAAGAGGCCGATGCCGATGGCGGCCGCGGCGACGGCGATGACGATCCACGCGGTCACGATCGGCGAGCGGACGACGCCGAGCTGCTCGTCGGCCCACGTGAGCACGACGAACGCCGCCGTCGCCCACCAGACGTTCCGGAAGATCCGGGGCAGCCGGCCCGCGGCGCCGCGCGCGCGCGCGGTCCATTCGTTCATCGCGCCGAACGGGCACGCGACGCACCACACGCGGCCGGCGAGCACGAACGTGAAGATGATGCCGGGCCACCAGAGCGTCCACGTGAGCTTCGTCGCGAGGTTGCGGCCGCCGTCCTGGACGTCGACGAAGGCGATGACGACGATGGCGACGGTGAGCGCGAGCATCGCGATCTGCACGCCGGTCTGAAGTCGCCGCGACGTCAGGAGCGTGCGCACCGCCGGGATGGCGAGCAGGTCCATCGCGCCGACGCGCGTCGTGCGCGCGCGCACGACGGTGCCGTACACGAAGCCGGCGCCGATGAGCGTCGAGAGCGCGATGGCCGTCCACGCCGGCCAGCCGAGGCCGGGCGCGCCGCCGACGTCGACGCGGAACTCGAACGCCAGCGGCGGATCGAAGCGCCGACCGTCGAGCGCGTCGACTTCGACGCGCACGTGATGCAGGCCGCGGCCGGTCGGCGTGAACGGCGCGGTGTAGCTGCCCGCCCACGTGACTTCGGGCGCGGCGGCGAGATCGTGCACGTGACCGTCGGCGCCGACGCCGATGCGGACGGTGCCGCCCGCGACGGGTGTCTCCGTGCCGGCGGTGACGATCTTCACGATCACGCGCCCTTCGCGTCCTGCTGCGAGCGGCGACGGATCGCTCAGCAGCGAGACGTCGTATCCCGCCGCCGCCACCGACGCGCCAGCTGCCGCGGGCTTCGGCGCGCTGTGCGCGTCGCCATGCGCGAGCGCCCACGCCGGCGCCGCGATCGTGAACAGGAGCAGGGCGCAGGCGAACGCGCGTCGGGAGCGGGCTCCGGTCACCGGCCGTACTTCCGGTCGATGGCCTTGCGGATCTCGGTCACGCTCTTGCCGGCCTTCGTCCACTGAGACGCATCCAGCGCCTCGTCCATGCAGATGTTTCAGGTGGCCGCGTGGCCGTCCGTGTAGCAGGACAGCAGGCTCTTGTGGCCGACGCTCTTGTCGCACTCGCAGTAGCAGTAGAGCTGGTCGAGCACCGCGGGGATCTCGCGCGCGATCCGATGCGTGACCGCCGCCTTGCCGACGAAGCGCGCCGGATCGAGCGTCGGCCGCATCTCGCGCAGCGCCGCCATCGCCCCCGCGCTCATGAACACCAGCACGAGCAGCGCGACCCCCGCGATCCACCAGCGTCGCCCCGTGTCGCGGAGCACGATCACCTCACGCTCCGGTCGTTCCATGCCGTCCTCCATTCGCGCCATCTGCCCCCGGGGCTCTGGGGCAAAGGGAGTGCCACGGCCCGGATTGCGCTAAATGCTCGAAATGCGAGGACTTGAATGCTGCGGCGCCGCGCGTCCGACGGGCTCGCGAAGCCCCACGTGGGGCGCGGCCGCCGCAAGCCCTAGCGACCGCGGACCGTGAGCACGGGGCACGAGGCCATGGCGACCACGCGGCCCGCGACGCTGCCGAGGAACGCGCGCGCCAGACCGGTCCGACCGTGCGTGCCGAGAACGAGCAGTCCGGCGCGCTGCCGCTTCGCCATCGCGACGATCCGCTCGGCGGCGGGACCTTCGCCGATCACGGCCGTTGCGCGGACGCCACCCGCGCGCGCCCTGCGGACCAGCGCGTCCAGGTGCTTCCGCGCGGCGTTGCGCGTCGCGGTCTCCATCTGCTCCCACGTCTTCGGCGGGACGTACGCGCCTTCGGCGAGAAACGTCGGCGCGAGCGGCGCCAGCACGTGGATCACGACGAGCTGCGCGCGCCACGTGCGCGCCATGTCGACCGCGGTTCGAAAGGCTGCGCGCGACGCGGAGGAAAAATCGGACGCGAACACGATCCGGCGAATGGCTGTCATGGTTGCCTCCTGGGGCGTCACGCGTTCTTGCGCAAGGGCGGTGCCAGCGGTGCGGGATGCCACAAACGGCGGGGAGACGTGCGTCGAACGTCACAATCGCGCCGCTCGCGTGCCCGCGTCGCGTCCCACGGTGGGGCGGGCGCGCCGCACGCACGACTCGGCGCGCTTCTCCGAAGAACGCGAAGTTGCGGGATTACGGCGAACCGCCGCGTGGCAGGTCCTTTGCCTTTCCATGCGCGCGATGACGTCCTCGTCCGGCAGCCGGCACCCGTGGGCCATCGTGCTCGCCGGCGGCGAAGGCTCGCGCCTGCGACCCCTGACGCGACTGCTCGCCGGCGACGAGCGCCCGAAGCAGTTCTGTCGCGTCGTCGGCGATGCGACGCTGCTCGACCAGACGCGCCGCCGGACGGCGATATTCGTGGACCCGGCCCGGACGCTCCTCGTCGTGACCCGCCCGCACGAGCCGTTCTATGCGCCGCTCGTGCGTGACGTCCCCGCGGGCTGTCTCGTCACGCAACCGGCGAACCGCGGCACCGCGGCCGCGATCCTGTATGGCACGCTGCGCGCCGCGCGCACGGCACCGGCGGCCACGGTCGTCGTCACGCCGTCCGATCATCACGTCGGAAACGATCGGCGATTGATGGAGCACGTGCGGCGCGCCGGCATCGCCGTGAAGCGGCGGCGCGACCTCGTCGTGCTGCTCGGCATCGAGGCGACGACGCCCGAACGCGACTACGGTTGGATCGAGGCCGGCGATCCGGTGCCCGGGACGGACCTTCGCCGGGTCCGCCGATTCTGGGAGAAGCCGTCCGGAGCCGATGCGCGCACGCTCTGGCGGCGCGGCTGCTTGTGGAACTCGCTGGTCACCGTCGCGACGGTGCCCGCGCTGCTCGCGCTGTTCCGGCGCTGGATGCCGGCGCTGTCCGACGCGTTCGCTCCGCTCGCCCGGCCGCTGAGCGCACGCGACGAGGCGCCCGTGGCCGAGCGCGTCTACGCCGGGCTCGAGGACACGAGCTTCTCGGATGCCGTGCTCGCCGCGGCGCCGGCGAATCTCGCCGTGCTGCCGGTCACCGGCGTCGACTGGACGGACTGCGGCACACCGGAACGCGTGGGCGCCGTGCTCGCGCGTCTGAACGCGCCGCGCGAGCGCGGCCCGCGCGGCGAGGTGCGGACGGCATGACGACGGCGCCCGCGGCGATGCCACGCGTCACGGCGCCCTTCGCGCTCTGCGCCATCTGCGGCGCCGTGCTCGCCGCGCGCGACGGAATCTGCGAGCCGCATCTGGCAATCTCCGATGCCGGCTGGGCGGAGCGGAACCGGCTCATGTGCGACCTGCTGCATCGCGGCAAATGCCCGGCCTCGGAGCCGCGTATCGCGTGACGGTGGCGGCGGATCCTCTACGGGCGGGCGTGCTCGGATCGCGTCTGGCAACGGACGCAGTACCGCGCGGTCGGCCGTGCGCGGAGTCGTGCGAGCCCGATCGGCCGATGACACGCCTCGCAGGTCCCGAAGGTGCCGGCTTCGAGCCGCGCCTGCGCCGCGTCGACCTCGTCGAGCTCGACTTTTTCGCGACCCTCGAGGCGCGACAGGACCGCCGTCGTCATCTCGCGCGGCGCGTCCTCCTGCGGTGAGCCGGGCTCGCGGGCGTCCAGCGCCGCGAGCTCCTCGTCCGTTTGCCGCACCGCGTGCAGCAGCCGTTCGCGTTCCCGGGCCAGTCGTGCCCGGAACTCGTCGATCGCCGTGATCCTCATGGTGCGCCTCCTTCGTATGGCGCCCGGGTCGACGATCTCGCGCGCCGGGTGTCGTTCGGTGGGCGTGCGGCGATTCCGGGCACGGGGACGAAGGTCTCGCACGGGCAGCCCGGGACGCGGCAGTGGCCCGTCACGCTGTGATCCCGCTCGGCATGGCCACAGATGCAGAGCAGTCCGCGCTCCTGCGCCCGCGCGAACGTCATGCGCGACCGCTCATGCTCGCTCGGGCTGTTTCATCACCAGCACGGAGCACGCCGCGTGATGGAGCACGCGCTCCGACACGCTGCCGAGGAGCAGGCGATCGATGGGCCCGAGCCCGCGCGCGCCGAGCACGACGAGGTCCGCGGTCTTCGCGTCGGCGAGGATCTCGCGCGCCGGCGAGCCGCTGCGCACGGCGCACTCCACGGTCCGGGTCCTCGCCTCGAAGGCGACCGCGACCTCGTGCAGCACCTTCAGGAGCCCGGCGCGCTGTTCCTCGACGATCTGGTCGAGCATGGCGCGCAAGCCACGCGACGCGCCCGCCGCGCGCGGGCGCTCGACGACGCCGACCAGTCGCACCGTCAGCGCAGGGTCGAGCGGCAGCGCCGCGACGAACCCGGCCGCCGCACGGGACTGCGGCGAGCCGTCGATGGCGATGACGGCGGCGCGCAGCTCGCGCGGCCGGCCGCGCGCGACGAGCGTCGGACACCGCGCATGGTGAACGACCGACGTCGAGACGCTGCCGACGAGCAGGCGCGCGAGCGCGCCGAAGCCGCGGGCACCGACGACGACGAGGTCGGCATTCCATTCCGCCGCGGTCGCCGGGATCACGTGGCGCGGATCGCCGTCGACCACGCGGGCCGAGGCCGCCGGCCATCGCGGCCGGAGGGTCGCCACCGTCTCATCCGCGACCTTCTGCGAATACGCGACGGCGGTGTCGAACACCGTGGGCGGGATCGGCCCCTCGAGCACCGGCGGCGGCGGGGCGACGGCCGACACCACGAGGATCTCGGTCGCCGGCGGCAGCGGGAAGACGTGCAGCCACTCGGTGGCGAGTCGCGCCTGGGGGGATCCGTCGGTGGCGAGCAGGACGCGCATGGCGATCGCCTCCGTCGCGTGGATTCGTGCATCGCGAATGCCACGCCGAAGTGAAGCGATTCCACGGCGTTGCATGCGGACCGGTCGCAGCGGCTGGGGCAGCCCCGCACCGAATTGGTGCCCTCGCGCCACACGACACGCGGCAACGCATCGCGCGATGCGTGCGACATCAGGCACTTGTCGGCGCGGTGCGGTCCTTGCTGCGTCGTTCGCGGGCGTCATTCGCCGCGAGGAGGCAGGTGTGACGGGCGACGGCGACTACCGCGTCATCGCGCTCGGCGTCTCGGCCAACGGGCTGACCACGCTGGAGACGCTGTTCGCTGGCTTACCGCGCGCACTGCGCGCGCCCGTGCTTGTCGTCAGGCATCGCAGCCCGGCCGCCCGCCCGTCGCTCGCCGCGCTGCCGCAGCCGCACACCGACCTGCGGGTGACGGAGGCCGTCGACGGCGCCCGTCTCGACATGGGGGTCGTGTATCTGGCCCCCGCCGGCCGGCATCTCATCGTGCGCGGCGGCAGGACCCGAAGACCGCGCGCTTCGCGTCGATGCCGAACGCCGCGATGATCGCCGGCAGCATCGACTTCACGCTCGCGCCCGAAGCGATCGCGCCGGTTCTCGTTGCCCTCGTCGCCGGCGTTGCGCCGGCGCGGATCCTCGAGCGATCTCCCGGCCGTCGGCCTGGCCGACGATCGCGTCGATCCGGAGCTCGTGGACCGCCCGCGGCGGTGGGACATGCGCTTCATCGGCCGGTTCATGGTCGAGTTCGGGTTGCTGAGCTCCGTCTTCGACGTCCTGACGTTCGCCGTGCTGCTCGGTGTGTTCCAGGCGACGGTCGACGTGGCGGATGAATGCGACGAGCGGATCAATTGCCTGACGCTGTCGGACGATCGCGGGGACGAGCCGTCATCGGTGCGGAGGCCACCGCTCGGGCATCGCTGACGCGCGGTGGGGCGAGGCGTCCCCAGTTCCCCCGTGCGCGCGTGCCGCTCCGATCGAGGAATCGTGCGAAATCGGCGGTCTGCCGGCACGGTGCACGTCTTGCTTCTCCATTCCGGGTTCGACACTCGCCACAGGAGGTACGCACCCATGATCGGTGACATCTGCACGAAGCCCGTCGTGACCGTTTCGCCGACGACCAGCGTGCGGGACGCGGCCGACCTGATGCGGAGGAAGCAGGTCGGTGCCGTCGTCGTCGTCAACGCGGGCGCTCCCAGGGGCATCCTGACGGACCGCGACATCGCCATCCGCGTCGTGGCGGAGGAACGGGATCCCGTGAGGACCCGCGTGTCCGAGGTGATGCACGCGGATCCGACCGTGCTCTCCGAGGACCAGGGCGTCTTCGATGCGGCCCGGACGTTCGGCGCGAAGGCGGTGCGCCGCCTGCCCGTCGTGGACAAGCAGGGCCAGCTCGTCGGCATCGTGGCCATGGACGATCTCATGATGCTGCTCGGCAGCGAGATGGGGCAGGTCGCGAGCGCGCTGTCGAAGGAGCTCGGTCGGCCGATCGCCGTCTGAGACGTGTACGACGAGCCGCCTGCCGGTCGACCAGGAGGTGCTCGACGTCGTCGAGCACCTCGTCACCGAAGTCGGATCGAGGTCCGAGCGCGGCGGTGTCGCGCTGGACGACGCGCTCGATCGTGATCTCGGCCTCGGGAGCCTCGAGCGCGTCGAGCTGCTGTCCCGGCTCGAGCACGCCTTCGGGGTCGCGCTCGACGACCACGTGCTGGCGGAGGCCGGCACGCCGCGCGAGCTGGCGAGCGCCGTGCTCGCCGCGCGGCCGCCGCTCCCAGTCGCGCCGGAGGTTGCCGCCCCGCTCGCCGCCGGTCCGCCGGCGCCGGCCACGGCCCGGACGCTCGTCGACGTGCTCCGGTGGCATGCCGAGCGCGACGGCGATCGCGTGCACGTGGTGCTGCCGGACGACGCGGGCGAACGCCGCATCACGTGCGGCGCGCTGCTTGCCGCGAGCCTCCGCGTCGCGGGCGCGCTGCGCGTTCACGGCGTGCGGGACGGAGAGCGCGTCGCGGTCATGCTGCCGACGGGCGCCGCGTTCTTCGAGGTCTTCTTCGGCGTGCTGCTCGCGGGCGGCGTGCCGGTGCCGCTCTATCCGCCGTTCCGCGCGGACCGCATGGAGGAGTACGCGACGCGCCAGCTCGGAATCCTCCGGAACGCCGACGCCCGCCTGCTCATCACGTTCCGGGAGGCGCGACGCGCTGCCGCGGCGGTCGGCGCCGGCCTGCGGCGCCTGCGCGGCGTCGTCGACGTCGAGCGCCTGCGCGGCGCGCCGCCTCACCCACCAGCGCACGGCGACGACGCGGCCGCACCCGCGCTGATCCAGTACACCTCGGGCAGCACCGGCGATCCGAAGGGCGTGCTGCTCTCGCACGCGAACATCCTGGCCAACATCCGTGCGCTCGGCGACGCGCTCGGGCCGCACGCGGGCGACGTGTTCGTCAGCTGGCTGCCGCTCTATCACGACATGGGGCTGATCGGCGCGTGGCTGGGCTCGCTCTACCACGGCGTTCCCGTGGTGATCCTCTCGCCGTTCGTCTTCCTCGGCCGGCCGGTGCGCTGGCTCCAGGCGATCCACCGCTGGCGCGGGACGATCTCGGCCGCGCCGAACTTCGCGTTCGATCTCTGCGCGAAGAAGATCGACGCCGCCGATGTCGAGGGACTCGATCTCTCCGCCTGGCGGCTCGCGCTCAATGGCTCCGAGGCGGTCAGCGCCGAGACCATCGAGCGCTTCGAGCGCCGCTTCGCGTCGTGCGGCTTCCGGCCGTCGGCGATGACGCCGGTCTACGGTCTCGCCGAGTCCGCGGTCGGCCTCACGTACACACCGCCCGGCCGCGGACCGCGGGTGGATCGCATCGACCGGGACGTCTTCGCGCGGTCGCGCCAGGCGATCCCCGTCGGTGCCCGCGCGGGCGAGACGCTGCGTGTCGTCTCGTGCGGCCGGCCGCTGCCGGGCCACGACGTGCGTGTCGTGGACGGCGCCGGTCGCAGCGTCGACGAGCGCGTCGAGGGTCGGATCGAGTTCCGTGGTCCGTCGGTGACGAGCGGCTACTTCCGCAACCCGCGGGCCACGCGGGAGGCCCGGCGCGACGGGTGGATGGACTCCGGCGACCTCGGCTACTGGGCCGCCGGCGAGCTGTACGTCACCGGGCGGCGGAAGGACCTCATCATCAAGGCGGGACGCAATCTCTACCCGCAGGCGATCGAGGAAGCGGTGGCGGACGTGCCCGGTGTCCGCCGTGGCTGCGTCGCCGCGTTCGGCGTCGCCGATCCGGCCATCGGCACCGAGCGACTCGTGATCGTGGCCGAGAGTCGCGCGGAGACGCCCGACGCCGTCGCGCGCGTGCACGCGGCCGTCCGCGACTGCATCGTCGCCACGACCGGCGTCGCGCCCGACACGCTCGTCATCGCAAAGCCGGGCGCGGTGCTGAAGACGCCGAGCGGCAAGATCCGACGCGCGGCGACGCGCGAGGCGTGGCTCGCGGGCCGGCTCGGCCGCCGGCGCTCGGCGCCCGCGCAGTGGCTCGCGCTCATCGCGCGCGGTCTGCTCCGCCGCGGCGCGACGCTCGCGCGCGACGCGGCGGCGCTCGCGGTGGGGGGATGGATCGGCCTGGTGCTCGCGCTGACGATGCCGCCCCTCGCCGCGGCCGTCGCGCTCGCGCGAGACGACCGGACGGTCGACCGGCTCGTCCGGCGCTGGTGCCGGACGGTGCTGTCGCTCGCGGGATGCCGGCTGCGCGTCGACGGGCTCGACCGTGTGCCGCGCGCCGGTCGCGTCGTGTTCGCGGCGAACCACGCGAGCTACCTCGACGCGGTGGTGCTCCTGGCCGCGATCCCGCGCCGCTTCCACTTCGTCGCCAAGAAGGAGCTGGTTGCCGTGCCGCTCGTCGGCGCGGTGATCCGGCGTGTCGGGCATCTCACGGTCGACCGGGTCGACCTGGCGCAGAGCGTGGCCGACGCGGCGCGCGTGCGGGACGAGCTCGAGCGCGACGAAGCCGTGGTCTTTTTCCCGGAGGGCACGTTCCGCGAAGCGGCCGGCCTGCTGCCGTTCCGTCTCGGCGCGTTCACGGTGGCGGTGGAGACGGGTGCGCCCGTGATCCCGGTCGCGATCCGCGGCACGCGCGCGGTGCTGCCGGCGGACGCGTGGCTGCCGCGGCCGGGACCGATCACCGTGACGATCGGAGCGGCGGTGCGACCGTGCGCGGCGACGTGGCGGGAGGCCGTGCGCGTCCGCGACTGCGTGCGTGAGGCGATCGCTGCGGCCGGTAACTGACGAAACCCACAGCGGAGGACATTCCATGAACATCACTCTCAGCGTGATCAAGGCGGACATCGGATCGATCGGCGGCCACCTGGCGCCGTCGGAGCGGCTGCTCGCCAGCGTGCTCGACCACGTCCGCCGACACGGGCGGGATCTCGTGCTCGACAGCTACGTGAGCCACACGGGCGACGACATCGCGATCGTGATGGCGCACACGCGCGGCGAGGGCAACGAGACGATCCACCGCCTCGCGTGGGACGCGTTCGTCGCCGGCACCGCCGTGGCGCGCGCGCAGGGACTCTACGGGGCGGGCCAGGATCTCTTGAAGGACGCGTTCTCCGGCAACGTGCGCGGCATGGGGCCGGCCGTCGCGGAGATGGAGATCGCCGAGCGCCCGAGCGAGCCGTTCGTGTTCTTCGCCGCGGACAAGACCGATCCCGGCGCGTTCAACCTGCCCCTGTACCTGGCCTTCGCCGATCCGATGAACACGCCCGGGCTGCTGCTCTCGCCGAAGATGGCGCGCGGCTTCCGCTTCGTCATCATGGACGTCGGCCACGCCGACGCCGACCGCGTGATCGAGCTCGTGGCCCCGGAGGACCTCTACGACATCGCCGCGCTGCTGCGCGATCCCGAGCGGTACGTGGTGGAGTCGGTGTGGTCGCGCGCGACGGGCGAGCAGGCGGTGGCGGTCGCCACGTCGCGGCTGCACAACATCGCCGGCACGTACACGGGCAAGGACGATCCGGTGATGCTCGTGCGGGTCCAGATGAACTTCCCGGCGACCGGCGAAATCCTGGCGCCGTTCGCCATCGGTCATTTCGTCGCTGGCGGCATGCGCGGCTCGCACCACGTGCCACTGATGCCGGTGCGGCTCGGCACCGCGACGAGCTGGTTCGACGGGCCGCCGCTGGTGAGTGCCGCGGCGTTCTCGATGCACCACGGCCGGCTCACGGAGCCCGTGGACGCGTTCGCGCACCCGTTCTGGGACGCCGTGCGCGCGCGCGTCGCCGACAAGGCGATGGAGATCCGCCGGCAGGGCTTCGTGGGCGCCGCGATGCTGCCGATGGCGGAGCTCGAGTACACGGGCATCACCGAGAAGCTGGCGGCGCTGGACACGCGCTTCACCATCCGCCGGCCCGCGGCGCCCGCCGTTCCGGCCGCGGCCGCCGCAGGCTAGCGGACATTCTCCTCTCGGGGAGGCGGCAGGTCCGCGGATCTGCCGCCTTTTTTCTTTCACACGCGGCCGGCGTCGGGATCGCACGTAGCGAGGAGTTCGCGGGCCGTCGCGTCGTCGCCAATGCCGGGTGTCAGCACCTGTGCGCCCTTCGTTCCGCTCCGGTAGACCGTCAAGCCTTTCAGGCTGCGCCGCCAGCCCTCCAGGATGATCGTCGCGACCTCGTCCGGTTCGGCGTCGTGCGGGAGATTGATGGTTTTTGCGACGGCGTTGTCGACGTGGCGCTGGAACGCGGCCTGGATGGCGAGATGTCGTCGCGCCGGGATCTCCGTCGCGGTGGCGAAGAGCCGGGCCAGATCCCCGGGCACGTCTGGAACCTCCCGCAGACTGCCGGTGGTCAGGATCGCGTCGAGGAAGCGGCGGGTGTCGAGGTGCCGTTCGTGCAGCGACCGGAGAAAGATCGCGTTCACCTCGATGAGCGGCGGGCCGCCGAGCGTGTGCTCGCGGCGGTACGCGACGGCGAACAGTGGCTCGATGCTTCCGGTGGTGACGGCGAGGATGCCGATGGTTCCCGTCGGCGCGATCGAGAGCAGCGTCGCGTTGCGAAGCCGGAGCCCGGCGGCCGCGTGCACGCTGAGCGCCCAGCCCGGGAAGACGCCGCGTGACCGGGCCAGCTCGCCTGACGCCGCGCGCGCGGCGCCGGCGATGAACGTGATCAGCCGCTCCGCCCACGCGACGGCCGCGTCCGAGTCGTACGGCACGCCGAGCCGGATCAGGCACTCGGCGCCGGGAAGACCACGCCGCCACGCTGCGGCAGCTCGCGCTGATGCGATGTCGCGCGAAGTTGGGGCGTGAACTCCCCGTCATCGAGGCGATGGTGGTGCGCTGCGACCGCGATGCCGTCGCGGTGTCGCCGAAGATCGCGGCACTACGCGATGCAGGTGTGGCACCCGCGATGCACGCAGATCAGGAGTTGAAGCGCCGAGGGATACGGTGATGCTTCTGCGTCACCGTGATAGCGCACCGATCACGGCAGGAGATGAGACCATGCCGGCCCCCGATCGCGCCACGCGTTCGCCAAAGGCGGGACGTCCACCCGAAGAACTCGTCACGAGCGCCCGCGTACGCCGCCGGACGAAGACCGCGCACGTGAGCTTTCGCAAGGGCGGCACGCTCTCGCAGGCTGCCGAGGGGCCGCGCGTCATCTGGGGCGTGCAGAAGCCCAAGGTCAAGAAGGGCTGAGAGTCTGAAGAACTACGACGTCGCGCGGCAGTTCGACCTGATGGCCGACGAGTCGCTGACCGAGGACGTCGCCATCGTAAGAACATCCGCGTCGGCGACCGCGTGCTGCCCGCACGCGCGGGCGACGTGATCCCCTACGTCGTGCAGGTCGCGAAGCGCGGCCGCCCGCGGCGCGCGCCGTTTCGCTTTCCGGCGCGGTGTCCGGCGTG
Source organism: Candidatus Rokuibacteriota bacterium (assembly GCA_016184365.1). GTDB lineage: Bacteria > Methylomirabilota > Methylomirabilia > Rokubacteriales > CSP1-6 > AR8. The sequence continues at coordinate 23,205 of JACPCW010000138.1, forward strand.
CGGCGGCCCGACGGAGCGGACAGCCGGCGAAGCGTACTGGCGGTGCCTCGGGAGCCGGTGTCCCGCGCAGCTCAGTCGCGTGAGCGATTCCGTGAAGGTGGGGCGCGTGCACGGCGCCATCCGCTGACACCGAACCGGAGGGTGGACTCATGATCCAGGCGGTCCGTGATCAGTGGGTCATCGTCGTCGCGGTCATCGTCCTCGTCGGGCTCTGCGTCTGGCTGTGGAGGACGCGGTCGAAGGGAGGACCGACGTGATCGAGGTCTTCAAGCACCTGAAGGGCCGGCCGACGACGCTCCTGCGCCATCCTCGCCGTCCATGATCACGATCGACGGCGCGCGCGGGGAGGGCGGCGGCCAAGTGCTCCGGACCGCGCTCGCGCTGTCGCTCGTCACGGGCACGGCATTCACGCTGCTGAACGCGCGCGCTGCGCGGCCCAATCCCGGGCTGCGCCCGCAGCACCTCGCCGCACTGCTCGCGGCGGCCACCGTCGGCAGTGCGGACGTGGAGGGTGCGGATCTCGGCTCTCGCCGCGTCGTCTTCCAACCGCGCGGGGTGCGCGCCGGGGAGTACCGCTTCGACGTGGGGACCGCGGGCAGTGCCACGCTCGTCGCGCAGACGGTCTTGCCGCCGCTCCTCCTCGCATCGGTCGGATCCGCGCTGACCTTCGAAGGTGGGACACACAACCCGATGGCGCCGCCGTTCGACTTCCTCGCGCGCGCGTTCTTTCCGATGATCGAGCGGATGGGGCCGCGGCTCGACGCGGCACTCGACCGTTACGGGTTCTATCCCGCGGGCGCCGGCCGATTCACGGTACGCATCACGCCGGTGTCACGCCTGGTGCCGCTCGACGTCGGTGAGCGCGGGGACGTGGTGCGCCGGCACGCCCGCGCGATCGTCGCGCGCCTGCCGTCACGCATCGCGGAGCGCGAGCTTGCCGTGGTGCAGCGCATCCTCGGCTGGCCGGCCGACGAGCTCGAGACCGTCGTGGTCGAGCGTTCGGCGAGCCCCGGCAACGCGGTGACGCTGGACGTGACGAGCGCGCGCATCACCGAGGTCTTCAGCGCGATCGGCGCGCGCGGCGTGCCGGCCGAGATCGTCGCCGAGCGCGCGGCCGTCGACGCGCGCGACTATCTCGCGACCGGCGTGCCCGTCGGACGCCACCTGGCCGACCAGTTCCTGGTCCCGCTGGCGCTCGCCGGTGGCGGCGGCTTCGTCACGTTCCCCCTCACGCTCCACGCGACGACGAACGCCGACGTGATTCGCGCCTTCCTCGACATCGAGTTCCGGACGGCGACGCCGCGGGCGGGCGTCGTCCGGGTCGACGTCGCGCCGCGAGGGTGACCGGTCCTGCCTGGGGCGGCTCACACCCGTGTGGTACCGCGCGACCCCACACGAGTCGACGCCCGCCCCACGACGACCCGGCTAACTGGGCGGCAGATCGTGCATCACGGCATGGCAACTCCGTTGCACGGTAACGGCCCGCGTCTGGACCCGATGAGAAGGAGGAACCGGCTGATGCGCGCGGGCGAGCTCATGACCTCGAACCCGGCCACGCTGACGCCGGAGGCGACCGTCGCGGAGGCGTGGGATCTCATGCGCGAGCTCGACATCCGCCACATCCCCGTGGTCGAGCGCGGGACGCTCGTCGGGATCCTCAGCGATCGCGATCTGACGGATCTGGATGTTCTTGGCATGCTCGCCGCCGAGGGCGCCGAGGCCGTGAGGCGCGAGACCGTGAGACCTGTGGTCGAGATCATGAGCTCCGATGTTGTCTCCGCCGAGGTCGATGCCGAGCTGAGCGAAGTCGTCGACCTCCTCCTCGAGCACAAGATCGGCGCGATCCCGGTGATCCGAGCCGACGATCGCGCGGTCGTCGGCATCATCAGCTACGTCGACGTCCTGCGGGTTCTTCGCGACCTGCTCGAGGAGCGGTGAAGCCCATTCGCTCGAGGAGATGGGGCACGTCGTGGGATTCCTCGGCGACGGCGTGAACGACGCGCCGGCGATGCACGCCGCGGACACGAGGCCTGTCAATCGTGTTCCGCGTTCGCATCGGAAGAGGAAGGGGCGATGTCGCGATGATGATCCAGGAACTGACGAGGCAGGAGAGTGTGAACCTGCTGGCCCGCATGCGTCTCGGGAGACTCGCGTGCGCTCACGAAACTCAACCGTACGTCGTGCCGATCTATTTCGCGTACCACAATGAGTGCCTCTACGGCTTTTCCACGGTCGGACAAAAGATCGAGTGGATGCGCGCGAACCCGTTGGTCTGCGTCGAAGCGGACGAGGTGGTGGGCCCGGAGCACTGGGTGACCGTCCTGGTCTTCGGTCACTACGAGGAGCTGCCCGATACGCCCGAATGGGCGGGCGCGCACACCGTGGCCTACACACTCTTGAAACAGTACGCCGTGTGGTGGGAGCCTGCGTACGCGAAGACGATCCTCCACGGCATCCAGCGCCCGCTGGTGCCGGTGTTCTACCGCATCCACTGCCGTCGCATTACCGGGCTGCGACAGGTCCGACGTCGACGACCGGATCGTGCACGCGGTGAGGCGGGGGCACCCCGATTGCTCCGCACGTCCATGGCGGTCGCAGGGCCGATCGAGGAGACCTGAACGCTGCAGAGCACCTCTGCCACGGAAGAAGAACGCCATGACGCACCCGAGCAAGAGCGACGCGCAGATCCACCACGATGTGCTCGAAGAACTCCGCTGGGATTCCCGCGTCGAACAGGGTGATCTCCGCCGGGCGCGACCTCCATCCATTTCGGCCCGCGAAGACGCTGGCACGGTCGACGTCGTCGCGCTGGAACCCGAGCGTCGCCGTGATGCGCGGCTCGAGGATGACTTCACCCATGATTTGCCCGTTACTCCGTCCGTGCT
>JACPCW010000139.1 GCA_016184365.1 Candidatus Rokuibacteriota bacterium
ACACTCACGGATGGAATCCCGATGGTCGGCGCGCGGCGAGGGTCGAGCCAACGGAATTCCAGAGCGACCCTCAGCCCCCCGCTCGCGGTCTCGCGTGACGACATTTCATCCGCACTACGCGCCTGGCGCCCCGGGTGGTCGCCGAAGCCGAGTGTCGGGCTGAAGATCGCTCTGGAATTCCGTTGGCTTCGATCATCGAGTGCAGACAAAGCACTGAGTCCGTTCGGCATGTCTCGGCGAGCGCGCGATCCGCTCGCGGAATTCCGGAGCGATCTTCAGCCCGGCGCTCGGCTTCGGCGGCTCACGCGTCGGGTCAGATCTTCAGGATCTTCGCGACGACTTCCTTCATGACCTCGTCGGCGCCGCCGCCGATGGTGGAGAGCCGCGAGTCGACGAACGCGCGCGCCGCCGGGTTCTCCCAGATGTAGCCCGCGCCGCCGAAGAGCTGCACGCACGTCGTCGCGACGTACTGCCGCATGTTCGCGGCGAACACCTTCGCCATCGACACGTCGAGCGTGACGTCCTCGCCCGCCAGGAGCTTGCGGATGCAGCGGTGCGACATCTCCTGCGCGGCGGTGATCTGGATCATCATCTCCACGAACTTGAACCGGTTCACCTGCATCTTCGCGAGCGGCTTGCCGAACGCGACGCGCTGCTGCGCGTGCGCGAGCGTGATCTCCCAGAGGTGGCGCGCCGCGACCGGCGCCGTCACGACGGGCACCATGCGCTCGTCCTGGAACTGCGCCATCTGCTGCTGGAAGCCGCGGTTGGCGTCGCCGATCGTGTTCGTCACCGGCACCCGCACGTCGTCGAAGAAGAGCACGCCCGTGTCGGAGCCCTTGTTGCCGATCTTGTCGAGCAGCCGGTAGCTGAAGCCCGGCGTGTCGGTCGGCACGACGATCTGCGTGTAGCCGCGATAGCCGGCCGCGGGGTCGGTCACCGCGAGCAGGCAGAGCCAGTCCGCGTTCGCGGTGTTCGTGATGAAGATCTTGGAGCCGTTGATGACCCACTGATCGCCGTCGCGAATCGCGCGCGTCTTGATGCCGGAGACGTCGGACCCGGCGCCCGGCTCCGTGACGGCGATGGCGGCGACGTGCTCGCCGCGGATCGCCGGCACGAGGTACTTCTCCTTCAGCTCGTCGCTGCCGAACTGGTGCAGCGCCGGCGTCGCCATGTCGGTCTGGACCGAGATGCCCATCGCGACGCCGGAGTTGTCGCAGAGCGCCAGCTCTTCGAGGAACACGGCGTGAAACGAGTAGTCGAGCCCTTGCCCGCCGTATTTCGGGTCGTAGCGGATGCCGAGCAGTCCCAGCTCGCCGAGCCGCCGGAAGATGGCCTTGTCGGGCCGCCCCATCGCGTCGAACTCGCGCGCGCGGGGCGCGAGCTCGGCCTGCACGAACCTCCGCGCGGTGGCGCGCAGCGCCTGATGCTCGGGACTGCCGTAGATGTCTTCACCGGCCAACGCGCACCGAGAGTATCACCAGCCGCCCCGGGGAACCCGTGGCGGCCCGCGACCTCACAACCCGGTGACCTCGACGCGCGTGTCGTTGTAGCAGGCGCCCTCGGCGAGGTCCGCCTTGTGCGTCGGGCAGAGCGCCGAGACCGTCTGACCGTTGTCGCTCGTGCGCATCCACGCGCCCTTCAGCGACGCGATCACGCCCGGCGCGACCCGCTCCGTCACGAGCAGCGGCAGGTGCACGTCGCCGAGGTCGTTGAACACGCGGACGCGCTGGCCGGTCGTCAGGCCGCGCGCCTTCGCGTCGTCCGGATGCATCTCGAGCGGCGGCGTGTCGTCGGTCTCCGCGACGCCGCCGAATGTCGACGTGACGCGCCGATCGGACGCCGGTGAGACGAGCGTGAGCGGAAAGCGCGACTCGTACGGCCGGAAGCTCGGCACCGGCGCGCCGTAGCGCTTGCCGAGATACCCGGACACGAGCTCGACCTTCCCCGACGGCGTCTTCGGCATGACGTTGCGGAACATCACCGCGTCCTCGCCGTCGAAGCGCATCGCGATGGCGCGATCGACCGGAATCTTCGATGGCGCGACGCCGCCGAGCCGGACGTCCGCGCCGTCGATCGCCTGGTCCATCAGCTCCACGTCCGTCGCCGTGAACGCCGCGTCGGTGAAGCCGAAGCGCGCCGCGAGCCGGCGGAAGATCTCGGTGTTCGGGAGCGCTTCGCCCTGGCGCGGGATCACCGGCTCCGCGCGCTGCAGCCAGTGCGTGCCGTACGCCGCGAAGATGTCGTCGTGCTCGAAGTGGCTGCACGCCGGCAGCACGACGTCCGCGTACGCGAGGCTGTCCGTCATCTGCACGTCGCACCCGACGGTGAAGAGATCGTCACGGGCCAGGCCGCGCCGCATGCGGTTCTGGTCCGGATGCACGACCAGCGGGTTGTGGTTGTAGATGAAGAGCGCCTTGATCGGCGGCTCGATCGCCGGATCGGTGAGATGCCGGCCGATGTCGACGATGTTGAGCGTGCGCGTGCCGGGCGGCACGAAGTCGAGGCGCGCGAGCTTGCCCGCCGTCTTCGGGAACGCGTTGCCGGCGCCGTTCACGCAGCCGCCGCCGCGCACGCCCCACTTCCCCGCGAGCGCGGGCAGCGCGAAGATCGCGCGGATCCCGCTGCCGCCGTTCTGATTGCGCTCGAGACCGTTGCCGACGCTGATCGCGGCGGGCGAGATCGTGCGGTACCACTCGGCGAGCTGGCGGATCGCGGCTTCGGGCACGCGCGTGACCCGCGCCGCTGCGGCCGGCGTCCACCGGCGCGCCTCCGCCATGAAGTCCTCGTAGCCGGCGACGTGCCGGTCGACGAAGGCCCGATCGATGCCGCCCGTTCGCTCGAGCTCCGCCGCGATCGCCCACGCGAGCACGACGTCGGTGCCCGGCGCGATCGGCACGAAGAGATCGGCCTGCTCCGCGACCTTCGTGCGCACGGGATCGATGACGACGAGCTTCGCGCCGGCCTTGCGCGCGCGGATGATCCGCGGCATCAGGTGCAGGTTCGACCACGTCACGTTGTTGCCCCAGACGACGATCAGCTTCGCGTCGCCGATCTGTTCGGGCGGGATCCCGGGCGTCGCGCCATACGTGCCGACCCACGCCTCCGTCCGCACGCCGCCGCAGAGGGGCCGGCGGTCGAGCAGCGACGCGCCGAGCTTGTGGAAGAATCTCAGATCCATCGACGCCATCGCCAGCATGCCGTGAGGGCCGGCGTAGTTGAGCGGCACGACCGACTGTGGCCCGTGCTGCCGGATCGCGCCCTGGAAGGCGTCGTGGATGCGATCGAGCGCCTCGTCCCATCCGATGCGCTCGAACCGCCCCTCGCCCCTGGCGCCGACGCGACGCAGCGGGTGGAGCAGCCGCCGCGGCCCGTGCACGAAGCCCGGATAGTACGCCGGGACCTTCGCGCACAGCACGCCGTCGGTGTACGGGTTGGCGCGCGAGCCGCGAATCTTCGTGATGCGTGCGTTCTCCACGGTGACGGCGAGGCTGCACGTATCGGGGCAGTCCAGGGGGCAGACGGACGGGTGTTCGGTGATCGTTGCCATGCCGGCACCGTACCGCGGCGAGCGCTACCCGCAAAGGGCCACTTCCGTGCCGGTCCAAGGGGCCGGTGCTGGTCAGCCGGCATCCGCGCGATCGCGATCGGTGGCTATAAAGCAGTCAATTTTGAAGGGGATTTTGGTGGACTCCTGGGCTGAGCGGCGCAGAAAAGTCTGTCGGGCTGCGGAGATATCGCCCGTGGTGTGGTGCTTGCAGTCCCGCCCACGCGTCATGGCTCAGCTCCGAACGGGACCGGACGGGCGCTCGACCACGGGCAGAGAGCTCGCGCCGTTCGGCCGGCGCCTGGTCGACGTGCTGATCGCCGAGCGCCACATCACGCCCGAGCAGCTGTCCCAGGCCGTCGCCGAACAGGTGCGGACCGAAGACAAGATGGTCCACGTCATCGTCCGTCTCGGTCTCATGGCGGAAGACGATCTGCTGGCTGTCCTGGCACGGCAATACAGGCTGCCCATCGTCGACGTGCCGGATCAGATGTCCGACGACCTGCTGCGGCTCGTCCCGGCGGCGCTCGCGAAGAAGTACGAGATCTTTCCCGTGACGCGCACGCCCACGACCGTCACGCTCGCGATGATCGATCCGACGAATCTCTCGGCGCTGGACGAGGTGTCGTTCCGCACGGGACTGCGTGTGCTCCCGGTGCTGGCGCGTCCGTCGATGATTCGCCGCCACATCAGCCGCGTGTACGAGTCGTCGGCCGCGACGCTGGCCGACGTGCTGAGCCTCGCCGAGGCCGAGATGGCGCGCGGCCAGACGAACGGGCGCGAGTTCGAGATGCAGGACCTCCGGGCATCGGCGGACCAGGCGCCCATCGTGCGGCTGGTGAACGCGATCCTCGACGAGGCGATCGCCCGCGGCGCCTCCGACGTGCACCTCGATCCCACCCAGGCGACGCTCCGCGTGCGGTTCCGCTGCGACGGCATGCTGATCGAGGCGATGGCGCCGCCGCGCCACGTCGAGCCGGCGGTCGTGTCGCGGATCAAGATCATCGCGGGGCTCGACATCTCGGAGCGCCGGCTGCCGCAGGACGGCCGCATCAAGCACCGCTACCAGTCGCGCGAGATCGACTTCCGCGTCTCGGTGCTGCCGACGATCTACGGCGAGAGCGTGTGCATGCGGGTGCTCGACCGGAACGCGCTCAAGCTGAATCCGCGCGACCTCGGCTTCGACGCGTGGTCGCTCGCGCAGTTCCAGAAAGCCGTGCAGAGTCCGAACGGCGTGATCCTCATCACCGGACCGACCGGGTCCGGGAAGACGACGACGCTCTACTCCGCGCTGCAGACGCTCAACTCGCCGGACGTCCACATCGTGACGCTCGAGGATCCCGTCGAATACAACCTGGCCGGCATCAACCAGGTGCAGGTCCGCGACGACGTCGGGTTCACGTTCGCCACCGCGCTCCGGGCATTCCTGCGCCACGATCCCGACGTCATCCTCGTCGGCGAGATGCGGGACGTCGAGACGGCGCAGATGGCGATCCGGGCGGCCCTGACGGGCCATCTCGTCATGTCGACGCTGCACACGAACAGCTGCCCGGCCACGATCGCGCGGCTGGTCGACATGGGGCTGCCGCCGTTCCTCATCGCCTCCGCGCTCCGCCTGGTCGTCGCGCAGCGACTGGCGCGCACGGTGTGCGCCGAGTGCCGTGAGCCCAGCGAGATCGACGAGACCTCGCTCGCGGCCTACGGGCACGTGCCGCAGGGCCTCGGACCGGTCGTCGTGTACGCCGGCAAGGGCTGCGCCTCGTGCCACTTCACCGGCATGCGCGGCCGCGTCGCGATCTACGAGACGATGCCGGTCAGCCCCGAGCTGAACGAGCTCGTGCTGGCGAACGCGCCGACCACCGAGATCCAACGGGTGGCCCGCGACCAGGGCATGCGCACCCTGCGTGAAGCGGGGCTCCTGAAGGTGATCGAGGGCGCGGTGACGGTCGAGGAGATCCTTCGGGTCACCGCGGATTAGGGGATTCATCAACTGGGGGGCCCCGACATGGCCCCCCAGACCCCCCAACGCTCGGAGCGCCCCGGCGAAGCCGTGGCGCTCCTCGAAGATCTGGCCGCTTGTGGTTCGAGCTACGTGCCGAGGAAGGGCGTGACGCCGAGCGACTTCGCGACGAGGCGATCGAGCTCCCGCAGATCGACGGGCTTCACGAGGTACGTCGCGTGGCTGTGCGCCGCCCGTTGCGCGGCCTGCGGGGTGTTGTAGCCGGTGATCACGAACGCCGGCATCGTCATGCCGAGGGCGCGGATCGATTCGAGCAGCGTGAGGCCGTCGATGCCCGGCATGTTGACGTCGAGCAGGAGGACGTCCGGTCGATGCACCCCGATGCGCTTCAGCGCCGTCTGGGCGTCCGGCGCTCGATCGACGACGTAGGCGGCGCCGAGAAATTCTTCGAGGACGTCGAGGATGGTCGGGTTGTCGTCGACGAGCAGGACGTGCTTGCGGCGGCTGCTGCCGTCGCGCGCCGCCGTGTCGAGTGGACGCTGTTCAACGGTCATCATTGCTCTCACGCGTGGAACAGTCAGCAAACCGCCTGCCAGCCCGACCGCGGCGCGTGAGGCCGGATTGGCGGAGGTTTACGGGACATTGCGCTGCGGCGATGGGCGTCGGGCGGCCAGTCTCTGGTCAGCCGCTCCGCCACGCGCGGGCAATGACTGACCGCTAACCCGCCTCACGCACCGCGCGCGCGACGGCGTCGAGGCCGCCGGGCTCGTCACGGAGCGCGGGGCCGAAGTCGATGACGGGAATGGCCCTCGTGGCTTCGTCGAGATCTCGGACCGCCAGCGCCTTGAAGATGTTCATGCGGCCTCCAGCTTCGCCAGGAAATCCCGGAGCGCCGGCGCCCACTTCGCCCAGTCGACACCGGAGGCGGAGTGGCCGAAGTCCGTGTCGATCTCGACGTACGCCGCATCCACGCCGGCGCCGGCGAGCTTCGCCATCACACCGGGCCCGAGCGACGGCGGGAAGAGCCTGTCCGTGCGCGCGAGCACGTAGAGCACGCGCGCGCGGATCTTCGCCACGTCGCGTTCCGCGTCGAACCGCACGGCCGCCCGGCGCAGCGTGATGAGCGAGTTTGGATCGAACTCGCTCGCCCAGATCTCGGCCATCTCGCGGATGCGCGCGTCGCGCGCGGCCGGATCCGGCATCGTGGCCGCGAGGATCTCGTCGCGCCCGTAGCGCCTGAGCGTTTCGGCGCGGTACTCCGTCATGGTGACGGGGATGCCGCCGCGATCGTAGTGCCAGCCCCCGTTCCAGTTCGGATCCGTGGCGAAGCGGTCGCGCAGGGCCTGGACCGCCGCGTCGCCGCCCGAGCCCTTCGGTGCGGTGACGACCGCGACGATGCCATCCATGTATGCCGGATACGTGACCGCCCACTGAAACGCCTGGTACCCGCCGAACGACGGGCCGGCGACCGCGACGAGGTGCGTGACGCCGAGCCGATCGAGCAGCAGTCGCTGCGCCCGCACGATGTCGCCGAGCGTGATCGCCGGGAAGTCGGGTCCATACGGGCGACCGGTCGCGGGATCGAGACTCGCCGGTCCGGTGGAGCCGTACGAGGAGCCGAGCATGTTCGACGCGACGACGAAGTAGCGGTGGGTGTCGATCGCCTTGCCGGGCCCGATGAGGCCGTCCCACCATCCGGCCTCGGCATCCGCCGGCGTGTGCTTGCCCGCCGCATGCCCGCTCGACGTGAAGCCGTGCGTGACGAGGATCGCGTTCCGCCCGTCGGCGGACAGGCGTCCGTACGTCTCGTACTCGAGCGTCACTTCCGCCAGCATCTCGCCGCTCTCGAGCGCGAAATCCGGCACGGTGAAGCGGCGTGGTTCGACGACGTCCATGCGAATCCTCCCGGGGTGCCGGTCTCGGCGCGGGCCAGCCGCCGTCATCCTACCGCACCCGGCGCTCGCACTCCTCGCGGCGTGCCGCGCAGCAGCAGGTTGTACGCGAACCGCTGGGCGGCGACGCGGGGCGCCGCGCGTTCGACGAGCGGTGCCAGCGGGCGATAGAGAGTCCGGAAGAGCGGGAGCATTTCGAGGTACCGGAAGTAGCGGTATCCCGCGATCCGCACGACGTCGAAGCCGCCGCGGTCGACGAGCGCCAGGATCTCGCGATACGTGAAGCACGTGTCGATCGGCTGATCGGTGTTCGCCGGGTGCTCGTACGGCAGCAGCTTGCCGCGGAGCCAGCGGCCCGGCACGAGCGCTCCGAGCCGATGAAACGGCGCGAAGCCCGTGGCGTTCGGAACGGTCACCACGAGCGCGCCGTCGGGCGCGAGCACGCGCGCGATCTCCGCGAGGCCGCGCTCCGGCGCCTTCAGGTGCTCGAGCACTTCCGTGCAGAACACGACGTCGAACGAGCCGCGCGCGAACGGCAGCCCGTGCTGCACGTCGGCATCCGCCAGCGCGACCCGCGATCCAAGCGTTGCGGCGGTCGTCCGAACGCGGGCGGTCGACACGTCGACGCCGTGGAGGCGTGCGGACGGCCACCGCGCGGCGACCGCGGCGAGCAGCGCGCCCATGCCGCATCCGACGTCGAGCACGCGCGCGCCGCTGAGATCGCCGGCGAGGGCAAGGACGCGCTCGACGAAGGCGGGTCCGAGGCCGCCGCGGTGCCCGAGCGCATCGTAGCGGCGGCGGATCTCGGCGTCGCTCAGCTCGTGTCCGGTTTTTATCACCTGCGTTGAGCACCTTACGTCGCGGGAGGCTCTTCGGCGGCGCCCCGGTAGAACGGCAGCCCCGCGCGCAGGAGCCACGCGTCGAGCTCCCAGCCGATGAAATCCTCGACGTCGCCCGGCGCGGTCGACGGCAGCAGCTGCACGTCCGCGGCACCCGCGCCGTCGTGCAGCACCGCCTTCAGGTACACCTTGGTCGGCGCGTCGCCGTCGTCGGCGAGATCGAGCATGTCCCGGGCGCCCTTGGCGACGTACAGCAGCAGGGGCGTCGGCGCGTCGCCGTCGTGGACGTCCGGCCAGAAGCCGAGCGGGTCGAGGGCATCGCGACCGATGACCGGGATGGGGCCGTGACGCGCGCGAAGCGACGTGCGCGTGACCCGGATCGTCGAGTGATTGAGGAGCGTGACGAGCCCGACGTAGATGGCGAGCGCGGCGAACACGGCACCGATGGCCACGCCGACGATGCCGGACGTGACGGTCGAGACGACCGCGGCGATCGCGAACGCTGCCATCGCGAGCAGGAGATGGCCCCACGAAAACCATCGGTACACCGCGACGATCTCCGCGTCGCTGCTCCGGACGGTGACACCGGCAGGACGCCGTGCTTGCTCCGCGCGTGGGACAGCGCGCGGCGCTGCCCGTCGCGCCGGCGGACGACGCGCAACGTCAGCGGGGGGCCGGGCCGGGTGCTTCGTCGCCGGCCTGGCGGTTGGCCGGTTCGTCGTGCCGCATCGCGGACAATCCCAGGCGTCCGACTCCGCCGCCGGCACGTAGCCGCAGCGCGCGCAGGGCATCGGCGCGCGTCAGCTCGGCGCGCCGGCCCAGCGTCCCGCTTCGACGGCGGCGAGAAACTCGGCGGCGTGCGCGTTGAAAAGTGCCGGCTCCTCGATGTTCGGCGTGTGGCCGCAGTCCGGCAACACCAGGAGACCGGAGTGCGGAATGAGCGCGCGCATCATGAGCGACGGCTCGACGCACGGCGCGTCCGTGTCGCCGACCATGATGAGGGTCGGCACGCGAAGGGCACGCAGCCCGCTCTCGAGCTCGGTCACGGTCTTCCGCTTGGACATGACCTCGCGCGCCAGGTGCGCGCACGCCAGCGCGTCGTGCTCGGTCGCCAGACGCAGGAACTCGCCGAACCCGCGCGGGTCCTTGCGCTTGAACGTCGCCCGTTGCGGCAACGCGTCGAAGTTCCGGATGAGCGACGCGATGCCCTCGCGGCCGAGGCCCTCGGCGGTCGCGCGCTGCCCGTTCAGGAATTGCTCGCGATTGACCGTGCCCGCGCCGGCGCCCACGAGGATCAGGCTGCGGACGGTGTCCGGGTGCGCGAGCGCGAAGTCGCGCGCGACGTTCGCGCCCATCGAGCATCCCCCGAGGTGTATCGGCCCGAGGCCGAGGTGCCTGATGAGCTGGTGGAGATCCGCGACCAGCAGGTCCTGCGAATACTCGGCCGCCGCCTTCGGCACGCTCGACGGCGGATAGCCGCGATGGTTGTAGGTGACGACACGATGGCGCCGCGAGAAGTACCGGACTTGCGGCTCCCAGGAGCGAAAGTCGCCGCCGAACTCGTGACTCCAGACGAGCGGCGTGCCTTCCCCGGTGACTTCGTAGTAGAGGTCGACTCCGTTGACGTGCGCGATCGGCATCGGCGGCTCCTGTCGAGCGGCGTTGGCGCGCGACAGATACCGCCGCGCCGATCACACTGTCAAGCGACGCGCTAGAACCGACGCGCTAGAACCGGAGCCCGACCCCCGCGACGATGCCCCAGTCCGCGGAGCCGTCGGAGAGGCCGCGCATGATGCTGCCCGAGACCTTCACCACCTTCGTCAGCGCGTAGTCGAAGCCGACGCGCAGCTCCAGCGGGTTGTCCTGGCCCGCGGCGATGGCCGTCGCGCCTTCGAGCTGGGCGAATACGCTGAACGGCGTGGTCACCGCGTACGCGGCGCCGAGCGTCCAGCCGAACGTGTTGTCGAAGTCCGCGCCGGGGGGCTCGCCGATGAACGTGTACGACAGCGCGGCGTACGGCGTCAGCGGCCCGAACGTCTTGCTCACGTCGCTGCCGAACGTGACGTCGAATTCGCCGGTGCCGAGATCCTCGTCCGCGGTCGGGAACTTGATCTTCGCGAATGGTCGCACTTCCGGCAGCGCGCCCTCGTCACGCAGCACGAGATACGAGCCGCGCGCGAGGATGTCGCCCAGGCCCTGCTCGTCGTCCGTGACGTTGCGCCGCCCGCGCTTCTCGCGCCGCGGTGCCACGCCGGCGCCGGTGATGTTCACCAGCTGGCTCGACTGGCGGATGTACGGAATGGTGACGCCGAGACCGAGGCGATCGAAGCCCACGCCGGCCGTGAACGGGATGTAGAGCACGTCCGTGTCCTGTCCGGTGCCGTAGTCGCCGCTCGAGTACTCGATCGCCGTGGAGAAGGACCAGACCGGCCGCTCCTGTGCGAAGACCGCCGGGACCACGGCGAGCGTGAACACGATGCCGAACACGAGTGCGCGAACGCGCATGCTGCCTCCTGCGTGCCCTGGATGAGCGTGTCGGGGGATGGGCTGCAATCGACGCTCCAGACCGCGAGTGACCGAATGGCGGCCGTTTACGTGTGGACGAGTGTGCTCGCGATGCCGTCATGTCACATCGTGCCGCGCTGGTAGACTACGCGGCGGTAATGATCCCCGTGCGCCGCATCGGAGGAGAACCATGGGGCGTACGGGGACGCGACCGACGTCCTCCGCATCCTCTACGGCCCGTTCGTCTACTTCATGGCGGTGATGATCGGGCTCACCGGCCTGGTCCATCTCTACCGCGCGGTGAAGCCGCGGTGATCGAAGGCCTCGTCGGCCTCGCGGTGATGAAGAGCGGCGACCGCGTCCGCGTGTCGCCGGAGCGCGGCACCGTCGAACGCCTCGGTTAGCGGCCGCGACGCGCCCGGCTACGCGCCGCTGACGCGTCTGAGCGTGTTCCGGTCGCGGTGGTGGAAGATCTCGGCGCGCCCGGGCAGCTTCATCTGCGTGTCCTCGTCGTCGCTGAAGCGGCCGTCGCCGCTGACCGTGACGTCGAGCTCGTAGCGGACCGTCTGGAACTCGCGGTCGAGGAACCGGTTCGAGCAGATGCCGTACGTCGGGGATCCCCGCTCGGCGACGAGCCGGAAGGCACGCGCGTCGGGCTCCACGGTGCCGCCGGCGATCACGGCCACGCCGCGCGGCACGATGAAGCACCGGAGCACCTGCCGCTCGTGGGCGTCCCAGAGCCAGTAGCCGGCTTCCTCGTGGAACGGGTTCGGCTCGCCCAGCCGCCACGCGACGGTCGAGTACCGGAGTCCGTAGAGCTCCTGCTCGTGGTTGTTCACGGGCCCCATCGGCTCGAACCGGATCCGCTCGCGGAAGCGGTTCGTCTCGACGCCCCGGTCGTCCGCCGGCGCGACGTCGTCGCCCGTGTCGCCTTCCCACACGCCGGCGAGCGCGGCGAGCGGCCCGAGATATTTCGTGATCGCGTCGTCCATCGGAGCCCCTCCCGCGTCATTACACGCCAGGCCGGACGACGACGGTATCGGGTCGGGCGTTCATTTTCGTGGTTCGGAGGCGCTAGCGGATCTTGACACTGCGGCCGGGGCGGCGCAGCCTCGCGGGCATGACGACCCAGCCGACCGAACCGCGGATGGAGCTCGAGCAGCACCTGCACATGTTCCGGCAGATGGCGAAGATCCGCGCCTTCGAGGAACAGGTGAACGAGCTGTACAAGAGCGCGAAGATGCCGGGTCTCGCGCACCTCTACGTCGGCGAAGAGGCCGTGGCCGTCGGCGTCTGCGAGGCGCTGCGCCGCGACGATCTCATCACGAGCACGCATCGCGGCCATGGCCACTGCCTCGCCAAGGGCGCGGTCGTCAACCGCATGTTCGCCGAGCTGCTCGGCAAGGAGTCGGGCTACTGCCGCGGCAAGGGCGGCTCGATGCACATCGCCGATCCGGAGACCGGCAATCTCGGCGCGAACGCGATCGTCGGCGGGTCCGCCGGGATCGCCACCGGCGCGGCGCTGTCCGCGAAGATGCGCGGCACCGACCAGGTCGCCGTGTGCTTCTTCGGCGACGGCGCGCTCGGCCAGGGGCTGCTCTACGAGGCGATGAACATGGCCTCGCTCTGGCAGCTGCCGGTCATCTACGTCTGCGAGAACAACCTCTACGGCGAATACACGCCGTGCGGCGACACGATCGCCGGCGAGATCCTCGCGCGCGCCCGCGCGTTCGGCATTCACGCCGAGAGCGTCGACGGCCAGGACGTGCAGGCCGTGAACGCGACGATGCGACGGCTCGTCGAGCGCGCGCGTCGCGGCGAGGGCCCGGCGTTCGTCGAATGCAAGACGTACCGGTACTACGGCCACCACGTCGGCGACGTGAACCGCGAGTACCGCACGAAGGACGAAGAGCGCACGTGGATGAGCGAGCACGACCCGCTGCAGACGCTGCGACAGCGCCTGCTCGCCCAGAAACTCGTCGACGACGGCGTCTTCGAGCGCATCCTCGGCGACGTGAAGGCCGAAATCGACAAAGGCGTCGAGTTCGCGCTGGCCGCGCCGTATCCCGCACCGGAGCAGGTCACCGAAGACGTCTACGCGTAACGGAGTACAGAGGATGGACGAGCAGATCACGAAGACCACGTCGGGGCTCGGATACGTCGATCTCGTGGCCGGCACCGGACCGCAGCCCAAGACGGGTGAGTCCGTGAGCGTGCACTACACCGGCTGGCTCGAGAACGGCCAGAAGTTCGATTCGTCCCACGACCGCGGCCAGCCGCTGGAGTTTCCCGTCGGGCGCGGCGCCGTCATCGCGGGCTGGGACGAAGGCGTGGGCTCGATGCGCGTCGGCGGCAAGCGCAAGCTGGTCATTCCCGCGCGGCTCGGATACGGCGATCGCGGCGCCGGCGGGGTCATCCCGCCGGGCGCCACGCTGATCTTCGAGGTGGAGCTGCTCGGGATCGGTCGCTAGGGTCGGGGTCGCGCCAGATCCAGCAGCGTGTGCGCGGCGAGGGCGACGAGGATGACGAGGCCGCCGGCGATCGACGTCGCGCCCGGCTCCTCGCCGAGCGCGAGCCACACCCAGAACGGACCGAGCACCGTCTCCAGCATGCCGATCAACGACGTCTCCGCGACGGGCAGCAGTCGGGCGCCGGCGGTGAAGAGCAGGAAGCCGGCGCCGAGCTGGCCGATGCCGAAGAGCGCGAGCAGCGCGAGATCCCGCGGTACGACGGCGAACGGCGTCGCCATCGGCAGCACCGCGAGGCCGGCGAGCGCCGCGGCGAGGCTCACCGCCGGCGTCATCTGAATGTCGGGGTGCTTGCGCACGAGCACCGTGCCGACCGCGAACGCCGTCGCCATCGCGATCGCCAGGAGATCGCCCGCGAGTCGTCCAGCGCCGTACGAGCCCGACACCATGACGATGACGCCCGCGACGGCGACCGCCATCGTGACCCACGTGCGCGGCCGTACGCGCTCGCCGAGCAGCAGCCAGCCGAGAATGCCGGCGACCCACGGACCGATGGACATCAGGATCAGCGTGTTGGCCACGGACGTCCGCGCGATCGAGAAAATGAAGCACGTCGAGGCCGTCGCGAGGCACGCAGCGACACCGACCCCCGGCCAGCCGATCCCGCGCCACTGCGCGATGACGCCGCGCCGGCGGATGACGGCGACGACCGTGATCAGAAAGGCGGCCGCGAAGGCGGAGCGCCACGCCATCGTCGTCCACGCGTCGGTCGTCACGAGGCGGGCGATCAGCCCGCCGCTGCTCCAGCACGTGGCGGCGCCGGCCACGAGGAGCATTCCGCGCGGGCGAGACATCGCGTGCGATTCTAAATCGCCCCGTCCTTTCCGAGCGCCGCGATCTCGTCGTCACCATAGCCGAGCTCGCTCAGGATCTCGCGGCGGTGCTGGCCGAGGAGCGGCGACGGACCGATCGTCGTCGGCGACGCGGACAGCTTGACCGGGTTGCCGACGGTCACGTACCGGCCGCGGACGGGATGCTCGACGTCGACGATCATCTCGCGCGCGTGCAGATGCGGGTCGCTCAGGACCTCGCCCGTGTCGAGACAGGCGCCGCACGGCACGCCGGCGCCGGCGAGGATCTTCATGACGTCGTGCTTCCCGCGGGTCGAGGTCCACGCTTCCACCAGCGCGTCGACCTCGGCCTTGTGGCGCCAGCGGGCGTCCGCGGTCTCGTAGCGGGCGTCGCCGACGAGATCCTCGCGGCCCATGGCCCGCAGCAGCGGATGCCACATCTGCTGCTGCACGAAGACGAAGACGTAGTCGTTCGGGCCTCCGGGCGCGCAGCGATACGTGGTCCCCGGCACGCCGGCGCCGAGCTGGTTGCCCGTCCGCTCCATGGGCCGGCCGAGCCGCTGATGGTCGCGGAGGCTCACCCGGATCAGGTTGACCACGGCGTCCTGCATGGACACCTCGACCTGCTGTCCTTCGCCGGTGGTGTGCCGCTGCATGAGCGCCGCGAGGATGCCGATCACGCAGTGCATGCCGGTGCCGGAGTCGCCGATCGACGGCCAGACATACGTCGGAGGACCGTCCGGAACGCCGGTGACGGTCATGGCGCCGCCCATCGCCTGGGCGATCGGCTCGTAGCTCTTGTAGTCGCGATACGGCCCGTACGAGCCGAAGCCCTTGATCGTCGCGTACACGAGACGCGGGTTGATCTGCCGGAGCGCGGGATAGCCGAAGCCGAGACGCTCGATGACCCCGGGCCCGAAGTTTTCCAGCAGCACGTCGGCGGTCTTCAGCAGTGAACGGAAGACGTCCGCGCCGCGCGGATGCTTCAGGTTCAGCGTGAGGCTCCGCTTGTTCGCGTTGAAGGCGAGGAAGAAGAGGCTGTCGGCGTCGGCGCGGTCTGCCATCGCGTGGCGGGCAGGGTCGCCCTTGCCGGGCTCCTCGATCTTGATCACGTCCGCGCCCAGCCACGCGAGCATCTGGCCGCAGGACGGCCCCGCCTGGTTGTTGGTGAGATCGACGACCCGGATGCCGGTCAGTGCCTTGCTCATGGGCCGGCATCCTCGCACATCGAAAGGAGTAAGCTCCGTCCCATGTCCAATCCGCTGCCGCTCGAGGGCCTGCGCGTGCTCGAGCTCGGACACATCGTCGCGGGGCCGTCGGCCGGCTTGCTGTTCGCGGATCTCGGCGGCGACGTCATCAAGGTCGAGCGGCCGGGCGAAGGGGATCAGGCGCGCGGGATGCCGGCCGGCAACTCGGCGAACTTCCACTTCCTGAACCGGAACAAGCGCAGCGTCACCATCGACCTCAAGGGCTCGCGCGAAGGCCGCGAGCTCTTCCTGCGGCTCGCGAAGGGCTCCGACGTGGTGATCGACAACTTCGGATACGGCGCCGTCGAGGGCCTCGGCCTCGGCTACGACGTGCTCGCCCGCGCGAATCCGCGGCTCATCTATCTCGCGCTCAAAGGGTTCCTGCCCGGGCCGTACGAGGCGCGGCCGTTCCTCGACGAGCTCGCGCAGATGTCGGCCGGCCTCGCGTTCATGACCGGGCCGCGCGGCACGCCGATGCGCGCCGGCGCCTCGGTCGTCGACGTCGGCGCCGCCGCGTACGGCGTCATCGCCGTGCTCGCGGCGCTCCAGCAGCGCGAGCGCACCGGCGTCGGCCAGAAGATCACCGCCGGCCTCTACGAGACGACCGTGTACCTCGTCGGGCAGTGGCTCGCGAGCTTCGCCGCCACCGGCGAGCCGTCGGTGCCGATGGCGGAGATGCGCCAGGGCACGCGGATGGGCTGGGGCGTCTATCAGCTCTTCACGGCGAAGGACGGCGAGCAGGTCTTCATCGGCATCACCTCGAACGGCCACTGGGAGCGGTTCTGCCGGGAGTTCGCGCTCGACGATCTGCTCGCCGACGAGCGGCTCGACGACAACGGCAAGCGCGTCGCGGCGCGCGGCTGGCTGCCGGCGCGCATCGCCGGAGAGATGCTCAGGTATTCGAGCGCGGAGATCGCCGAGCGGCTCGAGCGGGCGCGCGTGCCGTTCGCGCCGCTGCGCCGGCCCGATCAGCTCGTGGACGATCCGCACCTGAACGCGGCCGGACAGTTCCTCGACACGCCGCTGCCCGGCGGCGGCGTCGCGAAGCTGCCGAAGATGCCGGTCAGGAGCACCGCGTACGACTTCCGCCTGGACCGCGCCGCGCCCGGGCTCGGCGAGCACACGCGCGAGGTGCTCCAGGAGTTCGGTCTGACGAAGGACGACATCGACGCGCTGGCGTCACGGAGGGTGATCGGATGAGCCTGCCGACTCGCATCCACGTCAAGGAAGTCGGACCACGCGAGGGCTTTCAGTTCGAAAAGGTCGCGATCAGCCTGGCCGACAAGATCGCGCTCGTGGACGCCCTGTCGGAGACCGGTGTGAAGACGATCGAGTTCACGTCGTTCGTCAGCCCGAAGTGGGTGCCGCAGATGGCCGACGCCGACGACATGATCGCGGGCATCACGCGTGCGCCGGGCGTCGCGTACGAAGCGATCTGGCTCAACGAGGCCGGCCTCCAGCGCGCGGCGAAGTATCGCGAGGTGCTCCAGCTGCGGCCGATGTTCGGCGTGGCCGGCAGCGACACCTTCATGCGCAAGAACACCAACCGCACGGTCGACGAGCGTCTCGAGGAGCTGCCGGGCTGGGCGGAGAGCTATCGGAAGCTCGGCATGGACTGGATCGACGTCGGTGTGATGGCGGCGTTCGGCTGCAACTACGAAGGCGACGTCGATCCGCGGCACGTCGTCACCGTCCTCCAGAAGGTCGAGCAGAAGGCGGAGGCGTGCGGCTCACGTCTGGGCGGCATCGGTCTCGCCGACACGATGGGCTGGGCGAATCCGCTCCAGATCAAGCGGCTCGTCGGCGCCGTGCGCGACCACTGGCCGAATGCGCCGCTCAAGCTGCACCTGCACGACACGCGCGCGCTCGCGATCGCGAACATCGTCGCGGCGCTCGAGATGGGCGTGACGTCCTACGACAGCGCCGTCGCGGGCATGGGCGGCTGCCCCTTCGCGGCCCACAAGGGCGCCGCCGGCAACGTGACGACCGAAGACCTCGTGTTCCTCTGTCAGGAGCTGGGCGTCGAGACCGGGATCGACCTCGACCGGATGATCGCGGCCGGCCAGCTCGCCGAGCGCGTCGTCGGTCATCCGCTGCCGGGGAAGCTGAAGTCCGGCGGCAATCTCACGACCTATCGGGCCCGGGCGCTCGCCGCGAAGAACTGAGAGGCGACCCATGTCGATCAAGACCCGCCGGATCGGTCCGTGCTTCGCCGCCGAGGTCGAAGGCGTCGACCTGAGGACGCCGCTGTCGCCGGAGGAGATCGCCGCGATCCACGCCGGCATGGACGAGTACGCGGTGCTGGTCTTCCACGATCAGATCATCGACGACGAGCAGCAGCTCGCATACACGCGTTGCCTCGGTGAGATGGAGCACGCGATCGGCACGAGCCTGCGCGCGCCGGACGAGTACCGCCTGCCCACGACCTTCGCGGACGTGTCGAACCTCGACAAGGACAACAAGGTCTTCGCGCGCGACGACCGCCGCCGGCTCTTCGCGATCGGCAACCGCCTGTGGCATTCCGACAGCTCGTTCAAGGTGGTGCCGGCGAAGTACTCGATCCTGCACGCGCGCAGCGTGCCGTCGAAGGGCGGCAACACCGAGTTCGCGCACATGCCGGCGGCGTACGACGCGCTCGACGCGGCGACGAAGGCGGAGATCGCGGATCTGATCTGCGAGCACTCGCAGATGTACTCGCGCCAGCAGATCGGCTTCTTCGACTTCACCGACGAGGAGCGCGCGCGATTCGCGCCGGTGCGGCAGCGCCTCGTGCGGACGCATCCGTCGACCGGCCGGACGTCGCTCTATCTCTCCTCGCACGCCGGCGCCATCGTCGGCTGGCCCGTGCCGGAGGCGCGCATCTTCCTGCGCGATCTCGTCGAGCACGCGACGCAGCGGCAGTTCGTGTACGCGCACCGGTGGACCGTCGGCGATCTCGTCATGTGGGACAACCGGCAGACGATGCACCGCGCGCGCCCGTTCCCCGCGCACGAGCCGCGCGACATGCGCCGCACGACGCTCGTCGGTGACGGACCGACGGCGGCGCAGGTGGCCTGACGCGCGACCCGGCCGCGCGAGCGCGAGCTATTTCCCCGGCGCCTGCCCGTTCGAGAGCCGCACGAGGAACTTGCCGAGGTCGCGCGCCATGTCGTCGAAGGACTCCTTCCAGTGGTCCTTGGTGTCGCCGCCGAAGAATCCCATCGATGCTTTCCGCCGGTCCGCCGTCGCCAGCTGCGTCGTGCCCGACTGCGTGTCGACGAATCGCATCTCGGCCTGCGCACGGGCCGCGCCCGCTCCATACAACCCCATGAACGCGCGGGCGGCCTGCGAGCCCTCGCCAAGGCGTGTGATGACGCCCTGGAGCCGGAGCGTCTTCTCGGCGCCGGGCTGGAATTCCGTCTCGCTCAGGTTCACGACGCGCGTGAAGAGACCGGTGTCGCGGAGGCGACGGACCAGCTCGTTCTGGAGGATCGTGGACATCGCCGCGGCCTTCCGGCGGTCCTCGTCGTCCTTGATCGCCGGATCGGTCACCGGGAACTTCTCCACCGCGATGACCTTGTAGCTCTTGATGTCGAACCCGGAGGCGAGCGCGACGAGCCCGGCGTCCTTGTCCTCGACGTTCGGGGTGAGCCCGCCCGCGGACTGGACGTTGTCCGGCGCGACCTGGAACGCGCCATAGCACCCGCCGAACAGGATCGCGAGCAGTGCGACGATCACGAAGCGTGCGGTCATACGGCACCTTCCTCCATGGCGCGCGCGGGCGCCGGTGATGGGGTGACGGGTTGCGCGCCCGGCGTCGACTTCGGCGCCAGGCGGACGCGCCGCATGAAGGGCAGGAGCAGCGGCATCGCCGTGAACATCACCGCCAGCATCCAGAAGTCGTCGGCGTACGCGAGCAGCTGGGCCTGCGTGACGGTCTCGCGGTAGAGCATCGCCATCGCCTGCCGTTCCGCGGTGAACGCGTCGCTGCCCTGCGTGACGAAGTGGCTCGCCCATCGCGTCAGGCGCTCGTGCGTCCCCGCGTCCCAGACGGTGACGTGGCCGACCAGCGTGGCCTGGTGGTACTGGCTGCGCTGCGCGAGGAGCGTCGTCACCGCGGCGATGCCGATGCTGCCGCCGACGTTGCGCATCATGCCGTAGATGGCGGTGGCGTTGACGAGGCTGTCGCGCCGGATCGTGGCGAGCGTCATCGTCGAGAGCGGGACGAAGATGAAGCCGACCGCGAAGCCCTGGATGAAGCGCGGCAGCGCGAGCGCCCAGTAGTCCATGCCGAGCGTGAGTGACGTCATCATGTAGAGGCTGACGGCGTTGAGCAGGCAGCCGAACGCCAGCATCAGCCGCTGGTCGACGCGCGTGACCATGCCCGAGGCGAACAGCGAAAAGATGTTGCCGAGCCCGCCGGGCGCGAGCACGAGGCCGGACGTCCACGCGTCGTAGCCGAGCAGCTTCTGCGTGAAGACGGCGACGAGCAGCATGCCGGAGAACATGCCGAACCCGACGATGGCGATGAGCGTCACGCCGGTCGCGAAGTTCCGGTCGGTGAAGAGGCTCAGATCCAGGATCGGATCACTCGTCGTGAGCTCGCGGATCAGGAAGCCGATGAGCGACGCGACGGCGAAGATGCTGAGCGCGACGATCGTCGGCGACGCGAACCAGTCTTCGCGCTCGCCGCGGTCGAGCACGAGCTGCAGGCAGCCGAAGCCCGCGATCATCAGCCCGAGACCCCACCAGTCGATGCGCGCCGCGCGACGCAGATAGGGCGGATCGAAGAGGAACGCGCTCGCCATGAGGAAGCCGAGGATGCCGACCGGCAGGTTGATGTAGAAGATCCAGCGCCACGACCACTCGTCCGCGAGATACCCGCCGACCGTCGGGCCGAGGATCGGCCCGAGGATGAACCCGACGCCCCACACGGCCATGGCGAGGCCGCGCTGGTGGAACGGGAAGATCTCCCAGAGGATCGCCTGCGAGAGTGGAATGATCGGGCCGCCGCCGAGACCCTGGAAGATGCGCGCAACGACGAGGGTGCTGAGATCCGGCGCCGCGCCGGAGAGGAACGAGCTGACGACGAACACGGTGGCGCAGATCAGGAAGAAGCGCTTCCGCCCGAACAGCCCGGCGAGCCAGCCGGTCGCCGGGATGACGACGGCGTTCGCGGCGAGGTACGACGTGATGACCCACGACGCCTCGTCGAGCCCGGCGGACAGCGAGCCCTGGAGGTGGGGGAGGATCACGTTCGTGACGCTCGTGTCGAGGATCTGCATGAACGCCACGATCATGACCGTGAACGTGATGGCCCACTTGCGGGCGGGCGAGATCGGCGGCGGTTCCGGCCATGGCGTCGTCGACATGCGGTCCCGTGCCGCGAGAGTACATCGGGACGCTACACTGTGGGACGAGGCGCGCTATCGCCGCCTCATGCATCGCACGATGGTCGCCGGCGCGGGGCCGACGGCGGAGAACGGCCGGCCGCTCTGCGCGCATCGGTCTCGCATCGGATTGACACCACCGTCCTGAACGCCCAGGACGGTTTCCAGATGACACCGGAGGACACCGCGGTCCGCGAGCGCCACGGCACGCTCCTCGTCGGGCACTTCCTGATCGACCGCGACGGGAACGTGCGCTGGCGGTTTCTGGAGGGCGAGGCCACGCCCGCTGACATTGGCCGCATGCCGACGCCGCAGCAGATGGCCGACACGGTCGCGCAGGCGCTCGCCGCCTGACGCGCGGCCCCGGACGCGTCCGCTACCGCTTTCGGTTCTTCGGCCAGAGCTGCATCACCTGCCGGAGGATCGCGAGCTCCCCGAGGTGGTACGCGTTGTGGTCGAGCACGAGGAAGGCGCAGCGCACGACCGATTTGTCGTTGGCGAATGGCACCGGCGCGAAGATGTCGACCTCACGATCCGCGAGCAGCTGATCCATCCGGGCGAGATCCTTCTTGATCGCCGCGATCGTCCGCTTCCATCCCGCGGCATCGGTGGTGGCATCGGGCGCCGGCCAGTAACCCTCCGGCCATCCCGGTGAGACGTGCTCCGGGTTCCGCACGTATTCCAGCAGGTCCCACTGCGCGATCCGGATGTGCTCGAGCAGGTGCCAGAAGCTGTACGGGATGTGCGGCGCTTTGGCGTTGATCTGCGCCATCGGAAATCCGGCGACGGCCTCGTCCAGGCTCATGTGCGCGCTTTCCCCGGTGAACACCTGGTGAATCACCGCCCGCGGATCACGCTCCATCATCACGACCAGAGCCCGCCGGCGAGATAGCCGCCGTCGACGGCGAGGGTATGGCCGGTGACGTAGCTGGCGTCGTCGGAGACCAGGAAGAGCGCGGCGCGCGCGACCTCGTCGACGTCGCCGAAGCGCCCCATCGGAATGCGCTGCACGCGTCGCTCGCGCGCCTCTTCCGGCAGCGTGCGCGTGAGCCGCGTGTCGATCTGCGCGGGCGCGATGGCATTCACGGTGATGTGGTGCTTCGCGAGCTCGACCGCCATCGTCTTCGTGAGCTCGATCACGCCGGCCTTGGCGGCGTTGTACCCGACGAGATTCTCGACGCCGCGGAAGCCGTTGATCGACGCCGTCGTGACGATGCGGCCGCCGCCCTGCCGCACCATCTGCCGCGCCGCCGCCTGGCAGCAGAGGAAGACGCCCGTGAGGTTCACGCGCAGCACGCGGTGCCACTGCGCCTCGGGATGATCGAGGAACGGCGCGGAATGCGCGATGCCCGCATTCGCGAACATGACGTCGAGCCGACCGAAGTCGGCGACGATCCGGTCGACGAAGCCCTGCACCTGGCCGGCGTCACCGACGTCGACACGGATCGCGATCGCGCGGCCGCCGCCGTCGGTGATCTCCCTGGCCACCGTCTCGGCGCCGTTCATCTCGACGTCGCCGAGCGCGACCGTCGCGCCTTCCGCCGCGAAGAGCCGTGCCGTCGCCCGGCCGATGCCGAGCGCCCCGCCGGTGATCGCTGCGATCCGTCCCTGCAGGCGCATGTCAGGCCTCCGGCGGCCGGTGCGACGTCCACCCGGTCGCCTGTTCGTACGCCCAGCCGATACGCAGCGCCATCGCCTCCTGGCCGGCGTGACAGAGGATCTGCAGCGACGTCGGCATGCGCTCGGTCGTGAACCCGCTCGGGACGGCGAGACCGCACAGCCCGAGGTAATTGCCGGGCCGCGTGAAGTGCGCAGCCGTGCCGCCCTGGTCCGCTTTCTCGAGGGGGATCGCCGCGGTCTGCGCCGTCGGTGTGAGCAGCGCATCGACGTCGGCCAGCGCGGTCGCGAACGCGCGCGTGTGCTCAGCGCGCGCCGCGAGCGTCAGCAGGTAGTCGCGCGCCGAGATGTTCCGTCCGAGCTGGATCCGTGGACGGATGTGTGGATCGGTGGGCAGGGTTTCGTCGTCCACGAGGTGTCCGACGAAGCGATAGCCCTCGGCGCCGATGATGCGGCCCGTCGCGGCGGCGTAGTCGCCCAGACGGTGCGGCAGCTCGACGCGCACGATACGGGCGCCGAGCTTCGCGATCGATTCGACGGCGGCGTCGTACGCTGCGAGGATCTCGGGATCGACGCCGGCGCGTTCGGCCTCGGGCAACACCGCGAGACGCAGACCGGTGACACCGCGGCGCATGTGCGGCAGGGGATCGCTCGGCGTCCACGTGAGCGTCTGCGCGTCGCGCGGATCGGGACCGTTCAGCGCGCGGAAGATCAACCCGGCATCCTCGACCGAGCGCGTCAGCGGTCCGGGCGTGTCGAGCGTGAAGCTCAGCGGGAGCACGCCGTACGTGCTGATGCGTCCCGCGGTCACCTTGAGGCCGACGATGCCGCACCACGCCGCCGGAATGCGCACGGAGCCTCCCGTGTCGGTGCCGATGGCGACGGGTACCAGGCCCGCGGCGACGGCGACGCCGGACCCGGCGGACGAGCCGCCGGGCGTGCGATGCACGGCGAGATCCCACGGGTTGCGCGGCGTGCCGAGATGCGTGTTGGTGCCCCAGCTGCCCATCGCGAACTCGACCGTGTGCGTCTTGCCGATCACGATCATGCCGGCGGCGATGGCGCGCTCGGCGAGGGTGGCGGTGACGGGCGACACGCGGTCGATCCAGACCTTCGAGCCGCCGGTGGTGACGCGGCCTTCCAGATCGACGAGGTCTTTCAGCGCGAGCGGCACGCCGTGCAGCGGTCCGATGCGATGGCCGGCGCGGATCGCCTTGTCGGCCGCTTCGGCCGCCAGACGCGCATCGCTCTCGTAGACCGCGATGTAGGCGTGCAGCTGCGCGTCACGCGTCCGGATGCGGGCGAGCAGCGCGTCGATGGCGTCGACGGGCGACAGCGTGCGCGCGCCGAACGCGCGGGAGAGCTCGGCGACCGTGGCCCAGACCGGATCGATCGTGGTCATTCGGTGTCCTCCGCAGGCATGGTGATGTGCGATTATCTGCGTCACTGCCGCGCAGATATTGCCACCGGCGGCCGGGCAAATGCTGCTAAAGTACGGGCGCCAGCCCCGCTGCTCCCCAGGGTAGACGCAACAGGCGTCGGGACTCGGATCTGCCGGCATCGCTCGCTCACCGTATGATCCGGGTCATCACGATTCAGGAGGACGTCTCTCATGCAAGTACCCAAATTGCCATGGCTCAAACCGGCTGCCTGGGGTCTGGTCGTCGGCTCCGTGCTCACGATGATCGTCGGCTTCAACTGGCTCGGCTGGACGCTCGGCAGCACCGCGGAGCGCCTGGCCGTCGACCGGACCAACACGGCCGTGATCGCCGCACTCACGCCGACGTGCGTCGCGCGGTTCATGGAGCAGCCGAGCGCATCGGCGAAGCTCGTGGAGTTCCAGAAGATCGACTCGTGGAAGCAGCGCGAGTTCATCGAAGCCGGTGGCTGGGCGACGCCGCGAGGACAGAAGGAGCCGCACTCGGGTGTTGCGAACGCCTGTGCCGACGAGCTCGTCAAGACCAAGACGTAGTTCCGCCAGTTCCGCCAGGCGGTGACCGGACCGGTCACCGCCTGACGTCGGGCGCTGCCGCCTGGCAACGCCGTTCTCCCTGGTGTTAGCCGCAGTCATGCCGATCTGGGTCGACGCCGACGCGTGTCCGCAGGTCATCAAGGACATCCTGTTCCGCGCCGCCGACCGCGCGCAGGTCATGACGACGCTGGTGGCGAACACGACGCTCCGCACCCCGCCGTCACCGTTCATCCGCACGATCCGCGTGAAGAAGGGGTTCGACGTCGCCGATCAGGAGATCATGGACCTCATCGCGCCCGGCGACCTCGTGATCACGGCCGACATCCCGCTCGCCGCCGAGGCGATCGCGCGCGGCGGGCACGCTCTCGATCCGCGCGGCGAGCTCTACACGGAAGACAACGTCCGTGAGCGGCTCGCCATCCGGAACCTGATGCAGGAGCTGCGGTCGGGCGGCGAGCTCGTCGGCGGTCCGGCCGCCTTCACCCAGAGCAACCGGCAGCGGTTCGCGAATCACCTCGATCAGTGGCTCGGTCGTTGCTCGCGATCGTGACGGGGGTAGGCTGAGCCATGGATCGACTGACGACGCTGCCCGACTGGGAGACGAAAGCCCTCGTCGAAGGCGAGCACGAAGACGTCTTCAGCGTGCTCGGACCGCACGTCATCGACCTCGAGGGCCGGCCCGGCGTCGTCGTGCGGGCCGTCCTGCCTGGCGCCGTCACCGTCCGTGTGGTCCCGCTCGGCTCGAGCCCGGCGCCTCGCGCGATGGAGCGCGTGCACTCCGGCGGCCTCTTCGAGGCGCGGTTTCCCGATCGATCCGCGACGTTTGCGTACCGGCTCGAGGTCGCCGACGCCGGCGGCACGGTCACGATCGACGACGCGTATCGCTGTCCGCCCACGCTCAGCGACTACGACCTGCATCTGCTCGCCGAGGGCACGCACGAAAACGCCGCCGACAAGCTCGGCGCCCATCCGGCCGCCGTGCACGGTGTCGCCGGCACGACGTTCGCGGTGTGGGCGCCGAACGCGCGCCGCGTGAGCGTCGTGGGCGACTTCAACGGCTGGGACGGCCGGCGGCATCCGATGCGGCGGCATCCGAGCAACGGCATCTGGGAGATCTTCGTGCCGGGCGTGCAGGACGGCGTCCGCTACAAGTTCGAGATCCGCGCGCGGTCCGGCGAGCCGATCGCGCTCAAGGCCGATCCGTACGCGTTCGCGTTCGAGACCGAGACGCCACGCACGGCGGCGCTCGTCACCTCGCTCGACGAGTACCGCTGGCGCGACGACGCGTGGCTGGCCGCGCGCGCGCGGCGCGACGCGCTGCCTGGGCTCGTGGCGCCGCGTGCCGGACGAGGGCGATCGCTTCCTCACGTATGCCGAGCTCGCGGAGCAGCTCGGCGCGTACGCGCGCGACATGGGGTTCACGCACGTCGAGCTCATGCCGGTCATGGAGCACCCGTTTTACGGCTCGTGGGGCTACCAGGTCATCGGCTACTTCGCGCCGACGCGACGGTACGGCACGCCGCAGGAGTTCATGGCGTTCGTCGACGCGCTGCACCGGCAGGGCATCGGCGTGATCCTCGACTGGGTGCCGGCGCACTTCCCGCGCGACCCGCACGGCCTCGGGTACTTCGACGGCACGCACCTGTACGAGCACGCCGACCCGCGACTGCGCGAGCACGCCGACTGGGGCACGCTGATCTTCAACTACGGGCGCAACGAGGTCTCGAACTTCCTGGTCGGGAACGCGCTCTTCTGGCTCGATCGCTATCACACGGACGGGCTGCGCGTGGACGCCGTCGCGTCGATGCTCTACCTCGATTACTCGCGGAAGGAAGGCGAGTGGATCCCGAACGCGTTCGGCGGGCGCGAGAACCTCGGCGCGCTGCACTTCCTGCGGCGGTTGAACGAGGTCGCGCATCGCGATCGCCCCGGCATCGTCATGGCCGCCGAGGAGTCGACGACGTGGCCGATGGTGTCCCGGCCGACGTACGTCGGCGGGCTCGGGTTCGGCATGAAGTGGAACCTGGGCTGGATGCACGACGTCCTCGACTTCATGAGCCGCGATCCCGTGCACCGCAAGTTCCATCACGACCGCCTGACGTTCGGTCTGCTGTACGCGTGGACGGAGAACTTCGTCCTGCCGCTGTCGCACGACGAGGTCGTGCACGGCAAGGGCTCGCTGCTGCAGAAGATGCCGGGCGACGACTGGCAGCGGCACGCGAACCTCCGCGCGCTCTACGCCTTCATGTACGGCCATCCCGGCAAGAAGCTGCTCTTCATGGGCAACGAGTTCGGCCAGAGCCGCGAGTGGGACCACGACCGCAGCCTCGACTGGCACCTGCTGGCCGCCGGTCCGTATCACCGCGGTGTGCAGCGGCTCGTGCGCGACCTCAATCGCCTGCATCGCACGGAGCCGGCGCTGCACGAGCTCGACTTCGATCCGGCGGGCTTCGCGTGGATCGACTGCTCCGACTGGGAGCAGAGCGTCGTGTCGTTCGTGCGGCGCGCGCGGAACGCCGACGATGTCGTGCTCGTGGTCTGCAACTTCACGCCCCTCCCGCGCCATGGCTACCGCGTCGGGGTGCCGCGCGCCGGCTTCTATCGCGAGCTCGTGAACACCGACGCGGCGGTGTACGGCGGCAGCAACGCCGGCAACGACGGCGGCGTCTGGTCGGCGGCGACGCCGTGGCAGGGCCAGCCGCACAGCGTCTCGCTCACGCTGCCGCCGCTCGGCGTGACCTTCCTGAAGCCGGAGTAGGCGCTACCGCCGCGGCGCGACCGCCGTCGAGCCGTCGCCCTGGAACACGTAGCGCAGCGTCACGCAGCCGGGTCGTGATCCCGGGCAGTAGTAGCTGACGATCTCCATCTTCGCGTAGCGTCCGTCCGCGGTGCGGATGGCCCAGACGTGGCCCTTCGGCTCGAGCAGGTGCGAGAAGAAGCCGTACGCGTACCACCGCGTGAGCGCCGTGTTGCGCGGATCGTTCCGTCCTTCGTTCTCCGTGTAGCCGTCGGCCGGCACGGTCGCCACGGAATCGAAGTCGACGGCGCCGAGATCACGCGCGCCGCCGCGCCCGAGAAACCCGCGGCCGCCGTTCGCGATGATCTCGTAGCGCCGGAAGGCGAGGTCCCAGCCGGTGGCCGGCGTCGCGTCGACGGTCGCACCGACGCGGAAGGAAAAGTGGCGCCTCCGGTGCGTGTCCGTGGCGTCGACGGTGTAGAGCACGGGACCGACGAGCGCGGTGCCGGCGTCGCGCGGGCGGGGCGGCGTCGGCTCGTACGTCGGTACCTCGGCTGGCCGGAGCGTCAGCGCGACGAGCACGACGGCGACGACGACCATGTGGCCGATGACGATCGTCGCGAGCAGGGGCGGCCGGTGCATGGCAATCAGCCTGCGGATCTCATGACCATGTTGACGCCACGATCATGATATCGTACCGTCACGGATCATGGCTCGACCACTGCAGGTCTATCTGGACGACCAGGACCTCGATCGCCTGGAGGCATGGGCTCGCGAGCGCGGATGGACCAAGTCGCAGGCCGTCCGCGCGGCGGTCCGGGCGCTCACGCGACGGCCGGCCGAGGATCCGCTTCTCGACCTCAGCGGCGACATCGACGGCCTTCCGCCCGATCTGAGCCAGCGTTTCGATCGCTACCTCAACGAGACCTTCGTTGCCGAATCGCCGGCACCGTATCGCGCGCGGCGCCGCCAGTCCCGCAAGGCTGTTCGTCGATAGCGGCGCCTGGATCGCGCTGCGCAGCCGGCGCGATCAGCATCATGCCGCGGCGGATCAGCTGTTCAGGCACGCGCTGGCCCGGCGCATTCCGTTGCTCACGACGAACCTCATCATCGCCGAGGTGCATCGACTGACGCTCTTCCGCGCCGGGTTTCAACCCGCGCTGCGGGCGCTCGAGCGCCTCGATGCGAGCCCGAGCGTCACGATTCACTTCGCGACGGCCGATGACCACACCGCCGCTCGTGGCTGGCTCGAGCGCCTCGCGCCCCGGCCGGTGACGTACACCGATGCCGTCAGCTTTGCGGTCATGGAGGCCAGCCGCTGCCGCGAAGTCCTCGGCTTCGACGACGACTTCGCCGCTGCGGGGTTCACGCTCTGGCGAGGGACAGGATAGCCGGCGCCGACCGGCGTATCATGTGCCCGCCGCGCAACGAGATCAGTCGGAGGCCCTCATGGGTGTACGCGAGCTGACGTACGGCGAGGCGGTCCGCGAAGCCATCGCGGAAGAGATGCGGCGCGATCCCCGCGTGTTCCTCATCGGCGAGGACGTCGCGGAGGCCGGGCATCCCTTCAAGACGCTCGTCGGCCTGGTGAACGAGTTCGGGACCAAGCGCATCATCGACACCCCGATCTCCGAGCCCGGCTACGCCGGCATCGGCGTCGGCGCCGCGATGACCGGCATGCGGCCGATCGTCGACGTGATGTTCGGCGACTTCATCACGCTGACGATGGACCAGATGGTGAACCAGGCCGCCAAGGCGCACTACATGTCGGGCGGCATGATCAAGGTGCCGATCGTGTTCCGCACCACGCTCGGCGCGACGCGCCGGTCGGCCGCCCAGCATTCGCAGTCGCTGCACGCGTGGGTCAGTCACGTGCCCGGACTGAAGGTCGCGCTGCCGTCCGACCCGTACGAAGCGAAGGGCCTCATGAAGACGGCGATTCGCGACGACAGCCCCGTCGTGATCTTCGAAGACAAGATGATGTACCGCGTGAAGGGCCCCGTGCCGGACGAGGAGTACACCATCCCGTTCGGCGTGGCGCAGATCAAGCGCGCTGGCACGGACGTCACCATCGTCGCCACGAGCAGCATGGTGACGGTCGCGCTCGCCGCGGCGAAGATGCTCGAGGAGATCGGCATCAGCGCCGAGGTCATCGACCCGCGCACCACGTACCCGCTCGACAAGAAAACCCTGATCGAGTCGGCGAAGAAGACGTCGCGCGCGATCGTGGTCGACGAGGGCTACGAGCGCTACGGCGTCACGGCCGAGATTGCGGCCGTCATCGCCGACGGCGCGTTCTATCATCTCGACGCGCCCGTGAAGCGTATCGGAGCGATGGACGTGCCCGTGCCCTTCTCGCCCGTGCTCGAAGATCTGACGGTGCCGTCCGAAGCCATGGTGTTCCAGGCGGCGAAAACGCTCTGCGGCAAACCCTGACCAGTTCTAGATCACGCGAACGAGCCGGCGCAAGGATCTCCCTGCGCCGGCCCGGGTCACCGGCGCGTGAGCGCGAGCAGCCCCAGCACGACCGGCAGGTAGACCACCGAGCCGAGCACGAGGCGCCGCGCCGCGCAGGCCGAGCGACTCCACGCGTCCGCCGCGCCGAGCGCGACGACCGCGGCCCCCGTCAGCACGGCGCCCGCCACGTAGCCGCCGCCCGCGACGCCGAACAGCGCCGGCATGACGCTCACCGTCGTCAGCGCGATGGCGCTGACCACGACCGCGTACGCCGTGCGCCTGCCGGTCGTGTCGATCGCGGGCAGGAGGCGGATGCCGGCGCGCGCGTAGTCGTCCCGGTACACGCGCGCGATGGCCAGCGTGTGCGGCAGTTGCCAGAGGAACACGATCCCGAACAGCGTCCAGGCGACGACGTCGAGATCGTCGCGCGTGGCGAACCACCCGATGAGCGGCGGTAACGCGCCGGCGACGGCGCCGGCGAGCGTGCAGAACGGCGTGCGGCGCTTGAGCGGCGTGTAGACGAGCAGGTAGAGCGCCGACGTCAGCGCCGCGGTCACCGCCGGACCGGCACCGACGAGCGCGCCGAGGTAGCTCACGCCGGCCGCGGTCGCGATGGCGCCGAACGCGAGTGCCGCGAGCGGCCGGAGCCGGCCCGCCGGGAGTGGCCGTCGTCGTGTCCGCTGCATCTGCGCGTCGACCGCGCGCTCCATCCACTGGTTCAGCGCGAGCGCGCCGCCGGCGGACACCGCGGTGCCGACGACGACGTGCAGCAGCAGACCCCAGTCGACCGGGCCGCGACGTCCCGCCTCGTACCCCGCCATCGCCGTGACCACGACCGTCATGACGATCCTCGGCTTGGTCAGCGCGCAGAGGTCGGCGAGGACGCGCATGGCCCGCGCTATCGCACGATCAGACGGTCGTTCGCGGACGTGATCAGCACGACGCGCCCGCGCTCGAAGCGCAGCGTGCCGTCGAAGGCGAGCACGCGTGCGCCACTGTCGGCCGCGGCCGGCGTGAACGTGACCTTCACCGCGTGTTCCCCGGGCGCGACCACCACGTCTTCCTCGACGTTCAGCGGCCGGTCGGCGCGCAGTCCCGGTGAGTTGACGCGCTTCTCGGCGACGACGCGCCCGTCGACCTCGGCCCGGAGGTCGTAGCTCAGCACCTCGCTCGCGCACTCGCGCGGCGTCCGCATGTGCACCGGGCGCTTCGCGAGCTCGTCGGCGCCGAGGTCGCGGCACCGCTCCTTCACCTGTCCCGCGAGACGCCATCCGAGACGCAGGAGCGCGTGATCCGCCGCCGCGCCCTGTGGCGCGCCGCTGCCGACGGCGACGAGCACGAGCAGCACCGCGCTGAACGCCGCCGCGAACGCCACGCGCGCGCGCGTGCCGGGCGCCCCGGTGGCGGCCGGCCGCGACGCGCGAACGGCGTCGATCGCCGCGACGATGCGTGGCCATTCGCCGAGCGAATCGTGCAGCACACGGATCGATTCGGGACCGAGACGCCCGGGGACGGCGGGCTTCTGTCCCATCAGGAGCCGGGCGTCGGCGAGCGTCGCGCCCTCGCGATGGACGCAGTTCTGCGGCGGGCAGCCGATCACGACGCTTCCGCCGAACCGGCTCGCGAGGTAGGCGGCGGTCGCGGGGTGCAGCGTGCCCGCGCAGTCGACGTCGAAGAACGCGATGGCGCCATCGTCCGCGAAGTAGCGGCGGAGGCGGTCGGTGACGCCGCCGTTGCTCCGGCACGCGATCAGCACCGTGTGCGCGCCGGCGTGCTCCACGCCCGACACGAGCTCGCGCGCCGCCGCGAGCTGGTGCAGCGCGGTGCGACCCGCGGGACCGATCGCGAGCGAGGCGCACGACGCCGCGCAGACGCCGCAGCTCACGCAGAGGTCCGGCTGGACCTGTGCCAGCAGCGGATGCCGGTCCGGATGCTGGCCGGTCACCATCTGGATGGCGTCGTACGGACAGTCCTTGAAGCACTGCTCGCAGCCCTCGCACTTGTCGGGATCCGCCGCGGCCGGCGCCGGCCGCTCCTGTGCGGCGGGCCTGAGCAGCCATGGCACCACGAGCAACAGGGCGACCGCGAGCACGCCGACGGCGAGGCCGGCGAGCGGAGACGCCTGCGCCGCGGGCAGCCAGAAGCCGTAGAACCAGTCGGCCTCGATCCGGCCGGGAATCGTCAGGAGATCGGCGGCGCGCGGTAGCGGCGCCGGCCAGACGACGGCGAGCACGACGAGCCCCGCGAGCGTGCCGAGCGCGAGCTTGCGCTCGGGAAACCATGCCGCGCGCGCGAGCCGCGTCGTGTGGAGCCACAGCAGGCCGACCATGCCGAGCGGAATCGCGACGTGCAGGAAGAGGTTCATGAAGAAGAACTGCGCGGTCATCGGCCGGTCGCCCGCGAACGCGCGGTCCGGTGGCTCCGGAAACAGCGGCACCAGGCGAAGCATCTTCGCGCCGACGACCGCGAGCGCCTGTCCGAACTCGTCCCACACGAGCACGAATCCGGTCATCGCGGACAGGAACATCGCGCCGGCGAGCAGCACGCCGGTGATCCACGCGAGCGCGCGCGGGCCCCACGTCTTGCCCTGCATGACGAGACGCGCGACGTGCAGCACCACGGCGACGACGGCGACGTCGGAGGCGTAGCGGTGGAGCGCGCGAATCGGGCGGCCGAGGAACGGGTCCTCCTGCATGCGGACCACCGAGTCGTACGGGCGGCCGATCTCGTACACGAGGAGCAGGTACACGCCGGTGACGAGCGCGATCAGCAGGCAGAGCGACGCGAGCGTGCCCGTGCGATAGAGCGGGTTGTACCGGGACGTGTAGACGCGATCGAACAGGCGGTCGACGCCGTGGACGGGACCGGTCAGCGCACGCGCGAGTCGGGGTCGCCAGTAGTCGTAGCGCGCGTATGTCGCGGAAGCCGGGATTCGAGCCGCGTCCCGGGTTTCCCGGGGCGCGTGCGAGCGTCCGGGGGGGATTCGAGCCGCGTCCCGGGTTTCCCGGGGCGCGTGCGAGCGTCCGGGGGGTTTGGGGGGCCCGTCGAGGCCCCCCATCTCATCAGTCGCGACGGGCATGCGTGACGCGGACCCGTGCCAGCGCCTCGGTGACCCAGGCGGCGGACGGGTTGTTGAACGTATAGGCGAGGCGGCCGTCCGCGTCGACGACGAAGACGAGCCCCGGGTGCGTGATGTCGCCGGTCCGGTCGTCGCGCTCGTGCGCGACGCCGAAGGCGTCGGCGACGGCGAGTGCCTCGTCGGGGCGCCGGGCGGTCAGCACGCGAAAGTGCGGCGGGAGGTGCCACTGCCGCGCGATGCCCGCGAGCGCGCTCGGCGTATCGCGCCACGGATCGAGCGAGACCAGCAGCACCTCGGCGCGGCCTGCGCCGGGCGGCACGCGCTTGAGCGTCTCGACGACGAGCGGGCACAGCGTCTGGCAGTTCCCGAAGATGAACGTGACGACCACCGGCCGGCCGCGGAACTGCGCGAGCGAGACCGACGCGCCGTGCTGGTCGACGAGCGCGAAATCGCGCGCGAGGGTCGCCCCGCGCGGGTACCGCGCGGGCAGCGCGCCGTCGTCGCTCACGACGGCGGTCGCCTCGGCGATCGCCCGCGCGGTGAAGACTTTCCGCGCGACCCACGTCGCCTCGACGACGACGGTGATCGCGACGGCGGCGAGGACCGTCCGTCCGACCCGGCTTCTCGCGAGCTCACGCAGCGACGGGCCGACCTCCGACCCCCACAGCACGACGATCGCCGCGAGGAAGCTCGCGGGCGCCAGGACAAGCAGGATCCAGCCGAACGCTTCCGGCCAGCCGTTCTCCATCGCGCCGAAGCAGGCGTAGCGCGCGGCGGTGAGCCATTCCGGCGGTTCCGACGGCAACGGCATGAAGGCCAGCGCCCACCACACGGCGACGGACGCGACCCACAGCACGACGAGGAGGGCCGGAAAGCGCGAGGGCCGCATCGCGCTATCCGACCTTCCACAGGAACGACAGGATCTTCCAGTTCGCGAAGTAGTAGAGGACGAAGCAGCCGAAGAAGATCCCGATCAGGACGATCGTGCCGGGCGAGCCCCGCCGGTGCACGGCGGCGACCGCCGCGCCCGTGTGGACCTGCGGCGGGAGGTTCCAGATGCCCTGCGGCACGCCCGTCCGATCGTGGCTGTCCTCGAGCCGGAAGGGCCGGCCGAAGAACACGGTCGCGACGGCGATCAGGATGTACGCGAGACCGCCCGCGATGGCGAGCAGCCCGCCGATGCCCATCGTCGCCTGGAAGAGCTGCACCGCCGGGTGGTACTCGACCTGGAACGGCGCGTTCGACATCGAGATGTCCCAGTGGCGGCGCGGGACGCCGAAGATCCCCTGGAAGATGAGCGACATCGCGAAGATGACGATGCCGAGCCCGAAGAGATACGGCTGGATCTTCGCGAGCCCCCAGAAGCGGACGCGCTTGCGGAAGATGAGGGGCAGCACGTAGTACGTCACGGCCATGAACGCGAGCGCCGTGCCGCCGACCACCGTCGTGTGGAAGTGTCCGGGGACGCGCAGCGTGTTGTGGGCGATGATGTTGATCTGCTCCGTCCCGATCGTCACGCCGGTGATGCCGCCGAAGAAGCCGAAGATCACGACCGACAGCGCCGTGCCGGAGAAGCCGGGATCACTCCACGGCGCCTTCTTGAGCCACTCGAACGCCCCGCGCGTGTACCCGCGGAGGCGCTGGCCCATCTCGATGCCGGCCGGCACGGTGAACCCGTGCACCATGCTCGCGAGCACGGCGAGGTACATCGCGTAGCTCGTGTTCCAGATCTTCCACGCCGGACCCATCCCGGGATCGACGAGCAGGTGGTGCGCCGACGCCATGGAGATGAACAGGATGTAGAGCACGAACGCCATGCGGCTGATCTTCTCGTTCAGCACGACGCCGCCGACGGTGAGGCCGGCCAGGAGATACCAGAGCGAGACCTGAGCGGCAACGTTGATCTGCTGCGACGAATGCCCGAGGCCCCACCAGACCATGCGGTAGATCTGCGGATCCATGTTCATGACACCGAGCGACCACAGGAACGTCGGGATGTAGATGGCGGCGCCGTGCAGCAGCGTGATCACGGCGATGATCGCAGCGGTCAACGCGCCGAAGCTCACGAGCGGGATCGAGCCCTCGTACGTCCGCTCCCGCTTCGCGACGACGAGCGCGGCGAAGAAGAGGCACGTCACGACGAGCGCGCCCACGGCGAAGAGGATGATGCCGAGGTAGTAGAGCGGGTGCGCCATGAGCGGCGGGTACGACGTGAACAGCACGTCGGCCTTGCCGCCGAGCACCATCGTGTTGACCATGAGCACCCCGACGACCATGAGTCCGAACGCCGCCCATCCGAGCTTCGGCGCGGGCACGCGCGCGCTCAGCAGCACCGGCCCGGCGAAGTACAGCACCGCCATCTCGAAGAAGATGATGAAGAAGATGAGCATGTTCAGCCCGTGCAGCGTGAGGAACCGGTAGAAGAGATCGGCGGGCAGGAGGTGCACGGCCTGCCAGCGCGTGAGCACGAGCCCGAACGCGGCGACGAGGCCGACGAGGAAGCACACGACCGCGACGACCGCGTTGACCTTGATCAGCGTCTCCGCGTGCCAATCGACCTTCAGGCCCGTCACGTCACATCGACGTGAGCGGGCGGCCAGCGCAGTCACGAGGGCCATGGGGTTCTCCTTCCCGCTCTCAGTCGACGACGACCTTGCCGACCATCATGTGGTGACCGATCCCGCAGAACTCGTTGCACACGACCCGGAAGTCGCCCGATTTGTTCGGCACGATCTTCAGGCCGTAGTCGTAGCCGGGAACGATCTGGAAGTTCAGGTTCACGGGAAACAGGTTGAACCCGTGGTTGATGTCGAGCGACGACAGGTGGAGCGTGTACTGGGCGCCTTCCTTGAGCTTGAGCACCGGGTACCAGCGCCACATCTGTCCCGCCATGTAGATGTGACTGCCCGGCGGCGGCGCGACGACGGCGACGCCGTTGTCCTCGCCGACCTTGTAGTCGGCGATGAACTTCTCGACCCGCGCCGCGAAGTCTTGCGGATTCACTTTCGCGCGGATGCCGGACGGGTTCTGGCCGCCCTTGAAATGCCAGAAGGGCATCATCGCGAAGAGGATCAGGCACCAGACGAACGCGATGCTGACCCAGATCTTTTCCTGTCGTCCCGCGGGTCGCCACCAGGTGCCTTGCGGCGAGACGATCGCGGAGTGCGCTTCGGTGTGTTCCATGGGCATGCCCCTTTCAGCGCCGCGTCACGGCAGCGTCGCCGTGGGGAGACTCATGATTTCGTAGAGGCCCCAGAGTGTGTAGAAGCCGAACATCACGACGAGCCCGGCGACGAGGAGCAGGAACGGCCGCTCGAGCAGTCGCTGGCCCAGCGGAACGGCGTGATCACCGGACGACGGCGCCTGTGCCATGGGTTCCCTCGCTTTCACGTCCATGGGTAACCCGTCCGGGGCGGTCGCGACTATGACGGGAGTCATAAGCCGCGCAAAACGCGCACGGTGATGCGAACGCACCACGACCGGGGAGGCCATGCGATACGATGTCCGGGCATGGCGACCGCGAACGTCATCATGCCGGCGCTCGAGCTGGCGCAGGAGACCGGCAAGGTCCTGCGCTGGCTCAAGCAGCCGGGTGATCGGGTCACGAAGGGCGAGCCGATCGTCGAGATCGAGACCGACAAGGTGACGGTCGAGATCGAGGCGCCGGCCGCCGGATTCCTCGGCGACGTCACCGCGCACGAAGGTGACGTCGTCCCCGTCGGGCGCACGATCGCGCGCATCGTGGACCAGGCGGGCGGTGTCGCTGCGGCGCCCGTCGTGGCATCCGCGCCGGCCGCCACCGTCGCGCCGACGTCGCCGCCCGCGTCGATCAAGGCGTCGCCGCTGGCCCGCAAGCTCGCCGAGCAGCACGGCGTCGACCTCGCGCAGGTGAAGACCGCGAGCGGGAAGATCGAAAAGGCCGACGTGCTCGCGTACGTCGAACGCCGGAAGTCGGCGCCGGCCGCGAACGGTCCGGTGGCGCTCGGCACGCCGGCATCACCGAAGGCGCGCCGACTCGCCGCGGAGCACGGCCTCGATGTCGGAGCGCTGACGGGCTCCGGTCCCGGCGGCGCGGTGCTCGTCGCGGACGTGCTCGCCGCGTCGTCGCACGTCTCGGTCGTCGCGGCAGGCGAGATGTCCGAGGCCCGACCGCGCACCGAAGCGCCGGCCATGAGCAACGTCTGGCGCGTCATGGCCGAGCGCATGACGGCGAGCTGGACGACGGCGCCGCACTTCTATCTGGTTCGCGAGGTCGACGTGAGCCGGCTGGTGACGTGGCTGGACCGCGCGCGCCGGCAGACGGGCGCCCACGTCACGTACACCGACCTGCTGGTGAAGCTGGTCGCCGCGGCGATCGGGCAGCACCCGTCGATCAACGCCTCGTGGAAGGACGGCACGATCGTGCGGCACGCCGACATCAACGTCGGCCTGGCGGTCGCGATCGACGCCGGTCTCGTCGTGCC
This sequence comes from Candidatus Rokuibacteriota bacterium, assembly GCA_016184365.1. Taxonomy (GTDB): domain Bacteria; phylum Methylomirabilota; class Methylomirabilia; order Rokubacteriales; family CSP1-6; genus AR8. Next base: position 37,004 of record JACPCW010000139.1, read on the forward strand.
GGTGATCCACCGGGCTGATACCCTGAGCCTGGCGGAGCTGGCGTCACGCCGCGACGATCTGGTCGGGCGCGCCCAGGCCGGGAAGCTGCGCCCCGCCGACATCCAGGGTGGCGTGTTCACGATCAGCAACCTCGGGATGTACGGCGTCGACGCCTTCAGCGCGATCGTCAACCCGCCGCAGGCGGCCATCCTCGCGGTCGGACGCATCGCGGACCGCGTCGTGGCGGTCAACGGGCAGCCCGCGGTGCAGCCGACGATGGTGCTGACGCTGTCCTGCGACCACCGGGCCGTCGATGGCGCGCGCGGTGCACAGTTTCTCGGAGCGCTTGCCGATCTGATCGAGGAGCCGCTCGCGTTGCTCGTCTGAACGCGCGGGACCAGAAGGAGACCGGATGGAGAACGACCGACGATATCGCCAGCGGGACTACAAGAGCACGGGCGCCGACAAGCGTGAGCCGCCGCGGCCGCCGGCCAGCAGCGCGGCGCCGTCCGGACCGATGCTTCCCACGCGCCTCCTGTCGCGCTGCGCTGCGTGCGGGGTGCAGCTGCCCGTCGCCACCGACTCGCTCGAGCACTGCCCGGCGTGCCGCGTGCCGATGCACGCGTGCCGGCAGTGCACCCACTTCGACCCGGCGCAACGCTTCGAATGCGTCCAGCCGATCGCCGACCGCATTTCGGACAAGAACGGGCGCAACCAGTGCGCGTCGTTCGCGATCCGGGTGACCGTCGAGCGCGACACTTCGCCCGGCGCCGCGCGTCCGCAGGACGCCCGCCGCGGGTTCGACGACCTCTTCAAAAAATAGTCGGTTGCCGTTCGGCGATCGCATCAAGCGGCTCGAAGATCCCCGTCTCCTCACCGGCGGTGGGCGCTACGTGGACGATCTCCTGCGTCCCGGCACGGCGCACGCGGTCATCGTGCGCGGCGCGCATGCGCACGCGCGGCTTCGCCGCATCGACGTCCGGCGCGCCGCGGCGCATCCCGGCGTGGTCGCGTGCCTGACGGGCGCTGACCTCGGCGCGACGACGCCCATCCCGATTCGCCTCGGCGCCAAGCCGATTCACGACGCGTGGCTGCAACCGCCGCTCGCGGTCGATCGTGTGCGTTACGTCGGTGAGCCCGTCGCCGTCATCGTGGCGAGCGACCGCAGCACCGCCGTCGATGCGCGCGAGCTCGTCGCGATCGAGTACGAGCCGCTTCCCGTCCTGGTCGACGTCGCCGACGCGCGGGCCGAGCAGATCGCGGATGCCTGGACGACGACGGTCGGGGACGTCGACGCCGCGCTGCGCGATGCCGCATGCGTCGTCCGCGAGCGTCTCTCGGTCGGACGGCAGACCGGCGTGCCGCTCGAGACGCGCGGGCTCCTCGCCGAGTGGGACGCCGCCGCCGCGCGCCTCACCGTGTGGGGCGAGACGAAAGTGCCGTACTTCAATCGCCGGACGCTCGCGGCCATGCTCGGCCTCGACGAGACACGGATCCATTTCGTCGAAGCGGACGTCGGCGGCAGCTTCGGCGTCCGCGGCGAGTTCTATCCCGAGGACCTCCTGGTCCCGTACCTGGCCCGGCGGCTCCGCCGTCCGGTGAAGTGGGTGGAAGACCGCCGCGAGCATTTCGTCGCCATCAATCACTCGCGCGAGCAGCAGTGGTCGATCGCGGCCGGCGTCGACGCCGCGGGACGCCTGCTCGTTCTCGACGCCACGCTCGTCAACGACATGGGCGCGTACCTCCGCACGCATGGCGTCTGGGTCCCGGCGCTCGCCGCGGCCTACCTGCCTGGCCCGTATCGCGTGCCGGCCTTCCGGTGCCGCGTGTCGTGCGTGATGACGAACAAGACGCCGACCGGCACGGTGCGCGGTCCCGGGTTCTTCGAAGGCAGCTTCGTGCGCGAGCGCGTGCTCGACATCGTCGCCGCGCGGCTCGGCCTCGACCCCGCGGAGATCCGCCGCCGCAACCTCACGACCCCGAGCGACGTGCCGTACGCCGTCAACACCGTGGCGACCGCGGTGATCGGGCGCGAGGCGGACTTCGCCGGCGAGGACTTCGGCGCGATGTTCGAAGAAGCGCTGAAGGCCGGGCAGTACGAGACGCGACGCGCGCAGTGTCGCGAGCGGAACGCGGCCGGTGGCGACGTGCGGTACGGCGTCGGGATCGCGGCCGTCGTCGAGACGTCGGGCGTCGGTCCGTTCGAGAGCGCCCGCGTGATGCTCACGTCCGCCGGAGCGATCGAGCTGGCGACCGGCGCGACGTCGGTGGGACAGGGGCTTCCGACGACGCTCGCGCAGGTCTGTGCCGATGTCCTGTCGATCGCGCCCGGCGACGTCACGGTGCATCTCGGTGATACGCACTGGATGCCGCACGGCGTCGGCAGCTCCGCCAGCCGATCGGCGGTCATGGCGGGCAGCGCGGTGCATCAGGCGTCCACGCGTTTGCGCGAAGCGATCGTCGCCGTCGCCGCCGGGCACTTCGAAGCGAGCGCCGACGACGTGACGCTCGAGCACGGCGCGGCGATCGTTCGTGGCGTGCCCGATCGACGGTGCTCGCTGCGCGAGATCGCGGCGCTCGCCGGCGCGCCGCTCGAAGCGGAATGGCGTCACGACACGACGCGCAGTCTCGGCTCGCTGTCCGTGCACCTCTCGGTCGTCGGCGTCGACGTGACGACCGGCGCGGTCCGGCCCGAGACGCACTTCGTGCTGTGCGATGTCGGGCGCGCGATCAATCCGACGATCGTCGAAGGCCAGCTCGTCGGCGGCGTGATCCAGGGGCTGGGGCACGCGACCATGGAAGAGCTGGTGTACGACCCGAGCGGGCAGCTCGTGACCGGCACGTTGATGGACTATGCGATCCCGGTCGCCGAGCGCACGCCGACCGTCGAGATCGTCCGGCACGACGCGCCCGCGCCGTCGAATCCGCTCGGCGTCAAGGGCGCGGGCGAGGCGGGGACGTCCGGCGCCGGCGCGGCGCTGGCGAACGCGGTGGCCGATGCGCTCGGCGAAGCGAGCGCGCCGCGGCACCTGCCGGTGACCGCGCCGCGCGTCAAGGCGGCGATCGACGCGGCTGCGCGTGCGTCGTGACGTCGCGCGTCCTCGTCGCGACCTTCGTCACGCTCGGCCTCACCTACGGGTTCTGGTACGCGTACTCCGTCTTTCTCGTCGCGTTCCTCCGCGAGTTCGGCTGGAGCCGCTCGGTCGTGGCGGGCGCGTTTTCCGTGCTCGTCCTCGGCCACGGCGTCTCGGGTCCGCTGCTCGGCTGGCTCGTCGAGCGCGTCGGGCCGCGCGCGGTCATCGCGACGGGCGGCGTGGTGCTCGCGACGTCGCTCTTCGTCGGCGCGCACGTCTCCGCGATCTGGCATCTCTACGTCGTCTTCGGCGTGCTCGCGTCGCTCGGGATCAGCGCCGCCGGGTGGGTGCCGTCGGTCGTCCTGATCCGCGGCTGGTTTCCCGCGAAGGTGGGAACGGCGATCGGCATCGCGTCCGCCGGCATCGGCGTCGGCATCTTCGCGCTCGTGCCGTTCACGCAGCTCCTGATCGACTGGATCGGCTGGCGCTGGGCGCTCCGTGTGCTCGGCGCGATGATCGCCGTGTGGATCCTTCCGGCGACGCTGCTGCTGGTCCAGGCGCCGCCGGCGGCCGTGCCCGCGGCACCCGCGACACGCGTCGACACGGATCCCGCGCGGCCCCGGACGTACTGGACGCCGCTGACGGTGCTGCGGTCGTGGCGGTTCTGGACGACCAGCGCCGTGTTCTTCGCCGGCAGCGCCTCGACGCAGATGCTGCTCGTGCACCAGGTCGCGTACCTCGTGGACCACGGCGTCTCCGCGCTCGTGGGCGCATCGGTGGTGGGCATCGTCGGCGTGGCGAGCGTCGCGGGGAAGACCGGATGGGGCGCGCTCTCGGACCGCGCCGGACGTGAGCTCACGTACAGCCTCGCGTTCGGCTGCGTCGCGGTGAGCGTCGGGTTCCTGGCGCTCGCCGGCGCCTATCCGCACACGCCGCTGCCGTACGGCTACGCGGTGCTCATCGGCGTCGGGTACGCGGTGACCGCGCCGCTCACGCCCGCGATCTCGAGCGACCTCTTCGGCGGGCCGCAGTTCCCGCGCATCTTCGGCATGCTGCACTTCGCGAACTCGGTCGGCGGCGCGCTGGGCGCGTGGGGCGCCGGCTGGATCTTCGACGCGACCGGCAGCTACGCGTTCGCGCTGCCGATCGCCGCGGCGATGGCGCTGCTCGCGCCGGGCCTGCTCTGGATCGTCGCGCCACGCCGTCCGAACCCTCCGCCGGGCTGGCGTTGAGACGGACCTCGTGAGTCAGTCTCTGCTAGGCGACCTGGTATCCGTAGCTGTCGACGGCCTCGTGGATCGTCTTCACGACGGCCGCCCGCGTCGTCTCCACCCCGTTCTGCTCCGTGGCCGGAAGCGTCGCGGTCGACAGCACGCGCTCGAGCAGCTTGGCCGACGTCTGAAGCGCGGCGAGGACGTCGAACGCGGCGCCATGCGTCCGGCAGTACACGATCCGCACCGCGCCGTTGTCGTCGTCCTCGCGAGTCACGCGGCAGCCGCACGGTGAAGGGGATCCGATCTTCAGTTGCGGGCTCGTCATCGGCATGGCGTCGACCTCCTTCCGCGTCGACACGACACTTGCATCAGCCATGCCACATGCATCAGCCATGCCTCGGCTCCTGATGCGGCGACGCGCCTTGCCGCAAGTGCGCGCGGTGATTCGATGCTTCCAGGCCGCCTGGTTCGTGCGCGCCATGCCGGACGCGAGGCCCGTGTTCGCGATGCGATGGCGACGCGACTGGCTGACCATGACGCCGTGACGAATTGGTCACGATCGCGCCAGTCTGGCCACAACCTTGGCAGCCCGCGCGCGATCAGTACTCGTCGAACATGTGTTGCACCCTGTCAACCTCGTCGGTCACGGTCAGGGCGAGCATCGCGAGGATGCGCGCCTTCTGGGGCGTGAGGTTGTCGGCGACGACGAGACCGCGATCGGCAAACGTGGTCCGCCGCAGCACGCGGCCGCTGCCCGCGCGACTCGAGAGCACGACGAGCACGCCGCGGCGGCGCGCCTCGAGGAGCGCGTCCATCTCGCCGCTCGTCGTCACGCCGGGCGCGAGCGACGCGGCCACGATCGCGCGTGCGCCGCTGGCGACGAATGCGGCGATCGCCGCGCCGTCGGCGCCGGCGTACGAATAGCTGATGTCGACGCGCGGCAGGTCGGTCGCACCGCGCACGTCGAACTCGGTGTCGGGCGCGTGGCGGCGGGTGGGGCGGCGGTAGAGCGCGACCCGGCCGTCGGGGTCCGCGTAGCCCAGCATGCCGACGTCGGGACTGCGAAACGTCTCGAGCCGCAGCGTCGACGTCTTCGTCACTTCGCGGGCCGCCTGGATCTCGTCGTTCAGGAGCGCGAGCACGCCCATGCCTCGCGCCTCGGCCGCGGCCGCGACGCGGACGGCGCCGAGGAGATTCATGGGCGCGTCGGTGCTGAGCCCGCTGAACGGCCGTTGCGCGCCCACGACCACGATCGGCACGTCGACCTTCGCCGTGAGGTTCAGGAAGTACGCGGTCTCTTCGAGCGTCGCGGTGCCGTGGGTGATGACGATGCCGTCGATCGGCGCCTCGCGCGTGACCACCTCGTGCACGACGCGGTTCAGCTCGAGCCAGTCGCGCGGACCGATCGCCGGGCTGCCGACCGCGCGGTGTCGCACGGGGACGACGTCCGCGACGGTCGCGAGCTCCGGCACCTCCGCGACGAGCTCGTCGGCCTCGAGCTTCTTGCCGTGGTCCATGTACTGCCAGACATCGAGCGAGTCGCGCCCGACCGATGAAATCGTTCCGCCGGTGCCGATGACGGCTACGCGCCGCCGCCTTTGTGCGCTCATCGTGTCCTCTCGGGTGATCGGGGTCGGTGTATCACGCGGGCACTGTACCGCGGCCAGCGTCGGTAAGCGGTGGGGGGATGCCGGGGGGAGCGGCGCTCGCTCCCCCCGCCTATGATGGATCCCGTATGCGCACGCCGATCCGACTGGTACCCGACGCGATCGCCCGCTGGATGTCCCGCGCGCGGTATCTCCGATGGCTCGACGCCATCGCCGCGTGGCTCGGGCTGTGGGCTGTCGTGGCGTACACGTTCCCGCGCGCGTCGTTCACTGTCGCCGCGGTGGCCGCGCTGGCGGCGGTCGTCGCGCTCTCGCTCGTGCTGCCGATCCGCGTGCGGTGGCGACCGGTGACCGGCTGGGTCGGGCTCACCGTCAGCCGCTCGCTCCGCCCGGGCGATCGCGCCTGGTGGGTGCAGCCGCATCGCAGTGAATCCGTCGTCGTGACCGCGCTCCACGGCGTACGCGTGACGATTGCGATGGCGCACCACGGCGAGTCGGAGGGGCTCACCGTCCGGCGGACGCGGGCGCTCATCGTTCCGGCCGACGACGTGCGCGACGCCGGCGGCCGACCGGTCAGGTGAGGTTCAGGCCGCCGTCGGCGACGATCACCTCGCCGGTGAGGTAGTCGGACGCGATCACCATCGCGACCACGTCGGCGATCTCTTCCGGCCGCGCGGACCGCCGCATCGGCGACCGCTCGCGCCACATCGCCTGCACCTCGGTCCAGTCCGCGGTCATCGGCGTGTCGACGAGCCCGGGCGCGACGGCGTTCACGCGAATCGCGGGCGCGAGCGCGATGGCCAGCAGGCGCGTCATGTGGTTGAGCGCCGCCTTGCTCGCCGCGTAGGGAATCGAGCCGCCCTTCGGACGGACGCCGGCATGCGAGCTGATGTTGACGATCGCCGCGGGACGGCCGTCGCCGGCCGCGCGGCGCAGCGCGGCTTCCGCTTCGGTGACGAGCACCCACGGCGCGACGACGTTGACGTCGTAGAGCGCGCGCCACACCGCCGGCGTCGCGGCGGCGAGATCGCGGTGCGGGATGACGCGCGTGACGGCGGCGTTGTTCACCAGCACGTCGAGGCGCCCGTGCCGCTCGAGCACCCGGTGCACGAGCCGCCGCGTGTCGTCCTCGCTCGCGAGATCGGCCTGGGTGTAGCTCGCGTCGCCGAGCGTCACGGCGAGCGTCCGGCCGGCGTCGACCGACGCCCGCGAGTGCAGCGCGACGGTGAACCCATCCGCGGCGAGCCGGCGGGCGACGGCGGCGCCGATGCCCGACGTGGAGCCGGTGACGAGCGCGACGCGCCGGCGCGAAGTCACCGGCCCTACGCTGTGATCCCCAGGAGCTTCATCGCCGTCCCGCCGAGCATCGCGACGCGCTCGTCGTCGCTGAGACCCGGCGTGCCGAGGATGTGATCCACCGACGTCTTCGTCCAGGGGAACGGGTAGTCGGTGCCCATCACGATCTGGCTCGCGCCGGTCTCCGCCGCCAGGTGCCGCAGCGCTTCGGGCGTGAAGACGATCGAGTCGTAATAGAGCTGGCGCAGATACTCGGTCGGCTTCTTCTTGAGCTGCTTCGTCAGCCGGTGCGGAAACGTCTGGCCGACCGCGTCGGAGCGCGCGCCGTACGACGGCAGGTAGCCGCCGCCGTGCGCGGCGCAGATCTTCAGCCCCGGAAACCGGTCGAGGGTCCCTTCGAAGATCAGGTGCGACAGCGCGATCGTCGTCTCGAGCGGATTGCCGATCGTGTTCGTGAGCACGCCGTTGCCGCCGAGCCGGCTCGTGCGCTCGAGCTCCGCCGTGCCCTGCGGATGAATGAACACGAGGACGCCGAGCTGTTCGGCCTTCGCCCAGAACGGATGGAACTTCGGATCGGAGAGCTCTTCGCCGTTGACGCTGCCGCCGAGCCCCGCGCCCCGCAGGCCGTACTTCTTCACGCCCTGCTCGAGCTGCTCGACGGCGAGATCGGGATGCTGGAGCGCCACCGACGCGAACGCGACGAACCGGTCGGGCTGCGCCGCGCAGATCTCGGCGAGCTTCTCGTTCTGGATGCCGATCAGCTGGCGCGCGACGTCCCGGTCGGCGCCGTACCAGTACGGATTGATGCTGAGCGCCTCGACGTCGATGCCCTGCTCGTCCATCGCGCGGAGGCGATCGCCCATGGTCGACTGCAGCAGGGCGGGCGTCTCGAGCGCTCGGCCGGCGAGCGCCATGGCTTCCGGCACGGCGCAGTGCGCGTGCACGTCCACGGTCTTGATGCGCCGGCCGTTCACCACGACTTCGCGGCGGCGGGCCTGGGGTTTCGTGGCATCGGCCGTGGTGGCGCAATCGACGAACTGGACGCCGGACGTCGCAGCGGTGGCAGTCATAATGTCCCTCCGTGCTGAGAGCGCGCGCATTATCACACGCCCGGTGACGGGCCGGCGGCCACGGGGGAGGACGCGAGCGATGGCAAGAGCGGTCAGTGTGTGGTCGGTGGCGGGCATGAAAGCGGAGGCGGTGGTGGGGCCGCATCGAGCGGTGTTCGACGCGCCCGCGGAAGCCGGCGGCGGTGACGCGGGGCCGTCACCGGTGGAGATGCTGCTCGGCGCGCTCGGCGCCTGAACGCTGTCGAACGTTCGGCGGTTCGCCGAACGGCAGTCGTGGGCGCTCGAGCGCCTGGACGCGCGCCTCGCAGCGACCGAAGCACAGGGACGCATCACGGCCGTCGACGCCGACGTGATCGTCGGCGGCGCGTTCGACGACGCGCAGCTCGCGAAGCTGCGCGAGGCGGCCGAGACCTGTCGGATCAGCCGCGCACTCAACGTGCCGGTGACGGCGCGGATCACCGTCGCCTGACGCTACGGGCCGCGCCAGATCGCGAGGCCCATGCTGATCGCGCAAACCGCGAGACCCACGACGGTGATGACGAAGCCGACCGCGCCGGCGTAGAACCACGGCATCACCGACCGGAGGTCCCCGGGCCGGAGCCGCGCGTGCAGCGGCACGGGACGCAGCCACCATCGCGGCGGCAGTGGTCCCGATCCGAGGAGTGCGCGGCCGAGGGCGACGTGATACCAGACGCCGGTCGACATGCCGAGCACGAGCCCGGCCGCCGTCGTCGCCAGACCCGCGATCAGCAGCGACGGCCACGGCACCGCGGCCACCATCACGACGACGATCACGAGGGCGGCGACGATCGTCAGCTCGAGCACCTGTCGATCCTACATCGTCGTTATGATGCGACCAGCCGGCGCCAGGCGTGTTACCGGCCCGTCACCGACGACGGCCTGCCGCTCAATCGGTCCGGTTCCCGGCCTCGCCGGCGCGTATGTCGCCACGGGGCGATTACCGCGCGCGCGCAAGAGGTGATTCGAGGAGCGCCACGGGTGTCCCGGGGCGCTCCGAGCGTTGGGGGTCTGGGGGCCATTTCGGGGCTCCCAGTTATACGGTATCGTCCCCGGCATGCGATTCGGCCTCTTCTTCCAGGTCCCGGAGTCCGACGGCCACACGCACGCCGAGCGCTACGCCGAGATGTTCGAGCTGATCGCGCTCGCCGATGCGCTCGGCTTCGACGTGGCGTGGCTGGCGGAGCTGCATTTCGGCGGCGCGTTCTCGTTGCTCTCGAATCCGCTGATGACCGTGCCCGTCATCGCGCAGCGCACGAAGCGGATTCGCATCGGCACGGCGGTCACGCTCCTGCCGCTGCACCATCCGCTGAGCTGTGCGGAACAGGCGGCGACAGCCGATCTGCTGTCGGGCGGACGGCTCGAGTTCGGCGTCGGCCGCGGGTCGATCCCCACGCAGTTCCACGGCTTTGGCGTGCCGACCTCGGAGAACCGCGCGCGCTTCGACGAGGCGCTCGACATCATTCGCCTCGCATGGACGCAGGACCGGTTCAGTTATCGGGGACGGTTCTACGAGGTCGAGGACCTGGAAGTCGTGCCGAAGCCGGTGCAGCGGCCGCATCCGCCGGTCCGGGTCGGCGTGCACACGCCGGAGAGCTTTGCGCACATCGGCGACCTCGGCCTGCCGATCTATTCGGGCACGACCACGACGCCGCTGCCGCAGCTGCGCGAGTGCATGGCGCTCTATCGCGCGCATCTCGCGACGGGCGGCCACGCGTGGGGCGCCGACCAGATGGCGCTCATGTTTCCGTTGCACGTGGGACCGACGGGCGCCGCGGCGCGCGCCGCCATCCGCCCGGGCGTCCACAAGTACTACCGGAATCTCCAGACGATCTTCTCGCGGCTGCCGGACTCCTACGGCGAGCACCTGCCGCGGCTGCGCGCGATCGAGGAGAACGTCGCGAACCTGCCGTTCGACAAGTTCTGCCGCGACCACGCGATGTTCGGTGACGCGTCGGAGATCGTCGACCGGCTGCAGGCCGCGCGCGAGGAGTTCGGGCTCTCGCAGGTCATCTGCTGGTTCGATCAGGGCTCGATGCTGCCCCGGGACGAGATGGAGGGCACGATGCGGCGCTTCGCGGAGCAGGTCATGCCGAAGCTCGGGACGGGAGGACGACCATGACGCCTGAGGACGTGCTGGCGCATCCGGCGCGCGTGCTGACGCAGACACAGCGCGAGGACTACTTCGAGAACGGCTACGTGACCGTCGAAGGCGCCGTCTCCCGCGCGTGGCTCGACCGGCTCCATGCCGTCACCGCGGAGATGGTCGAGAAGGGCCGCGCGCTGACGGAGTCGAACGATGTCTTCATCCTGGAGGACGGGCACCGCGCCGACGACCCGCGGCTCCGGCGCGTGACGAATCCCGTGTCACACCATCCCGTCTACTGGGAGTTCGCGTCCGAGTCGCTCATGGCCGACGCGGCCGCGGACGTCGTCGGGCCGGACGTGAAGTTCTATCACTCGAAGCTCAACTTCAAATGGGCGCGGGGCGGGCAGGACTTCAAGTGGCACCAGGACATCCAGGCCTGGCCGCACACCAACTACAGCCCGGTCACCATCGGCCTCTACATGGACGACTGCGACATGCCGCAGGGCCCGCTCATCGTCGCCAAGGGCAGCCACAACGGCCCGCTCCACAGCATGTACGACGACAGCGGACGCTGGGTGCTCAACATCCCGGCGGACAGGCTGCCGCCGCGTGAGACGTGGGACTACCTGACCGGGCCGGCGGGCACGCTCGTGCTGCTGAACTGTCGGACCGTGCACGGCTCGCTCCGCAACGAATCGGACCGGGGCCGGCCGTTCCTGCTCAACGTGTACTCGTCGGCCGATGCGTTCGCGTATCGGCCGAATCCGCTGCCGAACCCGTACGAAGGCGCGATCGTGCGCGGCCGGCCGGCACGGTGGGCCCATCACGATCCGCGCCCGTGCGAGATTCCGCCGGACTGGTCGAGCGGCTACGTCGGTCCGTGGGCGCACCAGAAGCAGGCGATCGCCGGCGCGACGGCGTCGCGCGGCCCGTCGATGTGACGGTCAGACGAGACCGGTCGGCGTCGTGGAGCGCAGCCCGTCGAGGTGCGCGCAGCAGTGCAGGAGCTCGACACGCCACGGCGCCTGGCCGTCGATGATGGTGAGCGACGCGTTCTCCCAGCGCTCCGGCACCACGTGGCCATCCGGCAGCGTCAGGTGTCGTGACGCGAGCGAGCGGCACACGAGGCCGTGCGTGACGACGGCGAGATGGCCGTCGGTCGACGCCGCCACGTCCTGCACGCGCGCCCAGGCGCGATCGACCCGGGCGTGGAACGCGTCCCAGGTCTCGCCGTTCGGCGGCGCGTAACCCTCGGCGAACGGGTCGACCGTGAGCTCGGCGTAGGGCGTGCCGCGCAGGTCACCGAAGTTCCGCTCGTGCAGTAACGATTCGTACCGGACGCGCAGCCCCGTCGAGCGCGACAGGTGCTCGGCGGTCATCGCCGCGCGGGCGAGGTCGCTGGTGAGAATGACGCGGATCCCGACGCGCGCGAGGCGCTCGGCGAGCCGCTCGGCCTGCACGTGCCCGCGGTCGGTGAGCGGAATGTCAGGCCGCTGGAGGATGCGCGCGGCGTTGCCGGCGGTTTCGGCGTGGCGGATCAGGAAGATCGACACGAGCCGATTCTACGGTGTCAGCGCGCGGCCGGCGCAAGCCCGGCGAGGTATTTCCGCAGCCGGTGCTCGCTCGACGAGATGGGCGGGTACTTCGGCGGGTCGTCCGGCCCCGTGCAGGTCGGCAGGCACTCGATCACCGCGTCGTAGTTCGGCTGGTGGAAGAAGGCGAACGACACCCGACGGTTGCCGGCCGAGACGTCCCGTGCCGGATTCACCACGCGGTGCATCGTCGAGCGCCAGTGATCGTTGGTCCAGCGCTGCATGAGATCGCCGAGGTTGCACACGAACGCGCCCGGCGGTGCCTCGACGTCGACCCATTCGTCGAGCCGGTTGCGCACCTGCAGCCCGCCCGGCACGTTTTCCGGCAGCAGCACGGTCAGCGCGCCGTAGTCGGTGTGGGCGCCGGCGCGGAGCTGGCCCGGCCGTGGCGGCGTCGTCTGCTCCGGATAGTGATTCGCTCGCAGCGGCGTCACGTGCTTGTCGATCGACGGCCAGAAGTGATCCTCGGGCAGGCGGAGCGCCATCGCGAGCATGCGCATGAGCTCGAGGGTCACGTGCTCGAGCGCCCGGTAGTACGCGGTCCAGACCGGGCCGAACCGCGGCGGCTGCCCGGGCCAGAGGTTCGGCGCGAAGCTCGGGTGCGCCGCGGGCCCCCGAAAGTCGTCCGTGTCCGGCACGTCGACCCGGCCGATCGCGAACACTTCCTTGAGATCCGCGGTGCTCTGGTCGCCGCGGCTGTACGACAGGTTCTCGTCGCCGACGGCGAGATAGCCGCGGCTCTGGTCGGGCTGCGGCTGGCGCACGCGCCGTTTCTCGTCCATCGGCAGGTCGAAGAACGCCTTCGTGACGTCGATCATCTCGGCGACGAGATCGGCCGGGACGCCGTGGTTCACGATCGTGAAGAAGCCGATCTCGCGGCAGGCGCGCGCGATCTGGCCGGCGACGGCCGATTTTCCGGCCGGCGTGCCCGCCAGAAACGGTCCGATGTCGACGACGGGGACCTCGGTCAGCACCGGATGATCTTACCGCCCATCGCGTACACTACCGCCGGGAGGGACGGACATGGACCGCCTGCTCTGGCCGCTCGCCTTCGTCGCCGCGTTCGGCGCCGGTCTGACGACCGGCGCTTTGCTTTGGAAGGGGCAGTCGGCGGTGCAGGAGGCCACCCGCGCGGAAACGACCCACCGCCTCGAGCAGCAGGTCAGCACGCTGCAGGCGCGGGTGCACGCGTACGAGGGCGTCGCCGCGGCGCGCCCGTCCGCGCCGCCCTCCGGTGCGAGCGCGTCGTCGACGAGCCGCTTCTTCGCCGCGGC
>JACPCW010000027.1 GCA_016184365.1 Candidatus Rokuibacteriota bacterium
AGACGTCGAGCTTCTCGAGGGTCGTCTCGGCCGACGACGGCCCACGCGCGAAGCTCACCAGCCGCGGCGCCGCGAGCACGGCCACGAGCAGCACGACGAAGCCGGTGGCGGCGGAGAGGAGCAGGCGCCGTTGCGCCAGCGGTGACAGCCGCATGGGTGTCTACTTCCGCTCCTCGGGTGTCCGGTGAGGCGGCTCGGCGCCCATCATGCCGCCCATGGAGCCCATCATCTCCATCATCACAGCAGCCAGTACACGATGGTGTCGTGGAGCCCGGCAACGATCAGGACGACTCCCCCCACGACGCGGAGGAACCGTTCGACGCGCCGCACGCCGCCGGCGAACCAACTCGCGGTGCCTACCCCGGCGCCGACGACGAGTGTCATCGCGAGGAGCGGCAGCGAGGCGCCGATCGCGAAGAGTCCGGGGAACGCGAGACCGCCCGTGCTACGAAGCGCGAGTGGCACCGTCAGGCCGAAAAAGAGCCAGAACAGCGTCGGGCAGAACGCGAACGAGAAGACGACGCCGAGCACGTAGGCGCCGCGGTGCCCCTGGCCGGCCAGCCGGTCGCGCAACCAGAACGCCCATCGCTGCCCGAACCCGGCGCGGAGCCGCAGGGCGCCGAGCAGGCCGAGTCCCACGAGCACCATCAGCGGGCCGAGGGCCTTGCGCGCAACGATGACGACGGGAACCGACACCGACTGGAGCTGGAGGCCCGCCAGGATCACGAGCCCGCCGACGAGGGTGTACACCGTCACCTTTCCGGCGACGTACGCGATCGCGAGCGTCGTCGGCTTCCCGCGTCCGGCGTGCGCCGAGACCCACGCGAGCGCCCCGAGGTTGGTCGTCAGCTGGCACGGCGCCGTCGCCCCGATGAGGCCGAAGATGACGGCGGTGAGCACCGGCACCTCGAGTCGCTCCGTGACGCCCTGGAGACCGAAGACAGTCCCCTGCGTCAGCGTGCTCAGCCAGCCGTACCACTTGACGATGATCTGCTCCATGTCCCTCGCTCAGCGCACGTTCAGGAGCGTCTCGACCAGCCGGCGGGCATCCTCGCTCGACCAGTCGCGCTCGCCGCGCACGCGGCCGATCATCCGCCCCGCCCGATCGATCAGGATCGTGCTGGGGTGCCCCATACTCCGAACGCCTCGGGAGTCCGGCCCTCCGAATCGATCCAGAGCGTGAACCCGACGCCGACCACGGCGAGTCCGCGTCCCTTGAACCGTTCGTGCAGCGCCGCCTTGGCGGGAGCCTCCCGCCGGCAGTTCGGTCACGTCGTCGTGAAGAAGCCAAGGAGCACCACCTTGCCTCGCAGCTCGCCGAGCCGCGCAGCACGTCGCGGCACGCGTCATGGCCTTTCCGCGAGCAGCCCGTCGATGGCCTGCTTGAAAGCCTCGTAGGGCTGAGCGCCCACCACGAGGCGCTGCGGTTGGATCGGCGCTCCGTCCCGCTCCGTGAAGCCAAGGAAGAAGCTGGGAGTTCCCCGCACGCGGGCCTTCTCGGCGTCGGCGACGCCCTGACGCACTCGCGTCGCGTGGACGCCGCCGGCCAGGCATCGCTCGAAACGCGGACCGTCGAGCCCGAGCGCGCGCGCTCGAGCCACCAGGTCCTTGGTGTCGCTTCGCTGCGATTCCTCGAACAGCCGCTCGTGCATCTGCCAGTACCGGCCCTGGTCACCGGCGCAGTGCGCCGCCTCGTGGAGGCGGTGAGCCTGCGGATGGAGCGACGCGATCGGGAAGTCGCGGAAGACGTAGCGGACCTTGCCGGTCTTCACGTAGTCCTTGACGATCTCGGGAAAGACGTCCGACGAGTGCCGGCGGCAAAACGGGCACTGGTAGTCGGAGAACTCGACGATCGTCACGCGGGCGCTGTCCTGCCCCAGGGCCGGCGCGCCCTGGACGGCCAGACGGACGTCACTCAGTCCGCCGCTCGATGGCGCGGCGGCTCCTCGCCCGCGCAGCAGCGCCTTGATCTCGGCGATCTCCTTGCGGATCGCCGCCTGGTCCTGCTTGAGCGCTTCGATCTCCTTTCGGAGGTCCTCGACCGGCTGCGCTGCGACGGGCGCGCCGCCGCCCACCAGCAACGCGATCGCCAGAACGGCCGGCAGGAGCCACCCGCTCGTCGTCGACGCGTTCACGGACCGACCCGGCGCGCCTCGGCCCACTGTGTGCCTCCGTCAGTGCTCCGGAAGAGCTTGCCTTCGGCCGTCGCCGCGTAGACCTCGGTCGGCCTCTTCGCATTGATCGCCACCGCGGCGACGTTCTTCGGCCCGTTCGCGGCGCGCGTCCAGTTCTCGCCGGCGTTGTCGCTCCGGAAGACGCCGTCCCGCATCGCGACGTACATCAGCTGCGGATTCGTCGGGTGCGCTGCGAAGCCGTTCACCGTGCTCGTGGGCAGACCGCCCACCATCTTCCACCCTCAGAAGCAGTCCGGATTGCGCTGCAGCCCCTCCGCCGTCCCCGCATAGAGGAAGATCCCGCCCATTCCCGTCGAGATGTTGACGGAGCTCAGCACCTTCACCTCGCCGCCGGGCCCGTCGTCGACCCGGACCCACTTGGCGCCGCCGTCCATGGTGCGGTAGATCCCGTCGCCCTTGTCGCGCACGGCGGCGTGGAGCTTCTGGGGGTCGCGGGGATCGATGGCGAGGCCATGCACGTCGACGCCGGCGAGACCGGCGTTGGCCTCGTGCCAGCTCTTGCCACCGTCAGCGGTCTTGAACACGCCGGCTTCGTGGGTGGCCACGTACACCATCCGCGCGTCCTCTGGATGCGCCGTCACGGCCATCACGTCCACGTGCGGATGCTTCGACGGCAGGGAGACGAGCTGCCACGACCGGCCTTCGTCCTCGCTCCGGTAGAGGCCGGAGTGCGCATCGGAGCAACACCACTCGCCGAAGCGGTTGTGGGTCGCCTCTGCGACCGGCTTGCCGCACACGGGGCAGTAGCGCTCGGTCACCTGTGTCGCCGTCGTTTCCTCCAGGGCGGCCCGCACGACTCGGATGCAAGGCCGCCGAAGTTGTCGGACACCGTGCCGCGCTTCGCGCGACGCCGCCGATACCAGGCGGCCGGCGAGTCGTTACGGCGCCGGGAATCTCGAACTGTGGAGGACGGAAACTAGGCGTGCGGAGGAGCGCGGGCAGCGCGAGGCTGAACGAAAACGACGCGCGAAAGCGCCGGGGTGGCGCCGTCGACCCCGGCCCAGCGCGGGGACGGCTCGGAGACGTCGACGGACGCAACGGGAATCGCCGGAGCGTCGAGGAGGGGTTTCGCGGAAGCCGAGGTGTCAACCTTGGCGGGCCCCCAGCCCTTCCCCGGCCCGCAGGGATCCATCGCTGCATCGGCCGCGTCGACGAAGGACACCCCACACGCCGCGACAACGAGCAACGCGACAAGGGATACCACGATCGACCGGGTCCGACGCGTCATGTCAATCGGACGGTAGCACGGCAGATGGAGCGACGGCAACGCAGCGAGTCTTACGCGAGCAGACTCAGCGGGCGGCGCCTTCCATCATCTTGCCGTGCTTCATCAGGATGTCGCCCATCGCCTTCATCATCTCGCCGTGCATCTGGAGCATCTGGCTGCGCGTCTTCGGGTCCATCTGACCGCCGCCCATCATGCCCATCATCGGATTCATGCCACCCATCATGCCGCCGCCCTGCATCATGCCGCTCATCATCGGGCACATCATCATCGGCATGCCGCCCTGCATGCCCTGCATCCCGCCCTGGGGCGCACCAGCCGGCGGTGACGTCGGGCGCTGCATGCCCGGCGTTGGCGCGGGACGCTGCGTGCCTGGCGCGGGCGCCTGCGCCTGCGCGGGATGGTGCTGGTCCTCCGTCTTCGGCGCCTGCTGAGCGAGCGCGTTACCGGCGACGGCGATCGTCGCCACGACCACGAGAGCTGCGATGCGTGTCATGTCGTCCTCCTCGAATTCCGTGTCAGCGGGTGACGAAGACGCCAGTCTTCTTCCCGCGATCGAACGTGAAGATGGTGTGGCGCTCGGCCGGCTGGCCCGGACTTTCCATGCCCGGCGATCCGATGGGCATGCCGGGCACGCCGATCCCCGCGACCTTCGGACGCTCGCGCAGCAGTTTCAGGACGACGTCCGCCGGCACGTGACCTTCGATCACGTAGCCGTCGATCACGCCGGTGTGACAGGTGGCGATGTCGTCGGGCACGCCGTACTTCGCCTTGATCGGCCGGAGATCGCGCAGGTCTTCCGACTTGACCTGAAAGCCCTTCGCGCGCAGGTGATCCACCCACGCTGCGCAGCAGCCTCACGTCGGATTCTTGTAGACGGTGATCTCACGCGCCTGGGCGCTCGCGCGCGGCGGCCACATCGCCAGCATCGCGGCGCCGGCCACCAGCAATCTGATCCGCGATCGTTCGACGGTCATCGGTCTCTCCCCCGGTCCCAGCATACGATCATTCGCCGGCCGGATACTTGTCCGGCTCGGCCGCGAACGCCGTCGCGCATGCGGTCGAGCAGAACAGGTACGTCGTGCCGCCGACGGCGACCCTGAAGGGCGTGCTGGCGTCCACCTGCATGCGGCACACCGGATCGACCAGACGCCCGGCCGGCAGCGGCGCGCTGCCGACGATCTCGAACACCTCGACCGGCTCGGGGACGTTCTTGAACCGGACCTCCCCCAGCGATCGGGCGGCGATGCCGACGCCGACGCCGGCTTCGGCGATCGGCCGGGTGCACAGGATCTCTCCGGCGCGCGCGTGCGCCGTCACACGGGCGGCGAGGTTCAGCGCGGGGCCGAAGTACCGGCCACCGCGCTCGATCGCGGCGCCCCGGTGGATGCCGGCGCGGACCTCGGGGAACAGTGGTTCCCCGCCGACGAACCGGCGCAAGGCGAGCGCGGTGTTCAGCGCGCTCCTCGCAGTGTCGGCGACGAAGAGGAGCTGATCACCGACGCGCTCGACGAGACGCGTGCCCGGGGCAAGCGCCGTCTCGGCGAGCTTCTCGTAGCGAGCGACGACGTTGGCCGCCTCCTCGCCTCCGTGGGCCTCGGTCAGCGCGGTATAGCCTGCGAGGTCCGCGAGGAGGAACACGATCTCGGCCGGCGACGCCATCACCCGAGCTTACCGGTGCTTGCGCCGGGGACGGCATCGGGATGCCTCTCCGCCGGCTCCGGTCCGCTTCCGCGCTCTCGTCCGATTGCCCCGATCACTGACGCCATGTTAGCCTCACCGCTGATTCATCAGCGGGGGACCCAACTGATTTCGCTGCTCTTGATCGTCCTGGCGTTTGGTCTGTGTGCGCCGGACTCGGCGGCGGAAACCCCCACGCCGCCCGGCATCGTCAGCGACGGCGCCGGCGTCACCCCTGCGTGCGACACCGGCACCGACGACCCCGGCCTGCCGACGTCGAAGGCGGCTCTGCCCGCGATCAGCTCCGGCACGGTCGCCGTTGCGCCCGTCGATGCACCACGAGCAGCGCCCATACCTCCGTTGCCCCTGCTCGTTCCCCGTCAAGTCGCTCTCGAAGTCCTCGGCTCCCGCGCGCCTCCGCTCGTCTAGCCAACCCACACCGCGGTTTCCAACGTACTGAGAGGGTTCGACTGGGCCATCGCCTGCCTTGGCGTCGGCCTAAGCCGAATCAAACCTGGAATGGCGACAGCAGAACGGAGTCGGACACGACTGCCTGGTGGCGCGCGTGAGCACCTTCCTCGTCGTACGACGCTGTTCAAGGGCGTCCGTGCGGGCGGTCGTGCTCTTGGCCCTCTGCGGGCTCGCCCTCCTCGAAATACCGCTCTCCGCCGAAGCCGCGAGCTCGCCGCAGTCGCCGCGCGTCGCCGGGACCGCGGCGCCGCTCGTCCGCTACGGATACTTCACGACGGGCGAGTTCTTCCCCGTCGAGCTTCGCCGCGTCTCCGACTTCCCCATCGGCTTCGCCGAGTACGATCCCGGCAAGGACTTCGGCGTCGTCTTCGTCGGCGCGATCGAGGCGCCGGGCCGCGCCGACTTCACCGTGAAGGGCGTGCTGCGACGCGAGGACGGCACGCCGCTCGACTCGTTCGTGGAGGCGAAGAAGTACAGCGATCACGCGAGCTGGTATCCGGTCCGCCGGGTCTTCGCGATGGAGCGGCTGCGCGCGGAGCGCCGCGGCAAGTGGGAGCTCGAGCTCTACGTCGACGACCGGCCCATCGGCAAGTTCCCGTTCGACGTTGTCGCCGACCCGCTCTGGGCGAAGCGTCCAAAGAAGCACACGGCGGTCGCGCAGGCGCCTCCGCCGCGACGTGGGGAACCCGGCGCGCCCCGCTTGGCGAGTGGTTGTTCAAGAAGGCCGGCAAGGACGACAGCGTCTTCATCCACTACTCCGGCCACGGCGCTCCCGAAGTCGACGCCACCGGCGCGG
>JACPCW010000140.1 GCA_016184365.1 Candidatus Rokuibacteriota bacterium
TTGTTGTCGGACAGCTACCGCGTGTCGCAAGGCGTTGCTTTTGGCTGACGATGTCCGGGCAGCGCCCGTGAAGAGCTCGGGCACCTCCTATGCACGCGGCGGCCACGGTCGGCAGCGCCGACGTGGAAGGCGCGACGGCTGGCGCTGGCCGCGTCGTCTTCCGGCCGCGGGGGGTGCGCGCTGGCGACTGCCGCTTCGACGTGGGCACCGCGGGCAGCGCCACGCTCGTGGCGCATGATCGAGCGGATGAGTCCGCGACTCGACGCGGTGCTCGACTGCTACGGCTTCTATCCCGCCGGCGGCGGCCGCTTCGCCGTGCGCGCCACGCCCGTGCCGCGTCTGGCACCACTCGACGTCGGTGAGCGTGGCGTGGTGATACGCCGGCACGCGCGCGCGATCGTCGAGCGCCTGCCGGCCCGGATCGCGGAGCGTGAGCTTGCCGTCATCCAGCGGATCCCTCGGCTGGCATGCCGACGAGGTCGAGACGCTCGTGGTGGAGCGCTCGGCGAGCCCCGGCAACGCGGTCACGCTCGAGGTGGCGAGCGCGCATGTCACCGAGGTCTTCAGCGCGATCGGTGCGCGCGGTGTGCGCGCCGAGACCGTCGCGGAGCGGGCGGCCGTCGACGCGCGCGACTACCTCGCGACCGGAAGCCATTCCCGCATCGCAACGAAGTCCGGATCGCGGGCGGCCCCGTGGGCCACGCCACCCTCGCGAGCTCCGGCGTGTGCGACCTCGCCACCGACGCTCCTGTGGAATTCAATGGTCCTGGCGACGCCTGGAGCCCCGAGCAGCTCCTGGTGGCCTCGGTCGAGGCCTGCTTCCTGCTCACCTTCCGTGCGATCGCGCAGGCCTCGCGGATCGAGTTCACGTCGCTGGCCGTCGACGGCGAGGGGATCGTGGATCGCGCGAACGGCATCATGCGCTTCACCGAGATCGTCCTCCGCCCCCGCGTGGCGCTGCCCGCCGGCGCGGACTGCAGCCGTGTGCGGCGTGCCCTCGCGAAGGCCGAGAAGGCGTGCCTCGTCTCCGCGTCGCTCTGCACGCCGATCCGGCTCGAGCCGGAGGTCGCCGGCTGAACCGCCGCCCATAGCATCCGGTAAGCGGTCAGCGATCTGGGGCGACTCGCTCGGTGCGTGGGACCCGGCTGCCCCACACGGCCCCAGCGCCAGCCGCTCGATGACGCAGCGAACTCGGCGCCAGATCAGATGTGACGGCGTGGCAACCACCTTGCACTCCCCGCACACTGCCCGCGCTGAGGAGACCCGATGCTCGACAGCGCGTACCACCTTGGCGGTCGCCCAGCCTGACGTGTGCATGACCGCTGCCTGCTCTTGTGCGGTGACGCCCCCGCGATGGGTGACGAGCTGAAACTTTGCCTGCGCCTGGCGCAGGAGGTCTTCGAGTGGCTGAAACATCGTCGCCTCCACGTCACGCCGCCTCGCCATCTCCGCGAGGCGGAAATCCTGGAACCACCGGATGTATGACGGCATGACGCGGGTGATGTCGCCTCAGGAGAAGTACACTTCGATCTCGACCTCGAGATGGCGGCGAGCCTCATCCGGGTCGGTCCCCTTGGCTTCGAATCGCAAGCCGACCTCGTGTGATAGTCCGACCCGCACGATGCCGACGGCAACGCAACCGAAGCCCGGCACCTCTCCGACTTCGATGTCGACCAGCCGTCCGCGGATGCGCTCGGGGTTCATGGCTAGCCGGCTCATCGAGGGCGCACGAGGGGACTCCCATCCAGCGGGACGAGAACGCGCTTCGCCATGCGAGTCTCTCCGGTTTCTGAACAGGGCTGCATCCGCAGTGCCACGGAAGAAACTCGCGATTTCGGAGAGTTCAAATCGTTCCTGGCTCTCTGCCTGGGGCACGCTCGCGCCCCCGTGGTGCCCGCGTGCCCCACGCGAAGTGCTGCCGACGAGCCGCCCGGCGGCTAAGTGCGCACGGTCTCGCGCCGCGCAGCCGTGGCAACCGGGTTGCACACGACCCACGCCATGGACAAGAGGGAATTCCTCGCTGCCGTCCAGAGCGCTGGCGCCGCCGACAGCCCGAAGGAAGCGGAGATGGTCGCGCTGGCGGTCACACGCTCGCTGACCCAGCTCCTGTCCGAACCGGCGCGGCGGCGCCACTTCATCACCGAGCTGCCTGGATTCCTGAAGACACCGCTCCGCGAGGAGCCGCCCGAGTGGCTGGCCATGGATCGCGAGGCTCTCGTCCAGCACGTCGCGTCCGCGCTCGGCACACACGCGCCGCGCGCGACGCAGGCCCTGCGCGCGGTGTGGAAGGCGCTCGGATCCGCCGTGTCGGCGGGCGAGCTGGCGGCATTCGGGCGCTCGATCCCGAGCGACATCGTCGACTTCCTGGAAACCGCCTGACCCGCGGCCGGCCCGTGAGTGATACAGTGCGGCGGCTGGCCGCGAGCCGGCGACATCACCGGAGTCACGATCGCCCTGCTCACCCGACCCTGCACGCGCCGCACGATGATCCGCAGCGCGCTCGTCGGTGCCATCGCCTGGATCGGCCGACCGTCAGGCGCTGCCGCTGTCCCGGCCTCGTCACCGTTGCGTGGCCGACTTGCGCTGTACAACATCCACACGCGCGAGGCCTGCGACGTGCCGTATCGTGACCGTGCGGGAGGCTACGACGCGGTGGGCCTCTCGGCGCTGAACCGTCTCCTCCGCTGCCATTTCACCGACGAGACCGCGCCGATCGACGTGCGCGTGCTCGAGTTCCTCGACCTCGTCCACACCATGGTCGGCGGCGGCCACCAGATCCACGTCATCTCGGGGTTCCGGTCGCGGCGCTACAACGACTGGTTGCGCCGCCGCGGACGGGCGGTCTCGCCGAAGAGCCTGCACCTCGAGGGCCGCGCGATCGACGTGTCCATTCCCGGGGCCGAGCTCGCTGCCGTGAGACGGACCGCGCTCCGTCTCGCGCGCGGCGGCGTGGGGTACTACCCGGAGTCGGGCTTCGTCCACCTCGATTCCGGCCGTGTTCGATCGTGGTGATCGCCGCTCGCTCGTGGCCGGCGGTTCTGGTCGTGATCCTGCTGCTCGTGCAGACGAGCGCGACGGGTGGCGCCGGGCGTGTCTCGCCGTGCCGCATCCACTATGCGAGCGACTCGCGGCTCGACTGGACGTGTCAGCGCCTTCGTGCCGGTGAGAGCCTCGAACGCGTCTTCGGCGAGCGGTGGGTCGACGTGGCGCGCTTCAATCGTATCGACCGCCGGCATGCCGCGCCGGGCATCGAGATCAAGGTGCCGGCCCGTCTCGACGATCTCCGTGACTTCACCCCGTTGCCGCGCGAGTACGCCGACGCCCGGACGGAGGCCAAGTTCGTGCTCATCGATCTCTCGGAGCAGTTCCTCGGCGCCTACGAAGCGGGACGTCTGGTCTTCTCGGCGCCCGTGACGGTGGGAGAGGAAGGACATGAGACCCCGGCCGGCGATTTCCGGATCACCGCGGCGCACCGGCGGCACGTCTCGTCGCTCTACACGATCGAGGGCACGTCGACGCCGTACCCGATGACGTGGGCGCTCCATTTCCACACGAGTCCGGCCGGCGTCACGTTCTGGCTCCACGGCCGTGACATGCCCGGCTCTCCGGCCTCGCACGGCTGCATCGGGCTCTATGACGAGTGGATGCAGCATGCGTACTACGGCGTCCCGCGCGTACCGGTCCTGGACGACGCGCGAACGCTCTACGAGTGGGTTCTCGGTGCGGGTGCCGGCGACGATGGGATCGTCACGCTTCGTGACGGACCGCGGGCGCGCATCGTCGGGCGCGCGCCGCGCTACGTGCGCAGCTGACGATCAGGACGTCACGCGATACGGACTTCGGAACTGCGGCCATCGTCCCCTCCCCCCGCCTGCCACTCGGCCCGGTACAGGGCCTCGATCTCGGCGCGGTACTTCTCGGCGACGTACCGGCGACGGACCTTCTGCGTCGGCGTGAGCTCGCCCGCGTCCTCGGTCAGCTCGCCCGGCAGGACCGCGAAGCGCTTCACGCGCGCGTACGACTGGAGTCGCGCGTTGACCGCGGCGACGGCGCGATCGACGCGGGCGACGATCTCGGGATGGCGCAGCAGCAGCCCCGGGTCGGTGACCAGGATGCCGCGATCGCGAGCGAGCCGCCGGAGCTCGCCCGGATCGAGCGTGAGCAGCGCGACCGGGTAGGGCCTCCGGTCGCCGATCACGACGGCCTGGTTGACGATCGGATCCGTTCGCAGGCCGTTCTCGATGGGCTGCGGCGCGATGTTGGCCCCGCCGGAAGTGACGATCAGGTCCTTCTTCCTGTCGGTGATCCAGAGGAAGCCCTCGTCGTCGAGGCGCCCGAGGTCGCCGGTGGCGAGCCACCCGTCCGGTCGGAACGCCTCCGCCGTCTCTGCCGGCTTGCCCAGATAGCCGCGCGTCGCGACGTTCGGGCCGCGCGCGAGGATTTCTCCGTCCGGCGCGATCCGCAGTTCGACGCCCGGGATGGCCTGACCGACGGAGCCGAAGCGGAAGTTGTCGATGCGGTTGAAGGTCAGCGCCGGGCACGTCTCGGTGAGCCCGTAGCCCTCCACGATCAGCACGCCAGCGGCGTGGAAGAACTCGGCGATCTCACGCGCAAGCGGCGCGCCACCGGAGACCGCGAATCGGAGGCGCCCGCCGAACGCCTGCGTGAGCTTCGACAGCACCGTGCGGTGCGCGAGCCGGTGCTCGGCCCGCAGCGCCAGCGGCACCGGCCGACGGGCCTGCTCGAGCGCCGAGACCCTTCGGCCGACGTACATCGCCCACGCGAAGAGGCGCCGGGTCACCACCGAGCCGGAGGCGACCGACGCCAGGATGCGTGCCTGCGCCTTCTCGAAGAGCCTCGGCACCGCGAAGACGAAGTCGGGGTGCACCTCGCCCAGGTTCTGCGCCACGCGGTCGACGCTCTCCGCGAACGCCGTCACGAGGCCGCGGTGGATGGCCATGAGCGCCTCGAGGCGCGCGAACGAATGCGCGAGTGGCAGGAACAGCAGATGCGTGTCGCCGCGGCGCACGCCCGGGAGCTGCGCCAGCGCGGCCAGCGTCGCGAGATGGTTCGCGTGCGTCTGGATGACGCCCTTCGGGTCGCCGGTCGTCCCCGAGGTGTAGACGATCGTGGCCACGTCCTCGGATCGAGCCGAGGCCGCGCGCTCGGCGAGCACGGGCGCGAGCCGCTCGGCCTCGCCACGACCTCGGCGGCGGAGCGCGTTCCAGCCGAGTGCGCCCGCGCTCGCCTCCGGCTCTCCGGCGATGACGACGACGTCGGCGAGCGTCGGCATCCGGTCGCGCAGTCCGAGGATACGGTCGAGCACCTCGCGGTCCTCCACGAACAGTGCGCGCGCTCCCACGTCTCGGACGATATACGTGACCTGCTCGTCGGTGAACGTGGGGTAAATCGGAACGGTCACGTCGCCGACCGCGAAGATCGCGAGATCGGCGTGCACCCACTCGGCGCGGCTGCGCGAGAGGATCGCGATCGGCTCGCCGGGGCCGCGGCCGAGCGCAAGGAGCCCGAGCGCGACCTCTCGCACGATCGTTCCGACCTCCCGCCAGGTCAGCCGCTCCCACCGGCCGTCGCGCTTCAGGAGTTCGGCGACGGCGTCCGAGCTCTGCTCTACCCGGCGGAAGAGCACCCGGGCCAGCGTCTCCGGCGTCGCCACGCAGTGGCTCACTCTCCTACCGGGGTTTCACGAGCAGGTGCGCCCGGCGATTTCTCGACCAGCACGCTTCCGCGCGCTCCGTGCACTCCGGTCGCTCTTCCCCGTAGCTGATCGTGACGAAGCGAGCTCGAGCCACGCCGCGCGCGACGAGGTAATCCCTGGTCGCCTGTGCTCGGCGATCACCCAGCGCCAGGTTGTAGGCGTTGGTGCCACGCTCGTCGCAGTGCCCTTCGATCAGGACCGCGTAGCCCGGGTGCTCGATGAGCCAGCCCGCGTTGCCGTCGAGGATCCGCGCGGCGTCGTGGCGGATCTCCGACTTGTCGAAGTCAAAGTGAACGTCCTTGAGCTCGGGACGCACCACGAACTCTTCCGGCTTCGGACGCGACGGCGTCACCGCCGGCGGTGCCGCGACTGGAGGTGCCGGCGCGACGGCCGCTGGGGGCGGCGCAGGCGCTGGCGCGGCCGGTGGCGCGACGGGGGCGGCGATGCCGGTCGGAGCGGGGGCGGCGATTTCTCTTACGGCGGGTCGCTTCGCGCAGCCAGTGAGGGTCGCTGCCAGGGCGAGACCGCAGGCGAGGAACAGCAGCGGACGGGAACTGCTCATCGTTGTCGTCTTCTCCTTTAAACGACCGCAGGGGCGGATCGAATCACGTGCATCGGACATGCCCCGTCTCGGCGACCGCGGTAGCGCGAATGCGGGAAGAAATGCGAGTCGCGAGGCGCATGGCGCCGCCCCGGTCGGCGCGACGGCGAGGCGACGGCGCCTCGGCGCGTCGGCATGGCCGCCTCACTCCGGAACGGACGTGATGACATTCACGGTATTAACTCGCAGGCTTGCGGCCGCTCAGTCCGCGGCACCACGGTTGCTGTGTGGTTTCACCTGCGGCAAACCGCGCGGATCAGGCGAAGGAGCGAGCCATGACGCGGCCGGGCAAGAGCGATGCTGCGATCCACCACGATGTCCTCGAGGAACTCCGCTGGGATTCGCGCGTCGACGAGACGGAGGTCGGAGTGGAGGTGGACGGTGGCGTCGTCACGCTCACCGGCACCGTCACGAGCTGGGCGAAGCGCGTGGCGGCCCAGGAGGCGGCTCGTCGCGTGATCGGCGTGCTCGACGTGGCGAACGACATCACGGTGAAGGTTCCGGGGGTTCGCACCGACACGGAGATCGCGCAGGCGGTCCGCCACGCCCTCGAATGGGACGTGTTCGTCCCGGCGGAGCGGATCACGTCGACGGTCACGGACGGTGAGGTGACGCTCGACGGGACGGTCGAGCTGTCGAGCCAGCGCGCCGACGCGGAGCGAGCCGTCCGCAACCTGCTGGGGGTGAAACAGGTGGTGAACCACCTCGCGGTGCAGCCGCCGGCGCCGGTGACGCAGGACGTCCGTGAGGCGATCGAGCAGGCTCTGCAGCGACGCGCCGCGCGCGAGGCCAGACGGATCCAGGTCGACGTCCGCGATGGCACGGTCACGCTCACCGGGACCGTGCATTCCTGGGCGGAGCACAAGTCGGTGGTCGCCGCCGCCCGCTTCACTCCCGGCGTCCACGCGGTCGAGGATCGCCTGCGCACGGAACCGCGGACCGCGGCGGCCGACGATGGGCTCGATGACGTGCGGCCGGTGCTGGAGTGAGCGCCCGCTCGACCACGTTCAGGAGGGATACGGACATGGTGCCCGACATCCGTTCGCCGATGAGAGGTCGATCGCTCGCGGCTTTCGTTCTCCTCGTGCTGTTCATTGCCATCGCGATGCCGGCCGCTGATGCCGCGCCGACGGTGCGGTACTCCGGAACCGTCGCCGCCATCGATCCCGAAGGCAGCGTGATGATCCTGGAGGAGGTCGGCCCGTGGCGCGTGGAACGCGGCGCGACCGTCGTGACGCGCCGGACGATCGGCCTGACGCCGTCGACGAAGTACAACCTCTTCATGCGCGTCAACGTACCGGGCGCCTTCGCGGGCGACTTCATCGAGGTCGTGCTCGATGTCAACGACGTGGCGCGCGGGGACTTCGTGACGGCGGAGTGCGTGCGCCAGGGGAACCGTCTCGTCGCGCTCACCGTCACCGTCGCCGAGCTCGAGTAGCGTCAGCCGTGGCACATCCGACGATGAGCCTGTGCGCGTTCTGCGGGATGCAGCTGACTGGCAGGGCGGCGCTCTGCTCACGGCACCAGCAGGACCCGGGCGACGATGGCTGGGCCGCAGGGAACCGGGTCATGTGCGATCTTCTGCACCGCGGTATCAGCAGGACCGCCCGTGTACGCGAGACCGATCGCGACATTCGTCGCTGCGACGGCGCTCAGGAGGAGTGCGCTCGGCCACCGGTGGAGACCCTCACGGCGGCCGCCTGACGAGCGCCGTCACGATCGGGCGGCGTCGCCCGTCGTGACGGCGCTCGAGTCGCTGTCTCAGGCGGCTGCCGCTTCCGGGAACTCGGCGTCGAGCCGCGGAAGGACCGGGTCCACCGGCAACGCCTCGTCGCAGTGGCAGGACGGGTGGAGATGGCAGCAGGACCGATGCATCAGGATGTTCTCGGCTCGGAGGTAGATCACCGCATCGGTTCGCGCAAAGGCGCGGCCGCAGATCGCGCACACCTGCGAGGAACACATCGTCACCCTCCAGCGCGGATCCGGGTCCGCTTCGCGCCGGCCATCGTGGATGCGCGGGCAATTATTCAGTGTCGTTGCGCGAGCGACCCCGAGCAATGCGCCGAATCGTTCACTTCCACTGAAGCGTTCGTGGGAGCGGGCGTCATGCGGCGCGACCCAGCGTCACGCGGACTTCATGGGTGCGTCCGTCCGTCAGCCGTGGCAGGAGCGGCGGATCGATCGGCGCGCCGTCGAGGAGCATTCGCTCGACGCCGGAGTTCACGCCACGCGGGTTCTCCACCGAGACATGGAAGATCGTCGTCCCGTCGCGCAGGACGACCTCGAACCCCGCCCAGTTCGCCGGGACGTGCGGATCGACACGCCACGTACCGCCCGAACGCCGCACGCCCAGGATCGTCTCGACGCCGAGACGATACGCCCACGCCGCGGCGCCCGTGTACCACGTCCATCCGCCGCGGCCGGTCCACGGGGGCGTGGAGTAGACGTCCGAGGCGAGCACGTAAGGCTCCGTTCGATAGCGCGTCGCTGCGTGGAGGGTCAGCGCGTGACGGATCGGAAGCAGTCGCTGGAACAGACCGACCGCGTGCTCGACGTCGCCGAGCGTGAGCAGCGCCCACAGGACCCAGATCGCCGCGTGCGTGTACTGGCCACCGTTCTCACGGATACCCGGTGGGTAGCCGCGTAGGTAGCCGGGATCTTGATCGGGACTGTCGAAGGGCGGCGTGAGGAGAAGGATCAGCCCTTCCTGCGTGCGCACCAGGTGCCGCGCCACCGCTTCCATCGCCTGTGCGGCTCGCGGTCTCGCTGACGCTCCCGAGAGGACGGCCCACGACTGCGCGAGCGAGTCGATGCGGCATTCGGCCCGCTCAGCCGATCCGAGCGGTCTGCCGTCGTCGTAATACCCGCGCCGGTACCACGCCCCGTCCCACGCCGTGGCTTCGAGCGCGGCGCGCAGGTTCTCCGCCTGGCGTCGCATCGTCTGGGCGTGGTCCGTATCGCCCATGCACTCGGCCACGGGCGCGAAGCGAGTGAGCGTCGCGTAGAGGAACCAGGCGAGCCACACGCTCTCACCGCGACCGCCGATCCCGACGCGATTCATGCCGTCGTTCCAGTCACCGCTCCCGAACAGCGGGAGCCCGTGCGCGCCTGCCGTGCGGCCGCGCTCGATCGCGACCAGGCAGTGCCGGTAGAGCGTCGCGCGACGCTCACCGGGTTCGAAACGTGCGTAGCGCTCGACTTCACGCGGCTCGAGCGGCTCGCCGAGGAGGTACGGCACCTCTTCGGACAGGATCGTCGTGTCGCCCGTCGTCTCGACGTAGTGCGCCGTGACGAAGGGGAGCCACAGGAGGTCGTCCGAGCATCGAGTCCGCACCCCGGCTCCCGCCGGTGGGTGCCACCAGTGGAGGACGTCGCCCGCCTCGAACTGATGGCGGGCGGCTTCGAGAATGTGGTCGCGGCAGAGCGTTGGGGCGCCGTGGACCAGCGCCGCGACGTCCTGCAGCTGATCGCGGAACCCGAACGCTCCGCTGGACTGGTAGTACCCGGTCCGTCCCCAGAGCCTGCTCGACAGCACCTGGTAGAGGAGCCAGCGGTTGAGCATGAGATCGAGCGCCGGGTCCGGGGTGCGCACGGTCACCGCACCGAGCAATGCGTCCCACCGGCGATGGAGATCGTCCCACGCGGCATCGATCGTGGCGCGATCGCGGTATTTCGTCACGAGCCCCAGAGCCTCGTCGCGCCCGAACGCCTGGCCGAGCGCGAAGTGCACGTTCGCCGTGGCGCCCGGCGCGATGTCGAGGTGGACTTGCAGCGCGGCGCAGGGGTCGAGGCCGGGCCTCACCGCGCTCGCCAGCCCGATCCGTCCCATCGCCGCCGGGGCCGCGTAGCTGCCATGGCGGCCGAGGAACTCGGCGCGGTCGGCCGTCAGCCCGTGAAGTTTCTGGCTCGCGGCGACGAACGCGACACGGTCGCCGAAGTCTTCGTTCCATGGGTTCCGCGCGAGCAACGCTTCCGACGCCGGATCGAACTCCGGCACCACGAACGCCTGCGCCCGGTCGCGCGTCGCGCCGAGCACCCACTCGACGTAGTACGTCACGGTGACGCGGCGCAGGCGGTCCAGGCGGTTGCTCAGCGTGAGCTCGACGAGCTTGACCGGATCGTCGATCGGGACCCAGAGGCGCAGGGACTGCTCGAGCCCGTGACTCAGGTGATGGAAGATGGCGTAGCCCGCTCCGTAGCGGACCTGGTAGGCCCGGTCGGCGGGGGCGGGCAACGGCGTTGGCGTCCACACGGCGCCGGTTTCTTCGTCGCGCAGGTACAGCACCTCGCCAGGCTCGTCCGAGACCGGATCGTTTCGCCAGGGCGTCAACCGGTTCTCGCCGCTGTTTTCCGCCCAGGTGTAGCCGCCGCCGGATTCGGAGACGACGAAGCCCAGGCGCCGGTTGGCCACCACGTTGACCCACGGGGCCGGCGTCGATTCGCCCGGCTCGAGGTGGATGACGTACTCGCGGCCGTCGGCGCTGAATCCGCCGATCCCGTTGTCGAACTGGAGCGAGGCTGGTCGCGGGAGGCTCTCCGGCGCCGGTGGCTCGGTCAGGCTCGGGACAAGCCGCGGTAGCCGCGCGGACTCGCCGCTCAGGCGCGCGAGCTGCTGGCGGATGCTCCCCGATCCGTCGAGCACCACGCGCGCCACCGAGAGCAGCAGGATTCGGTCGGCTTCATCGATCCGAGCGGAACGGATGACGAACACACCTCCCGGCCGATCTCGCCAGGCCTCGGCGCCGGCCTGGGTGATCGCGCGGTCCACGTGATCGTCGGTCTCGGCGACGTAGCCTTCCGCCCGCTCGTTCAGGATCACCACATCGGCGCCGATGCCTCGCCCCCGCCAGAACCGGTGGGCGCGAAGCACCGAAGGCAGGACAGCCGTATCCTCGACGGAGCCGATCCGCACGACCAGGACCGGGAGATCTCCGGAGATCGCGTGCTTCCACAATGAGCGCTGGCCGAGGCGGTTCCTGGCGAGGACCGCTGCCGGGGCGCGCAGACCGTCGTGAGGGTAGAGGAGAAGCGAGAGCAGCGTCGCCGCGTCAGGCAGGTCCGCCGGAGCCAACCCGAGATCGGCCACCTCGGCTTCACTCCGCTGGCGCGCCGCCTCGCACGTCCACTCGAGCGTGGGAAGCGAGCGGTAGCGGCGGAGGAGCGTGAGGACGTCTTCGCGCGCTCTCGCGACCACGATCACGTACGCGAGCGTCGTCGCGGCGTGCCCTGGGAGCTCGATCTCCGCGGAGAGCGACATGATGGGATCGAGCGTCGCGCCCGTCATCCCGGGGTCGCTCCGCACTCGGTCGCTTGCGCTCGGCCATCGTGGCGTCCGTCCGCGCCCGACGAACCGCTCGCGCGAGCTCTCGTAGCCGGCCGGTCGCCCCCGCCCGGCTGGCAGCACCAGCATGTGGGCGAGCCACACGCCTGGCTCCCGATCCGAGCGCGAGCGGCGGTGGAACACGAGGGCGTGCAGGCCCTCGACGTACTCGCACTCCACGAAGAGCTTGCTGAACGCGGGATGCCGCTGGTCCTCGGCGGCGGCGCCCGCGACGACCTCGGCGTAGCTCGTCAACGCGAGTCGTCGCGGGGAGGCCGTCGCGTTCCTGACGGTGAGCAGTCGGACCTCGACGTCATCGGTGGGGGCGACGCAGACCTGCTCGCGGAGTACCACGTCCTCGACGCGGTGATGCCGTTCGACCATGTGGGCGTGGAAGACCATCTCGCCATCGCCCGGCGGCAGCGACCACGCGCGCCGGCGGTCGAGATCGCGAACGTACAACCAGAACCCGGGACCATCGAGCGTGCCGTCGGCTCGCCAGCGCGTGAGGGCGACGCCGCTCCAATCGCTGCCGTCCCCGCCGTCCGACACGAGGACGCGGTAGCGGCCGTTCGAGAGCACGTGGGCTTGCGGAAGGCCAGCGCCGGGGCGTGCCGGCCACGGCGGGAGGCCGGGCCGCCGGGCCGGAGCCGCGCCCGGAGTTTCGAGCGTGGGGCGCCGCCGCTTCGCGGGCGTCACGGTGGCTGGCCGCTCGAACAGGAGCGCCTCGGTGGTCCTGACGATCGGATCGGCATGGAAGCGACGCACCATCGGCTCCCCGTGGAGGACGTTGTCGATCGCGGTCAGGATCATTCCCTGGTGATGTGCCATGAACGAGCGAACGATCGCGTGGGGCCTGCCGGCCTCGAGGCGAGACGTCGTGAAGTCCACGGCCTCGTAGAGGCCGTACCTCCCGACGAGTCCGAGGCCGTCGAGGCGAGCGAGATTCGCGATCACTTCCGAAGGCGCAAACGGCAGCGCGAGCAGTGAGGCGTAGGGCGCAACGACGAGATCTTCCTCGAGACCGCGCTTGAACCCGAGGTCAGGCACCCCGAAAGCGCGGTACTGGTAATTGCGGTGGGCGTCGAACCGGTAATACCCGGATTCCGAGATGCCCCACGGCACCGCCCGCCGCACGGCGTAGGCAATCTGCGTCTCGACGGCCGCGGCGCAGGCCCGGCCCACCAGGCTCTCGGGCGCTTCGCCGAGCAGCAGCCTCGGCATCAGGTACTCGAACATCGTGCCGCTCCACGAGAGCAGCGTGACGGCGCCGTTCACGCGGGAGAGCGGGCGGGCGAGGTGGCGCCAGTGCTCCTCGGGAACGTCGCCCTTCGCGATCGCGACGAAGCTCGCGAGCCGGGCCTCGGACGCGAGGAGATCGTAGTGGTGAGGGTCGCGGCGATCGGCGGTGACGTCGTGGCCGATATGGAAGAGACGCCGGCGCTCGTCGTACAGGAAGGCGAAGTCCATCGTCTCGACCAGCGCCTCGGCGCGTCGCGCGAGCGCTTCCAGAGAGGAGAGCATGGTGCGCGCGGTGTCTTCCGCCCGCGCTATCGCTCCCTGGAGTCGCCGTGCCCACGTACGGATCTCGACCTGGTCGTCCGCCGGAAGCACGTCGAGCTGCTTCTCGAGCCGTGACAGCTCGGCGCTCACGCTCTCGCAGACCGACGGCAGCTCCGCCAGCGTCGGATCCGAGGGCATGGATCGCTCGAACGCTGCGCGGATCTCCGCACCCGCCTCGATGGGCGGCCCGGCGTCCGGAGCCTCCCATGGCAGGCAGAGCTCGAGGTCGCGCCACATGGCCTCGAGATGCTGGGGCACCTCGGCGGACCAGACACGGAGTTCAGCGATCAGGTCTGGATCGAGCGCCTCGGCTTCCGCGATCACCGAGAGAAGGGCCTGGTCGAGCTCGGTGCCGCCGCGGTCGAGCAGACGCGCGATGCCAGGTCCCCACGCCGATCGCCGCCCCTTCAACTCGATCGCCTCCTCCCGCATTCGCTCGATGCAGGCTCGGAGGGCGCCGAATGGCGCGGCGTCCCGCCGCCGCGCATGCCGTGCGATGACCTCGAGCAGGACATCGAGCGTGTCGATCAGCCCTTGCCACCGCGCGGGTCCGATCACCGGCGCCTGGACGAGCTCGAGACATCCCTGCTTCACGGCCAGGAGGCATGCCGCGAGGTTCCCGCTGTCCACCGTGGAGACATAGCGAGGCAGGAGGGGAGCGAGGTCGCGCGTGTCGTACCAGTTATAGAAGTGGCCGCGGTGACGCTCCATCCGCTCCAGCGTCTCGAGCGTGCTCCGCAGGCGGAGGACGACGGACAGCAGGCCGGCATGCCCGAGGTCGTGGGCGGCGAGCGTCGCCAGACCGAGGAGGCCGATGTTGGTCGGTGAAGTTCGCCGCGCGACTTCTCCCCGCGGTTCCTCCTGGAGGTGATCGGGTGGGAGCCACTGATCATCCGGCCCGACGAACGTGTCGAAGAAGAGCCAGGTACGACGCGCCAGCAAGCGGAGGCGGCGCGCTTCGCGCTCCGGCAGCACCAGCGCGTGCGCCGGCCGTGGCCGGCTGATGGCGCCGGCGATTCCGGGCGCGAGGAGCCAGAGAGTCGCGAGGGGCAATGCCGCCAGAACCGCTTCCGGCCGCCATGCGGCGAGGAGCACGACCGTGCCGAGCGCCGCGACGGGCGCCGCGGCCATCTCGCGCCAGAGCGATCGGCGCGCGCTGGTACGCGCTACGGCTCGTTCCATTCTCGCGGCCGACGTCCACTCGAGCAGGCGGTGGCCGCTCCGGAGACGCGCGAGCGTCCTGACGATGGCGTCGCCGAGAACGATCGCGCGGTGGGGCAGAAAGGCCACGTGAAGGATCCAGAGCGCCAGCGCGGGTCGGAGTCGTAGCGTCACGCCTCGCACCGCCGGCGGCAGGGCCGAGACCCGGTGCGCCGAGAGCAGACCACCCATCGTCTCCGTGAGGACCGGGGCGGCCAGCACGAGAACCGCGAGCACGCTCCACACGGCGGGCGCTCCGGGGAACGTGGTCCAGGCGAGGAGCAGGAAGCCGAGCAGCGTGGGAGGCAGCAGAGTGCGTCGAAGGTTGTCGGCGATCTTCCAGCGCGAGATCAGCGGCAGCCGGTTCGGGGCTCTTTCACCGTCGGCGAGCGGTACCCGGCGGCCGAGCCAGGGAAGGAGCTGCCAGTCGCCGCGCGCCCAGCGATGCAGACGGCGCCAGTAACTCCGGTAGTCGGTCGGATAGTGCTCGAAGAGCGCGACGTCCGTGACCAGCGCCGCTCGGCCGTGAATTCCTTCGAAGAGATCGTGGCTGAGCACCGCGTTCTCGGGAACCCGCCCGCGGAGGCTCCGCTCGAACGCGGCCGGCTCGTAGATGCCCTTGCCGACGTAGATGCCTTCACCGAAGAGATCCTGGTAGACGTCCGACGCTGCCCGCGCATAGAGGTCGACGCCGGGGTCTCCGGCGAAGAGGCGGGAGAACGAGGTGGTGGGTGCGCCGAAGGGCGTCACCTCCATGCGCGGCTGGAGGATCGTGTAGCCCGCCGTCACGCGGTTCGTCCGGGGATCGAACTCGGCGCGGTTGAGCGGGTGCGCGAACGTCTCGACGAGCCGGCGGGCCGCGCCGCGGGGAAGCTCGGTGTCCGCGTCCAGGGTGATGACGAAACGCGTCGCGTAGAGGAAGCTCGGATCGCCCACGTGACCCGCAAAGCTGGCGTCCGGATCGCCAGCGAGCAGGCGGTTGAACTCGGCGACCTGCCCGCGCTTGCGCTCCCAGCCCATCCAGCAGCCGGCGACGGCATTCCACCGTCGCCGGCGGTGCAGCAGGTGAAACGGGCCATGCGCTCCCTGGCCGTATTTCGCATTGAGCGCGCGGATACCTTCCTCGAGCCGTCCCAGCACTTCGACATCGCCGGGCATCGCTTCCTCGGGGGCATCGGCCAGGGTGACGAGGAGCGCGAGGTGGACGTTCGGGTCAGCGCTGGCGAGCCAGTGGATTTCGAGCCGCGACAGGAGTGGCGAGACGTCGTCGTCCGGCGCGACGAGAACCTGGACCGCGATCATGGTCCGGCAATCGGCGGGAATGCCGTCGCGAAAGTCCATCTTGGGCAGTACGCGTACCGGCATCAGGTGGGTCGTGAGGCGGTTCACCACGCTCACCGCGATCGTCGCGGCCGGGACGACGGCCAGCGCCAGCCCCGCGACGACGACGGCGGACGTCACTCCGGCGTTGACGAGCGCCGTGCCGAGCGCCGCCAGATGCAGCAACGCGACTGCGGCGATCGCGCCGAGGTAGCAGGACGTCGGATGGCGCAGGACGAGACGACGCCACCGCGTCCGCCAGGCTGGCCGGTATCCGACGGTCAGGGCGAGCGCCTCGAAGCCGTCGTCAATGAGGTGGAAGCCGACGTGGCCACCACGACCACCGCTCTCGCGCGACCGCCGCACGGCCTCGCGTGCGACGGCGTCCTCCGACCGGTCGCTGCGTTCGGCCAGTTCCTCGACGACCTTGCGGCACCGGTCGCGCGTATCGAAGTCCATGCGCGCGTACACGCCGGCCGGGTCCTCCCGCAGGATCCGCTCGGTCTCGCTGACCTCTTCGAAGAAGGCCTTCCAGTCGGTGGTCTCGAGCGTGCGGAGGCTCCGGATGCAGGCGGCGACGCGCCGGTCGGCCGATGTCTCCGCGGTGGGGTCTTCATCGGGGAGTGCGATGGCGACGGCCTCGGCCAGCGACTCGACCAGGACGATGCGCAGCATCAGGGGCAGCGCCCACACCTCGGCCACCGACAGGGGGCGCGCGGTCTGGAACTCGGCGACGAGGCGTGCGATGGCCTCGACCTCGACGTGGTGGGCACTGGCCGTCACGATCTCGCGGGCCAGCGCGTAGACCGCGGGAAGCCCGCTCAGTTCTCCTGCAGCCGTTCGATGGAGACGGTGCTCGAACTCGGGCGGGAACTCCTCGCGGCCCAGCGGGCAGGCCCGCTCGACGACGTAGTAGTTGTCGAGCAACCACTCGGCCGCCGGTCGATCCGCCCCCGGCCCGCCGCCGGCGAGTCGCCGATGCGCGGCGTCGAGCGTGTCCTGTGCGCCGTGCAGTCGATCGGCGAGGCGAGGACCACCGGTGGCCACCGGCGTCAGTGCCCCGGACGGCTTCGCGTCGCCTCTTCGGCGGGCGTCGGCTCGTGCCTGGCCCCGAGATCCTGGAGCACGATGATCGGCCGGCTGCTCTCCTCGACGAGTCGTGCCGCGACGCTCCCGTACCGATCACGCGCGTCGCCGGTCCGTCCGTGCGCGGACACCATGACGAGGTCGACGTCGGCCTCGTCCGCCATGGCCCGGATGGCTCGCTCCCTCCGCGACGACACGACGAGACGCGTGCCGACCCGGAGGCGCTGTTCCACGAGGCGATCGCGGAGCTCAGCGAGGTAGCGCTCGCCCTCGAGCCGGTTCCGTTCCGTGAGCGTTCCGGCGACCGCGAGGTCCTCCGCCGACGGCGGCAGACGCCGCGGCATCTCCGGCTCCGGCGCGACGTGAGCGAGGATCAATTCGACGTCATGGACCCGCGCGAGCGCCGTCGCGAGCGGAAGGACGCACTCGGCGCGCGGCGAGCAGTCGAGGGGCAGCAGCACCCGGCGCAGGCGCACCTGGCCAACCTGCTGTCCTTCGGCCGCGTGCGCGGGAACGACGAGCACCGAGCAGTGCGTGCGTGCCACGACCATCAGGGCCGTGCTGCTGAGAGCCCATCCGCTGAGCCCACCCTCGCCATGGCTCGAGAGCACGACGAAATCGACCTGCTGGGCCCGGGCGAAGTTGAGGATCTGCTCCGCGGGTCGTCCCTCCCGGAGCTCGATCACCGAGGCCAGCTGCCTCGCCTTGAGGTCACGGTCGATCCTGGCGAGCTGGCTCTGGGCCTCTGCCCTTTGCATCTCCCAGTCCACCGCATCGTGATGATGGCTGGTCGCGCACGAGATTCCGGGTCTCTCGAGAACACGCAGGAGCGTGATTCGCGCGGCGAGAGCCTGCGCCACCGCAACCGCCCAGGGAAGGGCACACTCGGCGAGCGTCGACCCGTCCAGGGGGACCAGCACGTGCCGGATCCCGAGCCCCGCGCATCCTTCACGCTCGTCGCTCGATTGCGTCGACCAGGAGGCCGTGTGCATCGCTTCTCCTCCAGGGACACTGCCGGTGAGCACCGATGACGTCAGTGCGTCGGTCGTCTCACCACCAGGACGGAACACGGGGCGTGATGGAGCACGCGCTCGGAGACGCTGCCATCGGTCGCGAGCACTACGCGCATCGCTGCACTCGTGAGCGCAGTCACCGGCTGCTCCTCGCGTCCGACGTCATCGACACGGACGTGCCATCAGCAACGTTCCTGCCACACGTGCGCTGCATAACCCCGCCAATATCCGGGCCCCGCCGTCGGGTGCTGTGGCCGTCACCACCTCGCTGAGGCATTTCGACCCCATGCGCTGGGTCGCCATCTCCGCGGAATTCGGCGATTCATGCTCGGCACGCGAGTTGCCGCCATCCGGGGCCACGATGACTACGGCCGCACGTGCGCCAGTCGGCTCCACACCATCGGCGATCGATGCGCTCGTTCCGGCGGAGATGGCTCGGCGCGCCGAAGACCTCGGCGCGGCCAAGGCGGGGATGGATCGCGTGAGACTCTTCGCACTCGCCGTGCTCGCCGGCGCATTCATCGCCCTCGGCGGGGTGTTCGCGACGGTCGCTCTCGCGGGCACCGTCCAGGCCCCGTGGGGTCCTGCGCGTGTGCTCGCCGGGGTCGTGTTCAGTCTCGGGCTCGTTCTGGTGCTCGTCGGGGGCGCCGAGCTGTTCACCGGGAACAACCTGATCGTGATGGCGTGGGCGGCGAGGCGCGTGACGACGCCGCAGCTCGCTCGGAACTGGGTGATCGTCTTCTGCGGGAACTTCGTCGGGGCCATCGGCATTGCGGGGCTGGTCTTCGTCGGACGGACCCACGAGGCCGGCGGTGGCGCGTTCGGGAGCACTGCGCTCGCGATCGCCTCCACCAAGCTGGCGCTCGGCGGCGCACAGGCGGTGGCGCTCGGGATCCTTTGCAACGTGCTCGTGTGCCTCGCGGTGTGGCTGACATTCAGCGCGCGCAGTACCACCGACCGGATCCTCGCCACCGTGCTGCCGATCAGCGCCTTCGTGGCCGCCGGGTTCGAGCACTCGATCGCGAACATGTACTTCGTTCCCCTGGCTCTCTTCATCGCGCGCTTCGATCCAGGCTTCGTCGTCGCCCACGGGCTCGCG
This sequence comes from Candidatus Rokuibacteriota bacterium, assembly GCA_016184365.1. Classification (GTDB taxonomy): domain Bacteria; phylum Methylomirabilota; class Methylomirabilia; order Rokubacteriales; family CSP1-6; genus AR8. The sequence continues at coordinate 18,919 of JACPCW010000140.1, forward strand.
GGACACGCGGACGCGCTGTCGTGGAGCCAGTTCCTCGTGGCCAACCTGGTGCCCGTGACCGTCGGCAACGTGATCGGCGGCACGTTGCTCGTCGGCATCGTGTACTGGTTCGTCTACCTGCGCCCCGTCAGCCACGAGCCGCCCGTGAGCACGCGGCCTTGATCGTCGACGGTCGCAGGGTCGCCGCGCCGCCTGACTCGACGGTGCTGGACGCCGCGAGGAGCGCGGGCATCGAGATCCCGGCGCTCTGCCATCACCCGGCGTTGCCCGCCGCAGGCGCGTGCCGGCTCTGTGTCGTCGAGGTCGAGGGCCGCGGCGTGCATCCGGCGTGTCTCCTGCCGGCCAGCGACGACCTCGTCGTCACCACTGATAGCGAGCGCCTTCGGGCGGCACGTCGGGCGTCGCTGTCGCTCCTGCTCGACGGTTACACGCCGGGTGTTGGCCGTCCCGACAACGAGTTGCTGAGGCTCGCCGAGCGCTCAGGGCTGGCGCCGTGCCGTGGGGCGACGCGCTCGTGGCGAGCGATCGACGAGGGCAATCCGCTCGTTCGCTTCGACCCCAACGCGTGCGTCCGGTGCTGGCGCTGCGTGCGCGCATGCGAATCGCTCAACGGCCTCGGCATCATCGGAGTGTTCGGCCGCAACGGCGATGCGCACGTCGGCTTCGGGCACGATCAGCCGATGCACGGGAGTGGCTGCGAGTTCTGCGGGATGTGCGAGGCCGTCTGCCCCACCGATGCCCTTTCCGTCAAGATCGGAGGACTCCTGCCGGAGTCCGCGGGGCGGACCGTGAGTACGGTCTGCGACTACTGCGGTGTCGGCTGTCGCATGAACTTGCAGCTCGCCGACGACCGGATTGCCGGCACGACGCCCGACTGGCACGCGCCGGCGAACCACGGCCTCCTCTGCGTGAAAGGCCGTTTCGGCTGGGGCTTCGTCCAGCATCCCGACCGGCTCACGCGTCCCCTCGTCCGGCGAGCGCTGCTCGAGGGCCACGGGACGGATCTGGTCGAGACCGACTGGGACACCGCGCTCGACCTCGTGGCGCGGACACTCGTCCGGATCCGGAACGATCACGGAGCCGACCGCCTCGGCTTCCTCGCCTCCGCCAAGTGCACCAACGAGGAGAACTATCTCTTCCAGAAGCTGGCGCGGCAGTAGAGAAGTTCGAGCACGGGCCCGAGCACGGGAGTCACTCGGAAGGCGCTTGGCGCAGCACGACGCGCATGCCGTCGTGAGCGATCCGCGCCTGGACTCCGAACTCGCGTCCCATGCGGCGGACGAGCGCGGCGAGCGTGCGCTGGTCACCACGGACGATCTGCGAGCCGCAATGCGTGAAGATCGCGCGGGGGACGCGCTGGCGTGCGCACCACTCGAGCTGCTCGCGGATCGTGCAGTGACCGATGAGTGTGTTGTCGCGGCGCCGCAGGATCGGGCGCGTGATGGTGGCGCCGTCGCCGATGTAGAGCGCCACGCCGGCGAGCGCCGCACGCTCATCGACGATCGCGACGACATCGGGGACGTAAAAGAGCGACAGCCGGCCGGCGGTGAGGCGATATCCGACAGCAGGCGCGCGCAGCGAATGGACCACGGGAAACGCCTCGACGGCGAGCCCGCACACGCGTCGCCGCGCACGGCGAGGAAGCACGTGAGCGTCGAGGGCACGCGGGAGCAGACGCAGCGTCTCGCGCGCCGCGTACACCGGGCATGGCGCGCCGTGCGTCAGGCCGCCCGCGTGGTCCGGATGTGCGTGCGTGACGAGGATCGCATTCGGCCGGAGCGTCGGTAGCGTCGACAGCCAGTCCTTACCGCAATCGACGAAGATCGTCTTCCCCCCGGACGAGACCGCGAGGACGCTGTGCCGGCGGTGGAGCCGGCTGCGAGCGTCGATCTCGCCCCGCGTGCCGAGGAAGGTGAGGATCACGGCGAGTCGGCGGCGTGGACGAGCGGGCGTCGATAGACTCTCAGGCGTTTCGACCATGCTTCGAGTCCGGTGATGCCCTTGGGCGGGTGTTCCGTCGCGCCGAAGACCAGTGCGCCCCCGCGGATCAGGCGATCGACGAGCTCCGGAAGAGTTTCGCGCTGCACGTGCTCGTCGAAGTACGTCAGCACGAGGTTCCGGCAGAGAACGAGCGCAAACGGCCCGTCCGGCAGCGTGTGGGCCACGGACGTCACGGCGAGAGCGGGTAGCGGAGGCGAGCTGCGAGACCTCCCACCGCGGCGAGGCCGGCGTGCTCGTCGACGCTCTCGACGGTCCCACCGGTCGTCACGACGCGATCCACCAGCGCGCTCGTCAGATCGATCTCCCGCGTGGCACCTCCGCACAGCCAGCAGCGCGCGCCGGCCTCCTGGAGCGCGCCACACTGCTCGCACTGGTACCCCCGCCGGCGGAGGTTCGCCAGGATGTACAGCCGATGAATCGCGCCTCGGCGCGCCGCTTCGAGCGTCCCGGGACCCGCGACAGCTCGGCCACCTTTGGCCGCCTCCGTCAGGATGCCGTCGACGTCGGCCGCCTCGTCACTGTGCTCCTGGAGATCGAGTCGGTCCTGACCCTCCTTCGCGATCCACTCGAGGTCTCCCGGTGCGGCCATGCCGGCCGCCCTGGCGCGGTGAATCTCGCGACTCAAGAAGATGCGGGTCCGGTCACGCTGATGTTCGTCGAACCAGTGCGTGTTGAGGTAGACACTCACGATCTCCGGGCGGGTGGCGCACAGGTCGCGAAGGTGCGCGATGCGCGCCGCAATCTCCTGAGACGACGCAACCACGTCGTGCATGCCGTCCTCCTTCTCATCGACGACCAGGTCTGGACCGCGTCTACGCCGTGGGCCCGAGCCAGCGCTGGAACCAATCTCGGGCCAGGCGGGCCACGATCTCGAGGGTTCCGGGCTCCTCGAAGAGGTGCGAAGCGCCGGGGACGACCTCGAGCGTCGCCTCGACGCGGAAGTGGTCGAGCGCCTTCCGGTTCATCTCGAGCACCGTGCGATCGGCTCCGCCGACGATCAGGAGCGTCGGCGCCTTCACGTCGGGGATGGCGGGGATCGCGAGATCCGGGCGTCCGCCGCGCGAGGCGACGGCCTGCACGATGTCCGGAAGCTCGGCGGCCGCCACGAGGGCCGCAGCGGCGCCCGTGCTCGCGCCGAAGTAACCGATGCGCAGCTGACGGGTCTCGCTGTGCGTGTGCACCCAGCGGGTGGCGTCGGCCACCCGACCCGCGAGAAAGGCGATGTCGAACCGTAGATGAGCGGTCCGGGTGTCCACCGCTTCCTCGTCGAGGGTCAGCAGATCGAACAGCAGCGTCGCCAGTCTGCCCTCGTTCAGGACCTGGGCGACGTAGCGGTTACGGGGACTCAACCGGCTGCTCCCGCTCCCGTGCGCGAACATCACCAGCCCGCGGCTCGCCTCGGGGACGGCGAGGCTGCCATGGAGCGTGACGATGCCCGCCTGGATCCGGACCTCGCCCTCTGTCCTGGCTGTCGTGACTCCCTTCACGGTTCTTTCCTTTCCCGACCGGACGGGCGAATCACCGCTCACACGAGATGCGGCACCAGCCGGCACCGGCACCCCGGATGGAAGGGTGGCAGCGCGTCCGCCGCCGTGCCGGTCGCGGACACGACGTGGTGGCGGTGCTCACTGCAGATCGGGCAGTCGTCGCCCGCCATCACGACCTCGGCGTCCGACACACGGGATCGCGCATACGTGGCCGCGCTCCGCTCCTTCACCGCGAGCGCGACCAGGGTGTGGACGAGCACCTCGAGCCGCTGGCGATCGCTCGGGGCCTGCGCGCCCGGGTGCCAGACGAAGAAGTCGAGCCGGCGCTCGAAGCACCAGCGGTTCCAGGCGTCGAGCAGGGGCCACGGCGGGATGACGCCCCCGAGTCGCTCCAGCGTGAGGTCGACGAGATCGCTGAAGGGAACTTCGCTCGCCGTGACCAAGCTTCGCAGCTGCTCGACGAGCTCGCGCGGCAGCAAGACCGAGCCGGCGAGTTCGTCGAGCCCTGAAGGCATCGGCGGCGGGGTGCGTGCCCCGACGCGGCCTGCGTCCTTCATCTCAGGTGTCGTGCAAACCACTCGACAGTGAGCGTCGCCGCACGGCGAAGCGCGGCGGGATCCTCGAACAGGTGGTTCCCACCGGGGACGATCTCCATCCGCTTCGTGCCGGCGAGCCGCGCGAGCAGCTCCTCGTTCACCGCGAGGATCGGCGCGTCCAGCGCGCCGACGATCAGCAGCGTCGGGGCCCGCACGCGCTCGGCCGCGAGCTCGGCACCGCGGGCGTTGCCCGAGCGCATCACGAGCGCCTTGACGCGCTGATCCTCGGCCGCGAACAGCAGCGCCGCCGCGGCGCCCGAGCTCGCGCCGGCGATGCCGAGTCGGCGCGAGTCGACCTCGTCGAGCGTCTCGAGGATGTCGGCGGCGCTGCGGAGGTCGTCGTGTTGCTGGGCCGCGGTGCTGTCCTCGTCGGTTCCCTCGCTGTCGCCGTGGCCCGTGAAGTCGAACAGGAAGGCCGCGATGCCGGCGGCGACGAGCGCGGTGGCGACCATCCGGTTCCGCGGGCTCGCCTTGCTGCTCCCCCAGCCGTGCGCGAAGACGACCACGGGGTGTCGTCCGGGCCCGTCCGGCACGAGCAACTCGCCGGCGAGCCTGAGGCCGCGCGAGTTCTTGAACGAGACGGCGAGGCCGGACGCCGGCGGATCGGAGCCCGCGATGATGCGCTGCGCCTGCTCGAGCATCCGGCACACGGCGGCGTCTTCGACCGGCGAGAAGTCCTCGTAGTACGCGCCGACCGCGTAGAAGCCAGGATCGATGACGAGGCCGACGAATCGATCGGCCTCGTGGCGGAACCGCTCGGCCGCCTCCACCGAGGCGCACGGGACGGCGACGACGATCTCGCGTGCACCGTGACGCCGTGCGTACGCGACGGCGGCGCGCATGGTGTTCCCGGTGGCGAGGCCGTCGTCGACGAGGAGGACGCTCGCCCCCGGAAGATAGGTCGCCAGCGGCGGAACCTGGTAGAGCTGCATGCGCCGGCGGATCTCCGCGGCGACGCGAGTCCTGGCACGATCGATGTCGTCGCGCTGGAGCCCGAGCGTCGCGACGATCCTCGGCTCGAGGATCACTTCGCCGTCCTCGTCGAGGGCGCCGAAGGCGAGCTCGGGGGCGATCGGCGCCGTCAGCTTCCGTGCATAGACGACCGTGAGGGGCAAGCCGAAGCGCTCGACGACCGGTAGCGCGACGGCGACGCCGCCGCGCGGGATGCCCGCCACGACGGCGGGAGGGGTGACGAACGGCGCGAGCGCGTCGGCGAGTCGCCGACCCGCGTCGGTCCGATCATGGAACCGCATGGTGTCCTCCGCGTCAGGGCTTCGCGATCGGCCCGCGCGCGAGCGCCGCGAACATCGGGGCCATACCAAGGCCACCGGCGGGATGACGTGGACGAACCATCGCTGCCGGAGATGGCGCGGCGAGCCCGGCGAGTCGACTCTTGATCCTGTGAATGAGCTCGGCGTACGACGACGTCCGGATGATCGTGTGGAACTGCGACCGGTAGTTCGCGACGAGGCTCGTGACCTCCACGAGGACGTCGTACACCAGCCAGCGGCCGCCGACCTGGTGCATCCGGTAGTCGACCGGAAGATCGGGGCGCTGCCGGCTCACGATCCTGGTCCGCACCGTGGCGCTGCCGTCGTCGAGGATGCGGAGCACCTGGTCGATCGACGGCCGGAGCTGGTCGATCGCATCACCGGCGGCGCCACGTCCGGCCACACCGGTGAGGAGGGCGAACACGCCGAGCACGAGGCACGCGCGGCAGACGAGATCCCTCGTGTCCACGCGAGCTATCGGCTGCAACACGACTGCCACGCGTGAACTGCGCGGAATCAGAAGGTTGTGGCGGTTCGGCTATGGCCGTAGCGGGGCGATGCGGCATCCGGTGTGGCGATCGCGCCTCAGGCGAGTCGAGGGCGACGGGCATACGGTGAGCGTCGCGTCGTTCCGTAAGATGCGCGTCCCGAATCGTCTTCCCTCACGGTCCAGCCGCTCCGCGAGCCAGCACGTCTCCTCGGGCGAGGCACGGGTTACGCGGAAGCGGCGTATGCGGGTCGGCGTCATGGTGAACTGCACCAGCCGCCCCGTGTCGGCGTCGATGGTCGGGAAGTACATCAGTCCCAGCTCGGCGCGG
>JACPCW010000141.1 GCA_016184365.1 Candidatus Rokuibacteriota bacterium
GCGATCCGACGCATGGAGAGCGGGTCGCTGACGGAGACCGAAGTCGAGCGGCTCGGCGTCACCCTCATGAGACAGGCGGAAGAGATCGAACGGCTCCGCTGCGCCTTTCACCTGGAGGACGAGGATCTGAATCTCGACCTCGGCCCGCTCGGCAGACTCCTCAGCTAGACGGGGACGATCATGACCATCCAGCGCGCCGTCACCCAGAGCACCCAGAGTGCCACGCTCGCGGACCTGCTCGAGCGAATCCTGGACAAGGGCATCGTCATCGCTGGCGACATCAGGGTCAAGCTCGTGGAGGTCGAGCTCCTGACCATTCAGCTGCGCCTCGTGATCTGCTCCGTGGACAAGGCGAAGGAGATGGGCATGGACTGGTGGGTGAACAATCCCATGTTCAGCGCCGGCGCTCGCTCCGAGGTCGACGGCGGAAGCCTGGATCGGCTCGAGCGCCGCCTGGCCGCGCTCGAAGCTGGTGGCGAGACGGCCTCGCTTCACGCGCGACGCGAAACCGGAGCGCCTTCGTGATCGATGACGCCGGCATCGGAGGAAGGCGACGAGGGCGATGAGCATGAGGGAGATCCAGCGTGACCTGACCCAGGCCCAGAAGTTGGAGCTGGTAGGACTTCTGGCCGGCGGCATCGCGCACGACTTCAACAACCTGCTGGCGATCGTCCTCGGGCACACGGGATTGCTGTTGAACGAGCCGCTGTCCGCGCGCCAGTTGAAGCGGGTCGAGGCCATCCACCACGCGGGAGAGCGAGCGACCGGGCTGACGCGCAGGCTGCTTTTGTTTTCGCGACGGGATGTGCGCCAGCCGCACGTGTTCGATCTCAACGCCCTCATCGTCGACCTCATGAAGATGCTCCGCCGCCTCATTCGCGAGGACATCGACCTCGTCACCCGTCTCAGCGGCGAGCCGGCGAAAATCATGGCGGACCCCGGTCAGATCGAGCAGGTGATCATCAACCTGGCCATCAACGCCCGGGACGCGATGGCCGGCGCAGGCGTGGTGACCATCGAGACCGCCGTGGTCGACGGCGCCGGTGGTCCGGGCGATCCCGACACCCCTGGGGCCCGATCCGTCGTGCTCACGATTTCCGACAGCGGCCCGGGCATGACCGAAGACGTCAAAGCTCACCTGTTCGAGGCGTTCTTCACGACGAAGGCGCCCGGTGAAGGTACGGGCCTGGGGCTGGTCACGGCGCAGGGCATCATCAGGCAAAGCGGTGGCGAGATCACGTGTGAGAGCGAGCTCGGCCGAGGAGCCACGTTCACGATCTCGCTGCCGCAGCCGGTGGACGAGGTGGCGCCCATGGCGGACCCGTGGGTCTACAGCGATCTGCCGCGGGGCACCGAGACCATCCTGCTGGTCGAGGACGATGGCGACGTCCGCGAGATCGCGGGCGAGATCCTGACGCAACAGGGCTACCGGGTGCTGAGTGCGCGCGGCGGCGATGCAGCGCTCCAGCTCCTCGAACGCCATCCGGGACCGATCCACCTGATGCTGACCGATGTCGTGATGCCGGACATGAGCGGCCGAAAGCTGGCCGAGCAGGCCTGCGGCCTGCGAACCGAGATGCAAGTCGTGTACATCTCCGGCCACACCGATGACGTCGTCCTCCACGCCGGCGTCCTCGGCTTCCTTCGAAAGCCGTTCACGCCATTGGGGCTCGCACGAAAAGTTCGCGAGACCCTGGACCTCCGGTGACGGGGAAGGGATAGAAGGCGACATGAAGGCCGTTGTCGGCACGCTCCCCCGGACAGGCGCCATCAAGCCCCCCTCAGGTAGCGGCCCGCCGCACGCCGACCGGACGTCAGACCCCACTCAGGCCTTCGCTACCGCGGGCGGCTTCTGCGAGAAACGTCTCGAGGTGCTTGCGGATGAAGCGAGGCAATCGGCGCCGGGAAAACCGGACGGACGGCGCATTGAGCCGTACGCCAGCGCCGGTCATGCTCGCTCGCGTGCGCTAGTCACGCCGGACCCTCTGCCGTCGCGGTCGTCACGCACGGCCGTGCCGTGCGCGTGGCGCCCGCCGCTGCGACGGCGGACCCGTACCGCTGGGTCATGCTCGGGGGCGTCTGGGCCCTCTACTTCTGCTTCGGTCTCACGACGACGGCGCTGGTGCCGCTCGTCCCCGTGATCGCCACCGAGCTGCGACTGAGCCATGCGGCGATGGGCGGCGTGCTCGGCGTGTGGCCACCCGTGTACATCGCGTCCGCGGTGCCGTGCGGCGTCGTGCTCGACCGTCTCGGTCTGCGCTGGTCGCTGGGACTCGCGGCCGCGGTCATGGGTCTCTCCGGTCTGCTGCGCGCGGTCGCGAGCGATCATCTCCAGCTCTTCCTCGCCGTCGCGGTGTTCGGTCTCATCCAGAGCTCGGCGGGTGCGGTGCTGATGTCCGGGCTCTTCCCGCAGGGCATTGCGCGCGGATCGATGACGGCGCTGGCGATGCTGGTGCTGATGGACATGCGCGACGTCGGCTCGCGCAACGTCGGCGCGGCCGGCGGTCTGTTCTTCGCGGCGGCGGAGATCGGCGGCGTGCTCGGTCCGCTGACGATCGGCGCGCTCTACGACTGGACCGGCGGTTTCGCGGCGGCGCTCTACCTCCTGATGGCCGTGTGTCTCGTGCTGATGATGCTGCTGCGGCCGCTCGGGCGGCTCGACGTCCGCGGTTAGACGTCGTCCTCGCCCAGGCCGTGCTCGAGGAGCACCTCGCGCGTGTGCTCGCCCAGGACGGGCGGCGGCCTGCGAATGTTCCCCGGCGTGCGGGAAAACCGCAGCGGTATCGCGGTCGTGACCGCCGGCCCCTCGGCCGGGTGCTGGTAGTGGCGGAAGAACTCCGTGGCGACGAGATACGGATCGTTCGGCAGCTCCTCGACCCGGCGCACCGGTCCATGCGGGATATCGGCGGCTTCGAGGCGCGCCTGCCAGCCCGCGGTCGTGTCGTGCCGCATCGCCTCGGCGACGGTCGCGTACAGCTCCTCGATGCGACTCGACCGATGCTCGAGCCGCGCGAAGCGCTCGTCGGCGGCGAGGTCCGCGCGGCCGATCGCGGTCAGCAGGCGCGCCCACTGCGCGTCGTTGCTGGCCATCACGGCGAGGTGACCGTCACGCGTGGCGTACGGCCGGCGCAGCGGCGTGAGCAGCCGCGGGTAGCCGAGGTCCGTCGCCGACTCGTCGAAGACGCCGCGCCAGAGGTGGTCGAGCAGGTTGAAGCCGAGCATCGTCTCGAGCATCGGGACGTGCACTTCCTGGCCCTCGCCGGTGCGCGCTCGATGGTAGAGCGCCATCACGATGGCCGAGGCGAGCACGTAGCCGCAGAGCTTGTCGCAGACGACCGTCGGGATGTAGCGCGGCTCGCCGCCCACGCGCGCGGCGAGACCGGCGATCCCGCTCTCGGCCTGGATGACGTCGTCGTACGCGGGCCGGTCGCGATGCGGGCCGTCGGGACGGTAGCCGGGCGCGGACGCGTAGACGATCCCCGGATTGCGGGCGGCCACGGCCGGATACGCGATGCCGAGGCGCTCGGCGGCGCGCGCGCGCATGCCGTGCACGAACACGTCCGCGCTCGCGACCATCCGCATCAGGGCTTCGCGGGCCGCCGCGCGCTTGAGGTCGAGCACGATGCTGCGCTTGTTGCGGTTCATCGTCATGTAGAGCGCGCCCATGCCCGGATGGCCGTCGGACCCGATGCGCCGGTTGCCGTCGCCCTCGGGCGACTCGACCTTGACGACGTCGGCGCCCATGTCCCCGAGGATCTGCGTCGCCACCGGACCGAGGACGTTGACGGTGAGGTCGACGACACGCACGCCGGCGAGCGGCCCGGTCGCGGCGCCCGCGTCCAGTTCTCCGGCGGCGTCCGTCATGCGACCTCGCGGCACTTCACCATGCGCAGCGGCGTGTAGACGAGCGCCACCGATCCGTCCTGCTTGACGACGCGATTGCGCGTGCGCACGAGGCCGCGGCCCGGGCGGCTCCGGCTCGGCCGCGCCTCGATCACCTCGACCTCCACGTGCAGCGTGTCGCCGGCGAACACCGGCCCTTCCACCTCGAGCTCCATGCCGAGGAACGCGTAGCCCGTGTGCTGCATGCTCGCGTGGATCAGCAGCCCCTCGGCGAAGCTGTACACGAGCGCGGCGGGCGCGAGCCGTCCCTTGATGTCGGACTCGTGGCGCAGGAACTCGAGATCGGTGAACAGCACCTCGAGCATGCCGGTGCATCCGATGAAGTTGACGATGTCGGGCTCCGTCACCGTGCGGGCGATCGTGCGGAACGTGCGACCGACGGGCAGATCCTCGAAGTGCAGGCCGAGCCCCAGGGTTTCCACGTTCATCGGCTCCTCGCGCGTCCGAGCAGGGCGTTGGCGATGATGTTGCGCTGGATCTGGTTGGTGCCCTCGATGATCTGCAGCACCTTGGCGTCGCGCATGTAGCGGTTGATCGGAAACTCGGCGGAGATGCCGGCGGCGCCGAAGAGCTGCACGGCGTTGGTGGCCACCGTCATGGCGGTGTCGGTGGCGAAGCACTTCGCCATCGCGGCGACCGGCGCCAGCGCCGGACCCGAGACGCCCTGGTCGACCAGCGCCGCCGCGCGGTAGACGAGGTGACGGGCGGCCTCGGTCTGCATCGCCATGTCGGCGAGCATCCAGCGCACGCCCTGGAAGTCGGCGACCGTCCGGCCGAACGCGACACGGTTCTGCACGAACTCGACCGCGTGGTCGATCGCGCCCTGCGCCAGCCCGACGCCGCGCGCCCCCATGATCGGCCGGGCCGTGTTGAACGCTTCCATCACGATCTTGAAGCCGCGGCCTTCGTCGCCGAGGCGCGATGATTCCGGCACGAAGACGTCGTCGAGAAACAGCGGACAGGACGGGATGCCGCGGGCACCCATCTTGTCCTCCGGGCGCCCGATCTCGAAGCCCTTTGCACCGCGCTCGATGATGAACAGGTTGACGCTGCCGGGCGTGTCGTCCTCGCCCGTCTTCGCGGCGACGAGGATGAAGTCGGCGACCGGCGCCCCCGTGCACCAGACCTTGCTGCCGTTCAGCCGGTAGCCGCCGTCGATGCGCCGGGCGCGCGTGCGGATGCCGGCCACGTCCGAGCCGCTCTGCGCTTCCGTGACGGAGATGGCGGCGCGCAGGTCGCCGGCGGCGAGGCCGGGGAGCAATCGCTTCTTCTGCTCCTCGGTGCCGCCGGCGAGGATGGCGCCGAACGGCGTCCACTGCACGATCAGGAGGTACGCGGTGTTGTAACAGGCGCGGCCGAGCTCCTCGACGGCGAGACAGGCCGACAGCATGCCGCCGGTCCCGCCGTACTCCGCGGGGAAGGGCAGGGTGAACAGGCGAAGCTCCCGCAGGAGGTCGAACATGTCTTGCGGATACTGCGCGCTGCGGTCGATCTCGGCGGCGCGTGGCGCGACGCGCTCGCGCGCCACGCGCCGGATGAGGTCCTGGAGCTGCCGGTGATCGTCGTCGAGCGCGTACGTCATTCAGCGACCAGGCCCACTTCCTTCTCGACGATCTCGCGCCACTCCTTCGCGAGATCGACCTTCTTCTTCGTCTTGGCCATCCGGTCCTGGGCGTCCTCGGTGAAGGTGGCCCACCGCTTCTGCACGCGATCGAGATGCGCGAGCTTCTTCGCGTTCGCCTTCTCGTGCGCGTCCTTCCACACGCCGATCTCCTTGAAGAACCGGACCGCGCCCGGGTGGAAGGGGGCCATGACGGTGGCGTCGGGCACGATGCCCCGTTCCGTCTTCATGGCGTCGTTGCCGGGAAACGCGACGGCGATGTCGTCCATCCGGGTGTGGAACGCCTTCGCGACGGCGTACACGAAATCATCCGGCTGGTTCGCCAGGACCGCGGTGAGCGGATACGGGTACTGCGGCGTGGGGATGCGGTCGCCGGGCTTGATCGTGGCGCCGACGGTGCTCCATCCGGGCACGTGATACGGCATGAACTTGCGATAGCGCGCCCACGCGTCGCGATCCTCGTGGGGATAGCGCAGGATCGTCGCGCCGAAGGACGACGACTCCGCCTCGTACACGCCCGGCGTGTTCGTGCCGAGCATCGTGAAGTCGGCCTTGCCCTCGACGAGCGCCTTGCCGGCGGCGCCCGTGGTCGACACCTCGATCACCGTCACGTCATTCAGGGTCAGATTCCCGAAGGCGAGCGTCCCCTTTGCCCCCTCGCTCGACCAGGCCGCGCCGATGACGATCGCCACGCGCTTGCCCTTGAGGTCGTATGGCGTCTTGATCCCCGACGCCTTGGTGGCGATGCCGGTCGATCCCGCGTAGCTCGCCCAGCCGGCCCACACGAGCCGCAGCGGCTGCGGCCCGAGGGCGAAGGTGCTGTAGGAGGCCAGGCCCATGGAGCCCCAGTACACGTCGGCCGAGAGCGCGCCGAGATGCGCCCGGCCGAGGCGCATCATGTTGACGCGCTCGACGTCATTGCCGGGGATCAGGCGGATCTTCACGCCGAGCACCGGCGCGATCTTCTCGGAGACGATCGCCGGCACCGTGTACATGTACGCGCCCACGTCGCCGGCGGCCCAGTACACGACGTTCGGGAGCTTTGCGGACCCCTGGGCCCACGCGCCGGTCGCGGACAGACACACGAGCGCCAGCGCCATCGAGAGCGAAGCTTTCATCCACATGGTCGACTCCTTCTCACTCGGGGTTCAGCCCGGCGACGGCCGGGCGGTGAGCGCTTCCCGGGCGCGGCGGCGCATCTTCATCGCGACGACGACGGCGAGCAGCGCCGGTAACGCGATCAGGTCGGCCCGCAGGTCGGGGTAGAAGAACAGGAACCCGATCGCCAGCAGCAGCGTGCGCGGGACCGGCGTGAGCCGGCCGAGCCCCGCGAGATACCCTTCGATGCTCGATCCGAGAATGAACACGCCGAGGCACGCGGCCGCCACCGTCTCGACGATGGCGAGCACGGAATCGCCGTGCAGGATGAGCGCGGGGTTGTAGACGAAGAAGAACGGCACGAGGTACTTCACGAAGCCGAGCCGCATGGCCTGGAACGAGGTCTGCCAGAAGTTCGCGCCGCCGATGACGGCCGCGACGTACGCGGCGAGCGCCACGGGCGGCGTGATGAACGAGAAGAGACCGCAGTACAGGACGAAGAGGTGCACGGCCATCACGTCGAAGCCGAGCGGGGTGAGGGCGGGCACCAGGACGACGGCCAGGATGATGTAGCAGGCCGTGATCGTCATGCCCATGCCGAGGATGTAGCTGACGATTGCGCCGAGGAAGAGCATGGCGAAGGCGTTCTTCCCGAAGAGGTTGACGAGCTCCGACGAGAACGAGATCGCCACCCCGGTCATCGAGAGCCCGCCCATGATGAGACCGATCCCGGCGAGGATCGCGATCATCTCCACCAGGACTTTTCCGGCGTCGACGACGAGGCGGTAGAACGTCGCGGCGCTCGGGCGCGTCTCGCGGCGAAGCGCGGCGCCGGCGAGCAGGAGCGCCGAGGCGACGAACGGCGCCTGCGCCTCCTGCTTGAGCTCGAAGAGCAGGTAGACGAGCGCGACGATCGAGCCGAGGTAGATCCAGCCTTCCTTGATGGTCGCCACGAGCGACGGCAGCTCCGCCCGCGGGAGTCCGGCGAGTCCCTGCTTGGCGGCGTGGGCGTCGATCTGGACGAAGAGACCGAGGTAGTAGAGAAACGCCGGGACGGCGGCCGCCATCGCCACGGCGCCGTACGAGACTTCGAGGAAGCTCGCCATGACGAAGGCGACCGCGCCCATGACCGGCGGCATGATCGAGCCGCCGGCGGACGCGCACGCCTCCACGGCGCTCGCGTACTCGGCGCTGTAGCCGGTCTTCTTCATCGTCGGGATCGTGATCCACCCGTCGGCGGCGACGTTCGCCACCGCGCTGCCGCTGATGGACCCGAAGAGACCGCTGGCGACGACGGAGACCTTGGCCGGGCCGCCCCGGACGCCGCCGAGGAGCGCGGAGGCGAAGCGCGTGAAGTACGTGCCACCGCCGGTGACCTGGAGCGTCGAGCTGAACACCATGAAGCCGATGACCAGCTCGCAGAACGTCCGCGTCGGGATGCCGATGATGCTCTCGCGCGTCAGGACGTGGAAGGCGGCGGCGGCCGGGAACGACCAGCCCGCGCCTTCGAGGAATCCGGGCATCGAGGCGGCCACGAGCGGATAGAGCGACACGGCCGCCGTGAAGACCGTCAGCACGAGCCCGCCACCGCGCCGGAGCGCCTCGAGGACCAGGCCCCACACGACGATGCTCACGACGAGCGCCGCGGGCGGAGGCGCCATGGCCCAGCCCTCGCCGGAGATCCGGAACGCGTTCGTCATCAGGTACGCCGACGTCGCGATCGTGAGGAGGAAGAGCAGGACGTCGTACCACGGGATGCGGTCCCGCGGCGCGCGGGACGACAGCGGGAAGACGAGGAACGAGACGGAGAGGAAGATGGCGACGACGCCGTAGTAGTAGACGTGCTCGTGGTAGCTGACCCAGCCGATCCGGAAGATCTCGTGGATCGCGAACAGCACGCCGGCCACCGTCATCGCGGCGAAGATCCGCTCCCACGTCTTCCCGAGCGTTCGATACCGCTGGAGCGCCGGCAGCGAAGTCTCGTTGGTCATGGCTCCTGCTCGGGGCGGCGCACGGCGCCGGACGCCACCGCGGCGGCCTGCTTCACCAGCGGCACGAGCACGGCCATCCGGCGCTCGACGCGGTCGGCGGGACCGCCGACCATGAGCGCCGCCGCAGGCGTGTCGGCTCCGCCCCACACCGGAGCGGCGACACCCGCGGCGTCGCATACCGCCTCGCCGATGCTGATCGAGACACCCGCGTCGCGGATCTCGGCGAGCCGCCGCCGCAGGCTCTTGCGATCGGTCAGGCTGTGCGCGGTCATCGAGGGCAAGCGCGCCGATCGGAGGTACTGCTCGCGCCAGCCTTCCGGCTGGTAGGCGAGGAGCAGCCGCCCGGCCGCCGAGCAGTGGAGCGGACGCCTCGTACCGACGGGCGCCGCGTAGCGCACCGGCTCAGGACTCTCGATGACGTCGGCGTACGTCACCAGCCGCTCCTCGCGGTCGAGCACGGCGAGATAGACCGTTTCGCGGGTCTGCGTGACGAGCGCCTCCATCGCGCGCCGGACGAGCCGGGGGAGCTTCCGGACCGCCGCGATGTCCGCGGCGAGGCGAAACATCGCCGGGCCGAGGCCGTAGTGACCGTCGTCGGCGACGAGGTGCCCGCTCGCGACCAGCGATCGCAGCAGCATCAGCACGCTGCTCTTCGGCGAGTCGAGCGCGACGGCGAGCTCGGCCAGCGTGCGGCCGCCGGGCGACTTCGCGAGCGCCTCCACGACACCGAACAGGCGGTGCAGCGAACGAGGCCCCATCGGATCCTTTCGTGAACGGCGTTCAGGAATCCGAACGATTGCCCGGGATGGTTGGCGAGGGCGCTCCGCGGGGCAATGGCGCACGGGGCTCAAATGTGGCGGGCGATCGGCTCATGGCCCGTGGCAGACTGCCGCACGGAGGTGCACATGGACTACGGCGTGGTGATGTTCCCGACCGAGTACGCGATGGCCCCGGACGATCTGGCGCGGGCGCTCGAGGAGCGCGGCTTCGAATCCGTCTGGTTCCCCGAGCACACGCACATCCCGGCGAGCCGGCGCAGTCCGTGGCCGGGCGGCGGCGACCTGCCGCGCGAGTACTGGTCGTCGTACGACCCGTTCGTGGCGCTGATGGCGGCGGGCGCGGCGACAAAGCGACTGAAGCTCGGCACCGGCATCTGTCTCGTCATCGAGCGCGATCCCATCGTGACGGCGAAGGAAGTGGCGACGCTCGATCGGCTGTCGGGCGGCCGCGTGCTCTTCGGCATCGGCGGCGGGTGGAACGCCGAGGAGATGGCGAACCACGGGACCGACTTCAAGGCGCGGTGGCGCGTGCTGCGGGAGCGGGTGCTGGCGATGAAGGCGATCTGGACGAACAAGGAGGCGAGCTTCCAGGGCGAGCACGTCCGCTTCGACAAGATCTGGGCGGACCCGAAGCCGCTGCAGCAGCCGCATCCGCCGGTGATCATCGGCGGCGACGGCGCGACGACGTTCGACCGGGTGGCGGAGTTCGGCGACGGCTGGATGCCGATCCTGCGCCCGAACCAGAACCCGCTGCCGCGCGTCCCGGAGCTGCATGCGCGGCTGAAGCAGGCGGGCCGCGATCCGAAATCGGCGCCGGTGTCGCTCTTCTTCGCGACGCCGAAGCGCGAGTTCCTCGAAACGCTGCCGGCGGCGGGCGTGTCGCGCGCGATCTTCGGGCTGCCGTCGGAGCCGCGCGACAAGATCCTGCCGCGGCTCGATGCGTACGCGAAGCTCATCGAGTGACGCGATGAAGCAGGTCCTGATCGATCGTTACGGTCCGCCGGAGGAGGTCGCGCGGTGCGCCGAGGTGCCGGACGTCGGCGTGCCGGCGGCGGGCGAGGTGGTGTTCGACGTGCTGCTGTTTCCGATCAACCCGGCGGACATCTCGTTCTGCCGCGGCACGTATCGCCTGAAGCCGGCGCTGCCGGCGACGCCGGGCGCGGAGTGCGTCGGCCGCGTGACGGCGGTGGGCGCGGGCGTGTCGCACGTGAAGCCGGGCGATCTCGTGATCAACCTGCAGCGGGAGAACTGGGCGCAGCAGCGGCGGGTGAAGGCGGACGACGTGATCGCGGTGACGGCGGGCATGGATCTCCAGCAGGCGGCGATGCTGCGCATCAATCCGCCGACGGCGCTGCTTCTGCTGACGGACATCGTGGAGCTGAAGCCGGGCGACTGGGTGATCCAGAACGTGGCTAACTCTGCGGTCGGGCGTCTGGTGATCCGTCTCGCGCGGCAGCGCGGACTGAAGACGGTGAGCGTGGTGCGTCGCGAGTCGCTCTTCACGGACCTTCGCCGGCTGGGCGCGGACGCGTGCGTGGTGGACGGTCCGGATCTCGCGGAGCAGGTGCGCGCGCAGACGAAGGGCGCGCCGGTGCGTCTGGGGCTCGACGCGGTGTCAGGCCGGGCGACGGCGCGGCTGTCGTCAGCGGTGAGCGACGGCGGGGTGATCTGCAACTACGGCTCGATGTCGGGGGAGGACCCGGTGATGCCGCGCGGGGCGTTGACGAGCGGCGGTCAGGCGCTGGTCGGTTTCATCTTGGGCCGCGGGCTAGCGCGCCGGTCGCTGGACGAAATCCGCGCGATCTATGCGGACCTGGGCCGTCAGGTGGCCGAGGGGACGCTGTCAGCGCCGGTGGACAGGGTCTATCCGATCGAGGAGATCAAAGCGGCACTGGCGCATGCGCAGCAGGAAGAGCGGAGCGGGAAGATTCTCGTCGCGCTGAGCGCGCCTGTCCGACAGAGTTGCTTACGCTAGGTCGTCTCACGCGAGCCTGCGCGTGAGTGTGCATGGGAAAGCTACGGATCGATAATCTTCTGTTCGAACTCAAGAAATGAAGGACACTCGGCTCGCAGAATGCCCAAGTCGATATGCCGAGCGATCTTGCGACAGATAGCCGCAGTGTAGTTGAGGCCGACGGAGCTAAGGACTTGTTGCAGAAGCAGTGACGGCTGCTGGATGCCTTCAAGTGGTCGTGGAATACTGCGCTTTGTCGGACGATGCCCTACTTCGGCCGCAACGGTATTGATGGCGTTAATATCGGCGAGTAGCCATGTATCTATTTCTTGCCGGATCGCATGTACGCTCACTCCGCGAGGGAACGGGTAGGCACGGTCCGCAATACGTTGAAGCATGTCCGATTCAATACCGTTAGAGGCTTTATTGTCGGCGTCACGAACGACGAAGGCCTTATCGACCGGACCACCTGTGGTTGTCACATGCTGTAGCGTCTTCAGCCACGCAGGGAATTTCTTCATTAACTGAGGTCGGTCGCCGGCTACGCGAACAAGGACTTGCTCCGTCTCGGGACATATCCGCGGGATCAGTTCCTCGCAAACAGCTTTGTCCTTGTCACCCTCGACCACCCCGCCAAACGTCATCAGTCGCGGCCGAGAGCGCCTGAATAGAAAAGGTCTCCGAGCCCGATCTCCTCATTCGTGATCAATTCCTGCAAGTGCGGCTTATCTCTTGGCCGGGTCAGGTGCGTGGCGCCATTCCGTTTTTCGGTATATAGAATGTCATCGAGTCCGAGTTTATCGAGCAGATAGGGAGAATGGGTCGTGATCGCCAGTTGGGCGGACTCAGCCCCCAACTCCTGCTGCCGCTGAGCTATGAGGTCAGCGAGCGCATGAATGAGCCGCGGATGAAGATAGTTTTCCGGTTCCTCGAGGCATATTAACGGCGCGCCATACTCCGGCGGCGCGAAGGCCACCGAGAGTAGCGCGATGAGACACAACTCACCGTCGGACATCTCGGATACACCGATAGGACTCGACAGAGCCCGTTCATGCGCGGCGAGGTATACGGTTCCTTGTTGGGTCGGCCAAGTAAATACTGAGGCGACGTCCGGTAATAGCTCAGCAACCGCGGCCGCCAAACGCGAGAATGCTGGCTGATGGCGTGTTTGGAGCATCATTAGCCACGCGGACAAGTTTGTGCCCGCCTCGTCAAGATGGTAGGGAGCAGCGACCGGATTCGGCTGCCTCATCAGCTGCGGGATCAGCTTGTAGAACAAAGTAGACGCGAATATCTGTCGCACTTGGTTCCCGAGCCAATCCGGCAATTCGAATTCAAGGGCAGAACGGTCGCTCGAATCTATTTCGGTAACTGCGCCTTTGCCTGGCTGGAGTATCACCCGGCGACCGCTCCCGGCATCCTTCCGAATCAACGGCGCTCGCGAGTCGGAACCGGTCGCGGTGAGGGTCTCGTCTTGTACGCGTAGCGAGCCGCGTTGGCGGTCGCCCAGAACCTCGATGCTGTACGCCCAACTGCGAAAGTCTCCAGCCGCGCTCTTGTCTAGGAACTCGCCGTCGATCGAAATCTGAATGACGTTCGAATCGCCTCCTCGCCACGCAAGCTGACCGAAACCGCCTTCGGCGACGACTGCGCTTGGAAGTCCAAGAGTCCCCGGGGCACTCTGAACCATTCGTCTGAGAAAGCGAAAGACACCCAAGAAATTACTCTTGCCGGCCATGTTAGGACCTACCAAGACTGTGCGCGGGCCTAGATGTACGGAGATATCTCTAAGGCTCTTGAAGTTCTTGACGGCGAGGCGGGTGATCATCTAGCAGTCTCGTCGTGAACGAAAAGTCGTTGTCGATATCCGAGGCTTTGCCACCGCCGCGATGCCGCACGAGGACGTCGCATGTGTCATCCTAGAACTACGGACTCATTCCTTTTTCAATTTTCGCCCAAGTGTCCCGCAGACCGACCGCGCGGTTGAACACCAGGCGCGACGGCGACGAATCACGCGAGTCCACGCAGAAGTAACCGACCCGCTCGAACTGGAAGCGGTCGTCCGCGTCCGCGTCACGGAAGGACGGCTCCACCCAGCCCTGCGCCGTCTCCAGCGAGTTCGGGTTCACGACCGCCTTGAAGTCCTCCGCGTCGTCCGGCTTCGGCGCCGTGAACAGCGTGTCGTACAGCCGGAACTCCGCCGGCAGCGCCTCGCGCGCCGAGACCCAGTGGATCGTGCCCTTCACCTTGCGCCCGCGCGCGTCGCCGCCGCGCGAGTCCGGATCGTACGTGCAGCGGATCGCGACGACGTTGCCCGCCGCGTCCTTCTCGACGCCCGTGCACTTCACGATGTACGCGTAGCGCAGCCGCACCTCGACGCCCGGCGACAGGCGGAAGTACTTCGGCGGCGGCACTTCCTTGAAGTCGTCCTCGTCGATCCAGAGCTCGCGGCTGAACGGCACCTCGCGCGTGCCCGCCGAGGCGTCCTCCGGGTTGTTGACCGCTTCGAGCTCCTCGGTCTGGCCCTCGGGATAGTTCTCGATCACGACCTTCAGCGGCCGCAGCACCGCCATCCGGCGCAGCGCGCGCTTGTTCAGGTCCTCGCGCAGGCAGTGCTCGAGGTGCCCCAGCTCCACGGTCTTCGGCGCCTTGGCGCTGCCGACGCGGTCGGCGAAGTCACGGATCGACCCCGGCGTGTAACCGCGACGGCGCAGGCCGGCCAGCGTCGGCATGCGGGGATCGTCCCAGCCGGTCACCACGCCGTCCTCGACCAGCGTCAGCAGCTTCCGCTTCGACATCATCGTGTGCGACAGGTTGAAGCGCGCGAACTCGATCTGCCGCGGGTGAAAGATGCCGAGCGCCTCGAGGTACCAGTCGTACAGCGGCCGGTGATCCTCGTACTCGAGCGTGCAGAGCGAATGCGTCACGCCTTCGATCGAGTCCGACTGGCCGTGCGCCCAGTCGTACATCGGATAGATGCACCACGTGTCGCCCGTGCGCTGATGCGACGTCTTGCGGATCCGGTACATCACCGGATCCCGCAGATTGATGTTGCCGGACGCCATGTCGATCTTCGCGCGCAGCGTCTTCGTGCCGTCCTCGAACTCGCCCGCGCGCATGCGAGCGAAGAGATCGAGGTTCTCGTCCACCGAGCGGGTGCGGTACGGGCTCTCTCGGCCCGGCGCGGTCAGCGTGCCGCGGTGTTCGGCCATCTGCTCGGCCGTCAGATCGTCGACGTACGCCTTGCCGGCCTTGATGAGCTGCACCGCCCAGTCGTAGAGCTGCTCGAAGTAGTCGGACGCGTGATAGAGGTGGTCGCCCCAGTCGAAGCCGAGCCACCGCACGTCGCGCATGATCTGGTCGACGTACTCCTGCGTCTCCTTCACCGGGTTCGTGTCGTCGAACCGCAGATTGCAGTGCCCGCCGAATTCCGCCGCCATGCCGAAGTCGAGGCAGATCGCGGTGGCATGCCCGATGTGCAGGTAGCCGTTGGGCTCCGGCGGAAAGCGCGTCACGACGCCCGGGAAGCGCCCGGTGCGCAGGTCCTCCACGACGGCGTCGCGAATGAAGTGAGACGGCTTGCCGGGATCAGTCATCCGGACAATCGTACCAGCCGCGCGCGGCTCAGCGCACGAAGACCGGCTTCAGCGACGGCGATGCGAGCGCCCGCGGCGCGTCGTCCCACGCGACGACCTCGGACGTGAC
The DNA here is from genome assembly GCA_016184365.1 of Candidatus Rokuibacteriota bacterium. Classification (GTDB taxonomy): domain Bacteria; phylum Methylomirabilota; class Methylomirabilia; order Rokubacteriales; family CSP1-6; genus AR8. The sequence continues at coordinate 15,052 of JACPCW010000141.1, forward strand.
GACTTCCGGATGGAGACGGCCGTCCGCGATGAGCGCCAGCACGTGCGGCAGGACGGCGCGCGAGTTCACGCGACCGGTCACGAAGCGCACGCCGCGCGTGTACAGCTCGAGCATCGGCGTCACACGCGCGCGGCGCACGCGGCCGACCGAGCGCAAGAACGTGCGCCGGCAGGCGAGCGCCGTCGCCAAGCCCCAAGAGGCGGGCGGGCCATCGATTCCGCTTCGCGACCTGATCCGCGGCGGCCTGCCGCACTCGAAGAAGGCGCATGGCGGAATCACCGGCACGGACCCGACGCCGTGGAACGCGCGGCGGATGAAGACCGTGCACGGTCTGAAGGGCAGCGCGACCGTCTACCAGGCGCCGCAGACGCGCCGCGAGCGGTTCGGCGCGCTGAAGTGGGCTATTCCGGCGCGCTGATGCGCGTCGCGCCCGCGAACTCGGGCGCGTAGTACACGACGCCGCGGCGGCCGCGCAGCGCGCCGGGCGCGAGCTCGGCCACCATGAAGACGTCGTCCGGCACGTCCCACTCGGACATCACGCCGAGCGGGCGTGCCGGCACGAATCCGAACCGCGGATAAAACTCCGAGTGTCCGAGCACGACTACCACGTCGTGCCCGCGCCGCGCGCAGGCGGCGAGCCCCTCGCGCACGAGCGCTGACCCGATGCCGCGTCGCTGCCACGCAGGCGACACCGCCATCGGCCCGAGCGCCATGATCGGGAAGAGCGCGCTGTAGCAGTGCAGGGTGGCGGGACTGAAGACGATGTGGCCGACGATCGCGTCGTCGTCGACGGCCACGAGCCCGAAGTATTTCGCGTGCTGCGCGCGCAGGGCGTCGGCGATGCGTCCCTCGTCGGCGCGCCCGAACGCGGCGTCGTTGACCGCGCGCACCGCCGCAGCGTCGCTGGTCGTCTCCGGCCTGATCTCGAGCACGGCTCATCGTAGCTGCAACGGTGTGTGGCATGCTTCGTCCCGATGAGCGTGGCGAAAGACCTCAGGCGGCAGCTCGATGCGGCGTGGCAGGCGATCGAGGCGCTCGACGCCGATCACGCGACTGGTCGCATCAACCCCGACGAGCATGCGCGGCAGCGGGCCGACAAGGAGCGCGAGATCGGCCGGCTCTTCGTGTCGCTGCGGCGGGCGCAGGCGGCGCGCGTCGAGCAGGACGACCGGCGCCGGCCCGAACCGGACGACGTCGTTGCACCGCCCGCGTGGTTCCGCCGGCCCATCGTGCTGATCCCCGGCGCGATGCTCGTGCTGGTCGCGGGCATCGGCGGCGGCGTGGCGGTGGCGAAGTGGCTCATGCCGGAGACGCGCGGAACCGCGACCCCGTCGATGCCGACGTCGGCGCCGCCCGCCGACACGGCCGGGTCCGCGATGACGGAGACGGAGCTCCAGGCGCTCCGCACGGTTGCGCTCCGCGCCGACGCGCCGGTCGCGAGCCTGCTGCAGCTCGGCCACGTGCTCCTCGATCGCGGCCGCCTCGCCGAAGCGCGGGACGTGTACCAGAAGGCGCTCGTCCGCGAGCCGCGGAACGCGGAGGCCGTCACGCACATGGGCGCGGTGCTGTATCACGAAGGACGTCTCGACGAGGCGCTGGCCAAGCTCGACGAGGCGTTACGGATCGACCCGCGGTACATGCACGCGCACTGGGACCGCACGCAGTACCTGTTTCACGCCAAGCGTGACTACGCGGCGGCGATCAAGGCGGCCGAGGGGTTCATCGAAGCCGCCGGCCCCGGACCGGACGCCGACAACATGCGGAAGCTCATCTCCGACGCCCGTCAACAGCTCAGAAAATAGGTCACCAGATCGTCGTCACGGCGTTGCTGGCGCGCACGGCGCGGTCCCTGGTGACGAGAGGCACCGCTTCCGCCCGTGCGGTGGCCGCGATGAGTCGATCGGCGGGATCGCTCGGGAAATCCGGTCCGAGCTGCGCGGCGAGCGCCGCAATCGTCGGAGTGATCTCCTTGACGATGACGCCGGTGCGGTCGACGAGATGTGCGAGGGTGCTTTCCGGTGTCCCGCGAGGGTGAATGCGCCCGCGCGCCATCATCCAGGCGACTTCCCACAAGCTGATCGACGCGATGGACAGCCCGCCGGAGGAAGTCGCCTCTCCGATCGCCCGCGCCGCGGGACCCGAGAGTCGCTTCGGGTCGGCCGCGAACCAGAACCAGGCGTGGGTATCGAGAAGGATCACCGGCGCCGTCTCCGAGAACGGCTGGGCCGCTTCCTCGCCGGCGTCTTCGTCAGACGGACGACGTCCCAAGCTTCGGGCGGCACGACCGGCGATTCGACGTCGCCGATGTACGTGAACTCGCCGGCCATGCAGCCGAAGAGGTCGATGCCCGGATCAGGATCCGCCGGGACGAGCTTCGCGACCGGCCGCCCCTTCTTGGTGATGACGACCGGCGTGCGATACTTCTTCACGTCTTCCATCACCCGGAGGCAACGGGCCTTGAATTCGCCGGCCGGCATCGTCTTCATGACGCCCTCCATGTGCCCATGGTCATCTGCATGTGACCATGGTAGCACCTCGTCATCCCGATAGGAGGCACGCCGATGGCACGCTGGGACACCGTTCAGGTCGCCGGATCACCGATGCGCGTCTCCGTCGACGTTCCGGCCGGTCGCAAGAGCGCGCCCGGCGTCGTGCTCATGATGCACGGGCCGGGGCTCGACCGGTTCATGGAAGACCGCACGGAAGATCTCGCGCGGCACGGCTACGTCGCGATCACGCCCGATCTGTATCGCCGCCAGACGGACGGCGACATGATGACGCGCATCAGCCGGCTCAAAGACAGCGAGATCGTCGCCGACGCCGATGCGGCGGTGTCCTACCTCCGCTCGATGAAAGACGTGAAGGTCGGCGATATCGGCGTGCTCGGCTTCTGCATGGGCGGCCGCAACACGTACATGCTGGCCGGCGCGCGTCCCGACGTCTGGAAGGCGGCGGGGGTGTTCTACGGCGGCAACATCATGAAGAACTGGGGCGATGCGCCGGCGCCGTTCGAGCTCACCGAGAAGATCGCCGCGCCGATGATCGGGTTCTTCGGCGCCGACGACCAGAATCCGTCCACCGCCGACGTCCACAGGATCGACGCGGAGCTGACGCGCCTCGGCAAGCCGCACGAGTTCCACATGTACGACGGCGCCGGGCACGCGTTCCTGAACTTCATGAACGCCGAGCGCTATCGCGAGACGCAGGGCCGGGACGCCTGGGACAAGATGCTCGCGTTCCTCGCGAAGCACCTGCCCTCATGAGAGTGCCGCCGCTCCAGCCATACCGGTGGACCCGGAGGAAGTTCGAGCGTGTCGTCAAGGAGGGCGGGTTCGATCGATCGCCTGCGGAAAGGTCCTCATCGACGAGGTGCTGGAGGTCAAATCGGGCCCCGATCCGCACGGGGCCGCGCCGTGCCGGCTGGACGTACGAGCACGTCAGCGTGCTGAGAAGGGACGCCGTCGTCTCGCCGCTCGCTAAACCCGACGCGCAGGTCCGCGTCGCGAGGCTGTTGCCTTAGTCGATCGACTCCGATACAGTTGCGCCTCGCAACCATGAACGCAGAGCTCGATCGGCAAGCCCGGGAGCTGCAGGACGCGCTGGGGGAGTTCATCCGCCTCTACCAGCTGCGCGACCGCGACCGCATCTGCTGCCACGACGTCTCCGTCAGCCAGTGCTACGCGCTCGACGTCCTCGTCCGGCGCGACCGCGCCACGCTCAACGAAGTGGCCGCGGAGCTCTGTCTCGACAAGAGCACGGCCAGCCGCGTCATCGGCGCCCTGGAGCGGAAGGGCTATGTCGCCCGCGCGTCGCACCCGAGCGACCGGCGCGCCGTGCTGCTCGCCGCGACGCCGGCGGGCCGGCGCCTCCACGCGCGCATCAACGACGGCCTGGTGGCGGAGAGCCGCGACATCTTGGCGGCGTTCCCGGTGACGGTCCGCGAGACCGCGCCGGCGCTGATCCGGCGCCTCGCAGGCGCCGTGCGTGACCGGTCGTCGTGCGCGACCGACGGCCGCGTTGCGGCGCCGGCCAGGCGGCCGGCCTGATTCATGACGCTGCGAATCGATCCACATCATCCACGTATCATGATGGTTGTGCATGACAACCACACCCTCGCTGCCGAGGAGTGCCCCGATGAGCGTCCGTAGCGATCGCCTTCCCGTCGTCGTCATCGGCGCCGGCCCCGTCGGGCTGGCCGCTGCCGTGCACCTGCTGACTCGTGGCGCCGAGACGCTGGTGCTCGAGGCCGGCGCGAGCGTCGGCGCGAACGTGCTGACGTGGGCGCACGTGCGCGTCTTCTCGCCGTGGCGGTACAACGTCGACCCGGAAGCCGCACGGCTGCTCGGGCAGCACGGCTGGGCGCATCCGCCGCTCGACGACTACCCGACGGGCGCGGAGCTCGTCGCGCGGTACCTGCGTCCGCTCGCGGACGTGCCCGCGCTTCGCAGCCGCGTGCGCCTCGGCACGCACGTGCTCGGCGTGTCCCGCCTCGGCGTCGATCGCACGAAGACGAAAGGGCGCGAGGCGCTGCCGTTCGTGCTGCGTGTCACGACGAACGGCGTGGAGGAGCACCTGCTCGCGCGCGCCGTCATCGACGCGTCGGGAACGGTCGCGACGCCCAACCCGCTCGGGGCCACCGGCATGCCCGCGATCGGGGAGGAGACGCTCCGCGACCGCATCGTCTACGGCATGCCCGACGTGCTCGGTCGCGACCGCGCGCGCTATGCCGGCAGGCGCACGCTCGTCGTCGGGAGCGGTCATTCGGCGTTCAACGTGCTGATCGATCTGGCGACGCTGGCGAGCCAGGCGCCCGGCACGCGCATGGCGTGGGCGATCCGCCGCAGCGAGATCGGCAATCTCTTCGGCGGCGGCACCGCCGACGCGCTCCCGGAACGCGGCCGGCTCGGCATGCTGCTGCGGTCGCTGGTCGAGGACGGCCGGCTCACGATGACGCTCGGCTTCCACGTCATGCGGCTCGAGCGGACGGCGGACGGCATCGTCGCACGCAACGACGCGAACGCGCTGCCGCCCGTCGACGGGATCGTCTGCGCGACGGGCTTCCGGCCGGACTTCGCGCCGCTGCGTGAAATCCGCCTCGATCTCGATCCCGTCATCGAGAGCCCGACGGCGCTCGCGCCCGTCATCGACCCGAACGTGCATTCGTGCGGCACCGTGCCGCCGCACGGCGAGGACGTGCTGCGCCAGCCGGAGGCCGGGTTCTATCTCGCGGGCATGAAGGCGTACGGTCGCGCGCCGAACTTCTTGATGCTCACCGGCTACGAGCAGGTGCGCTCGATCGCGTGCGCGCTGACCGGCGACGTCGAAGGCGCGAAGCGCGTCGATCTCACGGTGCCGGCGACCGGCGTGTGCAGCGGACCGGCCGCCTCCGAGGCATCGGTCTCGTGCTGTGCGCCGAAAGCCGAAGACGACACCTCGGCCGCCTGCTGCGCGCCCGCGGCGACGCCGGAGCCGGCGACGGGATGCTGCGCGCCGGCGCCGCCGGTCGTCGTGCGCCTCGGAGCTCCACGGCCTTAGTGCTTCGCCTGGCAGCCGTTCCCTACGGCTGGATCGTCGTCGCGACGCTCTGCGTGACCGAAACCGTCTCGTGGGGCATCGTCTATTACGGCTTCCCGGTGTTCCTGCGCCCGATGGAGCAGGAGCTGGGCGCCTCGCGCGTCGCCATCACCGGCGCGTTCTCGCTCGGGCTCGGCGTCGCGGCGCTCGCCGCGATGCCGGTCGGTCGCTGGCTCGACCGTCACGGGCCGCGCGCGCTCATGACCGCCGGCTCGGTCCTCGCCACGCTGCTGATGTTCGCGTGGGCGCGCGTCGAGAGCCTGCCGGCGCTGTACGCCGTGTGGTTCGGTCTCGGCGTGTCGATGGCGGCCATCCTCTACGAGCCGGCGTTCGTCGCCGTGGTGCAGTGGTTCGCGCAGGGCCGTGATCGCGCGCTGCTGACGCTCACGCTCGCCGCCGGGCTCGCGAGCACGATCTTCATGCCGATCGAAGCCTGGCTGCTCGAGCGCCTCGGCTGGCGCGCGACGCTCGACACGCTGGCGATCTTCCTCGGCGTCATCACGATCCCGCTGCATGCGATCGCGCTCCGTCCGGCGCCCAGGCCGGCCACGACCAGCGCGAGCGGCGCCCCGGTGGCCGCGATTCCCGGCCTCACCCTGCGTGGCGCGTCGCGCACGGTGATCTTCTGGGTGCTCGCGTTCGCGTTCTTCGTCGGGAACTTCGCGACGGTGTCCGTGACCGTGCACCTGATTCCGTACCTCACCGATCGCGGCTACAGCGCCGCGATTGCGGCCGCGGCGATCGGATGGATGGGCGCGATGCAGCTGCCCGGGCGCGTCTTCTTCGTCCCGATCGCGAGATGGCTCGGGCCGCGCTGGGTGACGGCGGGCGTGTTCTTCGGCCAGGCGCTGGGTGTCTTCGTCGTGACGCTCACGTGGCTCGCGGGCCTTGCACCCATCGTCGTGATCCTCGGCGCCTCGAACGGGATGAGCACGCTGGCGCGCGCGACCGTCGTCGCCGAGGTCTTCGGACGCCGTCACTACGGCAGCGTGTCCGGCGCGCTCGCGCTCGGTGCCAACGGCGCACGCGCGATCGGACCGGTCGGCGCGTCGCTGCTGGTCCTGGCGCTCGGCAGCTACGACACGCTCTTCTGGGCGTTCGCCGCGTCGCTCGGCGTCGTCGGTCTGCTCGTCCTGGCAACCGACTCGAGCGCGCGTGCCGAGAGCCGGCCGGCGCCAGACCGCGGATGACGTACGCTACCGCCATGGCGAGGATGATCGACGTCGGCGCCGACGGCAAGGTCGTCGCGTATGCCTCCGGACGGTGAGGCTCCAGCGGTGGCAGCCACGCACGTACCGCCGGGTCGGCATCGCCCTGATCGTGTTCGCGGCGATGAGCGTCGCGCTCACGGTCGATGAGCTGATCGACGCCCGGACGCGATCGAGATGGGTCGAGACCGCGGGCGTCGTGTCATCGGTCTCACCGACGGAAGCGACGAAGGACGTCATCGTCGTGTACCGCTACCGCGCCGACCAGCAGGAGCTCGAAGGACGAGAACGCCGGCGGAAGCGCAGCGACGTCACGCCCGGAGCAGCCGTAGCCGTCCGCTACGATCCAACGCATCCGACGCAGTCGACCCTGCGGTCCGTGTTTGCCGAGTGGTTCACGGTGGGCTTCGCGACCGTCACCGCGGCGGCGCTGGCGGCGGCCGGGTCGTGGGCGCGGCGAGCAGGACGCGAGCGCGACGGAGCGCGCTGACCGATCAGGACGCGGTGGCGGCGATGCCGGCCGGGCAGGCGACGCCGGTGCCGCCGATTCCACAATAGCCCCACGGATTCTTCGCGAGATACTGCTGGTGATAGTCCTCGGCGTAGTAGAGCTCCGGCGCGTCGACGATCTCGGTCGTGATCGTGCCGTGTCCGGCGCTCGCGAGCGCGCGCTGGTAGGCGTCGCGCGACGCTTCGGCCAGCCGCCGCTGCTCCGCCGAGTACGCGTAGACGCCCGATCGATACTGCGTGCCGACGTCGTTGCCCTGGCGCATGCCCTGCGTCGGGTCGTGGCCTTCCCAGAAGACGCGGAGCAGCTCGGCGAACGACGTCACGCGCGGATCGAACACGACGAGCACGACTTCGTTGTGTCCCGTGAGGCCCGTGCACACTTCCTCGTACGTCGGGTTCGGCGTGTAACCGGCCGCGTACCCGACGGCCGTCGAGTACACGCCGGGCAGCTTCCAGAACGCCTTCTCGGCGCCCCAGAAGCAGCCCATGCCGAACATCGCGCGCTCGGTGCCTTCGGGAAACGGCGGAACGACCCGATTGCCGTTCACGTGATGGCGCTCGGGGACCGGCATGCGCTCGGGTCGTCCCGGCAGCGCGTCCTCGCGCTTTGGCATCGCGGCCTTCGACTTCGGGGAGAACCACATGGCGGGCCTAGTGTACCGTTGGCGCCTACCAGGACGCCACGCATCGGGAGGGTCGGATGAGTGACGCGCAGGTCGTACGACTCGATCAGGTCGCCACCGTTCCGTTTGGCCCGAACGCGGTCTACCAGCCGATCATCGGGGACGACGAGGGCTCGACGCCGATCCGCACGGGCATCCAGACCTCGCAGCCGGGCTACGAGACGCCGCTGCACTCGCATCCGTATCTGGAGGTGCTGCACATCCTCGACGGCACGGCGGAAGCGTGGCTCGAGGGCGGCGAGCGGGTGGTGCTGCGCAAGGGCGACACGATCGCGCTCCCGCCCGACGTCCCGCATGCGTTCCGGGTCGTCGGTCACGACGTGCTGCGCACGTACGGCGTGCACGCCTCGCCGAAGCGCATCGCGAACTATCGGGACGGCCGCGCGACGGACGCGAGTGGCTATCGCGTTGGGTAATCAGGTCAGGGCGCGGGCGAGCCAGGCGCGGAGGTCGCGGATCTCCTCGGGGGACACCGCGTGCGCCATCCGGTATTCATGCCACTCGACGGCGTACCCGATCCGGGTGAGCGCATCACGCGATTCCCGCGCGCGCGCCAGCGGAATGACCGCGTCGTCCGTTCCGTGCGCCATGAAGATCGGCACGTCGCGATTGGCGGGGCTCGCTTCGACGGCCACCGTCGCCGGCTGCGGCAGGAAGCACGAGAGCGCCATGATCCCCGCGACGCGCTCGCCGTGTCGCAGCCCCGTGTGGAGCGCCATCGCGCCGCCCTGTGAGAAGCCGGCCAGGACGATGCGGCCGGCGGCGATGCCCCGCGTGCGCTCGCGCTCGAGCAGCCGCGTGATCGACGCCTGCGAGTCCCGCACGCCCGTGACGTCCTCGCGCCGCTCGCCGCCGTCGTCGTAGACGTCGTACCACGCGCGCATGACCCAGCCGCGATTGATCGTCACCGGACGCATCGGCGCGTGCGGAAAGACGAACCGGATCGACAGCGCGGCGGGGAGCGCCAGCTCCGGCACGATCGGCGCGAAGTCGTGACCGTCCGCGCCGAGACCGTGCATCCAGATCACCGCCGCCCGCGGCTCCGTGCCCGTTTCGAACTCGACCGTTTCGAGCAGCTCCATCGCCACGCGGAGTCTAGGCGCGCGGGCGAACGGCGGTCAATCGCCGGCGGCGGTCAGGCCCGGGCGACGGCGTTGCCGAACGACACGCCCGCCGCCGTGGCCGCGCTCTCGGCGCCGCCCAGGTAGTCCGTGCGCGACACGCCGAGGATCCAGCGCCAGTGCAGCAGCCCGATCGGCCGGAACCCGGTCTTCCACACCGCGCGCAGCGAGGCGCGGTTGTCGACGGCGACGTGCGTGTACGCGAACCGGACACCGTCGCGCCTGGCGTCGTCGAGGATCGCGCGCTCGACGACGGACAGGAGCCCACGGCCGCGGAACTCGGGCAGCGTGAACGCGCCGTCGAGCATGATCTCGCCGGGCTCGAGCGTCATGTGGCGCACGATGTTCTCGTGCGTGAAGACCCACGAGACGCTCGCCACCTGGTCGTCGACGAATCCGAGATAGCAGTGCCGGACGCCGTGGGTCTCGTCGGCGTAGAACTGCACCGGCAGGCCGGACCGTGCCGCGCGGATGCGCGCGAGCTCGTCGAGCGTCGCCTTGCGCGCCGTGACGGGGCCGCCGCGCGGCTCGATCTGCCACTCGCCGAGGTCGACCGCAAAGCGAACGTAGGTGTACCGCCAGTACAGCTTCCGGCCGAGCAGCGAGGTCAGACCGTCCAGACCTCGCAGCTTCCAGGTGGCGGCGATGGCGCCGAGGGCTTGCGACACTTTCGACTGGCTCATGCGGATCTCCGGGGGCAATTCTCTTGCCGCGGCCAGCGGCAGCGCGAGCGCGCCGGCGGCCAGGCCCTGGAGCACCGCGAGCCCGGCGAACCACGTGTAGCCGCCCGCGTCGATGACGAGCGCGCCGAGCGCGGAGCCGACGACGATCGCCGCCTGGTTGGTGAGCGCGATGAGGCCGAACATGGCGCCGCGATGGTCGGGCGCCAGCTCCGACGCGAGGGCGAGAAACGGCGGCCGCCCGGTCGAGTTGGCCAGGCCGAAGAGCGCCGCGAGGGCGACCGCGGCCGCGAAGCCGACGCCCAGCCCGAACAGCGCGAACCCGACGGCGGCCGCCGCGAGCTGAGCCATGACGAAGACGGCCGCGCGGGGGAGTCGATCGCCGAGCGATCCGCCGACCACGTTGCCGGCGATGGCGCCGACCGCCACGAGCGCGAGGAACGGCGCCACCTGGATGGCGTTCTTGCCGTACGCGAGCATCAGAAAGGCCGGCACGTAGAACATCATCATGCCGAACATCGACCGCTCGACGAAGTTGGCGCCCAGCACGTGGCCCAGGCGCGGCACGCCGCGCACGGCGTGATACGTCGCCGCGACGCTGCTGCTGCCGGACGCGCCGGCGACGGACGGATACCAGAGACGCATCGCGATCGCGAGCACCGCCAGCGCGGCGCCGATGACCGCGAACGCCGCGCGCCATCCGAACAGCCCGGCGACGGCACTGGCGGCGGGCACGCCGGCGAGGGCGGCGATGCTGAAGCCCATGTTGAACCAGCCCATCGCCTGCGCCCGGCGCGCCGGCGCGAAGAGGTCGCCGATCGACGCCATCAGGCTCGTCGGGCCGAACGCGCCGACGCACCCGGCGAGGAAGCGCGCGAGCGCGAGGAGGGCGAACGTCGGGGCGAGCGCCGCGCCGACCAGCGTGACGGCCACGCCCGCGAGCGACAGCACGAGCGTCGGCCGCCGGCCGAAGCGGTCGGACACCATGCCGGCGAACGGCGACATGAGCGCCTGCGGCGCCGCGGAGACCGCCGCGAGGAGGCCGGCCGTGCCGACGGAGACCTGGAAGTCGCGCGCGATGTCGACGAGCAGCGGGCCGATCATCGTCACGGACGTGACGATGCCGGAAAGGCCGATGGCGATCAGCGGAAGCGCCCCGCGCGGAGCGGTGTCGCCGGCGTGAGGCCCCGAAGTCACCGCGTCATTCTAATGATTCTCGCGGAATTGGTTGACGGCCCGCCCACGGCGACCGCGCCGGGCTCGCCTGTACGCCGGTGCTCGTTCCGGGGCGTGACGAGCGCGACCCCCCATCCCCCAGCGGGGGCCGCGCGAGGGCCGTCGATCCGCGGCGGCCGCCGTGGGCGGGCCGTCAACCAATTCCGCGAGGTTCATTAGTTACAATCACCGCGTGCGGCTCACCGGCGGCCGCATCTACACGATGGACGCGCGCGGTTCCGTCGTCGACACGCTGGTCGTGCGGGACGGCCGCCAGCTCGGCATCATTCCGAGCATGCAGCCGACGCATTGCCTGTCCGACATGCGATGGGCGGAGCAGCGGCTCGGGCCGGAGCGCCTCGGCGGCGCGTACGCGTGGCGATCGCTGCTCGCGACGGGCGTCGTCATCGCCGGCGGATCCGACTTTCCCGTGGAGGACGCGAACCCGTTCCACGGCGTGCAGGCCGCGGTGACGCGGCGCCCGTTCGACGGCGGGCACCCCGGCTTCAGTCTCGAGCAGCGGATGACGCGCGAGGAGGCCGTCCGCGCGTTCACCACGTGGAACGCGTACGCCGCGCGTCAGGACGCGGAGCTCGGCTCGCTCGAAGCCGGCAAGCGCGCCGATCTCGTCGTGCTGTCCGACGACGTGTTCACGTGCGCCGAGGACCGGATCAAGGACGCGACGCCGGTCCTCACGATGGTCGGCGGCGACACGGTATTCGAGGACGGCGCCTAAGCCACTCGCGCGACCGGCGCGGGCGTCGGCGCGGACGTCGTGACCGCGTCGCGCACGGCGGCGGCCAGGGCGGCGACCCGTTCCGGCGTCAGCGACGTGCCGAGCGGCAGACACACGCTGCGCTCGAGCCACATCGCCGCCCCCGGGAACGTCTCGCGGTCGAACGCGAACTGCTCGCTGCCGGGCCAGCGCATCGCCTCGACGCCGTGACGGCGGAGGCGAACCGCGATCTCACGCGGTTCGGCGACGAACACCGGGAACGACTCCGGCACGGATTCGCGGGACGGCTCCGGCACGACCAGCTCGAGCTCCCGCACCCGCGCCAGGTGATCGGCGAGCCGGCGGTAGGCATCGCGGCGGCGATCGATGACGCGGCGCCACGCCGTGCGATCGAACATCGAGCGGACCAGGTACGACGGGCGTGGCGAGTTCGCGTACTCGTTGCGCTCCATCGACGACGACGCCCGGCCGGTCGTGTGGCTCGCGTCCAGCACGGGCAACCGGTTCTTCGCCCGCATCGGGTTGAATCCCGACGCTTCCGCCGCCCGCTCGGCCAGCATGATCGCGAGGCGTCCGAGCGTCCGGCCGTCGGGCATCAGCCGCGGCGGCGGCGCGGCGCTGATGCGGCGCACGCGCGCGTCGCCGACGACGAGCAGCCCACCGCCCGGCACCGGACCGAGCTTCCGCAGGCTGAAGACGGCGATGTCGCCGACCGAGCCGGCGCCGTGGCCGCCGGGATCCGGCAGCGCGTGCGCGCAGTCCTCGACGAGCGGCAGGGAATGCTCCGCGCAGAACGTCCGCAGCCGCGCCGGCGGCGCCACGAGCCCGAAGTAATGGACGACGAGGAGCGCGTCACCGGCTTCGGGCTCGATCGTCGCGAGGCGCGGCGCGAGCGTTTCGTCGATGTCGTAGAGCGCCACCGCCAGGCCGGCCGCTGCCGCCGCCTCGAGCACCGGGCAGCAGAGGTACGCCGGGATCCAGAGGCGCCGGACGCTCCGCCGGCGCACCAGCGCGGCGAGGCCTTCGAAGAGCGCGAATCGCGCCCGCGTGAAGAGGAGGGCGCCCGACGGCCAGAGCTGGCGCCAGTCGCCTTCGGTCTCGATCGTGATCTGCGGCGTCGCGGCGAAGTACATCGTACTGACGCTAGAGCAACATCGATACCCGGCGTGCGGCACGTCGGTCTGAAGCAAGATCGCTGCACATTGCCGCAGGATTGCCGGCGTGCCGCCGGCGATGTGCACGCCATGATGCACGTTACGACGGCACCACCTTTGAATCCTTGTCGGGCATGACGCCACTCACGCTCGTCCAGGCGACCGAACCTCGCAGCGAGCTTCAGGTCCGTGACGTCACTTGCATGGAAGAGTGGGACAGCCTGGTGGCCGGGCTCGGCGGCCATCTCCGCCAGGGCTGGGCGTGGGGCGAGCTCGGCGGGCGGCCGGTGCATCGGCGCGCGATCACGGAGGCGGGTCACGCCGTCGCCGCGATCTCGCTGACCGAGATCCGGCTGCCCGCCGTGCCGTACACCGTGCTCTACGGGTCGCGCGGGCCCGTCATCGGTCCGCGCACGCGGCGGACCTGGTCGGCCATGCTCGAAACCATTCGCGACGTCGCCCGGGCGCGGCGCGCGATCTTCGTCCGGCTCAGCCCGGGTGAGAAGGAAGCGGATCCGCACTTCGTCGAGCGACTCGGCGAGCACGCCGGCATCGCGCTCGACGCGCAGTGGACGGTGTGGAACGCGCCGCGCGTCGTCATGACGCTCGCGATTCGCGGCACCGAAGCCGAGGTGAAGCGCGCGATGCGCGAGAGCACGCGGCTGTCGCTGACCAAGGCCGTGAAGGCCGGCGTCGGCATCGCGCGCGATTCGAGCGCGGAGGCCATCGCGCGGTTTCACGGCCTCCTCGTCGGCACCGGCAAGCGACGCGGATATCCCGTCCGCCGCCTGGAGCACTTCCAGGCGCTCGGACGCGAGTATCTCGATCGCGGGGACGGCGTGGTCGTGCTGGCGTCGTACCAGGGCCGTGACATCGCCGGCGCGCTCGGCACGCGGTTCGGCCGCTCCGCCTACGTGCTCTACTCGGCGATCGATGCCGAGTTTCGCGCGCTGCGCGCCGGCATCGGCGTGCACTGGGACCTGATCAAGTGGGCGCGCGAGCACGGCTGCGAGCGGATGGACTGGGGCGGCGCGGTGACGCGCTATCCGCCGTCGACGCAGGACGCGGGCTACGGGATCTACGACTTCAAGCGCGGCTTCGGCTGCGAGATCTCGCTGGTCGCGCCGTACTTCGACCTCGTGCTGAAGCCGAGGCTCTACCGGGCGGTGCGCCTGCTCGAGCAGCGCGGCGGGCTGTTGATGGCCCTGCGCGCCCGGTTCAACTGAATTGATCAGCTGGGGGGCCCCGACATGGCCCCCCAGACCCCCCACACGCTCGGAAGCGCCCCGGCGGAGCCGTGGCGCTCTTCGATCACCGGAGGTGCGGAACCCCGAGGTCGTCGGCGACCCGCGCGATCTGCGCGGCGAGGCCCGGCGAGATCGGAATCCCGTTCGCCCGTCGCGTCTGCTCCGCCGCGGCTTCCGGCTCTCCCGCGACGAGCACGCGCGTCTGCCCTTCGGCCGGCGGCGTCGCCTTGAGCGACCGGATCATGTCGTCCATGTCGCGCTTGAACTCGTCGATCTCACGGAAGCGCGCCGGATCGATCGCCGCGAAGCAGTGCCCGACGTTGCCGAGCTTTCGCTCGGGCATGTCCGACCGGTAGTAGAGGTCGCCATACACCGCGCCGCCGAGCACGCCGGACAGGATGTCGACCATCACCGCCAGACCGTACCCCTTGTGGCCGCCCGTCTCGCGCGAGCCGCCGACCGGCGTCAGCAACCGCGCTTTCAGCGCGACGAACGGATCCGTCGTCGAGATGCCGCGCTCGTCGACCGCCCAGCCTTCCGGAATCGGCTTCTCCCAGCGGCTGGCCACGCGGATCTTGCCGAACGCCACCGTCGTCGTCGCCATGTCGAGCACGAACGGCGGCTCGTCGCCGGCGGGCGCCGCGAACGAGATCGGATTCGTGCCGAGCTTCGCGGCGCGCCCGAACGTCGGCACCATCGCGACGTACGGCGTGTTCGTCGTCGCGACGCCGATGAGGTCGTGCGCGAGCGCCATCATCGAGTAGTTGGCCGCGGCGCCGAAGTGGTTCGAGTGCTTCACGGCGGCGATGCCGATGCCGAACGTGCGCGCCTTGTCGATCGCGAGCTGCATCGCCCGCGCCGAGACGGGATGGCCGAGGCCTTTCCGGCCGTCGAGCAGCGCCGTCGCGCCGTCGTCGCGCAGGACGAGCGGCTCGGCGTCCATGGCGATGACGCCGTCCCGCCACAGCTCCCAGTAGCGCGGCAGCATGTCGATGCCGTGCGACTCGACGCCGCGCAGATCGGTGCGCACCATGAGCCCGGCGGTCGTCTCGGCGGCGCGGCGCGCCATCGTCATGGCGACGAGGCACTCGACGATGAAGGCGTGCAGGCGCTCGTGACGGATGCTGGTCGACGCTTCGGCCATGGGACGGATCCTCCGGGCCGGTATCATGCCACGCGTTCAGGGCTGGCGACGGTGTTCGGCGGGACCGCCGGCGCCCATGAGATTGCGCGCGGTGTTGATCAGCCCGACGTGCGAGAAGGCCTGCGGAAAGTTGCCGACGAGCCGGCGCGCGCCGACGTCGTACTGCTCGGATAGCAGCCCGACGTCGTTGCGCAGCGCGAGCAGGCGCTCGAAGATCTCGCGCGCCTCGGCGCCGCGTCCCTGGAGCGCCAGGTTGTCGGCGAGCCAGAACGTGCACGCGAGGAACGCGCCCTCGCCGGGCGGCAACCCGTCGACGTCGGGCACCGTCTCGTAGCGGTGCACGAACCCGTCGTCCATCAGCCGGGCCTGGATCGCCTGCACGGTGCCGACCACGCGCGGATCGCGCGCGGGCAAGAACCCGACCAGCGGGATCATCAGCAGGCTCGCGTCGAGCATCGTCGAGCCATACGACTGCACGAAGGTGCCGAGCTGCGGATCGAATCCACGCGCGCATGCTTCCGCGTGGATCGCGTCGCGGCAGCGCCGCCACCGCTCCACGTCGCCCTCGAGCCCGAAGTCCTCGACGCCCTTCACCGCACGATCGAGGGCCACCCACGCCATCACCTTCGAATGCGTGAAATGCCGGCGCGGAGCGCGCACCTCCCAGATGCCCTCGTCCGGCCGCTGCCAGCTCGACTCGACGAAGTCGACGAGCTCGCGCTCGACGCGCCAGGCGTTCTCGTCAGGCGGCAGGCCTGCGCGCCGGGCGCAGTCCAGCGCGTCGGCCAGTTCCCCATAGACGTCGAGCTGGAACTGCGCGTGCGCCGCGTTGCCGATGCGCACGGGCTTCGCGCCTTCGTACCCGGGCAGCTCGGGCAGCTCGATCTCGGTGAGGCGTCGCTCGCCAGCCAGGCCATACATGATCTGCGCCTGCGCCGGCGCGCCGGCCACGGCGCGAAGCAGCCACTCGCGCCACGCGCGAGCCTCCTCCACGTAACCGCCGGTGCAGCGCCGCGAAGCAGGCCGGGGAGTCGAAGCGCGGCAGGCAGAGCCAGTCGATCGACCCGTCGCGCGCCACGAGGGCGGCGGATTCGCAATCGCCGATGAGCGCGTAGTCCTCGATGCGCGAGGCCACGACCGAATTGTCGCACCCCGGCCGGTTGACTTCCGCGTGCGGCGGGCGATAGATAGACGCCGCATGATACCGGTGACGTTCGGGATCTCGCTCGGCTCGTTCGGCGCCGGCATGGTGCCGGTGCCGACGCTCGTCGACTGCGCGGTCGAAGCCGAAGCGCTCGGCTACGAATACGTCTGGTGCCGCGATCACGTGCTGTGGCACAGCCCCGTGCTCGATCCGTTCACGATGCTCGGCGCGATTGCCGCGCGCACCAGCCGCGTGAAGCTCGGCCCGGGCGTGCTGCTCGTGCCGCTGCGGTCACCCGCGCGGGTCGCGAAGGCGGTGGCGACGCTCGATCACCTGTCGGCGGGCCGCGCGGTGTTCGGCGTCGGTGTCGGCGGCGAGTTTCCGAAGGAGTTCGAGGCGTGTGGCGTGCCGCGCGAAGGGCGCGGACGGCGCACGGACGAGGCGCTCGAAGCGATGCGCGCGCTCTGGACGACGTCACCCGCCGCGTTCAAGGGCGAGTTCTTCAGCTTCGAGGACGCGGTGATGGAGCCGCGTCCGCTGCAGGACCCGCATCCGCCGATGTGGATCGGCGGCCGGTCGGACGCGGCGCTCGCGCGCGCGGCGCGGTTCGGCGCGGCGTGGCTCGCGTACTTCGTCACGGCGGACGGGTTCGCGCGCCGTCTCGCCCAGGTCAACGCGCGCCGCGCGCCCGGCATGGCGCCGGCGGATGGCGGTCTCGTGCTCTACGTCGCGCTCGCGCCGACGCGCGAGGCCGGACGTCGCACGGCCCGTGAGTATCTCGCCAACGAGTACCACCAGTCGTTCGACGATCTGGTCGAGCGCTACTGCGCGCTCGGCTCGCCGGAGAGCTGCGCGGAGACGATCGGGCGGTACATCGACGCGGGCGCGCGGCACTTCACGGTCATTCCGGCGTGTCCGCCGGAGCGGTACATGGAAGACGTGCGCGCCATCGCGGCCGACGTCATTCCACGGGTGATGTCGCGATGAGCGGTGAGTTGAGGCCGGCCCCGGCTTCGCCGGGGACGGTCCGAACGTCCGGGGGTGTGGGGGCCATGTCGGAGCCCCCACGACGAGAGACGTCGCGATGAGCCTATCGGCGCCGCCACGCGAATGGGCATTGCATCTCGCGGCGGCGTACGACGCGATCGCGATGATCATCCGATTCGACGTCCGGAACGCCGCGCCCGGCGAGCAGCACGTCTGTCTCGTCATGAAGGACGGCGGAACGGCGGAGTGGTTCGCCGCCGGCAAAGGAATCGAGGGCATGGCGTGGACGACCGTGCCGGGGCGCGACGTGCGTGACCGGATCCTGGCGGATCCACGCGTGGCCGTCCCGGGACTCGTCCTTTATATGAGCTTCTGCGACGTCCGGCCGCTGATCTTCGCCTACGGCCAGGGCGGCGAGCGTCGCGAGCGGATCGCCGGCGAAGAGCTGCTCGACGTGCGGTACGAGGTGCTGTTCCCGGAGGCCGACCGGCTCCCGGAGATCACCGAATTCTTCTACTGCTGGGGGCGCCCGTAATGCCGAAGTCCCACGGGACGATCGCCATCGAGGCCGAGCGCTGCAAGGGCTGCGATCTCTGCGTCCACTTCTGTCCGCCGCAGGTGCTCCGGCTCGGCGCGCAGCGCAACACGCTCAATCACCGCGTCGTCGAGCTGTTCGACGAACCGCGGTGCACCGGCTGTGAGATCTGCGCCAAGGTGTGCCCCGACATGGCGATCGTGGCGGTGTACAGGGAGGTCGCGTCGTGAGCCAGCGACTGTTCATGAACTGCAATCGCGCGATCGTCGAAGCGGCCATCCAGTCGGGCTGCCGCTTCTTCACCGGGTATCCGTTCACGCCCGCCACCGAATGCCTCGAGCAGGCGAGCCATCGCATGCCCGCCGCCGGCGGCGTGTACATCCAGGCCGAGAGCGAGGTGTCCGTCATCAACATGCTGATGGGCGCCTCGGGGGCCGGCGTGCGCTGCATGACCGCGACGTCGGGCGCCGGGTTCGCGCTGATGCAGGAAGGGCTCTCGCACATGGCGGGCATCGCGGAGCTGCCCGTCGTCATCGTGAACGTGAGCCGCGGCGGCCCCGGATTCGGCAACCTCGCGCCGACGCAGGGCGACTACCGGATCGCGACCCGCGGCGGCGGACCCGGCGATTACCGCTGCCTCGTGTTCGGTCCGGCGACGGTGCAGGAAGCCGTCGACGTGACGAAGCTCGCGTTCGCGCTCGCCGATCGCTACCGGACGCCGGCGATCATCCTGTCGGACCAGATGCTCGCGGAGACGACGGAAGGCTTCGATCTCGGCGAGCCGCTGCCGGAAACGCCCGTCGACAAGTGGTGGGCGACGACGGGCTGCCAGGGCCGTGATCCGATCTACCTCGGGCGGCCGGGCAAGGAATACGGCCCGCGCGCCGAGTACCTGTCCGGCAATCTCACGTACAACCTGATCGGGCTCGAGCACGTCGGCCGCGATCCCGACACGTTCGAAGCGCACATGCTGCGGCTCGCGGAGAAGTACCGGCAGATCGAGGCGAGCGAAGTGCGCGTCGAGACGGTCGGGCTGGACGACGCCGAGCTCGTGATCGTCGCGTACGGCACGTCGGCGCGCCTGATCCGCCCGGC
>JACPCW010000142.1 GCA_016184365.1 Candidatus Rokuibacteriota bacterium
GTGTCGTCGACCGTCGCGCCGAACGGCTGCCACGTTTCGTTGGTGCGGCCGGCGCGGAGATCGAGGAACGGCGCCGGGTAGGGCGGCTGCCCTTCGACGACGAGCGCGTCGCCGCCGTCCGCCGTCTTCACCGTGTGCGGCGCGCGGTCGCGATACTTCGCCGGCATGCGCGGCGTCCAGCGCTCGGGACGCACTTCGAGATGGCCGTCGCTCGAGATCAGCGGGGGCAGCGTCATCGCGTCTCCCTCGTCACACCGTCTGCAAGATCTCGGTCTGCGCCATCTCGGGCGTCAGCAGCGCGCGCCAGTCCGCGTCGCGCGGCACGACGCCTTCGGCGGCGCGGAGCGCGTAGTACGTGGGCTCGAGGCCGCGCGGCGTCCCGCCGCTCGCGACGCTCTTCACCGCGTCCAGCAGCAGCCGGCGCGCCTGGATCACCGCCTTGTCCGCCGGTCCGAGGTGCTCGTGGCTCCGATCCACGATCGGCCCCATGCTTTCCTGGATCGCGCGGTCCTGCGTGTTGATGCCGTCGATGCCGGTGAAGCTCTCGGTCTTCTGCACGCGACGGTCGATCAGGTAGTCGTTGGCGCGGTTGCGCTTGCCGCGAAACGTCGTCTGGTCGACCTCGAGCGGGCCGTTGCCGAGCCGGCGCTCGAGCCGGTCCTCGTCGGTCAGCGCCTCGCCGGTGCTGTACTCCCAGTTGTAGACCATCGTGGTGTCGTCATCGATCGGCACCCAGATGTGGCCGGCGACGAGCCGCAGGCCGCGCTCGTTCTGCGACGGCCGGATCTGGTGGAACGGCAGGATGAAGTGATACGTGCGGATGTGCAGGCTCGTCTCGTCGAGCGGACGGATGCCGGCGTACTGATAGCCGTAGTCCGTGAGGTCGACGACGAGGCGCGGCGCCTTGCCGCGCACGAACGGATTCGTCGGCTTGAAGCCGGGACGCGTCGACTCCGTCGTGAGCAGCCGGTGCAGGATCGGCGCGTGCGACGTGTCGATGCCGCCCTCGAGGCCCTGGAGCCAGTTGCTCTCCTGGATCACCTTCGACACGTTCACGTGCGTCGCGGGCATCGCGGTCCACGCGAAATTCGGCAGCGGCGGCGCCAGCTCGGCCGGCCCGAGATACGCCCACACGAGGCCGCCACGCTCGACGGTCGGGTACGACGTGATCCGGATCTTGTCCGTGAACTGGTGCTCTTCCGGCTCGTTCATCATGTCGACGCAGCGGCCGTCGACGTCGTACTTCCAGCCGTGATAGACGCAGCGCAGCCCGCATTCCTCGTTGCGGCCGAAGAAGAGCGACGCGCGACGGTGCGGGCAGTATTCGTCGAGCAGGCCGACCCGGCCGCGCGTGTCGCGAAACGCGATCAGGTCTTCGCCGAGGAGCCGCACGCGGACGGGCGCGCCGTCGGGCTCCGGCAGCTCGCGCGCCAGCAGCGCGGGTGTCCAGTAGCGCCGCATGGTGGCGCCCATCGCGGCGCCGGGTCCGACGCGCGTCAGCAGCTCGTTGTCTTCGCGGGAGAGCATGCCGGGTCCTCCCTCAGTCCCAGAGGCAGAAGACCTTGAACGAGATCTGGGACTGCGCGTCGAGCGTCTCCACGATCTCGGCCGGCCGGTCGCCGAGGATGCCGAGCGCGACGATCCAGTTGAGGAACTCATGGTCGCCCGAGAGGTAGATGTCCTCCGGCGTCAGCCTAGCCAGCTCGCTGCCGCGGCCCTGGCGCAGCAGCTCGAGGTTGCGCCGGTCGAACTCGAGGTCGAACTTCACGCCGCCGAAGCGGTGCGTCAGGAAGCTGTGCGACCAGCTCGACGACGCGATGACGGCGAAACGCTCGTCGCGCGTGTCGAGGAAGCGCCGGATCGCGCGGCCGAGGTCGTAACTGCGGCGCGCCGTCGGCCGTGGCGGGTAGCCGGGGCCGGCTTCCTCGCCGTAGCAGTTCACGAACAGCGGCAGCAGCGGGAGCTTGCCGTCGGGATCGAGGAACAGCATCGGATTGATGTGCGCGTGCGGCAGGCCGTACTTCCAGCCACGGAGCACGGTGGACGACGTGATGTCGATGCCGTCGAGGATCAGATGGTCACGCAGCGCCACCGCGAACGCGCTCGGGCAGTGGAAGCTGTAGCGCGTGTCCGGCGCGCCGTTCCAGAGATTCACGCGCGCCGACGGGCGATGGAACGGATACGCCTCGACCTCGCTCCCGGTGTACAGCGCGAACACCGGCAGGTTGTCCGACTGGTAGTTCTCCGCCTGGTCGTCGCCGATGATCATGACGACGTCCGGCGCGAAGCCGTGGAGCCGATCGTGGAGGACCCCGAACGCCTTCGCCAGGCGCCCCTGGTTCTCGCGGTGGGCGCTGAGCCAGTCGTCGCCGCCGCGGTCGACCATGAGCTCGGGCGGCGGCTCGTAGTTCGGGACGCGCGACATGATGCGCTCGCGCATGCGCGTCCACTCTTCCGGCGGGTTCAGGAT
Source organism: Candidatus Rokuibacteriota bacterium (assembly GCA_016184365.1). Taxonomy (GTDB): domain Bacteria; phylum Methylomirabilota; class Methylomirabilia; order Rokubacteriales; family CSP1-6; genus AR8. The sequence continues at coordinate 2,471 of JACPCW010000142.1, forward strand.
CATCGGGGCGTGAGAGCAGCCGATGCCAAGGATCTCGGCCATGTCCGTCTCCCTCCCGTTACGGGTGGCGACGAGGATACATCTCAGCCGGTGAACACGCTCGCCGTGTCGCGGTCGAATCGCAGGGTGACGCGCTGACCGACGTCGAGGTCCTGGCGCGCGTCGACCTGCACGCGGACGCGCGTGCCGTCGTCGAGCGTGACGTGGCAGTCGGTGATGTTGCCGAGGAACGTGACGTCGGCGACTTTCCCGACGAGCGCTTCCGCGGTGTCGGCGGCCGCGGCCGCGGTGAGGACGCGGAGCGTCAGGCTTTCCGGCCGGATCGCGACCTGCACCGCCTGACTTTCCGCGATGCCGGGCGGCACCGCGAGGGTCAGCGGCTGGCCGCCGCCGAGCGCGACGAGGCTCGCGTCGCCCGCCGCGCGCACGACGCGCCCGGATAACAGATTTACGAGGCCCATGAAGTCGGCGACCGTCCGGTTCGCGGGGCGCCGGTACACCTCGCGCGGCGCCGCGAACTGCATCACTTCGCCCGCGTGCATGACGGCGATGCGGTCGGAGAGCGCGAGCGCTTCGGACTGGTCGTGCGTGACGTACACGAACGTGATGCCGGTGCGGCGCTGCAGGTCCTTCAGCTCCCACCGCATGCGCTCGCGCAGCTTGGCGTCGAGGTTCGACAGCGGCTCGTCGAGCAGGAGAATGCCGGGCTCGACAACGAGGCTGCGCGCGAGCGCCACGCGCTGCTGCTGCCCGCCGGACAGCTCGCTCGGATAGCGCGCTTCGAGGCCCGCGAGGTTCACGGACTCCAGGACCTTCGCCACGCGTGCCCGTGCGTCCGCCTTCGACACGCGGCGGACTTCGAGACCGAACGCGACGTTCTGGTAGACCGTCTTGTGCGGCCAGACGGCGTAGTTCTGGAAGACCATCCCCATGCCGCGGCGCTCGGGCGGCACGACGCCGGCCGGCGTCGAGAGCGGGATCGCGCCGACGCGAATCTCGCCGGCGTCCGGCGTCATGAAGCCGGCGATGAGCCGGAGCAGCGTCGTCTTGCCGCAGCCGCTGGGGCCGAGGAGCGTGACGAACTCGCGGTCGTGGATGTCGAGCGTGAGGTCACGCACGGCGGTCACGGTGCCGAAGCGCTTCGTCACCCGATCGATGACGATGCCGGCCATCAGGATTGATTGACGTTGGGGGGGAGCGAGCGCCGAGATCGCACGGGAAGGGGCTGACGCCCCCTCGGGCTCCCCGGCCCCAAGCCCCCCCACCGCAGAAGCATTAGCCGGCCACCGTTGTGGTTGGTTTCCCGCCGCCGAGCCGCGTGGCGAGCAGGATGGCGCCCGTGATGATCAGCATCGTCACGATCGACAGCGCGGCGACCGGCTCCAGCGATCCCGTCTCGTAGAGGTTGTAGACGGCGACGGCGAGGGTGATCGACTCCGAGCTGAAGAGCAGGATCGACGCGGACAGCTCCTGGACCGCCGGCACGAACACCAGGAGCCAGCCCGCGAAGAGGCCCGGGCGCGCCAGCGGCAGCGTGACGCTGCGGAACGTGCGGAACCAGCCCGCCCCGGTGATGCGCGCGGTCTCTTCGAGGGACGCGTCGATCTGCCGGAACGCGCTGTTCGCCGATCGCACGCCGAGCGGCACGTACCGGCCGGTGTACGCGAGCAGGATGATCAGCAGCGTGCCGTAGATCGGCACCGGCATGCGCAGCCAGAACTGGATCAGCGCGACGGCGACGACGATGCCCGGCAGCCCCAGGGGAATCAGCGACGCGTAGTCGAGCAGCTTCCGGCCGCGCAGCGACGTGCGTAGGTCCAGCCAGCCGACGAGGCTGCCGATCAGCACCGTCAGCGTCGCCGCCGCGCTCGCCAGCAGCAGGCTGTTCCACATCGCCCGGCGCGTCACGTCGTACTCGAAGAGCACGAAGCGGTAGTGCTGGAGCGTCAGGTTCTGCCAGAACTGCAGCCCCCACGACTTCGACAGCGACACGGCGAGCAGCGTCACGTACGGCGCCAGGACGGCGATGACGAAGACCATGGCGCCGAACGCGAACACGGCGTGGCGGGCGGCGCCGAGATCGACGAGCTGCGGCCGGTTGCTCTTGCCCGCGAGCGTCACGTACGACCGCCGCGCCAGATAGCGGCGCTGCAGATAGAGCGCCGCCACGGTGATGCCGACGAAGAGCAGCGACATCGCGGACGCCAGCCCGTACTGCGGCGGGTAATCGAACAGCGCGTAGATCCGCGTCGGCAGCGTGAACACGCGGCCGGGCAGGCCGATGATCGCCTGCGAGCCGAACAGCGCGATCGCGTTCACGAACGCGATCAGCGCGCCGGACAGGATCGCCGGGGCGACGAGCGGCGCCGTCACCGCGAGCGCCGTACGCCAGCGGCTCGCGCCGAGGATCTGCGCCGATTCCTCCATGGACGCGTCGACCGACGTGAGCGCGGTCGATGCGAGGAGGTACACGAAGGGAAACGTGTGCAGCACCGTGACGAGGACGAGTCCGGACATCGAGAACACGTTGAAGGTGAGCGCCGGCGCGCCGGCGACGTCACGGAGAAAGCGATTCACGATGCCCGCGTTCGGGCTGAAGAGGTTCACGAACGCGATGGCGGTCAGGTAGGGCGGCGTGACGTACGAGACGACCGCCGTGAGGTGAATGAACCGCTTGCCGGGCACGTTCGTGCGGCTCACGGCCCACGCGAGCGGCACGCCGATCACGACGCTCAGCAGCGCCGTCCACGTTCCGAGCACGAGCGAGTTTCGGAGCGCCTGGACGTAGAGCCGGCTCGTGAGCGCTTCGCGGAAGTGCTCGAGCGTCGGACGGCCCTCCGCGCTCATGCTGCCCCACAGCAGAAACGTGAGCGGCAGGACGACGAGCAGCGCGAGGGCGACGACACACGCGGCGAGGAGGAGTGCTTCGACGCGCGGCACTCCGCGAAGCGGCGACACCTCGATTACGGGCCGGCCACGACGCGGCGGCCGGTGTCGCGGAGCAGTCGACGATCAGCGGCGGGATCCGCGGGCGCCGGGATCTTGAGGACGGTGTCCTGCGCGAGCGTGCGGATGGGCGGCCCGTCGCCGCGCGTGACGCCGAACGGGTCGTCGCCCCGGCCGACGGCGCGAATCCCGTCGCGCACGATCCGGCGCAGCATGATGACGCCGCGATCGGTCGACGCCAGGTGCTCGAGCGCGTGTACCGCGATGGGGCGCTGGCTCGCTTGCGCGTCGTAGTCCGCGGGGTGCCGTTGCCGCTCGGCGTACGGCCGGTCGCTCGATTGCCCGAATCCCGGCTTCGCGATCGCCGTCTCGTCCACCGGCCAGTCGTCGGGAATCGCCGTGAGCTCGAAGTTGGTCGTGCGGGTGTCGTCGTTCGGCACGGCCCAGCGCGTGATGACGGGCCGGTAGCCGATGCGCTCGGTGCTCGCTTCTTCGAGCTCGCGCGTGAACTGGTGCACGTTCGGCGGCAGGAAGTCGCAGACGCGCACCCACACGTAATCGCCGACGCGCCGGGTCGCGATGTAGATCATCCCGAACGGCGTCTCGAGCCAGTCGAGCTCCGCGAGCTGCCCGAACACCTCCGTGAACTGATAGCCGCTCGACAGCGCGTGCAGGAACGACGTGTGCACCGGATCCATGCTGTTGTCCTTCACCTGGAGCCAGTTGCACGGCAGCTCGAAGCGTGCCGCGGGCAGGAGACGATAGCCGTCCATGCCGAACGTGTCGTAGACGGGAAGCGCCGGCCGCCGGTCCGGCGGCCCCATGTACGCGAACACGAGCCCGCCGAACGTCAGGGTCGGATACGCGCCCTGCCAGATGCGCTCGCACAGCCGGCTGCCGGCGGGCTCACCCGGTGTGTCGAGGCAGCGGCCGTCGACGTCGAAGCGCCAGCCGTGATAGCAGCAGCGGATGCCGCGCTCGGAGACGACGCCGTATTCGAGCGACGTGCCGCGATGCGCGCAGTGCAGATGCAGCAGCCCGACCTGCCCTCCGTGATCGCGGAAGGCGACGAGGTCCTCGCCGAGCATCCGCACGCGCAGCGGGACGTCGCCGAGATCGCGGACGAATCCGACGGGGTGCCAGAACCGCCGCATGTATTCACCGCACGGCGTCCCGGGGCCGACGCGCGTCAGCTCGACGTCGTCGGGCGGGACCTCGCGCTGGTGATAGCCGGTGAACGGACCGGAAGTCATCCCCGGGCGATGTACCCGTAGCGGAGGTGACTCGGCGTCGGGCCGCTCGCCTCGTAGCGCGCCTTCGCGGCGGCAAGCCGGTCCGTGCGAAGCGCCGCACGCCACTCCGACCTGTCTTTCAACGTGCTCGCGCGCTCGGTCGCGACGTCGCAGTCGTCCGCTTCGGCGCGGCTGACGTCGTAGAGCGCGCCGTAGACGTCGTTCATGACGAGGAACGCCGCCGCCATGCCGGACGCGGTCTGGAGGAAGCGCCGGCGCGTCAGGCCGTGCCGGCGACCGAGCATGCTGCCGAGGTCTTTCAGTCGCGCTTCGACTTCGCGCTGGGCACGCGTCTGCGGCGCCGGCACGAACTCGTCGCTGGAGACGATCTGCGTCGGGATGGGGCCGGCCCAGGCGTGGCTTTCCGCGGGGAAGAGCTTGGCCAGTTCGTCGGGGTTCAGCAGGCTCATCGTCGCCTCATGGAAGACGCGTGGGCCGCATCGTCGTTCTGTGCCTCTGGATGGAACTCGACGCTCCTCACCGAAGCGCGGAGCGGACCTTCTTCATTACCCTTTCGGCCGGAATCGCGGCGACCTTGCCGGATTTAAGCTCTGCCAGCCGACGCTCGGCCTCCGCGAGCCAGCGACGCTCCGCGTCGGCGTCCACTTCTCGATCAAGACTTGAGATCAGACGTTGCGCGAGGCGGGCCCGGTCCCTGCGCGAGAGCTTCAGCGCTTGCGATTCGAGTTCGCGCGCTGGTCTGCCCATACGCGGAGGCTACCACGACGACGGGGAGCGCGGGTCGTCACGGACCGCACTCGGTTGAGCTGCCGCTGCGGCCCCATCCTCACGTTGACCGGCCGCGCCGAACGAATGCGAGCGAGCGGTTCCGTGCAAGGTGGTGCTGGGAGGTTTCCTCACGTAGCCGAGCTCCCGGAGCGCCTGCCGGAATGCATCGGTCGAGGAACCCGGCGAAGACGCAGCGACGAACCCGATTCGGTAGACCCCCGCCGCCTCCCGGGGCTGGGCGGCGCCCAATCCCGCGAGCACCAGAACAGCGGCGACAAGGCCAGTGACCGAACGCGGCGCGCGGATGACCGCTACGCCCCGAGCGTCGCGTCGACGAGTCGTGTGCCGTCGCGGAGCGCCGTCACCACGCGATTGCGCTCGCGCACGACCTGCGCGCGAAGGAAGCCGTATTCGGGCTTCCCGTGCAGCGCCGGCAGCGCCGTCGCCTTCGCCAGTCCGGACAGGACCGCCGAGGTCGACGCCCGCATGATCGGCGACCATTCGGCCGGATCGTGCGCGAAGCGTCCGCCCTGGCAATAGATGACGCTGCTGACGACCCGTGAGAGGCGCATGAGCAGATCGTTGATGCGCCGCGCGGCGCGCGCGTCGCCGGCCGAGGATTTCGCCGCCTCCAGGCGCTCGACGGCGCCGAGGTAGCGCTTGCCGTTCTCGATCACCGCGGCCAGATCCACGTGACTGCCGACTTGCTCCTGGAACTTCCCGACCGTGTCGATGATCTCGCGCGCCGTCGCCGTGTGGTCGATGGGGAGCACCGGCGCGTTGCAGAGCTCGACCACGGCGGCCAGCGAGATGCGCGTATCGAGCGCGAGGATGTCCTTGTCGCCCTTGTCGAGCGTGTCGAACTCGCTGTGCCACCACCACGCGTTCGCGCTGCCGCCCGTCCACGGCCGGCGGTCGGGATGATCGTCGGGCAGGAACGGATAGGTGGAGAACGACGGCACGCCGTTGGCGAGGAACGACTGGTCCGCGGAGCGCGCGGGGCGGTGGACGGGCGCGTTGGCCTGACCGCTGAGGCGCTCGATGGCGCTGCGGCAGAAGCGCTCGACCTCGGCGGTCGTGTGCCGCGCGATGTACTTCGTCGCGCCCTTCACGCCGGGCGAGTCGATGTTGTGGTAGGCGATGCAGCCCTCGGCGAGGTCCGTGAAGAACGTGTCGGCGTACCAGGTCGAGCCCGAGTAGCGGCCGTGCGAGTGGCCGGGCCACCAGCAGATCCGCACTCCACGCCGGAGCTGCGCGCGGTTCTCCCAGAGGATCTTCGACATCTCGATGAGGCACGCGTTGCCGGTGGCGTTGTCGGTGGTGCCGTACTCCCACGAGCAGTAGTGCCCGCCGCAGAGGACGAACTTCTCCGGCTCCTCGCTGCCCGGGATGCGCACCTCGGGCAGGAGCGACCGGAACCAGCCCGTCTTCACCTCGGTCTCGAGCCGCAGGCGCACGCCCTGGCCACGGGCGAGCAGCGCTTTCAGACGCTCGCCATCCTGCTTGTTCACCGTCACGACCGGGATCTGCGGCAGCCGCTCGAGCTGGTCGAGGCCGGGCGTGCCCCAGATCGTCGTGACGATCATGTTGTGGAGCATGAAGTCCTGGTTGGCGAAGACGACCGCCGCGCACCCGGCGCGGCTCGCGCGCAGCACGGTCACGGGCGTGGCGAGACCGTCGATCAGCGCCACGCGGCCCGCCGCCTGACTGACGTCGCCGTCCGTGACGTGCACGAGGTCGCCGACGAGGCCGTGCGGACCCGTGGGCTTCGCGAACGAGTGCGTGAGACAGCGCAGCTGCATCGGCTCGGGTGCCTGCACGTCGAGCGTCGCGCGGATCGGATAGCTCAGGAACGCGTCGAAGGGATGCAGCGTCACCGGGACGCCGGCCGCCTTCAGCTCCGCGGCGATGTATTCCGCGGCTTTCGTCTCGCCGACGTCGCCGGTGTCGCGACGCACGGACGAGAGCCATTCGAGGTGCTTCTGGAGCGTGTCGGCGCTGACGGCCTGAGTCGCGGCTTCCACGACGGTCATGATGCGTTCTCCCTCACTGCGCGCTGACGACGTGCATCCACTGGAGCGCGTCGCGGATCCCGAGATCGGGGAAATCGCGGACGCGCTTGTTCATGGCGAGGATCTCGGTCTGATTGTTGATCCAGGCGTGCGGGGCGTCCTGGTAGATGATCTCCTGGATGCGGTGATAGATCGCGACTCGCTTCGCCTGGTCGGTCACCGTGCGCCCCTCCGCCATCAGGCGGTCCACGTCCGGATTCGCATAGGCGTAGTGATTGTTGATCCCGCCCGTCGTGTACTCCGCCGTCTTGTCCGGGTCGGGCGGCGTGATGCGCCACGTCGTGCGCGCGTCGTAGTCGCCGGCCGGGATCTGGTTGCCGCGCTTGATGTACACCGACCACTCCTCGACCTTCAGCTTCACGTCGATGCCGAGCTGCTTCCACGCCTGCTGGGCGTAGAGCGCCACCTGCTCGCGCACGGGATTGCCCTTGTCCACCATCAGCTCGAAGCCGAGGCGCTTGCCGTCCTTCGAGGCGAGCACGCCATCGCTGCCGGGCTTGAAGCCCGCTTCGGCGAGGAGCGCCCTGGCGCGGGCGGGATCGTAGGCGTAGGGCTTGAGGGCCGCGTTGTAGAACGGGCCGAACGCCTTCGCGTACGGCCCGGTCGCGAGCGGAGCGTCACCCTTGACGAGCCGCTGCACCATGAGCTCGCGATTCAACCCATGGATCAGCGCATGGCGCACCGATCGGTCGGTGAACGGCCACCGCGAGTTGTTGAAGGCGATGCAGAATGTCGACGGCAGATGCGTCACCTTGAACCCGAGATGCGTGGTGCTCACCAGCGTCTCGCGGTGGACGTCCTCGACGACCGCCATGTCGAGCTCGCCAGTGCGGAGCTGCGCGACGACGGTATTGATGTCGGGAATGACCTTGAAGACCAGCGTCTTCAGCTTCGGCGCGCCCCCGTAGTAGTCGGGGAAGGCCTCGAGCGCGATGTGGGAGCCCTTGACGGCTTCCTTCCAGCGGAAGGGGCCGGTGCCGATGGGCTTCTGCGCGAAGTCCGACAGGTCGTTCAGATCCTTGCCCTCGAGCAGGTGCTTCGGCGAGATCGGGATGTTCCAGGCGAGGATGATGGGCAGCGACGCGACCGGCCGCTCCATGACGACGCGCACGGTGGCGTCGTCGACCGCGTCGACGCGCTGGAGGCCTTTGATGGCGCTGCGGAACAGCGCCTTCACGTTCGGGTTCACGACGCTCTCGAGCGTGAACTTGACGTCGGCGGCGCTGAACGGTTTGCCGTCGTGCCACTTCACGCCGCGCCGGAGCTTGAACTCCCAGACGCGGCCGCCCTCGAGCGGCTGCCACGACGTCGCGAGGTCGCCGACGGCCTGGAGGTCGCCCGGCCGATAGCGCGTCAGCGTCGAGAAGACGACCTTGAGCACCTGGGTCGTCGGCAGCTGCTGCGGCTGCGTGAACGGATTCAGCGTGACGTCGCCGATGATGGAGACGCGCAGGACGCCCGGCGGGGCCTGCGCGTTCACGACCGCAGGCGCCGTCGCGCCCAGGGCGAGCAAGCCGACGAGAAGGACCCAAACGCGTCGTGCCATGGTCCTCACCTCCAGAGGCGCAGAGCATACGTCATGTTCCGGCGTGGCGGGGGTCCAGCGTGTCGGACAGCGCGTCGCCGAGCGCGTTGTACGAGAGCACGGTGAGCATGATGACGGCGCCGGGATAGACGGCCAGGATCGGCCGCTTCCAGACATAGTGCTGCGCGCCCGTCAGCATGTTGCCCCACGTCGGCGTCGGCGGCTGCACCCCGAGGCCGAGGTACGACAGCGCCGACTCCGTCAGCACGGCATACGCGACACCGAGCGTCGCGGCGACGATGAGCGACGGCAGCGCCTGCGGCAGGAGGTGCCGCGTCAGGAGCCGCAGCGCCCCCACGCCGAGCGCGCGCGAGGCGACGATGAAGTCCTGCGGCATCGTTCTCAAGATTTCGGCGCGCACGACGCGCGCCACCACCATCCAGCCCGTGGCTCCGATCACCAGCACCACGTTGACGGTGTTGGAGCCGAAGACCGCGAGCACGAGCAGCGCGAGGAAGAACGTCGGCACCGTCAGCATGCCGTCCGTGATCCGCATGATCACCGCGTCCACGCCGCCGCCGCAGAGCCCACTCACGCCGCCGAGCGTGATGCCGATGACGATGGCCAGGGTCATCGCGGCCAGACCGACGGCCAGCGACGTGCGCGCGCCGACGATGATCCGCGCAAGGACGTCGCGGCCGGTCTCGTCGGTGCCGAGCCAGTGCTCGCGCGACGGCGGCGCGAACTGGTCGAGCAGGTCCATGGCGTCCGGGTCGTAGGGGGCGAGCAGCGGCGCGGCGACGGCCACGACGTGGACGAGCGCCAGGTAGGCGAGGGCGAGCACCGCGAGGCGGTTGCGACGGAAGCGCCGCCACAGGTACAGGATCGATCTTACTGGGGGCCCCGACATGGCCCCCAGACCCCCAGCGCTCGGCGGTCACCGGCAAAGCCGGCGCCCGCCTCGATCACGCCGCGGTCGCTCACTGCAGCGTGATCCGTGGATCGACGACGCCGTAGAGCAGATCCGTCACGAGGTTGCTCACGACGACGAAGGCCGAGACGAGGAGCGTGACGCCCATGATCACGGGATAGTCGCGCGTGATGGCGGCGTCGACGGCCAGGCGTCCGAGGCCGGGCCACGCGAAGATCGTCTCGGTGATGACCGCGCCCCCGAGCAGCCGGGGCGTCAGCACGCCCAGCACGGTCAGCATGGGGATCAGCGCGTTGCGAAGGGCGTGGCGGCCGAGCAGCGCCGCTTCGGGCAGGCCCTTGGCGCGCGCGGTGCGGATGTAGTCCTGGGCGAGCACGTCGACCATGCTGGCGCGGACGTAACGCGTGAGCTGCGCGAGCGGAAACGTCGCGAGCACGACGGCCGGCATCACGAGATGGACGAGCAGATCACCGACCGAGAACGCGGTGCCGATCGTCACCATGCCCGCTGACGGCAGCCAGCCGAGCGTCACCGAGAACAGGATGATCATGAGGATGCCGAGCCAGAAGACCGGAATCGACACGCCGGCGAACGCCACCACGGTGGCGAGGTAATCGAGCCAGGAGTAGCGATAGACGGCGGAGATCGTGCCGAGCGGCAGGGCGAGGAGGACCGCGAGCACGAGCGCCGTGCCCGACAGGAGCAGCGTGTTGGGAATGCGCGCCACCATGAGGTCGGCGGTGGCGATGCTGTGCTGATACGACTTCCCGAAGTGACCCGTGAGCGCGTTCCGCAGCCACCGCGCGTATTGCACCGGGATCGGATCGTCGAGCCCCAGGGACTGCCGCATCTCCTTCGCCACCGTGGGATCCATGTCCGGCTGGTTGAGCAGGGCGGGACCGCCGGGCGCCGAGTGGACGATGACGAAGATGGCGGCGCTCACCACGAAGAGCACGATGAGGCCCTGCGCGATGCGGCGCACGACGTAGGTCTTCACGGTGCGCCCCGGACGGCGATCAGGCGGGAACGGGGACCCGGCCGGCGGCGAGCAGCTCGTCGATGACGCGGGCAAGGATCGAGCGCGCCAGGATCGCGGGCTTGCCCGTCGTCTCGGTCACGACGTCGCGCATCGCCTCGTCCATGCCGACGCAGGTCATCCACACCAGATCGACGCCGGCGCGGCGCAGCTCGCCGGCGGCGCGCCGCGCGTCGTCGTAGCGCCGCGGCGTGTACGGCGACGCCGAGGTCACGACCGCGTCGATGCCACGCTCGGCGAACTGCCGGCGCGCGCCCTCGATCTGCCCGGCCACGGGCTTCATCACGCCGAGCCGCCGGCCGGCGGCGAGCGCCGAAACGATCGCCGGGAAGACGAGACCCGGGTTGACGACGAGGACGTCGGAGCGGAGGGCGCTCCAGTCGGCGCCGCAGAGGATGACGAGCAGCTCCGCGCCTTCGGCGCGCAGGCGGTCGGCGCATTGCTGGACGCGCGGGAAGAGCTTCGCGTGCGACACGAGCGTCTCGGAACCGTCGAGCAGGCGTGCGGCGATGCCGGCCTCGCCCGCGTCGGGCGCGAGCGCGGCGATCGCCGCGGGTCCGAGGCCATCGAGTGCGCCGGCCTGCAGCACGTCGACGGGACGCGTGAAGAACGGCGTCATGAACGGTACCAGGTCGTCACGGGGCGCCTGGCCGACGGTGACCATGCCGATGCGTTCCATCACTTGTCTCCCTCGCTCGAGGTTGCCGCGAGCCTATCACGCGGCCCCGCCTGACACGCGCCCGGCCCGGCAGGCAGCCCGCGCGACTGCGGGGCGTCGGTCCGTGGTCGGCGCTGTACGAGGATCTGAAGCTCAGGAAGCAGGCCGCGCGGCCTGGATCGCCTGCCACACGCGCGCACTGGACGCCGGCATGTCGAGCTCCCGCACGCCGAGCGGCGCGAGCGCGTCGACGACGGCGTTCATCACCGCGGGCAGCGCGCCGACCGTGCCCGCTTCGCCGGCGCCCTTGGCGCCGAGCGGGTTCAGCTTCGTCGGCACCGGATTGGTCTCCACGACCAGGTTCGGCACCGTGTCCGCGCGCGGCATGGCGTAGTCCATGAACGAGGCGGTGAGGAGCTGGCCCGACTCGTCGTCGTACACGACCTCCTCCATGAGCGCCTGGCCGAGGCCCTGCGCCACGCCGCCGTAGATCTGGCCCTCGAGCGTCACCGGATTGATCACGGTGCCGACGTCGTCGACGATCACGTAGTTCACGAACGCGACGGCGCCCGTGTCCGGATCGATCTCGACTTCGCAGATGTGACAGCCGTTCGGCCACGTGTCCGACGTCGGCACGAACGTCCCCGTTTCGAAGAGCCCGGGCTCCATGCCTTTCGGGATCCGGGCCGGCTGGAACGCCGCGCGGGCGACGTCCTTGATGGCGACGGAGCGATCCGTGCCGACGACGCCGAACTTTCCATCGGCGAACGTGATGTCGGCGTCGCTCGCTTCGAGCAGCCGCGCGGCGATCTTCTTCCCCTTCGCGACGACCTTGTCGGCCGCGACCCACAGCGCGGTGCCGCCGATCACCGTCGACCGCGACCCCATCGAGCCGATCCCGAACGCGACGCGCTCGGTGTCGCCGTCGATGTAGCGCACGTCGTGCGGATCGAGGCCGAGCCGCTCGTGGAGGATCTGCTTGAAGATCGTCTCGTGTCCCTGGCCCTGGTTCTTCGTGCCCATCAGGAGCGTGGCGCTGCCGCTCGGCTGGAAGCGAATCTCGGCGAACTCGGGCTGCGGGCCGGCGGCGCGCTCGATCGGATTCGAGATGCCGAGACCGCGCAGCCTGCCGCGGGCGAGCGCCGACGTCCGCCGCGCTTCGAAGCCGGCCACGTCGGCGAGCTTCGCGGCGTCGTCGAAGTTCTTCACGAAGTCGCCGCAGTCGTACGTGACGCCGAGGGGCGTCCGGTACGGCATCGCCGACGGCGGGATGAGGTTCCGCCGCCGGAGGTCGGCGCGGTCGATGCCGAGCTCGCGCGCGGTGTCGTCGATGAGCCGCTCGATCACGTACGTCGATTCCGGGCGCCCGGCGCCGCGATACGGCGCCGTCGAGTTCGTGTTCGTCATGACGCACGTCACCGCGACGTGCGCCGCCGGGAAGACGTACGTGCCGACCAGCGTCGGCACGTTGCTGAACGTCGCGAGCAGGTTGCGGTCGGACGACACGTAGGCGCCGACGTTGGCGAGCGTGCGCACGCGCAGCGCGAGGAACCGTCCGTCGGCGGCCAGCGCGAGCTCGGCGTCGGTCACGTTGTCGCGCGCGTGCTCGTCGGCGGGGACCGCTTCACGGCGCTCGCACGTCCACTTCACCGGCCGCGCGATCTTCCGCGCCGCCCACAGCACGAGCCGGTGCTCCGGGTACTGCCAGCCCTTCGTGCCGAACCCGCCGCCGATGTCGCCGGCGACGACGCGGATCTGGTGCTCCGGAATCCGGAAGATGTTCGTCGCGAGCGCCGTGCGCACGCGATGCGGGTACTGCACGTCGGCGTGGAGGGTGTACCGGTCCTCGCCCGGCTCGTAGACGCCGAGCGCGCCGCGCGGCTCCAGGTACTGCGCGTGCACGCGCGTGATGACGTACCGGCGCCGGACGACGCGCGCCGCGCCGGCGAAGGCGGCGTCGGTCGCCGCGCGGTCGCCGACTTCGTGGAGGTTGGAGACGTTGTCGGGACACTCGTCCCAGACCGGCGCGCCGCCGACCGCGTCCGCGGTCGACGTGACGCTCGGCAGCGGCTCGTAGTCGACCTGCACGCGCTCGGCCGCGTCCTCGGCCTCCGCGCGCGTGGCCGCGATGACCATCGCGATCGGGTCGCCGACGTACCGCACGCGATGCTGCGAGAGCCCGTGGTGCGGTGACGCGAACATCGGCGCGCCGTCCGGCCGCTTGCGCTTGAGCGTCATCTTCATCGTGCCGAGACCATCCTTCGCGGCGTCGGCGCCGGTGAAGACGGCGATCACGCCCGGCGCGCGGAGCGCCGCCGACGTGTCGATCGACCGGACCCGCGCGTGCGCGTGGGTCGAGCGCACGAAGACGGCATGCGTCTGTCCCGGTACATTCACGTCTTCGTGGTAGCGACCGAGCCCGCGAAGCAGGCGGACGTCTTCGAACCGTTTGATCCCCTGGCCGATCCCGAACTGTCCCATGGCGCGTCACACTACGCGCGGCCGTCCGGACGGTCAATCGCGCGCGACGCTACAATCCGGGGACATGCCATATCTCGTCGTTCTCGCGTTGCTGCTCGTCACCGCGGCCTGCGGAAAGATCACCGACACCATCTCGAGCACGCTCGGCACCTCGTCGGGCACGCCGCCGCCGGGCGCCGTGCTCGGCGCCGTCGACTTCCCGCCGCCGGGCGCGACGTGGGTGCTGCGCGAGACGTCGTACAACGAGGCGACGCGCCAGGCGCAATCGAAGACGTCGACGTGGACGGCGATCGGAGAGCGTCCGCATGCGGGACGGCGCGCGTACCACGTGTCGGACGGCACGACCACGCACGTGCACGATCGCGTGTCGGGGAGCTGGCTCGCCGTGCTCGATCCCGCGTCGCGCGAGATGATCGCGTACGAGCCGAACGACGGCACGTTCGCGTCGCCGCTCTGGGTCGGCAAGTCGTGGGACCATCGCTACACGCGGCACGACCGGCTCGGCCGGCGCTCGCTCTACAACGCCTTGATCGTCTGGAAGGTGGTCGCGTTCGAGGACGTGCGCGTGTCCGCCGGGACGTTCAAGGCGTTCCGCGTCGAGGCGTGGCCCGACGACCGCGATCCCGTCAGGAAGCGCACGTACTGGTACGCGCCCGCTGCGAAGCTGATCGTGAAGGAGACCACGGAGGGACTCGCCGACCCGTACGGGATCGGCGTCAGCCGCGACCGCACGCAGCGAACGATCGAGCTCGTCGAGTATTCGCCGCCGGCGCCGCCGGCGGCAGCCACGCCGGTACCGCGGGCCACGCAGCCAGCCGAGCAGGGGCAGACACCGGCGGCGCGCGTCCGCGCGCTCACCGGGACGCTCGAGCGCGACACCGGGGATGGGCGGCGGGTCGCGGCCGCCGAAGCGCTCGCGCAGTTCGCGCCGCCCGTCGTGAACCCCGCGCTGACGGCGCTACGCAGCGCCGCGCGCAACGACCCCGCGGGCCCGGTACGTCTCGCCGCCGCGCGCACGCTCATGACGATCGGCCGTACGCTCCCGGAAGCGGCGGCGTCGCTGGTCACGATCGCGGCGACGGTCCCCGAGGCGGTCATCGCGATGATCGAAGCCAGTCGCGATCCGTCGACGGCGGTCGTCGCGATCGGGCTGCTCGGCAAGGTCGGCGCGCCGGCCCGCGCGGCCGCTCCGATCCTGCTCGACGCCGTCAAGAGCGGCGCCGACGACGCGACGCGCGCCGCGGCGGCCACGGCGCTCGGCAGCATTGGTCTGGCGCCCGACGAGGCGCCGTCGCTCATCGCCGCGCTGCGCGACCGCAGCGCCGCTGTCCGCGAGGCGGCGGCGACGAGCCTCGTCAGCCGCCGCACGGAGGTCCTGGCCGTCATCGAAGCCGAGCAGCGCAACGAGGACGTCGAGGTGCGCAAGCGCGCGACGCGAGCGCTCGGCTCGCTCGGCCGGGCGATGCCCGACGTGGTGCCGCTGCTCGCCGGCGCGCTCGAGGACCGCGACGCGGGGATCCGCATCGACGCCGTCCGCGCGCTGCGCGAGGTCGGGCCGCAGGCGTTCGCGACGATGCGCACCGCGCTGAAGCACGACGAGCCCGACGTTCGCGCCGCCGCCGCCGAAGCGATCGTCGCGGTGCCGGCTGACAAGGCCGAAGCCGTCGCGCCGCTGATCGATGCGCTCGGCGATCGCGATGCGGCGGTGCGGGCGAGCGCCGTGCGAGCGCTCGCGTCGCTCGGCCGCGTGGCGCAGCCGGCCGCCACGCGGCTCCGCGCGGTCGCCGATGGCGACGCCTCCGCGGACGTCCGTGCGTCCGCCGCCCGGGCGCTCGACGCGATCAGCGGCCGCTGAGGCGAATGATTCCGGCATTGCTGTCCCGCGGCTGCCGGCGTAGTGTCCGCGGTGACCCATGTCGTCAGGCCGGGAGGCCGCCGTGCGCGGAGCGATCGTTCACTATGGTTCCTGGCCTGCGTTCGTCGTGTGTCTCCTGCTCGTCACGGCGTGCGCGACCTTCGAGGAATCCCCCGTCACGCCGCCCGCGGGCGTCTTCAGCGCGGACGTCGAGTTCCCGCCCCTCGGCACCCGCTGGGTCCTGAAGGAAACGGCGTCGAACACCCGGACACGAAGCGTGCGGGCCGACGCATCGACGTGGACGGTCTCGGGTGTCGGCAGCCATAACGGCCGGCCGGTCTATCACGTGTGGGACGGCGCGCACATGCACGTCTTCGACCGCGCGACCGGCAGCTGGATGGCCGCGCTCGACAAGGACTCGAAGCCCGTCGCGTCCGCGGATCCGCATGAAGGAGCGCTGTCGTCTCCCTTGTGGGTGGGCAAGCGATGGATCGCGCGCTACACGAGCCACGAGCACGCGCACGGCCGCACGTTCTACGACATGACGTTCGCCTGGGAAGTCATGGCGTACGAAGACGTCGATCTGCCGACCGGTCGCGTGAAGGCGTTCCGGGTCGAGCGCGTGCAAACGGACGAGCGCCTGTTGCAGCTGAAGCGCACGTACTGGTATGCGCCCGCGCTGAAGCTCATCGTCCGCACGACGAGCGAGGCCAGGGACGGCGATGACTGGACGGAGCAGCATCGGATTCGTGCGACACGCGAGCTCGTGCAGTACACGGCAGCCGCCGTCGAGCCGGTGGTGTCGGCAGCGCCGCAGCCGGCGCTCGCCCGACTGACGGTCGTCGCCGTCGAAGTCCGACACAACCTGACGCTCGCGTACGTCACCATCAACGGCACGCAACGTGTGCCGTTCATCGTCGACACCGGCGCGTCGAGCACGACGATCACCCCCGCGGTCGCGGAGCGGCTCGGCCTCGGACCGTCCGCCGGGACGCCGCGTCGTCGCGTCACCGTCGCGGACGGCCGCAACGTCTCGGTGCCGTTCGTGCGGGTCGCTGCCGTGGAGGTCGGCGCGGCACGCGTCGAGAACCTGGAGGTCGGCGTGCTCGACGTCGCACCCGGCACGCCCGGGATCGGCGGATTGCTCGGCGGCGATTTCCTCGGCCGGTTCACGGTCACGCTCGACCACGCGCGCCGCGAGCTGCGCCTCGAGCCACGCAGTTCCATCGACACCAGGTGAGGAGCGCGGTCATGCGGAATCTCGTCGTTGCGTTCGCGGCGATGCTCATGGCCGGCTGCGCCACGATGGGCGACACGCCGGCCGCGCCGCCGCCCGGCGTGTTCAGCGCACCGATGACGCTGCCGCCGAAGGGCACGCGGTGGGTCATGAAGTCGACGGTGCTGAGCGAGAAGACGGCGAAGTCGCAGGTCCAGACGATGACGTGGACGGCGCTCGGCGACGGGCTTCGCGAGAACAAGCCGGTCGTCCGCATCTGGGACGGCGCCCGCCTCCACATCCGCGACCACGAAACGGGGAGCTGGCTCGCCACGCTCGACCGGAACGCCCGGGAGACCATGGCGTCCGAGCCTCACGACGGCGACTTCTCCTCGCCGCTCTGGGTTGGCAAGCAGTGGGTCGCGCGATTCACGCGTCACGAGCGGTACCGGAACCAGTCTCATTACAACGTCACGGTGGTGTGGAAGGTGGAAGCCTTCGAGGACGTGACCGTTCCGGCCGGCTCGTTCAAGGCCTTTCGCATTTCCGCGTGGCCGGACGCCCGCGATTCGGTCAAGAAGCACGTCCTCTGGTATGCGCCGGACGTGAAGCTCGTCGTCAAGGAGATGAAGGAGGGTCTCGGACGCGATGCCAGTCTCGTGGTGCGCGACGTCGGCGACGGCGCGCTCGCCCTGGATGTCGCGGGCGACCGCGTGCGATCCACCAGGGAGCTCGTCTCCTACACGAGCCCGGCCGACCTGGTGCCACCGCTCATCGCGGCGATCGGCAAGCGTGAGACGCGGCTCGAGGCGCTGTGGGACATCGCCAGGATCGGTCCGATGGCGCGGGATGCGCTGCCGGCACTGATCGATGTCCTCGTCCGCGACCCGGACACGTTGCACCGTAACGCGTCGGTCAGCGCGGTGCGGGCGGTGGGGATTACGGCAACGAACGTGGACGCCCTCGTGCCCGCGCTGGCCGACGCCGACGTGAACGTGCGCATCGCGACGGCCGACATGCTGAAGCCGCACGCCGGCGACGCCCGCGTGATTCTCGAACGGCGCCTCCGCGACACGGACGTCGAGAAGCGTGACGTCGTGGTACGAGCGCTCGGCGGCCTCGCCCGCGTCGCGCCGGTGGACGTATTGCCGGTGCTCGGCACCGCGCTGGACGACCCCGAATCGCGCGTGCGCGTCCTCGCGGTCGAGTCGATCGGCGAGGCGGGCGTGCCGGCGATGGCGGCGTTGCGCGGCGCACTGCGACACCGCGATCCCGGGGTGCGCGCCATGGCCGTCCTGGTGATCATCGGGGTGCCCGAGCAACAGCCCGTGGCCATCGCCGCGATCATCGACGTGCTCGATGACGGCGACACCGCCGTGCGGACGAACGCCGTGCACGTGCTGGGGAGCATGGGACCGCTCGCCACGCCGGCGCGCGAGCGACTCGCGCGCGTCGCGGAGCAGGATCCGTCCCCGGAAATCCGCGAGCTCGCGAAACGCGCGCTCGCCGACATCCCCGCGAAGTGACGCGTTACGCGCGGAGCAGGTAGCGCCGCAGCCGGAGCGCGTGGCCCACGCCGCCGGCGGCGCGGCCGGCGAGGAGCTCGACGAGATCGTCCGGGTCCACGGGCTTGACGAGATGCAGATCGAATCCCGCGTCGATGGCGCGCCCGCGGTCGTCCGGCGAGCTGTAGCCCGTCATCGCGATCACGACGATCTTGCTGCCGTGGCTGGTGGCGCGGATCTGCCGCGCGACGTCGTAGCCGGTCATGTCGGGAAGGCTGATGTCGACGATCGCCACGTCCGGCCGGAAGTCCCGGCAGCGCGTGATGCCGTCACGGCCATCGGCCGCGGCGGCGACCTCGTGGCCTTCGAGCTCCAGCATCCACCGCAGGAGCTGCCGCGCGTCGTCGTTGTCCTCGATCAGCAGAATCCGTAGCGGCATCGACGTCCCCTTCCCGTTCTTGAGCGCACCTGGAGTGCAGTGGGCGTGCCGCACCGCGAAACGGCGGAAATCGGCAACGATTTCGGCGAGATCGAGGAGCCGTGGCGGAGGACGTTACGCAGCCGTGTGCCCGAGCGGGCTAAACGTTTCCCCGGACGCACGAACGCCGGCGCGGACCCTCCGCGCCGGCGTCGTGTGCGGGCGCGCTCGCGTCAGCGCGTCTGCTTTTCGATCGCGTTGTCACGGCCCTGCAGAGGGCTGCAGAGTGGATGCCGGGCAGCCCTCCCGCGCCCGAGTTGTCAGGATTTCAGCGAGCGTCTCTGCGCCGGAATCTCAGCCAGCGGTTCAGCAGGAGCGCCTGAAAGATGTTGCGGAGACGATCGATGGCCCGGTCCGCGTCGCGGCGCGCGCGGGCCGCGCATTCGGCTTCGTGCTCGAGCTCGAGCAGCGGAATGTCGTCGCGACTCGCGAGCTCGGCGCGAATGCGCTCGAGATCACGTCCATCGTTACGCTCCACGGCGTCGATGAGCCGATCGAGCGCAGCCTGATCGTCGAACCTGTCGCGGCGATCGTCTTCGCGCCGGGCCATCGGCGCCGCCTCCCCCTTCTCTCCGGAACTCCCGGGCGCGCCTTCCCGCGCGCTCGTGTGTGTGTGGTTGCAGGGGGCAGGCCAACTCCGGGGGGCACGCGCAAGGCGTAAAAACTGCGCGCGACGCGCGAACCGTCTACTGGTCGGGGTCGTCGGTGTTGAAGCGGAAGCGCTCGCGCTCGGGCCGATCGTGCTCGGACGTCGCGGCGGGCTGAATCCAGCGCACGTGCACGACGTCTTTGGGACGATCGAGACAGTGCGAGCAGAACCACGCGCCGAGCTCGAACTCCGGACCGGCGGCCAGCGCCTTCGCCGCCGCCCACGCGGTCGGGCCGGGGACGGACAGCCGTTCGGCGAGGCAATCCTGACAGAACGCGTGACCGGGGAAATCGCCGAGCAATGACGCCACGCGTCTCATCATTCCGGGATCCGTGCTGATCGGTGGTCCTCCCGGCGCAGTATGCCATGGCCGCCGGCATCGCTCGTGCACCCTCGGATGCGCCATGACAGAACGATGCGCCCTCTGCACGTCGCCGATCACGGACGAGGTGGATTACGTCGCGCTGGGCGACGTGATGTACCACTGGGACTGCTATCTCGTCTGGCGCGAACGGACCGAGCAGCCCGACCGTCCCGCCGCGTGAGCGCGGACATCGGCCGCGCAGCGCGGGGAGCTTCGCCATGAAACGAGCGAAGTCACGACGGATCTTCGGAAGCTCTGACTACGGACCTCATCCGGCGACCATGGGCAGCGTGACGATGAAGGTCGCGCCCCGGTCCCGGCCGTCGCTCTGGGCCTCGACGGTGCCCCCGTGCAGCGGTCGCAGCGTGGCCAGGTGGATCGTCTCGTCGTGAGCTTCGCCCCGTGGATCGACCTCACGATCCTTCCTATGATCATTCGGACCTTTGGCGAGCGGCATCCCGACGTTCACGTTCAGCTCCGCGAGCTGAACGTGCCCAATCAGATCCTGGCCTTCCGCGCTGGGCACATCCAGGTCGGATTCCTATATCCTCCCGTGCACGACAGGAATCTCGCTGTCGAAACGATCTTGGCTGAGCCACTGGTCGTCGCCTTTCCCGAAGGCCACCGGCTGGAGACGTTCAAGTGCGTCCCCCCTGACACGCTTGCCGAGGAGCCACAGATCATGCTCAGTCGTGAGCACGCGCCCGCGTATCACGATCTCGCGTATCACGATCTGGTGATGGCGTTCTGCCGCGACGTGGGTTTCACCGTGAGGGTCCGACACGAGGCCGAGCATCCGCAGCAGGTCCTCACCCTGGTGGCAGCAGGGATGGGGATCGCGCTCGTGCCGGCGTCCGCCGTGACGGTCGAGCGCCGCCAAGTGCACCATCGGCCGCTCGATCACGCAGACCCGCGGTTCGAGCTGGGCGTCGCCTGGCGGCGGAGCGATGCGTCCCCGGTGTTGCACACGTTCCTCGACTTCGTGCGAAATCGAGCGCGTGTGACGCAGCGACGCAGACCGGCGCGGTGATGCCCGCTCCGTGCGGGACTTGGCAAGTCGATTAAGATCACGGTCGATACCTACGGGCACCTGATGCCCGGCGCCGGCCACCCGAGGTCGGCGGACGAGGAGACCGCAAATGCCTGATTCCGCGATCAAGGTCTACTACCGGCCCGGCTGAAGCTCCTGCGCCAAGACGAAAGAGTTGCTTTCGTCATGGGGCGTCACGTTCGAAGGCGTCGATATCGAGGCACGGCCGGAAGGCAAGCGCGACCTCGAGCGACTGAAGATCCCGCGCGTCCCCGCCACGATCACCGGCGACCGGTTCGTGCACGGGTGGAATCCGGAAGCGCTCGCCGAGCTGGTGGGCGTCAAATACGAGGTCGCGTCACGTCTGACGCCGGACGAGCTCGCGCGCCGGCTCGATCGCGTGCTCGCCGGCGCGCAGCGCGCGATCGTGCAATTCCCCGCCGCGGGCCTCGACACGAAAGCGCCGGACCGCAACCGGTCGGTGCGGCAGATCGGCTGGCACATCTTCCGGCTGAGCCTGTGGTTCCGCGAGGCGCGCGAGCAGGGGATGCTGCCGGACACGGCGTACAACGACGCGGATCCCCCGGCGATCGGCGACGCCGATGCGATCGTCCGGTACGGCGACGACGCCCGCGCGCGGCTCGGTGAGTGGTTCCGGCGTCCCGGGTGGTGCGACGGCACGGTCGAGACGTACTACGGCCGGCAGACCGCGCACGAGTTCATGGAGCGCACGACGTGGCACGCCGCGCAGCACCTGCGGCAGCTCTACTGGTTCCTCGAGCGCCAGGGCGTGACGCCGGAGGCGCCGCTCACGGACGCCGACTTCGCCGGCCTGCCGATCCCGCGTGAGGTGTGGTCGTGAAGCTCGAAGGCCGGACGGCGTTCATCACGGGCGCGAGCCGCAACATCGGGCGCGCCATCGCGCTCGCGTTCGCGGCGGAGGGCGCCGACCTCGTCCTCAACACGCGCGTGAACCGCGATGAGCTCGACGCCGTCGCGGAGGAATGCCGCAAGGCTGGCGTGCGCGTCACGCCCGTGCTCGGTGACATCGCCGATGCCGCCGCTGTCGACCGCATGGTCGGCGAAGGGCTCGCGGCGTTCGGCGCGATCGACGTGCTCGTCTGCAATGCCGCGATCCGCCCGCACAAGCCGATCACCGAAACGTCGGTCGAGGAATGGCACCACGTCCTCGGCGTGAATCTCCACTCGGCGTTCTACCTGACGCGCGCGGTAGTCCCCGGCATGAAGGAGCGCCGGCGCGGCAGCATCATCGCGCTCGGCGGACAGTCGTCGATCACGGGTCGGCCCGACACTGCCGCCGTCACCGCCGCGAAGACCGGCCTGCTCGGACTCGTTCGCGCGCTCGCCGCGGAGCTCGGACCGTTCGGGGTCCGCGCCAACATGGTGATCCCGGGCTTCATCGACACCGAGCGCCGGTACGCGCAGTGGTATCCGGAATTCCAGAAGGCG
>JACPCW010000143.1 GCA_016184365.1 Candidatus Rokuibacteriota bacterium
TTTGTGAAAATATCCCGGTGCCGGCTGATTCGCATGCGAAAAGCCCAGCAAAAATGGGGGTCCGAGCCGTGAATTCCGGATTAATTCACAGGCTCTGAGCCGCCGCGGCTAACCGGGCACCCGGCTATGTTAGTTAACATAATGCGCCTTATCGGCAGTACGGCGAAAGGGGACGCGCGGGCCGCGGAGCGGCGAAGCGCGCGCGACTACGGCGTCGCGCCGAGACTGGCGAGCCGCGCGCGGACGTCTTCCGCGCGTGTGGTCTTCGGAACGTCCTTCAGCAGACGCCGGTACGTCTGGATCGCGTCGTCCTTCTTGCCCGCGAGCTCGTACGCGCGCGCCAGCGCAACCAGCGTCTCCTCGAACTGAAACTCGCCCGGCTTGAGCTCGCCGAGCACGGCCTGGTACGCCTCGATCGTTTCCGGAAAGTTGCGCTCGGCTTCCCAGGTCGTCGCAATGGCCAGCCGCGCCAGCGTCTGGAGCGTCTTCGACGACGCCCGGGCCCGCGCGATCTCGTACGTGCTCCGCGCCGGCGCGTACTGGCCATCGGCGAATCGAAGCCCCGCCAGCTCGAACGCGGCCTCGGCGGCCATGGTCGCGGATGGATACGTCTGCAGCGCGGCCTCGAGCTCGCGGATCGCCGTCGCGCGCGCCTCCGGCGGAATCTCGCGGCCACGCGCCGCGGACAGGCGCGCCATGGCCGGCGCGTAGGCCGCCGCCGCGTGGCGTTCCTGCACCTCCTGCCAGAACCAGAACGCGCCCCCGAGCAGCGCGGCGACGAGCAGCACGAGCGCAGTCATCAGGATCGCGCGCCGATACGGCATGACCCATCGATCCATCCAGTGGCGCGTCGCGAGCACGGGGTCGCTCATCGCAGTCTCAGCCCTCGGCGGTATTGGCGTCCGCAGTGTTGGCAGCGTTTCCAGCCGTGTTTCCCGACGCGACGCACGAATCGGCCGCAGTGCGGGCAACGCTGGTAGTTCCGCACGCCGAAGGCAACGCCGAGGCTCATGACGACCGCGGCACCGACCGCGATCTGCGTCGAGAGTGCCGGGTCCACGTCGAATGACTCTAGCAGCCGATGTGCGGCAGGAACAAGCGCAGGTGACACGCCGGCACGGTCGGCGCCGCCGACCGTGCCGGCGCGGAAACTACATCTTCTTGCCGAGGCTCGCGAGCGCTTCCTTCGCGACCTTCTCCGAATCGGGATGCTTCCCTTCCTTGTGGAGCTTGTCCGCCTGGGCCGCCTTCTGGCGCGCACTGTAGGCCGTGGCGTCGAGGCGGTTGGAGGACATGGCGTTGATCTCCGCGACCAGCTTCGGGCACGAGCCGGCGAATGCCGGAGCGGCCACAGCGGCGACGACGAACACGGACAGCGAGACAGCGACGAGCGTCTTCATCCGGTCACCCCTTGGTCGAATGGTTTCGCCCCGGGCAGCGGGCGCCTCAGTAACTCGCCGGCCCCCGCGGGCGGTTCCCGGATCTTAGCCGACCGTCACCCAGACCGTCTCGTTTTCGACGCTCACGGGGAAGCAGGCGACCTTGACCGCCGGGTTGTTCACGTTCGCGCCCGTGGTGACGTCGAACCGCCAGGCGTGCCACGGGCACGTGACGACGGATCCCTCGAGCGGCCCCTCGCCCAGCGGGCCGCCGCGGTGGAGACAGCGGTTGTCGACGGCGAAGAACCGCCCGTCGACGTTGAACAGCGCCAGCGTGCGCTCGCCGGCCTCGACGACCCGCCCTTCGCCCGGCGGCACCTCGCTCACGGCGGCCACCCGGACGCGCGTGCCTGTCGTCATGCGCGACCCTCCGGCAGCACCGCGATCGCTTCGATCTCGACGACCATGTCGGGGATCGCCAGGCGCGACACCTCGACCAGGGTGCTCGCCGGCCGCTGGGCGCCGAAGTACTCCTTCCGCACGGTGTTCACCTGCTCCCGATCGTCGACGTTCGTGAGGAACACGGTGACTTTACAGACGTCGGCGAAGGTTGCCCCGGCGGCACTGAGACAACGCTTGAGGTTTTCGTGCACTTGGCGCGTCTGCGCCACGACGTCGCCCGCGCCGACGAGGCGGCCGCGCTCATCGGTCGGCGCACAGCCCGACACGAACACGAGCCGTCCGGCGCGGACGACGTCCGTGTAGTGGCTGATGGGTTCCGCGATGCCGGGCACGCGGATTTCCTGTCGGGTCCCGAGTTCGCTCATGCGGCCTCCGTGGCGATGGTTACGGGAGTCCGGTCGGGGGCTCGGCGAGCCGCTCGAACAGTTCGGCGACGAGCGGCGCGAACAGCATCACGACGCACGCGAGCGTCGCGACCAGGATGATGACCCGCCAGGCTCCGAGCTTCGTCATGTGCGTCGATGCGGATGCGTAGCGTAACGCGGCGGTGTGGCGTGCGCGGCCCGATTTTTCGGGCGTGAGGCGGCGCGCACGACGCCGTCCCGGTCGCGGCCCGTGACCTGCGAGGGCCACCATGGGTGTCCTCCGAGCGGCTGCGGCGCAAGAGCCCTGCCAGCAAGTCGCTGGCACCCGTGGTGCAACCGACTCCCCGCATGGCGCGCCCCATCTGGAAGGACTCGATCACGCCTGCTGCACGCCGAGGACGAGTACGTCGTGGTCACGAACGAAGACTTCGAGAAGATCTTCTATCCTGCGCTCGACGGGATCCGTGGCGCCGCCGAGGGTCTCGAGGAGGCGCGCGCGGATCACGAGGCCGTGAAGATGTTCCTCGCCGACGCGCTCGCCACCGAGTCCACCGACCCGGCGCTGTCCGACCGCGTCAGCGAGCTCCGCGAGCTCGTGCTCGCGCATGCGAGCGAAGAGGAAGAGGAGCTGTTCCCGCTCGCCGTCGCGCTCGGTGACGATGCGCTCGTGCGACTCGGACGGGAGATGCTCGCGCGCAAGGACGAGCGGGCCGGGCAGCTGGCGTCGCGCGTGACCGCCGCCTGAGCGCTCCGCGTCAGCGGTCGCCGGCGACTTCGACCGCGACATACGCGTCGCCGCGCCGTCCGTGCGCCGTGCGCCCCTTGCCGCGCAGACGCAGCCGCGTCCCGTCGCGCACACCGGCCGGGATCGTGACCAGCACGTCATCGCTCCGGCCGTCGTACGTCAGCGTCACGCGTTTTTTTGCGCCCGTGCGCGCTTCGTCGGCGGTCACCGTCACCGGGACGACGAGGTCCGCCGATCCGGGCGCCAGCGTCTCGCCCGCCGGCAATCCGAGCAGCCAGCGGCCGGCGCTCGCCAGCCGATCGACCACGCCGCGCTTTGGCGGGAGCGCGCCGCCACGCGCGGCGCGCATCGCCGCCCGTCCGAGGCGAAACAGCGCGAGGAGCGGCGTGAGCGGCGTGACGACGATGACGGTGCCCCGGACGACCGTGCGGCCGCCGAAGAGCGTCTGCTGGAAGTCGTTGCGCTCGACGCGCAGTCCCATGCGCTGCATCTCGCGCGCGAGCTCTTCGAAGATCGCGCTGGCGCGCGGATCGGCGAAGAGGTCGCGGAAGAGATCTTCGCGATTGCCGCCGAAGCCGGGGGACGCACCGACCTGCCGCGCGCGGTCGTAGTCGCGACGCCTGGCCGGGTTGATCAGCACCGCGTACGCCTCGCTGATCTCCTTGAATCGCTCGGCGGCGTCGGCGGAGCCCGCGTTCCGGTCCGGATGCCAGCGCAGCGCGAGCTGCCGATACGCCCGGCGAATCTCGTCGTCGGTCGCGCTCGCGGGCACGCCCAGCATGGCGTAGTAGTCACGGTCGAAGCGGGCGCGCGGCGACATCGTGATCCAGGATACCGCCGCGCGTCAGGGTATGGAGGCCATGTCGGGGCCCCCAGGTACATCAATCTCGCCAGCCGGCCACGGCGAGCGCGAGCCAGCCGAGCAGGAACGCGACGCCGCCGAGCGGCGTGATCGCGCCGAGCCAGCGCTGTCCCGTCAGCACGAGCAGGTAGAGGCTGCCGGAAAACAGGAGCGTGCCGGCGACGAAGAGCCAGCCGGCCGCGACGATCATCGTGCCGCCGCCGCGCGTCGCGACCCACGCGACGGCGATCAGCGCGAGCGCGTGATACATCTGGTAGCGCGCGCCCGTTTCGAAGACGGCCAGCATGTCCGCCGGCACACGCTCGCGCAGACCATGCGCGGCGAACGCGCCGAGCGCGACCGCGACACATCCGGAGAGCGCTCCGAGCACGAGGAAGGCCCGGGTCATTGAGTTGGGGGCCCCGACATGGCCCCCAAGCCCCCAGGCGCTCGGGGCGCCCCGGGAAACCCGTGACGCCCCTCGAACACGCTAGCCCTTCAGCGCCTCGTGGACTTTGCCGACCATCTTGGCGCCCGGGTTCACGAGGGTCTTGTCGCCCTCGTCCTTCCACTTCGACGGGCAGACCTCGTTCGGTTTCTTCGCGACGTAGAGGTTCGCCTTGAACTTGCGCATCAGCTCGTCGATGTTGCGGCCGACGTTCAGGAAGTTGACCTCGGCGTTCATCAGCCGCCCCTCGGGGTTGATGAGGAACGTCCCGCGGAGCGCCAGGCCGATTCCGTCGTCGTACACGCCGAAGAGCCGCGCTTGGTCGCCCTTGACGTCGGACGCCATCGAGTACTTGACGTTCGCCAGCTCCTTCTCGTCCTGCTGCCACGCGAGGTGGACGAACTTGGTGTCCCGGCTCACCGTGACGATGTCGACGCCCATCTTCTGGAACCGCTCGTGCTGCTCTGCCAGAGCAGCGAATTCGGTCGCTCAGACGAAGGTGAAGTCCGCCGGGTAGAAGAAGAGGATCGTCCAGCGCTTGTTCTTCTTCTGCTCGGCGAGGCTGAACTTCCCGAAGTCGCCCTTCGTGGGTTCGTAGGTCTCGAGCTCGAAGTCTGGAACCTGCTGTCCCACCCTCAAGCTTGCCGTTGCCGTGTCGGGCATGCCGTCCTCCTTGTTCGATGTGATCGTCGTCGGTGGGCGAAGCCACGGCGCGAGGAAGCGCGCGAAAACAGGCGAAGAATAGCCCCAGCGGGTGAGATGTCGCAAGTAGTCGCCGGGATTCGCGGTACGCTCCACCCCGAGACCGACTCCCCGGAGGCTTTCCCTTCATGGCTGAGCACGCAGGTCAGGTCATCCGTCGGCGTGAAGATCCGCGCCTCGTCACCGGACACGGACGCTTCCTCGACGACCTCGACGATACCGATTGCGTCCACGTCGCCATCCTTCGCTCGCCGCACGCGCACGCGCGCCTCGTCACGATCGACACGTCGGCCGCCGCGAAAGCGCCCGGCGTCCTGCTCGTCGTGACCGGCGCGGATCTCGGCGCCGCGAACGCGCCGTTTCCGATGCTGAACGATCACCCGGCGCTGCCGAAGCCGTGTGGCATCGCGCCGCTCGCGACGGATCGCGTCCGGTTCGTCGGCGAGCCGGTCGCCGCGGTCGTCGCGACGGATCGATACCTGGCGCGCGACGCCGTCGAGCTCATCGCCGCCGACTACGACCCGCTGCCGGCCGTCGTCGACGTCGAGGAGGCGGCGCGTCCCGGCGCTCCGGTCCTTCACGACGTCCTCGGCACGAACGTCGCGGCCCGGTGGCAGCAGCGCGTCGGCGATCCGGAGCGCGCGTTCCGCGACGCCGACGTCGTCGTCCGCACGCGCATCGCGCAGGCGCGCGGCGGCGCGCACCCGCTCGAGACCCGCGGGCTCGTCGCGCGCTGGGACGGCACGCGGCTGACGGTCCGGGCCGCGGTCCAGATGGTGCACCGCCACCGGCGGTTCATCGCGAGGCAGGTCGGCCTCGAGGAGTCGCGGCTGCGCGTGATCGCGCCGTCGGACGTCGGCGGCGGCTTCGGGACGAAGGGCGGCTTCTATCCGGAAGACGTCCTCGTGCCTGCGCTCGCGATGAAGCTCGGTCGCGCCGTGAAGTGGGTCGAGGACCGGCGCGAGCACACGCTGGCGTCGTACGTCGAGCGCGACCAGGTGCACGACCTCGAAGTCGCGGTCAGGCGCGACGGCACGATCCTCGCGATGCGCGACCGGTTCCTGCACGAGATGGGCGCCTACACCGTCTCGGGCATGAACCTGCCGCAGAACACGATGATTCACTCCGTCGGCCCCTACCGCATTCCGAGCCTCGATCTGTCGCTCCAGGGCGTGCTCACGAACACGACGCCCGTCGCCGCGTATCGCGGCGCCGGCCGGCCGCAAGGCACCTACGTCATCGAGCGCGCGGTCGACGCCGTCGCGCACGCGCTCGGCCTCGATCCGATCGACGTGCGGCGACGCAACCTGATCCCGCGCGACGCCCAGCCGTACGACACCGGGCTCGACACGGTCGCGCGCGGTCCGGTGATCTACGACAGCGGCGACTATCCGCGCTGCATGGCGCTGGCGCTCGAGGCGCTCGATCTCCCCGCCGTGCGGCGCGAGCAGGCGCGGCTGCGGTCCGAAGGGCGCTATCTCGGCGCCGGCGTCGTGAACTACGTCGAGGCGACGGGCACCGCGCCGCTCGAGGGCGTCACGGTGCGCGTGCAGCCGGACGGGCGTGTCGTCGTGGCGACCGGCGCGTCGCCGCAGGGCCAGGGCCACGTGACGGTGCTCTCCCGTCTCGTCGGCGCCGAGCTCGGCGTCGATGCCGAGACGATCGACGTCGTGACCGGCGACAGCGATGCGATTCCGCAGGGCGGCGGCACGTTCGGCAGCCGCACGACGGCGCTCGCCGGCAGCGCGGCGCTGCTGGCCACGCGTGCCGTGCGCGAGAAGGCGACGCGCATCGCGGCGAGCCTGCTCGAAGCGGCGCCGGCCGATGTCGTGCTCGACCACGGACGCTTCGCCGTGCGCGGGTTTCCGAGCCGGTCGGTCGGCTGGGCCGAGATCGCGGACGCGGCGCACGGTGGGCGTGTCGCCGGGGAAACGCCGGATCTCGAGGACACGAACATCTTCAAGGTGAGCCAGTCGACGTTCGCGAACGGCACGCACGCCGTCGTCCTCGAGGTCGACGCGCGTACCGGCGCCGTGGTCGTGCGCCGGTGGATCGTCGCGCACGACTGCGGCCGCGTCCTGCATCCCGGAATGGTCGACGGCCAGATCCACGGCGCCGTCGTCCAGGGACTGCCGGATGCTCTCAACGTGCAGCTCGCGCACGACGGCGCCGGGCAGCGCCTGACCGCGACGCTGATGGACTACGCGCTCGCCACGGCCGCCGACGCGCCGCCCGTCTTCGACATCCGCCATCTCGAATCGCCGACCCCGCTGAATCCGCTCGGCGTGAAGGGCGCGGGCGAAGGCGGCATCATGCCCGTCCATCCCGTCATCGCCCAGGCCATCGAAGACGCGCTCGCGCCGTTCGCCGCGCGCGTCACGCGCGTGCCGATCACGCGCGAGGACATCTGGGCGATGTCGCGCGCGGCCGGACCGCGGTAAGCGATGGCCCGCGCGAAGCGCGACGACGCGAGCGCCGCGCTGTTTCGCGTCCCGCCGGCCGAGTTCGTCGCCGCGCGCCGCCGGCTCGTCACGGAGCTGCGCGCCGCCAAGCGCGACGCCGACGCGAAAGCGGCCCGCCTCCGCAAGCCGACCGTCGCCCTCTGGGCCGCCAACCAGGCGGCGCACACGAACCGCCACGCCGTCGACGCCCTGCTCGACGCGGTGCGACGCCTGAAGCAGGCGCATCTCGGCCGCGGCGACCTCCGCGGCGCGATCGACGCTCAGCGCACGGCGCTCGACGGCCTGACGGCCAGCGCGCGCGAGCAGCTCGGAGCGATCGCTCACGCGGCCACGCCGGAGATCGTCGCGCGCGTCTCGGCGACGCTGCTCGCGAGCGCCGTCGATCCCGGCGCGCACGATGCGCTTCGCGCCGGCCAGCTGACCGGGGAGCGCCCGGCGCCCGGGTTCGAAGCGTTCGGCGCCGGCGTGGTGAAGGCGCCGACGCGCGCCGCGCGGGGCGCGCGGTCGCGCGCCCCGTAACGCTCAGGGTCGGCTCGAGCCCGTCGGCGCGGCGGTCCGCGTGAGCGTGATCTCGCTGATCGCCTGCACCAGCACGGCGGGGTCGATCGGCTTCGACAGGTGCGCGATGAATCCGGCGGCGAGCGCCCGGGCGCGGTCCTCGGCACCGGCGTACGCCGTGAGCGCGATGACGGGCAGACGCGCGGAGTCGTCGCCCGCGGCGCGGATGGCGCGCAGCAGGTCGTAACCGTCGTTGTCCGGCATCCCGAGGTCCGTGACGACGATGTCCGGACACCCCGACCCGAGCCGATCGAGCGCCTCGGCCACGCTCGCCGCCGTGTGCACGATCGCGCCGCGCGCTTCGAGAATGTGCCGCACGAGGTCGCGCGCGTCGCCGTCGTCCTCGACGACGAGCGCGCGGATGCCGTCGAGTCGCTGACCGCGACGCACCACGTCCACCGGCACCGGACGCGGCTCGGCGTGGGTGAGCAACGGCAGCTCGATCGTGAACGACGCGCCCTTGCCGGCGCCGTCGCTGGCCGCCGACACGGTGCCGCCGTGCAGCTCGACGAGATGGCGCACGATCGCGAGCCCCAGCCCGAGACCCCCGTGCGAGCGCGTGATCGTGCTGTCGGCCTGCCGGAAGCGATCGAAGATGCGCTGCAGCAGCTCCGGCGGCACGCCGGCGCCGGTGTCGCTCACCGTCATGCGGGCGACGTCCGGGCCGTGGGCGAGCGTCACGACCACCTGCCCGCCCGCCGGCGTGAACTTGATCGCGTTCGACAGCAGGTTCGTCAGCACCTGGTGCAGGCGGGTGGGATCGCCGAGCACGTGCGCGCTGTCGACCGAGAGCACGCGCTGGAAGTTCACGCCCTTGGCCTCGGCTTCGCGCACGAGCGAGTCCATCGCCTGCGCGATCACGGGCACGAGATCGATGCGGAAGCGATCGAGCTGCAGCTTGCCGGCCACGATGCGCGAGACGTCGAGGAGGTCGTTGATGAGCTGGGCCTGGGCATGCGCGTTGCGCTCGATCACTTCGAGCGCGCCGTCGACGCGCTCGGGACTGAGCTGTCCGCCACGGAGAATGCGCACCCAGCCGAGCATCGACGTGAGCGGCGTGCGCAGCTCGTGCGACAGCATGGCGAGGAACTCGTCCTTCGACACGTTCGCGCGCTCCGCTTCGAGCCGCGCCTGCTCGCGCTGCTGGAACAGCCGCGCGTTGTCGACGGCGAACCCGGCGCGGGTGCCGAGATCCTCGGCGAACGCGAGATCGCTGTCGTCATAGGGCCGCGGCGCGGTGCGCACGAGCGTGATCGTGCCGACGATGCGGCCACGCGCGACGAGCGGCACGAGCATGAGCGACCGCGGACCGACGGCGTGAACGACCGTCAGGTATTCGGGATCGCGGATCACCGACTGCAGCCACTCGGGCGTGACGTCGGGCACCAGCAGCGGCCGGCCCGACCGGATGGCCTGCGCGAGCACGCCGTCATCGGCGTCGAGGCGGCGCGACGTGGAGCGCTGCACCTCGGCGATGAGCGCCGCCTTGCCGGGATCGGCGGCGGTCGTCGCCACGCGCCGGATCGCGCCGTCCGCCTCGAGCAGATGCACGGCGCACCAGTCCGCGAGCGCGGGCACGAGGATGCGTGTGAGTCCGCCGAGCGTCGTGTCGAGATCGAGTGACGCGGTGAGCACGCGGCTCGCTTCGGCGAGCAGTCGCGCCCGCCCGGCCGCCGTCTCCGCCTCGCGGCGGCGGAGCTCGGTCTGCTCGTGGAGGCGCGCGCGCTCGATCGCGACCGCCGCCTGGTCGGCGAACGCCTGGAGGAGCTCGATCTCCGCGCGCGTGAAGACGCGTCCCGGCCGATCGGCGAGCGACAGCGCGCCGATGACGGATCCGCGCACGCGGAGCGGCACCGCGAGGACGGCGCCGTCGCCGACCGCGACCATGCCGTCGCGGATGTCGTGCGGGAGGCGCACCTGCGGATCGGTGAAGACGTTGGCGGACGCGACCGCGCGGCCTTCCTGCACCGCGAGTCCGGACACGGTGGAGCCGGCCGGCGCGACGTGGCCCGGATCGAATTTCTGCTTCATCAGTCCGGCGAACGCGAGGCCGACCAGCGATCCGTCCTCCGGCGCCACGAGCCGCAGCCCGGCGGCGCGCGCCTGGAAGAGCGGCATCACCGTGTCGACGACGCGCTGGCCCACGCTCGCGAGGTCGATCTGCTCCGTGAGCTCGGCCGCGACCTTCGCGAGCTGTTCCGCTTCGCGGCGTCGCCGCTCCGCTTCGGCGTACAGCCGCGCATTCTCCAGCGCGAGCGCGGCGTGGCCGGCGAGCGCTTCGGCGAGGCGCAGATCGTCGGTGGAGAATTCGCGTCCGAGCCGATCGGCGGCGGCGATGGCGCCGACGACGTCGTCCTTCACGACGAGCGGCACGGCGAGCACCGCGCGATGCGGCGTCTGCGCGATCCACGCGCGCATCTCGTCGGGCAGCCACAGGCGATCGTCGTCGAGGATGTTCGCGGTCCAGGCGGACCGCCGTTCGACCACGGCGAGGCCGGCGATGCCCGCGCCTCTCGCCAGGCGGCCGCCGACGTCGAAGCTCGGGCCCATCGGACCGGAGCGCGCGAGGGCGACGAGCTCGTCGGTGCCGGGCTCGTGCCGATAGACGACGCCGGCGAGCGTGCCGAGAAGCTCGCGAAGACGGCCGGCGATGCGCTGGGCGACCGCGTCGAGGTCGAGACCCTGCGTGAGGCTCTTGGCGAGCTCGGCGATGACCTCGGCTTCGCGGCGCCGTTGCTGCTCGCGGCGCAGCACTCCAGCGGGTTCGGTCTCGCCTCGGAGCCTGCGCCAGAGGCTCATGCCGGAACGATACCGCTTGCCGCGCGACAAGACGAGCACGCTCTACTAGACGAGGGGGTAATTGTTTGCCCAGCCGCGCGCGGGACCGGCGCCATCCGACCGCGCCTCGTCCTCGCTGCCGTAGCACCATTCGGGACTCGCCTCGTCGTAGAACGGATGCGCCGGTACGAAATACACGAGCGCGCCGGATTGCGACAGATAGCCCTTGATCGGATGCGTCGCCGGACACACCCACGGCCCTGCCGGTGGCGCGCCCGCGCGCGCGGTCTGCGCGCCGGCGTCGTCGCCGACGGCCGCCGCGGCGATGGCGATCGCCGCGACGAGGGCGGCGACGCGCGTCATGACGACGGGCGCGCCGGCGACCGCCCGTCCTTCCGGCGCCGCACCACCGGTGTGAGCGGGATCACCTGCCCGGTGCGTCGCTCCGCGATGAGCCGCTCGCGCACCACCGCGCTCTGCGGTCCTTCCGCCCACTCGATCTTGATCTGCTCGATCTTCCGCGCGAGCCGGATGAGTCGCTCACGGGCGCGCGCGATCCGGTCCGGCTCTTTGGCGACCGCGTGACGCACGCGCGCCTCCCACCAGTCGTCGGCGAGCGGGCGGAGGCCGACGAACTCCGCCGCGCCCATCTCGCAGCGCGTGATGTAGCCCTGCGCGGTCAGCACCTGCAGGACTTCTTCGTCCGTCCAGACGCGCTCGCGCGTCGGCGGCCGGCGCCCGGGTCTGTCGTCGGCCCGCGGGCTCAATTGACGCGCCTCGTGCGGCCGGCCCAGTACGGCTCGCGCAGCTTGAACTTCTGCAGCTTCCCCGTCGCCGTGCGCGCGAGGGCGTCGCGGATTTCGATCGACGTCGGGCACTTGAAGTGCGCGAGCCGGCCGCGGCAGAACTCGACGAGCTCCCGCTCGCTCGCCGTCTGTCCCGGCCGCAGCACGACGAGCGCCTTGATCGTCTCGCCCCATTTCTCGTCCGGCACGCCGATGACGGCGCACTCGGCGACGGCGGGATGCTGGAAGAGGCAGTCCTCGACCTCGATCGACGACACGTTCTCGCCGCCGGTGATGATCACGTCCTTCTTCCGGTCGGCGATGACGACGTAGGGACCGTCGGTGTAGCCGCCATCGCCGGTGTGGAACCACCCGTCGGCCAGCGCCTTCGCGCTCTCGGCCGGCTGCTCCCAGTAGCCCTCGAAGACGTGGTTGCTGCGGGCGAGCACCTCGCCCTCGTCGTCGACGCGCATCCGCACGCCGACCGCCGGCACCCCGGCGCGCGACAACCGCTTCGCGCGGTCGGCGGGCGTCAGACCGTCCCACTCCGCGGGCGCGCGATTGAACGTGAGCAGCGGCGACGTCTCGGTCAGCCCGTAGATCTGGATGAACTCCCAGCCGAGCTCGGTCTCGATGCGCTCGATCGTCTTGGACGGCGGCGGGGCGCCCGCGACGACGACGCGCACGCGGCCCTTCCCCGGCACGGCGCGTCCGTCGCGCCGCCGCGCGGCCGCGGCGTCGAGCACCGCGTTGATGACGGCGGGCGCGCAGTTGAGGAGCGTCACGCCTTCGCCCTCCACGCGCTTCAGGATCTCCTCGCCGTCGATCTTGCGCATGACGACCTGGCGGACGCCCATGGCGGTGACCGCATACGGCATGCCCCAGCCGTTGCAGTGGAACGTCGGCAGCGTGTGCAGATACACGTCGCGCTCGGTGAGCGCCAGATGCCAGCCGAACGTCACCGCGTTGAGCCAGCAGCCGCGGTGCGTGAGCTGCACGCCCTTCGGCCGCGCCGTCGTGCCGGACGTGTAATTGATCGACACGGTCGCGTTTTCGTCGGTCACGGACAGCCGCGGCTGCGCGCCGGCGCGCTGGAACAGCTGGCGGTCGCTGCCGGCGCCGAGCACGAAGCGGTGTTTCACCGGCAGATGTCGCAGCGGCTCGTCCATCTCCGGATCGAGCAGCGCGACCGTCGCGCCGGAGTGCTCGACGATGTAGCCGATCTCCTCGGCGTTCAGCCGGAAGTTCACCGGGACGAGGATCCGGCCGTACGCCGACACGCCGAACAGCGCGACGAGGAAGCGCGCGGCGTTCGGCGAGACGATCGCGACGCGCTCGTGTTCGGCGACGCCGAGCTCGTCGAGCGCGCTCGCGAGACTCCGCGCCATGGCCGCGAACTGGGTCCACGTGATCCGGCCGAGCCCGCCACCCGGCGGGTTCGGCTCGTCGACGACGGCTTCGCGATCGCCGTAGACGTGTTCCGCACGCTCGAGGAAATCGATCAACGTCAGGGGCACGATCATGGTCGCGGGCTCCTTTCGCGCTCTACCGAGGCGCGCACCAGGTGTCGCAGCTGAACTCGCGGTGCAGCGCATCGTGGGTGGCTACGGCGGGCGGCGGGTCCATCACGGGATGATACGTCCCACCGGGCCGCGTCGAGCGCGCCTTGATTCCGGACGGTCCGGCGACTACCCTGCCCCGGCACCCTCGCGATTCGCCATTCAATTCGCGCTGAACGGAGGTTCACATGGCTGCGTCGACCAAGGTCGCCCTCGTGACGGGCGCCGGCAGCGGTATCGGGAAAGGCGCCGCGCTCGCCCTGGCCAAGGACGGCTACGCCGTCGTCCTCGCGGGTCGTCGGAAGGAGCTGCTCGAATCAGTCGCCGCGGAAGTGGGTGCGCTCGGCGGCCGCGCGCTCGTCGTGCCGACCGACGTCGGCGATCCCGCGGCGGTTCGCGCCCTCTTCGCACAGACGAAAGGGACGTTCGGCCGGCTCGACGTGCTCTTCAACAACGCCGGAATGGGTGCGCCGCCCGTGCCGCTCGAGGACCTGACCTACGAGCAGTGGAAGGCCGTGGTCGACGCGAACCTGACCGGCGTGTTCCTCTGCACGCAGGAAGCGTTCAAGATCATGAAGAGCCAGGACCCGCGCGGTGGCCGCATCATCAACAACGGCTCGATCTCCGCGCACGCCCCGCGTCCGAACTCGGCGCCGTACACCAGCACCAAGCACGCGGTCACCGGCCTCACCAAGTCGGCGTCGCTCGACGGCCGGAAGTACGACATCGCCGTCGGCCAGATCGACATCGGCAACGCGGAGACGCCGCTCGCGGCGCGGATGGCGAAGGGCGTGCCGCAGGCGAACGGGACGATCGCGCCCGAGCCGCTCATGGACGTGGAGAACGTCTCGCGCGCGGTGTCCTACATGGCGAGCCTGCCGCTCGAGGCGAACGTGATGTTCCTGACGGTGATGGCGACCAAGATGCCGTTCGTCGGCCGCGGATAGCTACAGCTCCACGATGTCCGGAGCCGCGGGCTTGAGCCGCTCGAGCACGAGCGGATCGTGACCCGGAAGGATCAGCTCCGGCTCGCTCGCGAGCTCGCGGAGTCGCTCGAAGGCGTGATACGTGCCCGGCAGGTCGTGCAGCGTGTTGAACGGGATGCGCTCCTCGACGTTGCGGTAGTAGTGCGAGGCATCCGACGCGAGCACGGCCTGCCCGCGTGACGTCGCGACCGTCACGATCTGCATCCCCGCGGTGTGCCCACCGACCTTCTCGACCGCCACGCCGGGCACGATCTCGCGCGCGCCGTCGATGAACCGCACGCGGCCGTCGTAGTTCAGGCGCACGAGGCCGCACACGTCGTCCACTTCGATCGAATGGCGGAACGCGCGCGTGGACGCGTAGCGCCCGGTGTAGAACGCCATCTCGGTGTCCTGCAGGTAGAACGTGGCGCGCGGGAAGCGCGCCTGATTGCCGATGTGATCGTAGTGGAAGTGCGTCAGGATCACGTGCTCCACGGTCGCGGCGTCGATGCCGAGCTCGGCGAGGCCGCGCGTCGGACACCGGAGGAACTGGCGGCCGCGCCGCGTGCCGACCGCCTCGGTGAAGCCGAGATCGACCACGATCGTCTGCGTGCCGTTGGTGAGCGCCCAGACGAAGTAGTCCATCGCCATGGGCGCGTCGTGCGCGTCGCGGTAGAAGACGTCGCTCCACGTCGTTTTCCGGTGCGCGTAGCGGACGGCGAAGATGCGGTAAGGCGCGGTCGGCATGGCGGGTATTCTACGGCGTCCGAACCAGGAGTCGGAGTAGAGATGACGATTGCTCGTAACCCCCTCCACAGATCCGGACGATGTCGGCCTCGCCGACGGAAAGCCAAACGAGCGCGCACGAGGGCGACGGCCCGAGACCTCACAGCGTCATCAGGAAATCGAAGTGGCGGTCCGCGTGCTCCAGTTCGACGCCGTGATGGCGCGCGCACGCCGCGATGAGCACGTCGATGGCCGGCGCTGTCTTCCCGGCCTTGCGGCAACGGTCGGCCAGCGCGCAGGCCTCGGTCCACACCGCGTCCGTGATCGGCAACTCCGGGAGCGTCTGCTCGAACTCGCGAAGGACCCGGCGGTCGCCGTCGTTTCCGACACCGTTCCAGAGCTCCAGCCGAACCGGCGAGCACCACGCGGCATCTCCGCTCTCGACCAGTCGACGGACGTGATCGATGACCTTCGGGTCTCCGCCGCGCCGCAGGCAATGGACCCACGCGGAGGAGTCCACGAGCCTCATCCGCGCCTATTCCGCCTCGCGGAGCTTCATCAACTCCTCATGGCTCATGAACGTGTCAGAGGTCCCGAAGTGCTTCGTCAGCGCGGCCATCCGCCGGCGCCGATTGAAGTCCTTCAGCGCGGTCACCACCGCCTCGCGCTTGGTCGCGGCCCCCGTGAACCGCATGGCGTCCTTCAGTTCCTTGTCGGGGATATCAATCGTGGTTTTCATGCGTCCATCTTGACACTGTTCGGATTCCAAAGCGACGATCACAGGATTCTGACGCAGCTCACCGGACGGGCGGCGGAGGCGGCTGCAGCAGCGCCGGTCGCGGCGCCGGTGGCGCGAGCGCGTCCGCCGGTGCGAATGACGAGCCGACGGCGGCGCGGAACGATCGGCACTGGGCCCGGGCCACTCTGATGAATGCTCGCCCGATGACTCCGACCGCGGACGTCGTGATCGTGGGCGGCGGGATCATGGGCGTCGCCACCGCCTATCACCTCGCGCGCCTCGGCGCCGGCCGGGTCGTCGTCCTCGAGCGCAACACCGTCTGCTCCGGGTCCACCGCGCTGGCTAGCGGCGGCATCCGTCATCGATACGCGAACCGCCTCGGCGTGGAGCTCTCCACGCACAGCATCGTCACCTACGAGCGCTTCGAGGACGAGTTCGGCGTCGATCCCAACTTCCGGCAGCACGGCTACCTCATCCTGATCGCGACCGACGAGGAGCTCGCGATCGCCCGCCGCGGCGTGGCGCTCCAGGAAAGCCTTGGCGTCGCGGTCCAGCTCCTCGCATGGCACGCTCGGACAGCGCACGGGCCTCGGCGACGCTCAGGTGGACACGTGTCGTCAGACCTTTCGCCCTCGTCCTCCGCCGAATAGTCGCTCCGCCACCTCGTCGCGAGTCAGCCCGACATGGCGGCCCACATCCGACAGAATCGCCGCCAGTGTTCCCACGCGGAGAGCCGCGTGACGCGGGACCGTCACGTGATGTTCGCCTTGCTCGACGGTGGTCAAGCGCAGATGGCTGCCAGTCTGACGGGTGACGCCGTAGCCGAAGATCCGAAGCGCGTGGGCAAGGTCGTTCCCCGAGAGATCCGGGGGAAGCCTCATACAGCGATGGTCTCGTCCCTCACGAAGTGAAGTCGGATGACCTTGGGCCCTTGCCCCTCGTCGAAGTGGCACCGAACGGCGTCGCGGACGTTGGCGTAGAGCTGGGGCATGTCGTCGGCTTCGGTGAAGATCGACTCGCCGACCGCCCGGGCAGTGTATCCGCCTTCCGGGGCTTCCTCGACCACGAAGACGAGCTCGATCATGGGCCCATTCTAAGCCGTCCACCCTGGCCGAGCGGAACGTCCTCCTTTTGAGACGGCGGGATAGCGGATCAGTGGAGCTGAATGAAATCGAAGTCGCAGCCCTCGTTCGCCTGCAGCACGTGGTCCAGGAAATGGACCGGTGCCTTTCTTTTCACGTCGCGTCGAGGGTCAAGCGCGACTCGCGTTCTCCAGCGTCGCCGTCGCGCGATTTACGCGGCCGCTTGACGATCGCGCACGCGTGTACGAGGCTCCGCTTCGACATGACAGCCGGATATCTCGATACGCTCGCCGAATTCGCCGCGACCACCGACATCGAGAAGGTGCCCGACGGCGTCGTCGACGCCACGACGCGCATTGTCCTCGACACGCTCGGGGTCATCGTCGCCGCTGCGCCGGCGCCGCCGCTTCGGCGGTTCGCGCGCGAGGTCACCGAGCGCGAGGGGACGGCGTCGCTGCTCGGACACGACGCGCGATCGACGCCCGAGCTGGCCGCGCTCGTGAACGGGACCGCGGCGAACTGGGTCGAGCTGGACGAGGGCAATCACACCACGCTCGGCCACGTGGGCATCCACGTCATTCCCGCGGTGCTCGCGCTCGCGGAGTCCCGCGGGTGCTCGGGCCGCGAGCTGCTCACCGCGGTCCTCGCGGGCTACGAAGTCGGCGCGCGCGTGGCCCGCATGGGGCGCCTGCGCTGGCACATCCACCCGCACGGCACGTGGGGCGCGATGGCCGGCGCGGTCGCGTGCGCGCGCCTGCTCGGACTGCCGGCGCCGGCGATCCGCGAAGCGCTCGGCATCGCGTCGTCGCTGGCGCTCGTCACGTCGCGGCGCACGATCGCCGAGGGCGCGAGCGTGAAATATCTCTGGACCGGCGTGGCGAGCCAGCACGCGCTGCAGGCCGTGCGCTTCGCGCACTGCGGGTTCACCGCCGAGGCGGACGGGCCGGCGAGCCTCTTCTGCTCGATCAGCGACGCGCCGATCGCCGGTCGCGAGGTCGTCGGCGATCTCGGCCTGCGTTGGGAAGTGGAGCACGCGTACTTCAAGACGTACGCCTGCTGTCGCTACGCGGCGCCCAGCGTCGAGGCGATGCTCACGGCGCGCGCCGACGGCCTGGACCCGGACGTGGTGACGGCGATCGACGTGGACACGTTCGGTCTCGCCGCCCATCTCGATACGCTGCAGGCGCATCACGAGCTGTCCGCGCGGTTCTCGATTCCCTACTGCGTGGCCGCGGCCGCCGTCCTCGGCTCGTGCGGTCCCGAGGCGTTCCGCGACGCGACGCGCGCCGACGCGCGCGTGCTCGCGCTCGGCGAGCGCGTCCGCGTCCACGAGGTGCCCGCCTACACCGCCGAGTTCCCGTCGGCGACGCCGGCCCGCGTCACGGTACGGCTTCGCGACGGCAGCGTCCGGCAGGCCGAGGTCCGGCACGCGCACGGCGATCCACAGCGTCCGCTCGACGCCGCCGGGCTGCGCCGGAAGTTCCACGCGCTGACCGCCGGCGTGCTCGGCGCCGGCGCCGAGGACGCCGCGCGCGCGATCCTCGACGTCGCGAGCACCCCCGACGTGCGGACGATCACCGCGCGGCTCCGCGGGACGGCATCATGAGCGAGCTCGTCCTTCGCGGCGGACGCGTGATCGACGGCACCGGCCGCGAGCCGATCGCGGACGCCGGGATCGTGATCGAGGGCGATCGCATCACGCAGGTCGACCGCACCGATCGTCTGCGTGCCGGACGCGACGCGCGCGTCGTCGATCTCGACGGCCGCACCATCATGCCGGGGCTGGTCGACCTCCACACGGGATTCACCACGATGGATCCGGCCGAGGACATCGGCGTCCTCCGCGACAAGCGCCGCATCGTGCAGATACTGCAGGCCGGCCGCGACGTGCCCCTGTCCGCCGACCGCGGCGTGCTCGGGGCGGACTTCGTCGTCGCCGATGCGATGAAGCGCGAGAGCCTGCCGTGAGCGCGGTCTGCTTCACGCATGGCCGCGTCATCGACGGCCTGAACCGTCCGCCGATCGAGGACGGCTTCGTCCTCGTGGAGGACGGGAAGATCGCGCGTGTCGGCCCGGCGTCGGACACCCCACGATCGCCGCACACGGACATGCGCGTCGTGGACGTCGAGGGCCGCACGATCCTGCCCGGCCTCATCGACTGTCACGCGCATCTCGTCTATACCGGGTTCCGCAGCCTCGAGGAGATCGACCGCTGCCCCGTGGAGACGGCGGTCATCAACGGCGTGCTGAACGCGGAGAAAGTGCTGCGCGCCGGATTCACGACGATTCGCGATCTCGGCACGATCGGGAATGCCGCCGTCGGCATCCGCGATGCCATCGCCGCCGGCAAGATCCGCGGGCCGCGGGTGGTCGCGAGCGGGCGCATCATCCACACGACGGCCGGGCACATCGACACGCTGCCGTCGTGCCTCACGAACGCGTGCGGGCTCGGCGTGCGCGTGGACGGTCCGATCAAGATGCTCAAGACGGTGCGGCAGCAGATCAAGGACGGCGTCGACAACATCAAGCTCGGCGCGACGGCCGCCGAGGGCAGCCCGCACTCCTATACCTGGATGACGGCGATGAACGCCGAGGAGATCACGGTCGCCGTCCAGGAAGCGCACCGCTTCGGCCGCACGGTCGCCGTGCACTGCCAGTCGTTCGAGTCGGTGAAGCTGGCGCTCCGCGCCGGCGCCGACACGATCGAGCACGGTACGCGGATGGACGACGAGACGATCGACCTCTTCCGCGAGAGCCGCACGATCCTGGTGCCGACGCTCTCGACCCTGTTCAGCGTGCTCGAGCTGGGCGAGAAGCTCGGCGTCGTGCCGAAGCAGGCGGTGAGCGTGTTCAGCAGCACGATGAACGTCGTGCGCGAGGCCTACCTGTCGCTGATCGGCGCGTTCGAGACCGGGCGCGACAGGTAGCGTCCCCAGCCGGGCTCGCCCGTGAACGCGCCGTCGCGGGCGATCACGCGGCCGCGCGAGATCGTCATCACCGGCCAGCCGCGCAGGCGCTGCCCCTCCCAGATCGTGTAGTCCGCGAACGACTGGAGCGCTTCGGTCGTCACCTGCCGCTCGAGATCGAGGTCGATGACGGTGAAGTCCGCGTCGCTCCCGATCCGGATGGTGCCCTTGCGCGGATAGAGGTTGAAGATCCGCGCCGGCGTGAGCGTGACCAGCTCGGCCGCGCGCCGCAGCGGCAGTCCGCGGCGATGCACGCCCTCGCTCAGCAGCACGGGCAGGATCATCGACAGCACCGGACCGCCGCGCGAGGCCTTCCACGTCGTGCCGCTCTTGAACGCGCGGGGGCGCGGGACGTGATCCGATCCGACGACGTCGATCGAGCCGTCCGCGAGTCCCTGCCAGAGCGCGTCGACGTCCTCGCGGCGGCGCAGCGGCGGATTGCACTTCGCGAGCAGCTCGAGCGGGCTGTCGAGCGTGTGCGTGAGGTACTGCGGGCACGTCTCCGCGTGGACGCGCGCGCCGGCCGCGCGCGCGAGCCGGACCTCCTCGAGCGCCGCGGCGCTCGACATGTGCACGATGTAGATCGGACAGCTCGCGCGGCGGCCGAAGAACGCCGCGCGGTTCACGTTCTCGGCCTCCGTGACCGGCGGCCGCGACGCCTCCCACGCCTCCAGCCCCTCGCGACCGGCCGCGATCAGCCGCGACTGCAGGCGGTTGGCGATCTCGATGTTCTCCGTGTGCACGCACAGCACCGCGCCGGGATAGCGCGCCACCCGCTGCGTGAGCTCCCAGAGATAGCCGTCGTCGGCGCCCGCGACGCCGAGATACGCGCCCTCGCCGCCGCGGAAGTTCATGTAGAACTTGAACGACGACACGCCGAAGTCCTTCACCCACGTGTCGAGCTCGTCCAGGTGCGACTCGACCGAGGGACAGAAGTGGACGCCGTAGTCGATGCACGCCCGGCTGTCCGCGACGCGCCGGAGCTCTGGATACATCGCGACGTATGACGTCGACGTGAGCTGGTAGTCGAGCAGCGTCGTGATGCCGGCGACCGCGGCCGCGCGCGTCTCCGTGAACCACCCGTCGGGCGGACCGAGCGTGACGTGCGTGTGGGCGTCGATGACGCCGGGGAACACGACCTTGCCGCCGACGTCGATCGTCTCGCGCGCCGGCGGTCGCGCGCCGGGATCGAGCAGCGCGGCGACCCGGCCTCCGGTCACGCCGACCGTCGCGCGCACCTCGCCGTGCTCGGGGACGACGAGCCGGCCGTTGACGAGGACGAGGTCGAAGCGGGCTTCGCTCACTCCCGCACCAGCCGGCCGTACAGCTCCGGCCGGCGGTCGCGCCACCACGGCAGGCTCTTCTGCGCGCGCGCCACCTCGTCGAGATCGAGCGTGACGACGAGCAGCTCGTCGCCGTCCTGCTTGCCCATCGCCATGATCTCCGCGCCGACCGGGCTCACGATCATGCTGCGGCCGATGTGCTGCCGGCCGTTCTCGTCGCCGGCGCGGTTGACCGCGACGACGTACACGCCGTTCTCGTACGCGCGCGCCTGGAGCGGCAGCTCCCACGTGTTCGCGCGGAACTTCGTCTCGCCGTACGTGGCGGCGCAGATCGGCATGAAGATGATCTCGGCGCCATCGAGCGCCAGCACGCGCGAGCCTTCGGGGAACTTCCGGTCGTAGCAGATCTGGATCCCGAACTTCACGCCGTGCAGCTCGAACACCGGGAACGCGTTGCCGGGCGTGAAGTAGAACTTCTCGTAGCTGCCGGTACCGCCGGCGAGCTTCGACGGCAGGATGGCCGGGATGTGCGTCTTGCGGTACGTGCCGATGTGCCGGCCCGTTTCGTCCACGACGTACGTCGAGTTGTAGAAGTACCGTCCGGCGCGCTCGCCGAACGGGAAGATCATCGCGATGCCGCGCGCGCGCGCGCGGGCGAACAGCGGATCGGTGACGGGGCTCGGGAGCTCGAGGAAGAACGACTCGTAGTCCGGCACGAGCGAGTTCGGGAAGAACGGCGTCAGGAACAGCTCGGAGAAGCAGATGATCTCGGCGCCCTGCGCGGCCGCCTGCTCGACGAGCTCGCACGCGCGCTCCACGCCGGCGGTCATGTCGCGCGTCGTCACGGGCCCCGTCTGCGCCGCCGCCACGGTGATCGTTCGAGCCATGAGGACCTCCTTCAGAACAGGACCGTCTCGAACACTCTCAGGAAATTGTCCCCCATGATGCCCCGGATCGCGGCGTCGTCGTAGCCGCGCGCGACGAGCCCGCGGGTCACGTTGGGACACTTCGCCAGCGAATCGAACTCCGGCGGGTACGTGAACTCGAGCTTCGAGGCTTCCGTGCCGACCCACAAGTCACGGTATGCGTCCGCCGGCCACTGCTCCATGCAATCGGGACCCAGCCCGACGTGCGCCGGGCCGACCAGCTTCACGAGGTGGTCGACGTGGTCGAGGAAGTCGTCGAGCGTGGCGACGCCGTCGGCCCTGAGGAACCGCGACATCATGTGCAGACCGACCACGCCGCCCCGGCGGCCGATCGCGAGCGCGAGCTCGTCGGGCAGGTTGCGCGGATGGTCGCAGAGCGATCGCGCGTTCGAGTGCGACGCGATGATCGGCGCCGTCGAGGCCTCGGCGGCGTCGCGGATCCCGTCGTCCGACATGTGTGAGACGTCGATGACGATGCCGAGTCGGTTCATCTCCGCGATCGCCGCGCGGCCGTAGGCCGTCAGCCCGCCACCGGCGCCGA
This sequence comes from Candidatus Rokuibacteriota bacterium, assembly GCA_016184365.1. Taxonomy (GTDB): domain Bacteria; phylum Methylomirabilota; class Methylomirabilia; order Rokubacteriales; family CSP1-6; genus AR8. Next base: position 22,313 of record JACPCW010000143.1, read on the forward strand.
CCGACACGCCGTCGCCGAGCAGGTTGCGCCCGTTCCACGTGAGCCCGATCGAGCGGATGCCGAGGCGATGGAACATGCGCAGCAGCCCGAGGTCGTCGTCGATCGGCATCGCGCCCTCGAAGCCGAACACGACGGCCACCCGGCTTTCCCGCTCGGCCCGCCGGAAGTCCGCCGCCTCCAGCACCAGTCGCCAGCCGTCGCTCTCCTCGAGCTCGGCGTGCCAGTAGTCGAGCGCCTGCAGCGCGAACTTCGTGGCGGCGAGCGGGCGGATGTTGCGGAACGCGAACGTCGCGAAGTACGGCGTGTCGCCGGCGACGTGCTCGCACACCGCCTTGACGCCGCCCGCACGCAGCAGCGGAAGCTGGCGCTTCGCCGCCACGCCGCGCTCGCCCCGTGTCCGGCCTTCGCTCACGCCGGCGATGAAGTCCGTGTGCGCGGCGAACACGTAGCTCTCGGCATGGAGCCGCCGCGCGCGATCCTCCTCGGCCGGCGACAGCGTCATCGGCGGCGCGCGGGTTTCTTCGTCGACCGCGCCACCGGCTTGGCCTTCGGCGCGGCGCCGCCGTCGAGGCCGTAGTCGCGGCGCGCGGCCTCCGCCGACACGTACCCGTCGGCCACGTCGCGGCGCACCAGCTCGCGGTCGCGCTTGCGCGGGTCGCCGTAGCCGGCGCCGCCCGCCGTTCGCACGGCGAACACCTCGCCGGGCAGCAGCCGCAGCGTCGTCTTCGCGTGCACCGGCCGGCCGTTCACCGTGACGGCCGCCGCGCCGCCCGATTTGCCGCGGTCGAGTCCGATCGTCGGATGCTCGATGCGATCGAGGCGCACCCCGACCGTGATCGGCTCGTCGGCGTACGAGCGCACCGCGAGCGACTGCGCGAGACCCCCGCGCGATCGGCCCGCGCCGCCCGAGTCGGTGGCGAGCTCTTTTTCGAGGAAGACGAGGGGCTTCTCGTTCTCCGTCACCTCGACCGGCACGCTCGAGATGTTCGCCGGCCAGCCCAGCGACGAGACGCCGTCGCGGTTCGGCCGCGCGCCGAGCCCGCCGTTCAGGAACATGATGTCGACGTAGCGGCGACCGCCGTGACCGACGCCCATGTACGCGGACAGGTGCGGCGGCGTGCCCGTCTCGGCGATCACGCGGTCCGGCACCGCAGTACCGAGCACGCGGAAGATCAGGCCCTGGAGATACATCGACACGAGCGCGCGGCCGCCCAGCGCCGACGGGTACGTCGCGTTCAGCACGGTGCCCTCCGGCGCGCTGAACCGGATGCGCTTCAGCGTCGCGCCGTTCACCGGCGAGGCCGGACGCGCGACGCAGATGGCGGCGTGCGCGACCTCCGCGAACGACCAGCGCCACGTGCAGTTGATGCCGTGCTGGTCTTGCGGCGACGAGCCCGCGCAGTCGACCGCGAGGTCCTCGCCGGCGACCGTCACCGCGCACTTCAGCGTGATCGGCTGATCGAAGCCATCCGTCTCGACCTGGCCGCGATACGTCCCGGACGGAATGCTCGCGATGCCCTGGCGCATGGCCAGATCGGAGCGCGCCCACACTTCCGCGAACAGGTCGTCGAGGTCGTCGAGCCCGCGCGCCTCGGCGAACTCCACCACCCGGCGCGCCATGATCGTGTTCGACGCGAGCTGCGCCATGAAGTCGCCGACGACGATGTCGGGGATGCGCACGTTGAGCCGGATGATGCGGAAGAGGTCCTCGTTCGGCTCGCCGGCGCGGAAGAGCTTCACGATCGGCAACCGGAAGCCTTCCTCGAAGATCTCCTTGGAGTCCGCGGACAGGAGCCGCCCGCCGACGTCGGGCGAGTGCGACACGCTCATCGCGTACGCGATGATCCGCCGCCGGTGGAAGATCGGCGTGACGAAGAAGACGTCGTTGATCTGGCTCGCGCCGATCCAGGGGTCGGTCGTGATGAGGCTGTCGTCGGGCTCGAGCGTCTCGGGCGGATACGCCTTCAGGAAGTCCTGCAGCGCGAGCGACATGCAGCCGAGGAACGCCGGAAGGCCGTGCCGCCCCTGCGCGATCATCTCGCCGCGCGTGTCGAAGAGCGCGCAGCTGAAGTCCCACGCCTCCGTGACGATGCGCGAGAACGCCGTGCGGAGCAGCGTCGCCTGCGCCTCGTCCACGATCGTGAGGAGCTTGTTCCACTGCATCGTGAGCGTCGTGGCGTCGAGCATGCCCTTCCTTCCAGACGGATCACCAGCGTGCGGAGGTCGTCGACCGAGAGCCGCGCGCCCGGCGGAACCACGGTGGTCGACTCACGGTCCTCCACGATCGCCGGGCCGTCGAGCGTGGCGCCGGGCGCGAGCGCGTAGCGATCGAACACCGGGCAGTCGATCGCCGCGTCCCGGCCGACGAAGAACACCGGACGGTGCGCGCGCGGGCCGCTCTGTCCGCCCTGGCTCGACCACGCGAGCTCGAGCGCCGGGCGCGGTCCCGACACGGTGACACGCCAGTTCACCGTCTCGACCGGCACTTCACGGATCTCGCGACCGTAGTGCTGGCGGTACGCCTCGTAGAACGCCTCCTGGATGCCGGCCACGAGATCGGTGCCGAGCTCGCCGGCCGGCAGCGCGACGTTCACCTCGTAGCGCTGGCCGAAGTACCGCATGTCGGCCGAGCGCGCGACGGTGATCTCGTCCTCGATACCCGCCTGCGCGAGCAGCTGCCGTCCCTCGGCCTCGAGCGTGTCCAGACGGCCGGCGACGGCCTTCCAGTCCACCTGCTTCAGCTCGCGCATGTAGCCGAAGCTGAAGTCGAACGACACCGGCGACGCGAGACAGCCGACCGCGGACAGCACGCCGGCCGCGAATGGCACGCGCACGTCCGAGATGCCGAGCCGCTGCGCCACGTCGGCCGCGTGCGCCGGCGCGGCGCCGCCGAACGCGAGGAGCGTGTAGCCGCGCAGGTCGATGCCCTGCTCGGCCGCGTACACCGCCGCCGCGTTCGCCATGTTGTCGTTGACGACCTCGTGGACGCTGCGGGCGGCGCGCACCACGTCGACGCCGAGCGGCGCCGCCACCGTCGTCGCGATCGCGGTCGCGGCGCGCTCGCGGTCGAGCCGCATCGCGCCGCCGAGGAAATAGCCGGGATCGAGGTAGCCGAGCACGAGGTCCGCGTCGGTGACCGTCGGCGCGGTGCCTCCGCGCGCGTAGCACGCCGGCCCCGGGTCGGCGCCCGCGCTGTCGGGACCGACCGCGAGCAGCCCGAGCGCGTCGACGCGCCCGATGCTGCCGCCGCCGGCGCCGATCTCGATGAGGTCGACGGCCGGCGCGCGCAGCAGCAGCCCGCTGCCCTTCTGGAACCGCTTGACCCGCGCGACCTCGAGCTCCGTCGCGCGCGTCGGGTGTCCGGCGGTGATGAGCGAGATCTTCGCGGTCGTCCCGCCCATGTCGAACGCGAGCACGTCGGGGCGCCCCATTCGCTCGGCGTAGTAGGTCGCGACCGACACGCCGGCCGCGGGGCCCGACTCGACGAGCCGCACCGGCAGCGCGCGCGCGACCTCGAGACTGAGGGACCCGCCGCTCGAGCTCATGACGAAGAACGCCGCGCGCGAGCCCTGCGCGCGCAGCGCGTCGACCAGCTCGCTGAGGTAGCTCGCGACGAGCGGCTGGACGTACGCGTTCGCGACGGTGGTCGACACGCGGCCGTACTCGCCGATCTCGGGCAGCACGTCGGACGACAGCGACACCGAGGCGTCGGGCCGCTTCGCGCGAATGACCTCCGCCGCGGCCTGCTCGTTCCGCGCATCGGCATACGAGTGCAGGAAGCAGACCGCGATCGCCTCGATGCCGTCGCGCGCCAGCGCGTCCACCGCGCGGGCGACGTCGCGCCGGTCGACGGGCACCAGCACCTCGCCGTCGTACCGCGTGCGCTCCTTGACGCCGAGGCGGTGGCGGCGCGGCACGAGCGGCTCGGGAAACTCGATGAAGAGGTCGTAGAGGTCGTAGCGCAGCTCGCGGGCCGTCTCGAGCGCGTCGCGGAACCCGGCGGTCGTCAGCAGCGCGGTGCGCGCGCCCCGCCGCTGGATGATCGCGTTCGTCGCGAGCGTCGTGCCGTGCACGATCGTCCGCGCCGACGCGTGGGCGGCGCCGGCCTGCGCGAGCGTCGCGTTCACGCCCTCGAGCACCGCCGTCGCCGGATGCTCCGGCGTCGTGAGGACCTTCGCGGAGTACGCGCGTCCGGTTCCGTCCTCGATCAGGACGACGTCCGTGAACGTGCCTCCGATGTCGACACCGATCGCGACGCGCGGCATCGCTCGGGACGATAACACGGAGTTCGCGGAGCGTTGACACGCGCGAAACTCCTTTGCTACGGTCGGGCTCGCTCGCGCCACGTCATGCAATTCGAACCGCCCCAGAACCTCGTCGTGCTGCTGGTGTTCGCGGCCTTGAGCGCGCTCGGGCTGACGTGGGTCGCGCGGCGGTCGTGGACGACGGCGCGTCATCCGACGTGGCAAGACGTCGAGGCGTTCCTCGGCCTGTTCTCGATGCTCGGCATGCTCTACGCCGCGGCGATCCAGGTCAGCGTCCGCTACACGCTGTCGGAGTTCCTCGACCTGCCGTGGACCGAGGAGCTCGCCCGTCTCCTGCTCGTCTGGACCGCGCTCTGGGGCGCGGCCATCCTGCAGCGGACGGACGATCACATCGCGATGACCGTCGTGTACGACTCCCTGCCCGCACGGCTGCAGCTCGCGGTGCGGCTCCTCGGCGACGTCGTCGCGCTCGTCGTCCTGTCGGTGATCGCGTGGCACGGGTGGCTCTCGGCCAAGAAGCAGATGATCATGACCACGGTCTCGCTCGGCATGCCGATCTCGATGTTCATCCTGCCGGTGGCGCTCGCGGCGACGATCATGGTCGTCCACACGCTCGTGATCATCGTGCGCCGCCTGCGCGGCCAGCCGATCCGCACCTGGAGCCCCCTCGAGACCGAGTTGGAGCGATAGGCTTGCCGCCGCTCGCGATCACGCTCGGCGTCTTCTTCGTGCTCTTCGTGCTCCGCGTGCCCGTCGCGTTCACGCTGGCGGCCGCGACCATCGTCGGGCTGGTGCTGAGCCCGTCGCCGATCCCGCTGTCGACGCTCGCCACCGCCATGTGGCAGGGCATCAACTCGTTCGTGCTGCTCGCGCTGCCGTTCTTCATCCTGATGGGCGACCTGGCGCTCGCGAGCGGCGTGACGCGCCGGCTCGTCGATTTCGCGAAGGCGTTCGTCGGCCACATCTCGGGCGGGCTCGCGCACGTCTCGGTGGTCGTCAACATGATCATGGCCGGCATGTCGGGGTCCGATCTCGCCGATGCCGCGGCCACCGGATCGGTCCTGATTCCGGCGATGAAGCGCGTCGGCTACCCGGTCGGGTACGCGGCCTCGATCATCGCGGGCGCGGCGACGATCGGCCCGCTGATCCCGCCGTCGATCGCGTTCATCATCTTCGCGGCCGCGACCGACACGTCGGTCGGCCGCCTCTTCCTCGGCGGCGCGATTCCCGGCGTGATGCTCGGCCTGCTGCTGATGGCGCAGGCGTACGTCGTCGCCCGGCGGCGCGGCTATCCGCGCGAGCCGCGGGTGCCGATGCGCGAGCGCGTGCGCCTGACATGGATCAGCCTGCCCGTGCTCGCGATCCCGGTGTTCGTCCTGGGCAGCATCATCGCCGGCGTCGCGACGCCGACGGAGGCCGCGGTGGTGGGCGCGCTCGCGGTGCTGGTCGTCGGCGGGTTCCTCTATCGCGAGCTCACCCTGCACACGGTGGCCCGGCAGTTCCTCGCGACGCTTCGCACGACGGCGTCGATCTTCTTCATCATCGCGACGGCCGCCGCGTTCGCGCGGGTGCTGACGCTCTACGGGGCGGCCACGGCCCTCGCGGACTGGATCACGGGGCTGACCACGAGCCCCGCGCTGTTCCTGCTCGGCGTCAACGTCGTCTTCGTCCTGCTCGGCTGCGTCGTCGATACCGTGCCGATCCTGCTCGTGTTCGTGCCATTGCTGATGCCGACCGTCAAGGCGCTCGGCATCGACCCCGTCCACTTCGGCGTCGTGACCGTGTTCAATCTCCTGATCGGCCTCATCACGCCGCCGTACGGGCTCACCATGTACCTGCTCTGCCGGATCTCCGGCATCTCGCTCGCGGAGTTCTGGCGGTACGCCTGGCCGATCTTCACCGCCATGGTGTTCTCGCTGATGCTGGTGACGTTCATCCCCGCGCTCACGACCTGGCTGCCGAGCCTGGTCATGCCGTAATCTCTCGGCCATGACATGTCCGCGCTCCCCCAACGTCCCACACCGGAGGGTTTCATGAACCGACGTACCGCGCTGTCCATGATCGGAACCACCGTCGCCGGCGCCACGCTCGGACGCTATACCCCGGCCCGCGCGCAGGCCGCCCCGAACTTCCGGCTCGGCATCGTGATCAGCCGCGACGCGCTCGGCGGCGAGTTCGGCCTGACGTTCATCGACACGCTGAAGGCGAAGAGCGGCGGACGGCTGAACGCGACGTTCTTCGACAAGGCGCAGCTCGGCGGCGAGACCGAGATGATGGCGAACCTCCGGACGGGCGAGCTCGACATGGCGATCCTGGGCGCTCGGCCTCGCCGAGCTGCCGTTCCTCTGGAAGAGCCCCGATCACGTCCATCGCACGCTCGACGGCGACATCGGCCGGCGGATGATGGGCATGCTCGAGCCCAAGGGCGTCAAGGGCCTGGTGTTCGGCGAGTGGGCCTATCGCGAGCTCCTCGTGAAGCCGCGCGCGGTCAACGCGCTCCCGGACGTCAAGGGCCTCAAGGTGCGCGTGATCGAGAACCCGATCTACGTGGCGACGTGGCGTGCGGTGGGCGCGAACCCCGTCCCGATGGCGTGGCCGGAGGTCTACACCGGTCTCCAGCAGGGCACGATCGACGCCGTCGACACGAACCCGATCGGCATGCGCGACTCGAAGCTCTACGAGGTCGCGAAGCACCTCGCCGTCATCCACCACATCTTCACGGCGCTCGTGATGATGATCAACATCGACAAGTGGAAGGCCCTCTCGCCCGAGCTCCAGAACGTCGTGATGGAAGCGGCGAAGGCCGGGCAGGCGGCGAATCGCGCCAAGGCGACGCGCGCCAACGAGGACGCGATCGAGGTCATGAAGTCGAACGGCGTGAAGGTCACGCAGCCGGACCCGGCGCCGTTCCGCGCGCAGGCCGAGAAGGTCCACAACCAGTTCAAGGCGCAGGTCGGTCCCGATCTCCTCAAGCAGGTGCAGGCCAGCTCGTAGGGAGTCGGGTTGCACACGCCGTGGGGCGCGAAGCGGCCTGCGCTGTCACCCCGACCTCCGCGAATGGCTTCGAGATCTCATACCCCCGGACGAACAGCGCGACCAGGTCGCTCTGGTTGGGCGACTCGAGCGGTGCGGGCGCCGTCGCCGCGCGCCGGGGCGCCGGTGCGACGCACGCGATAGATCTCGAGTCCCGGCACGCTCCACGACGGCGGCAGCTCCCCGACTCTCACGCCGTGGGTGTCGAGCCACGCGTCGAGCCCCGGCGGGCGATGCCACGCGCCGCCCGCGACGACGAGGTAGTGCTCGGCGCCCTGCGGCGGGGGGCGCAGGAGGTCGCCATCATCGAGTTCGGCGACGCGCAGGCTCCAGTAGTGACGCAGGGGGTACAGGGCGCCGACCGTCGCCGACACGGCCGCGTCCTCCGGGATCAGGCGATCCAGGACCGTCGCGACCGTGCGCCAGTCGATGCCGTAGCGCCACTGGTAGTAATGGCGCAAGGTGTCGGCGGACGGCGCGCTCCACGCCACCACGCCGGCGGCGACCACGACCATGGCGACGGCCGTCGCCAGCCGCGGCGCCAGCGCAGCCGGTTCGCCGAGGACGCGGATGGCGCGGCCGGACGCGCCGGCCAGCACAGCGACACCGTGCCCGAGGAGCAGCATCACCATCGGCAACGCGAACGCGAGGTGACGGCCGGCGACGAAGTGCGCGGGCTGGAGGAGCCACAGCACGACCGGCGGCAGCGCCAGCCACAGCAGCGCGACGAGCGCGAGCGCGGGCCGCGTGACGAGGGCGGCGATCCCGCACCCGAGCAGCGCGAGTCCGATGACCGTCCCGAGCCCGGGCCCGAGGAACTGCGGGGCGAACACCCGGGCGACGAGCTCGTGCAGCAGCTGCGCCGGCAGGTCGCCCTGCCCGAGCTGCGTCGCGCCGAGGCGGCGCAGCACGGGCAGCCACGGTGACAGCAGCAGCGCCGCGCCCGTGAACGACAGCGCGGCCGGAACGAGCCCGCGCCAGCGCCGGCGCGCCAGCAGGATCGCGGCCGTCAAGCCCTCGAGCGCGAAGACCTGCAGCGCGAGGTAGTGGGTGTAGAGGCCCAGCCCGAGCAGCGCGGAGAAGAGGAGCCAGTCGCGCGTGCGGCCGCGCTCGATGGCCTTCAGGAGAGCGCCCAGCGAGAGCACCGTCAGGAGCAGGAAGACGGCGTAGGGGCGCGCGAGCTGGGAGAGCTCGACGTGGAAGGGCGACACCGACAGCGCGAGCGCGGCGGCCAGCCCGGACAGGGGTCCGAAGAGCCGGTGTCCGAGCCACGCCACCGCGACGACGGTCGCGACACCGGCCACGAACGAGGGCATCCGGAGCGACCACTCGTCCGTCGCGCCGCCGCTCACCGCCCACGCGGCGAGGTAATACAGCGGCGGGTGGCCGAAGACATGTTGCGTGTGGACGACCCAGGCGAGGCTTTGCGCGCCGATCGCGGTCAGCACCTCGTCGAACCAGAAGCTCTGCAGCGCCAGCGTGTGCAGCCGCAGCGCCGCGGCGATCGCCGCGGCGGCGCCGACCGCAGCCCACCACCACCGCGCGCGGGATCTCCGTGGCCGCGGCCCGAGGATGCCGGCGACGCCGGCGACGGCGGCGATGCCGAGCGCAAGCAGGAGACCGCGCAGCGACGTGAGATGGTGCAGCCCGTAGCCCCCGTCCGCCCGCAGCGCCGTGATCCGCCACGCGCCCGCCGGCCCGCCGTCGAACGCGAGCCGGATCGGCTCGTCGGCCGGCAACGTCGGCACGTCGCTCCACACGAGCTGATTCCAGCCGGGATGGATACGGCGCCGCCACGAGAGCGCGTCGGATGGCGCCCGCGGGCGCGCGGTCTCGAGCACGGCCCACGCCTGCTCGCCCGCCGCCGCGTCCCAATGGAGCCAGAGCGTGATCACCTCGCCCGGCGGACGGCGTGGGAACAGGGTCGCCTCGGTGAGGCCGGCGTCGGGAGCGAGGCCCGGACCCGTGCCGGCGACGAGCGCCCAGCCGCCGAGCAGCACGGCGGCGGCGATCCAGAACACGGCGAGCCGCCGCGCCACGCCGTGCGCGCGCGCCGGGCCGCGATTCCGCACGCCGCGCCCGACGGGACTGACGGCCCGCGTCTCGCCCGTGTCCACCTCGTACGACAGCCGCCGGGCGAGAAGCCACCGGACGGCGAGCAGGTCGATGAACGTGACGAGCGCCCGGTTGCGGATCCCGAAGTGCGATCGACCGAAGCGGCGCGGCCGATGACGGGCGGGCACCTGCGCCACGCGCCGGCCGGCCGCACGCAGGAGCGTGGCGATGAAGCGGTGCATCCCGTCGAACGCCGGCAGATCACCGAGACAGTGGCGCCGGATCGCGCGGAGACCGCAGCCGCCGTCGCGGATCCGGTCGCCGGTGACGGCGTTGCGGATCGCGTTGGCGACGGCCGACGAGGCCCGGCGCAGCCACGGATCGCGCCGGACGCGCCGCCAGCCGATCACCGCGTCCGCGTCGGCCAGCGCATCGAGCAGCGGGACGAGGTCGCGGGGGTCGTTCTGGAGGTCGGCATCGAGCGTCACGAGGATGTCGCCGCGCGCGGCCTGGAAGCCCGCGTACAGCGCCGCCGACAACCCGCCGTGGCGCGAGAAGCGGACCAGGCGCACGCGGGCGTCGCACGCCGCGAGCCGACGGATGACCGCGGCGCTCCCGTCCGTGCTGGCGTCGTCGACGAAGACGATCTCGGCGGGACGCCCGAGGACGTCGAGCACGCTTCGCAGCTCGTCGACGAGCACGGGCACGCTCGCGGCTTCGTCGCGCACCGGGACGATCACGGAAAGCGCGGGGCGAGCATCTCGGTCGACAGCGGGGGCCGGGAGACTGCGGAGCACCGACTGCAGTATCCCGTCCGCGTCAAGGATTCGCCGGACGACGGCTGGCGGGAACCATCAGTGCGGTGGTGACCCCGGCGGGTTACGACGGCTTCAACATGCCGTTGGTCTTCGTAGTCCGGCCCCAGCGGCGCCGGGACGCTCGCGTCGGATCGACGTCCAGTTCCTAGAGTGGCGCGCGACAACCCGACGCGCCACCGTTCACGCGGTCTATCTTTCAGGTTCGCCAACCTCCCCGCCGGCGACAGGACGCACGATCCTCTTCGCGGGGCCGACGGCGGAGTTCCATCGGCACGAGCAGGAGCTCGTGACCGCGCGAGCCAAGGGCGTGGCGGAGGCGAAGGTGGTCGGCAAGCACGCGCTCAAGAACGCGCTCATTCCCGTCGTGACCGTGGTGGGGCTCCAGTACGGCTTCCTGCTCGGCGGCGCCGTGGTGACGGAGACGATCTTCGCGTGGCCCGGCGTCGGACGTCTCGCCATCACGTCGATCCTCCAGCGCGACTACCCGGTCGTGCAGGGCTGCGTGCTGCTGGTCGCGGTGGTCTTCGTGCTGATCAATCTCGTCGTGGATCTCCTCTACGGCTGGCTCGATCCGAGAATCCGCTATGAATAGGACGTGGCGGCGCTTCTACACGCACCGCCTCGCGCTGGCCGGGCTCTCCGTGATCGCGGCGTTCGTGCTCATCGCACTGCTCGCGCCCTGGCTGGCGCCGAACGACCCCATCAGACAATCCCTGCCCGATTCGCTGCAGAGCCCGTCGCTGCGCTTCCCCCTCGGCACCGATGAATTCGGACGTTGCGTGCTGAGCCGCATCGTCT
>JACPCW010000144.1 GCA_016184365.1 Candidatus Rokuibacteriota bacterium
TAGCTCGTTCCGAGGCAGGACGAGCTTCGACCCCCCATCCCCGACTCGGGGGCCGCGCGAGAGAGAACCGATCCGCGAGCCTCGCTCGTCCTGCGTCGGAACGAGCACGGCGACGACGGCTCGCCAGCAGCGGCGGCGGGCGCCGGGGCCGTCAACCAATTCCGCGAGGTTCCTTTAGCGCCGCCGCTGCGATGACCCGCCTGGCCGGCCGCGTGGCGCTCGTGACGGGCGCGGGCCGCGGCTTCGGCGCCGCCATCGCCACGGCGCTCGCGCGCGAAGGCGCCGACGTCGCCGTCAACTACCGCGTGAGCGCGAAGCAGGCCGGCGGCGTCGCCGACACGATCCGCGCGCTCGGCCGCCGGGCCGTCGTGCTTCAGGCCGACGTCGCGCGTGCGGAGGACGTCGATCGGCTCGTCGCCGGAACGCTCGCCGAGCTCGGCCGGATCGACATCCTCGTCAACAACGCCGGCGTGATGACGCCCGGTCCGTTCCTCGACGTCCCGCTCGACCGCTGGACGGACATGATGTCGATCAACGTCATGGGCACGATGCTGTGTACGCGCGCCGTGCTTCCGGGCATGGTCGAGCGCCGACGGGGCCGCATCATCAATCTGTCGTCGCAGCTCGCGCGGCTCGGCTCGATCGGCCGCATGGGCTTCGCGGTCTACTCGGCGACGAAGGGCGCGGTGGAGTCGTTCACGAAGGCGATCGCGCGCGAGTTCGGCCACCACGGCGTCACGGTCAACGCGATCGCGCCCGGCGGCATCGAGACCGACATGAGCCGGAACGTCATGACGCCGGACTATCGCGCGCGGCGCATCGAGGAGCTGCCGGTGCATCGGCTCGGCTCGCTCGACGACGTCGGCGCGTGCGTCGTGTTTCTCGCGTCGGACGAGGCGGGCTACCTCACGGGGCAGGTGCTCCACCCGAGCGGCGGAGCGGTGATGCCGTGAACGGACGAGCCACTCACGGAATGCGCCCGGCGACGCTCGCGATGATCAGCGCGAGCTCCGCCGGATCGACGGGCTTCGACACGTGCATCCGGAAGCCCGCGGCGATCGCGCGCATGCGGTCGTCGACGCCGTCGTAGGCGGACACGGCGATCGCGGGCGTCACGCGCCCGCATTCCGCGTCGAACGCCCGCAGCTTCTGCAGCAACGCGAACCCGCCCTCGCCCGGGATCTCGAGATCGCACACGAGCACGTCGGGCGCCCACGCGGCGACGATCGCCAGCGCCTCGCTCTCGAGGCCTGCCGTCTGCACGTCCGCGCCGCGCCGCGCGAAGACGGTGGAGAACAGCTCGCGGGCCTCGCGATCGCCGTCGACGACGAGGATGCGGAGACCGGCGATGGCGGCCTCGGCGGCGTGCGTGCCGCGCCGGCCGGTGATCGCCGACGCGCCGGGCTCCGCGCCGTGGCGGAACGGCAGGCGCACCGTGAACGTCGCCCCGTGGCCGGGGCCGTCGCTCTGCACGGCGACGCTGCCGCCATGCAGCTCGGTGAGGTGTTTCACCAGCGCCAGGCCGAGCCCGAGCCCGCCGTGGCGGCGCGTGCTGCTGCTGTCGCCCTGCCGGAACCGATCGAACACGTAGGGAAGGACGTCGGCGGTGATGCCGAGGCCGGTGTCGCTCACGACGATGTCGGTGTACTCGGAGCCCGACGTCACCCGCAGCGCGACGCGGCCGCCCTCCGGCGTGAACTTCACCGCGTTCGACAGGAGATTCCAGATGATCTGCTGCAGGCGCGCCGGGTCCCCGATCACCGGGATCGCGCCGTCGTCGACGGCGACCGACAGCTCGATCCGGCGCGCATCGGCGGCCGGGCGCAGGGCGTCGAGCGCGGCCTCCGTCACGGCGCCCAGGTCGACCGGGCGAGACTCGAGGAGCAGCTTGCCGGCGACGATCCGCGAGATGTCGAGCAGGTCCTCGATGAGCTGCGCCTGCCCGCGCGCGTTCCGTTCGATCGCCTGCAGCGCCCGCGCCCGCGTCGGCTCGTCGAGCTGGCCCGCGCGCAGCATCACCGTCCACCCGAGCACCGCGTTGAGCGGCGTGCGGAGCTCGTGTGAGAGCGTGGCGAGGAACTCGTCCTTGCTGCGGTTGGCCGTCTCGGCGTCCGCCCGCGCGCGCATCTCCTTTTCATAGAGGCGCGCGTTGTCCATCGCGATGGCCGCCTGCGCGGCGAGCGCGACGGCGATCTGCTCGGCGCGCTCCGTGAACATCGCGGGCTGCGGATGTCCGAAGAAGAGCCCGCCCAGGACTTCGCCGCGCCGCGAGACGACCGGCACGGCGAGATAGCTGCGCACCGGCAGATGACCGGCCGGCATGCCGTGATACGGCGGGTTGCTGCCGAAGCGCGGATCCTTCCGCACGTCGTCGATCCGCACCGGGCCTTCGCCGCAGAACGTCGGCGCGAACAGCGGCGTGTTCCGCGGCATCGGAAAGTCCTGGAAGCTCTCGCGCGACACGCCGGACAGCGCGTAGAGCATGTAGGACTCGCCGCGCTCGTTCAGCACGTTATAGAAGAACGCGCCGAAGGCCGCGTGCGTCAGCCGCGTGGCCGCGTCGGTGACCGCCTGCACGAGCGCCTGATAGTCGAGCTCGGCGGACAGGAGCCGGCTGACGTGGTTGACCGTCTCGAGCGCGTCGGTCTGCTCGCGCAGGTTCGCTTCGGCGCGATTGAGCGCGGTGATCTCGGTGATGAAGCCTTCGATCGCGACGAGCCGGCCGTCGTCGTCGTACAGTCCCTGGCCGCGATCCCAGAGCCAGCGGTCGGCGCTGGCGGGCGTCGCGACCCGGAAGATGTTCTCGTACGGCTGACGCTCGGCGAGGGCGGCTTTGATTCGCGTTCTCACGCCGGCACGATCGTCGGGGTGGATGAGCTCGCGGAATCGCCGGCGCGGCGGCGCGCCGATGAAGTCGTCGATCGCGTACCCGGTGAGGTCGATGACACCGGCGCCGAGATACTCGATCGGCCACCCGGTCTCGGCGCGGGCGCGATACGCGACACCCGGCAGGTTCGACAGCAGCGTCCGGTAGCGCTCCTCGCTGCGCCGCAGCTGCTGCGCCTGGCGCTCCTGATTGGCCGAGACCGTCGCGCCGTGCAGCGCGATGACGGCATGGTTCGCCGCGATCTCCAGGATGAGCCGCTCGGTGTCCGACGGGAAGGCGTCGCGCGTGCCGCCGATCGCCACCACGCCGTTCCGGCCCGCGGCGCTGAACGGAATCGTGACGAGCGCGATCTTCGCGTGCGGGTCGGTGGGATGCGCGACGCCGGGGCTCAGCGCAATGGTCGGCGTGTCGAGCCACTCGTCGAGCACGCGGCCGATCGGGGCGGCGTCGTCGCCGCGCAGCCCGACGCCGGCCACGTGGGCGATCTGGAGCGCGTCGGCGTCCGCGCCGCAGCTGATCCGCGCGTAGCCGACGTCGGCGCGCAGCATCGTGACGAGTCGTTCGAGCGATGCGGCGACGAGCTCCGCGCACTGGAGATCGGATCCGAGCCGCGGCATCGCCGTGATCGCGACGAGATCGCGCAGCGTCTGGCGCAGGCGCTCGGTGTCGGTCTGAGGCACGAACGAATCCTGGGTCATGGATTCCCGTCGCGCGGAATACCCTTCACGCTACAGGCGGCCCGCGCGCGCACAATCCGTGAAAAAAGTTTCCCAGTCGGCGCGCGGTTAGGGGAGGACCGCCCGGGTGGGGTAGAGTCAGGCCATGGTTGGGCGAAGCCGCAGCACGGCGCGGAGCCGCAGGCGGAGCGTGTGCGAGGCGAGTCTATGAAGGGCGGGCGAAGCCGCAGCACGGCGCGGAGCCCGCAGTGGGAGGTGAGGCCGTTCGACGGCCGAGCCGACGCTGCGATGGATCGGAGCGTGTGCGAGACGAGTCTATGAAGGGCGCCGCCGACACGTACCGCGGCCGCGGGCTCATCGCCGACCCCATCCATCAATACATCCTGTACACGCGGCCCGACGGTCTGGCGGGGGAGTCCACCGAGCAGGACGTGATCGACACGCCGTGGGTACAGCGCCTGCGGCGCATTCCGCAGCTCCAGTCGGCGCGCTGGGTGTTTCCCGCGGCGGAGCACAGCCGCTTTCAGCATTCGCTCGGGGCGATGCACCTCGCCGGCCGGCTCGCGCTGCAGCTGTATCCGTCGCTGCGGGCGATCTTCGGCCGCCAGGCGCCGTCCGCGGCGCTCTTCGAGGAGCTGCTGCGGATGTCGGGCCTGCTCCACGACGTCGGCCACGGGCCGTTCGGCCACTTCTTCGACGACAACTTCCTCGTCGACTACGACCTGACCCACGAGCTCGTCGGCCAGCGCATCATCCGCGAGGACCTCGGCGACGTCCTGCGCTCGATGAGGCGGAGCCCGAACGGCGTGTTCGCCGCCGACGAGCGCATCGATCCGGAATGGATCTGCTACCTGATGGGGAAGTCGTACACGCAGCCGCTCGACTCGCACCCGAAGTGGCTGTCGTTCCTGAAGCCGCTCCTGTCCGGGGTGTTCACCGCCGACAACATGGACTACGTGCTGCGCGACGCCTACATGTGCGGCGTGGCCATCGGCCCGATCGACATCGAGCGCATCATCTATTACGCGTTCTTCTCCGAGAAGGGGCTGACGCTCGACCGCAGCGGGCTGCAGGCCTTCACGATGTTCCTGAACGCGCGCTTCTACATGTACACGAACGTGTACTACCACCGGACGACGCGCGGCATCGACCTGCATTTGAAAGACATCTTCCGCGACACGATGCGGATCGCGTTCCCCTACGACCCCCGGAAGGACCTCCATCCGTACCTGCACCTGACGGAATGGACGCTGCTCGAGGAGGTCGGCCGGTGGCACGACTCGGACGACCCGGAGCGGCAGAAGCTCGGCGCGGAATGGCGGCACGTGCTCGATCGCCGGCTCAAGTGGCGCATGTCGGGCGAAGAAGTGCTGGACCAGTTCGAAGCGCGCAAGGGCCACGGCTTCCTCGACGCGAGGACGGTCGAGGAGCGCGTGCGGCACTTCCTGCCGGCGGAGCTCCGACACTTCGACTTCCGCATCGACATGGCGCTGCAGGACCCCCGGCCGCTCAACCCGTTGAAGATGGGCGACCGGCAGATCTACGTGTACGACGCGGCGACGAAGCGCGTGTCCGAAGAGCCGCTGACGGAGATCCTGAAATACCTGCCCGGCAAGGTTGCGCAGTGCCGCATCTTCGCGATGGATCACACCCACGACGCCGCGCTCGCCACCGCGCTCAAACGGGCGCTGAACGAGGAGCCGGCGTCCATCGTGACGAATGTCTGATCGAGATGGGGGCCCCGAAATGGCCCCCATACCCCCAAGCGCTCGCAAGCGCCCCGGCGGAGCCGTGACGCTGCTCGATAGCGCGGGAGGCCGGAGGGCGCCATGAGCGACAAGAAGCTCGAGGTCGGCTTCGCGTACACGCGCGCCATCACCGTGACCGACGACATGACGCCCTCGCATCTGCGCCACGAGCCGATTCGCGTGCTCTCCACGCCCGACATGATCCGGCTCATCGAGCAGACCGCGATCGAGGGCACGCAGCCCTATCTGCCGGCAGGCCAGACGACGGTCGGAACGCGCGTCGACGTCTCGCACCTCGCGGCCACGCCCGTCGGCATGACGCTCACGATCACCGTCGAGCTCACCGCGATCGATCGGCGGCGGCTGTCGTTCCGCGTCGAGGTGCGCGACGAGCTCGACGAGTGCGGCAAGGGCACGCACGACCGCTTCATCATCGATGCGTCGCAGCGCATGCCGCGGCTGGAGGAGAAGGTCGCCCGCTGGAAGCAGGCCAAGGCGTGACCTGCTGCACGGGCGATCCCGCGTCGCGCCGCGCATTCCTGACCGCGGCGCTGGGAGCGATCGCCACCGCGTGCGCCGGGCCGACGGTGGACGCCGCGGCGAAGCGCGAGGTCGATCTGCACCGGCAGGCGGCTGCGGCGCTCGGGCCGATCGTCGATCCCCACTCGCACCCCGGCGCATTCACGCGTGTCGTCACCGGTGGGTTGCCGCTCGCTGCGCTGGACGAGATGCGGCGTGCGAACGTCCGGTGCGCCTTCTTCGCCGCCGTCGGCGACGGCGCGGTGATCCGCCGGGAGCCCGGCGGCATTCGTAACCACCGTGATCCGCGTCCCGGCGAGCTCCACCGATCGACGATCGGCCAGCTCGAGCGTGTCCGGGCCCGGGTCAGGGAGGGCGCCACACGACTCGTCACCAGCCGTCGTGACCTGTCGCTGCTGGCCACCCGCGCCGAGCCCGCCGCGCTGCTGGCCATCGAGGGCGGTGATCCGCTCGAGGGAAGGATCGAGCGCGTGCGCGAGATGTACGACCTCGGCGTGCGGTCGATCCAGATCGTGCACTACCGCGTCAACGAGCTCGGCGACATCCAGACGGAGCCCGCGCGTCACGGGCGCCTCACGGATACGGGCGCCGCGGTCGCGCGCGAGATGAATCGCCTCGGCATGGTCGTCGACGGCGCGCACGCCGCCCGCGACACGCTGCGCGGCATTCTCGACGCGTCCCGCACACCGATCGTCGTGTCGCACACCGGACCGTGGGCGCGGCGTCCGTTCAAGCGCCACCTGGGCGACGACTCGCTGCGGGACGTCGCGACGAAAGGCGGGGTGATCGCCGTCTGGCCGCTGGTCGTCTCGTCGCCCGCGCCGCTCGATCAGTTCCTCGCCGACCTTCGCTACGTCGTCAGCGTCGCGGGCATCGATCACACGGGGATTGCGACCGACATGACGGGCATGAGCACGTTCACGGCGATCCCGACCTATACGGACTTCGCCGCCGTCCCCGCCGCGCTGCTGGCGAACGGGTTTTCGGAGACGGACGTCCGAAAGCTCCTCGGCGGCAACGTCGCGCGCGTGATGCACCAGGCGCTCGGCTAGCGGCCGTCAGCGCCGCAGGCGCTCGAGCGACTTCCGGAACTTCTCGCACGGATCTTCGTCCGACGCCGCCGGCGTGAACCAGACGTAGTCGAAGGGCAGCGTTCCGCCGAACCGTGCGCCGTACTCCGGTGGATGCGTGCGCCCGGTGTCGACCTCGAGGAACGCGACCGAGATCACGCGCGGGTCCGGCGTCGCGTGGCGCAGGAACACCGGGACGCCGCGATCGTTCCGCACGTGGCCGCCGCCCGCGATGAGGATGCCGCCGTCCGCCGACGCGTCGCGCAGGACGTCGGCGAACCGCGCGTCGCGCGCACGCTGCACGGTGATCATGCCGGGCAGCATGCGGTCGGGCGCATGTCCGCAGTGCGCGTCGCGGATTTCGTCGGCCATCGCGCGCTCGACGTCCGGCGGCGTCGGCGTGTCGAGCCGGTAGCGCGCGACGAACGCGCGATCGAGCGCCGCCACGCCGTCGCGGCGTACCGCGCGGACCTGATCGGCGTCGAGGTTGGCGGCGACGATCGGCGCGCCGGCGTCCAGCGCGGCCGCCGCGATCGGCTGATACATCGCCCAGTCGGGCCAACCGGACGCCTTCCAGTTCACGGCCTCGGCGATGCCGGCAGCATCGCGGGGCCGCTCGGCCAGATGGCGCGCGAGCGCCGCGGCCTGCGCGCTCGTGAACATCTCGAAGACGATGGCGGGCCGCCGGCCGGCGGCGAAGACGGACTGGACGACCCGCGCCTGGAGGCGATGGTGGTCGGCGTTATCGTGCTTTTCGCCGAGCAGGACGTAGTGGGCCTTCACCAGCCGCGCCGAAGCCGTCGCTTCGTCGACGAACCGGCTCCGCGGGACGTCCCAGATTCTGCCAGCCAGCACGTGCTCTTTCCCGATCGGGGACTGCCAGGCGACGGGCGGCGCGGCCGTCCGGCAGGCGGCGACGACGAGCACGCCGCCGAGCGCGACGAAGGACCGTCGAGAAATCATGCCGTCAGCATGCACCGGGGCCGCAGGCGATTGCACGTCGAGAACGGGCTCGCGGCAGGTCGTCGTCGCGAATTGACGCGCGTCACCCGGCGACGCGACTAGAATCGTCGGCATGAGCTGGCGGTTCGTCACCGTCGCCGGGCTGTTCATCGCGTGCCTGCTCACCGCGAACACGATCGCGGTGAAGCTCGTCATCCTCGGCGGGGCCGTCGTGCCCGTCGCGGTCATCGTCTTTCCGATCTCGTACATCGTCGGTGACGTGCTCACCGAAGTGTGGGGCTACGCGGCGGCGCGCCGCGTGATCTGGCTCGGCTTCGCGTGCAACGCCGTCATGGTGGCCGCGATCTGGATCGCCGGTCTCATTCCGGCCGCTCCGTTCTGGCCGGGCCAGGCCGCGTGGGACGAGATCTTCAGTCAGACGCCGCGCATCGTGCTCGCATCGTTCGTCGCGTATCTCGGCGGTGAGTTCGCCAATTCGTTCGTGCTCGCGAAGATGAAGATCGCCACGGGCGGGCGGTGGCTCTGGACGCGCACGATCGGGTCCACCATCGTCGGGCAGGCGCTCGACACCGCGGTGTTCGTCGCGATCGCGTTCGGCGGCACCGTCCCCGCCGGCGCGCTCGGCGGCATCATGTTCGGACAGTGGCTCGTGAAAGTGCTCTACGAGATCGGCGCGACGCCGCTCACGTACGTCGTCGTGGGGTGGCTCAAGGCGCGCGAGCAGATCGACACGTTCGACCACCGTACGGACTTCAACCCGATCCGGCTGTGACGGCCGGGCGACCATCACGGGCGTGAACAGACTCTACTGGCCTTCGTGGGCGCTGGCGACGGCGACGACCGGACTCGTCGGCGGCTTCTTCCTCGGGCACTCGCTGCTGCTCGGCCGCTTCTTCGACTGGCTGCTCACGTCCGGGCGCGCGCGCACGCTGGCCGAGACGTACCCGGCGTTCCGTGAGGGCAGTGCGACGCTCGACATCTTCTACGCGCTCGCCGGACTGCAGGTGCTCGCCGGCGTCGCCTTCGCGGTGGCGTCGCTCGTCGGGCGGCGCTCGACCATTCCGGGACTGCTGGTCGGCCTCGCGTCGATCTCGTGGCCGACGGTGCACTACCTGTCGGGCTTCGCCGCGCTCGAGGCCGCCGTGCTACGGAGCCCGACGGAGCCGCCGCGGCACGTCGTCGACGCGTTCGTCGCGTACAACACGCCCGTGCACATCTATCACGCGGCGATTCTCATCGTCGCGCTCTGCGTGCTCCTCGCCGTCCCGCGGACCTCGGTGACGGCGAAGGACCTGACCGACCGCTAGTCGACCCGGTCAGCGCGCTTTCTTCGGTCGCTCCTGGCCCTTCACGATCTGCGACCGGATCATGCGCGGCAGCAGCATGTGGTGGTGCGGGCAGATCGACGCCGGGTTCTGGTAGGCCGACCCGGCGAACGCGACCATGTAGCGGCGGATGTCGTCGAAGCGCACCACCTCGTCGATGAAGCCGCGGATCGCGCAGTAGATCGGGCGTGACTCGTCGTAGTACTGCTTCGCCAGCGCGTTCATCTGGTCGATCACCGGCTTGAGCGGCTTCCCCGCGTCCTTCTCGCGCAGCAGCCGCCGCGAGTAGGACGCGACCGCCGCCGTCTCGCCGTGCATCACGTAGATCTCGGTCGCCGGCGTGCCGAGCGTGAACGCGTTGTTGTTGTTCGCCGTGGGCCCGCCCATGACGTAGTGCGCGGCGGCCGAGCCCTTGCGCACGACGACGAGCATCATCGGAGTGTCCGTCTGCTCGATGGAGTAGATGAGCGACTGCCCGAGCGCGAGCAGCTCCGCCTGCTCGGCCGTGTCGCCGACGTCGATGCCGGTCGTGTCCTGGAACCAGATGATCGGCACGCGGTCGCGCCCGCACTGCGTGACGAACTCGTTCATCTTGATGAGGCCCTGGCGGTAGAGCTTGCCGCCGATGCCGATGTAGTCGGTCGTGTACTCGGGATAGCTCGTGCCGAGCAGGCCCTGCCGATTCCCGATCACGCCGACGAGGAACCCGTCGACCTTCACGAGGCCCGTGTAGACCTCGGGGCCGAAGGCCGGCCGGAACTCGAGATGCTCGCTGCCGTCCACGAGCCGGGCGAGCACGTCCTCGATGCTGTAGACCGCCTTCTGGTTGAGCGGCACGATCGACGCCAGGTCCGTGACGGAATACTTCGGCTCGGCCGGCGCCGCGACGCGGAAGAAGCCCGGATCGTAGGCCGGCATCTGCGCCATCGCGGCTTTCAGCGCGTCGAGCACTTCCGTCTCCTTGTCGAACACGCGCTTGAAGAAGCCGGTGACGTCGTGATGAATGCGCACGCTGCCGGGCGGCGTTTCCTTGTAGCGGCGGACGCCTTCGATGATCTGGTCGGCCGCTTCCTCGTCGAAGCCGCCCTTCGGGCTCATGCCGCTGACGATGCCGCCGCCGCCGACGGCCATGTTCGCGTTCTTGTGCGCGAACAGCACCGTCGGACTGATGCTCTGGTACCCGCCGCCCGCCGGGTTCGTGCCGTAGATGCCGGCGAGGATCGGCACGCCGAGCTTCTCGAGCTCCGCGTGTCGGAAAAACGTCGTGCCGTTGCCGCGGCGATCGGGATAGACCTCGTCCTGCTCGGTGAGCTTCACGCCCGAGCAGTTCACGAGCCATACGAGCGGCACGCGCAGTCGCTTGGCCAGATCGGTGACGCGCAGCTGGTTCTCGGCCTGGCCCGCGATCCACGCCCCGGCCAGCACCTTGTTGTCGAAGCCGACCACCACGCACCACTTGCCGCCGATCTTCGCGAGGCCGTCGACGACGCCGGTCGTGCCTTCCTCGTTCTGCCGCGGGTTGTAGAGCGTGTGCAGCGGAGCGAACGATCCGGGATCGACGAGGTATTCGATGCGGTCCCACACCGTCATCTCGCCGCGCTCGCGGACCTTCGCCGCGGGAATGCCGGCGTTCTTCACGCGCGCGAGCTCGGCGTCGAGGTCCTTCAGCACCGCGGCGACCCGCTCGCGGTTGTCCGCCATCTCCTCGACGTCGGCGGGCTTGAGCGGCTTCCCGAGCGGATTCATGGTCTCGAAGTACTGGCGCATGCGGCGGCCTCCTAACGGTTGTCGAGGCGCGCCCCGGCTGGGCCGGGGCGTGTCCGAGCGTTGGGGTGTCGGGGGCCATGTCGGGGCCCCTGACGTTATCGATTGGCCTTGCGATAGCCGAGCTGGTCGAGCGCGATGATCATCTTGCAGATGTTCGCGGAGCCCTCGACCATGAAGTACGTCGGCGCGTCGCGGTAGAAGCGCTGCACGGGATACTCGATCGAGTATCCGTACGCGCCGAGGATGCGCATCGCGTAGTTCGCGGCCTTGTTCACGACCTCGCCCGCGAAGTACTTCGCCTGCGCGACCTCGAGCGCGTTCCCGAGCTGCCCCTGGTCCTTCTGCCACGCGGCCCGGTAGACGAGGAGCCGCGCGGCTTCGATCTCGGTCACCATCTGCGCGACCATGTCCTGGTTCATCTGGAACTGGCCGATCTTCTGGCCGAACTGCTCGCGCTCGTTGCAGTACTTCGTGACTTCGTCCAGACACGCCTGCGCGAGCCCCACGGCGCCGGCGGCCGCCTGCAGCCGCGTCTGGTTGAGCGAGCCGAAGACGATGCCGGCGCCGTCGCCCGGACTGCCGAGGATGTTTTCCTTCGGGACGCGCACGTTCTCGAGCGTGATGCCGCCCGTCGGCGACATGTGCGTGCCGAGCTTGTCCCAGGCCTCGGTGATGACGCCCTCGACGTTCTTGAGCTCGACGACGAACGCCGAGAGCGACCGTCCGCGGCCGCTCTTGTCGGTGTGCGCGTAATAGATGACGACGTCGGCGATGTTCGAGTTCGAGATCCAGCCCTTGGCGCCGTTCAGCCGCCAGTGGTCGCCCTTGTCCTCGGCGCGCGACTTCATGCCGATGACGTCCGACCCTGCCGTCGCCTCGGTGATGGCGAAGCCCCCGAGGTACTCGCCGCTGACGAGCTTCGGGATGTACTTCTGCTTGAGCGCCTCCGAGCCGTAGCGCAGGATCGGGAACGCGCAGCCGACCGTCTCCATGTTGATCTGCACGCGCAGCGAGCTGCACGCGCGCGCGATCTCCTCGGTCACGATCATCGTCGCGAGCCAGCCCATGTCGTTGCCGCCGTACGCCTCGGGGATCACGGTCCCGAGCAGGCCCATCTCGCCCATCGGCTTGACGACTTCCTCGTACGGGAAGTAGTGCGCGCGATCCCACTCCTCGACGAACGGCGTGATCTTCTCGCTCGCGAACTCGCGCACGACCTGTGCGAGCGCCTTCAGCTCGTCCGATAGCTCGAACTGCATCGACTCGACCTCCTGGATGAGACGCCGTCCTCGAGGCCCGGCGACCTGCAACAGTATCACCGCCGTCACGGGGTCGGCGACGCGCAGACCGCCGTACGGAGCGAATGAATCAGCGCGTCTGAGCCGGCCGGCGCGTTGACCGCGCCCGGCGGCGCATGCTAGCGTGCGCCGACTCGAGGAGACCGATGGCCGAACACATCGTCGAAGCCCCCGCCGCCGGAAAAGTCCTTCGCGTGCTCGCGACGGCGGGCGCGTCCGTCGCCGAAGGCGACCGCGTCTGCGTGCTCGAAGCGCTCAAGATGGAGCTGCCGATCGTCGCGCCGGTGAGCGGCACGGTGAAGGCAGTGCCCGTCGCTGCCGGCCAGGCCGTCGAGGCCGGCGACACGCTCGCGGTCATCGAGGGCTGAGACTGCTCCACGCCACGTGGTTCGTGCTGGCCGGCATGGGCATCGTCTTCGCCACGCTGAGCCTGCTGGTCATCGTGATGACCGCGCTCAACCGCTGGCTGACCCCGCCGCCGGACACGAAACCGCGGAATGCCTGACCACGAGTTTCTCGGCGTCCTCGCGCTGACGTGGCAGGCCGCCGTGATGCTGGGCCTCGGCGGCCTCCTCATCTATCTCGGCATCGCGAAAACCGTCGAGCCCGTGCTGCTGGTGCCGATCGGCACGGGCATCATGCTCGCGAACATCCCGCTCGGCGGACTCACGGAGGCGGACGGGTTCCTCGCGGTGCTGCGGCGCGTCGGCATCGACACGGAGCTGTTTCCGCTCCTGATCTTCATCGGCGTCGGCGCCATGATCGACTTCGGCTCGCTGCTCGAGCGTCCGTACACGGTCTTCCTCGGCGCGGCGGCGCAGTTCGGCATCTTCGGGACGTTCTTCATGGCGTACTTCCTCGGTGACGGCGGCCTGCGGCTCTTCGACTTCACGTTCAAGGACGCCGTGTCGATCGGCATCATCGGCTCGGCCGACGGGCCGACGTCGATCTACGTCGCGACGGTGCTGGGGACGAAGTACGCGGCGGCCATCATCGTCGCCGCGTACTCCTACATGGCGCTGGTGCCGATCATCCAGCCGCCGATCATGCGCGCGCTCACGACTCCGGCGGAGCGACGGCTCGTCATGTCGGCGCGCGCGCGCCGTGTCTCGAAGCGCACGCGCATCCTGTTTCCGATCGTCACGATCCTGGTCGTCGGGCTCATCGCACCGAAGGCGACGCCGCTCATCGGCACGCTGATGTTCGGAAACCTGCTGCGCGAATCGGGTGTCGTCGAGCGCCTGTCCCAGGCCGCACAGAACGAGCTCGCGAACATCGTCACGATCCTGCTCGGCCTCGCGGTCGGCGGCATGATGGTGGCCGCCGACTTCCTGCGCGCCGAGACGATCATGATCTACGTCATGGGTGTCGTCGCGTTCGCCGTCGGCACGGCGGCGGGCGTGCTCTTCGGCAAGGTGATGTACGTCGCGTCCGGCCGCACGATCAATCCCCTGATCGGCGCCGCGGGGATCTCCGCGTTTCCGATGTGCGCGCGCGTCGTGCAGAAGGTCGGACTCGAAGCGAATCCGCACAACCATCTGATCATGCATGCGGCGGGCGCCAACACCGCGGGGCAGATCGCGTCCGTCGTCGCGGGCGGCGCGGCGCTCGCGCTCGTTCCGTTTTTTTCCTGAGCACGATCCGTCCGGCCCGCATCCGCTATCCGTTTCCGACGCTGCCGGACTATCTCGCGCCCGGGCTCGACCTCGTCTTCGTCGGCATCAATCCCGGGACGTTCTCGCTCGCACGCGGTCATTACTTCGCGCGGATCACGAGCCGGTTCTGGCCGGCGTTCTCGCGGTCGCGCCTGTCCGCGCCGATCCGGCGCGCGCTCGACGTGGCGACGCTCGGACCCGAGCACGACGCCGCGCTGCTTCGATTCGGCATCGGGTTCACGGACGTCGTGAAGCGGCCGAGCGCGAATGCCTCGACGCTGACGCCGCGCGACTTCGCCGAGTGGGCGCCACGCCTGTTCGCGAGACTGCGGCGCTATCGGCCTCGCGTCGTCTGCTTTCACGGGCTCACCGCGTACCGGCCGTTCGCCGATCTCGTGCTGCGCGTCGACACGCCGCCGGTGCTGGGGCCGCAGGCCGTCGCGCTCGGTGCGATCCGGTTGTTCGTGGTGCCGAATCCGAGCCCGGCGAACGCGCACTTCACCGTCGACGATCAGCGGCGGTGGTACGACGATCTCGCGCGCTTCATGGAACGGCGGTGACTTGACGGGATGCCGACAATGAGTGTGGGAAGGGACGTCGGCGGCGGCAACAGGAGGCCACGATGTCCACGATCGCGATCCACTTGGCGTGCGCTCTCGTGCTCGCCCTCGTGCTCTCCGGCTGTGCCGATCCCCGCGTGGTCGATCCCGCGCGCATCGGACAGCCGGCGCAGATCTACGTCGTCGCGACGGAGTCCGCGAGCTTCACGCTGAGGAACGTCCGCGAGGAGCGGGCTCATGCGCTCGGCGCCGGCATCGGCGGTGTGATCGGCGGGGGCATTGCGGCCGCCGCGTCACCTGCGATCGAAGGCCGGAAGGACGTGACGACCACGACGTTTCCGGATCCGCCGCTGCCGAGATTGAAAGAGCGGGTGCTGTCGGCGCTCGCGTCCGACCCGAAGCTCGCCGGTGTGCAGTGGACGATGGTCGACGGCACCTCGGACCGTGTACCGCCGGGCGCGCTCTCCCTGATGCTGAAACTCGAGAAATGGGGCGTGAGCTCGTTCGACGATGATCCGGACGTCTACGGCCCGTTGGTGCAGGCGACCGCGAAGCTTCTGCGGGGCGGCGACGTGTTGTGGAAATCGGAGTGCCAGCCGACCGGCGGTCGCGACGCCATGCCGTTCACCGTCGGCGGTATGCGAAACGATCCCGAACGACTGCGTGCCGTGATGATGCGCGCGACGGACGAGTGCGCCGACGAGCTCGCCGCCGGATTCGCCGGCCGCGGCGACCGAGAGGAGAAGGTGCGGCTCGACAAGTCGTCGCTGGGCGACGTCGAGCGCGTGCTCGTCGGAACGGCCGCCGGGCCGGGATTGATCAGAGGCATCGCGCCATTCGATGCGGAGTTCAGACACCTCGCGATCGGCACGCACCAGCTCGCCGTTGTTCAAAAGCTCGTGCACGAGTCGATCGCCGCGGTACCCGGCTCGGAACTGAAGCTCGCGGGCACGTTCGACGGCCGGCCGTTCGAAGCCAAGATGGAGCGCAGCCGCTCCGGACGCGTGCGCGTGCGATTCGCGGGGCTCCGCTTCGCGACCGAGGCTGAGGTGCAGGCCTTCCTGGCGCCGTTCGAGGGCCCGCGCTTTCGCAAGATCGAATTCACGGGCGATGCCGGCGGACGGCCGCTGACGCTGCTGCGCGAGCCGAAGCTCGACTAGGGCGCGCGCCTCATCGGCGTCGCCGCCGCGGATGCTAGAGTACGCGGCGAGGAGGATGCCATGCCCCGTCCGGTTCGTTTCGTCGTCGCGCTCGTCGCCGTTGCCATGCTCGCTGTCACTGCGTTCGCGCAGGAGCCGTGCAGCCATCGCGGAAAGCTCGATCCGATGTACTGCGACGACAACCGCGATCTCGTCGCCGATCCGCCGAAGGACCGGGCGAAGCTCGCGAGCCCCGACACCCTCGTCTTCACCTACGCGCCCGTCGAAGACCCGGCCGTGTACGAAAACGTCTGGGTCGACTTCCTCAAGCACGTGGAGAAGGCGACCGGCAAGAAGACGAAGTACTTCGGGCTGCAGAACTACGCCGCGCAGATCGAGGCGATGCGCTCCGGCCGGCTGCACCTCTCCGGCTACTCCACCGGCAGCACCGTCTACGCCGTGAATCTCGCCGGCGCCGTGCCGTTCGCCATCATGAAGGACGCGAGCGGCGGCCCCGCCGGCTATCACCTCGTGATGATCACGCAGGCGAAGAACGACAAGATCAAGGGCGTGGCCGATTTGAAGGGCAAGCGCGTCGCGCACGTGTCGCAGACGTCGAGCTCCGGCCACCAGGCGCCGGTCTATCTGTTCTCGAAGATGGGCGTCGTCCCCGGCAAGGATTACCAGATCGTGTACTCCGGCAAGCACGACAACTCGATCCTCGGCGTCGCGAACGGCGACTACGACGCGGCGGCCGTGGCCGACACCGTGCTCGAGCGCATGATCAACCGCGGCGTGGTGAAGGCGTCGGACGTGAAGGTCGTCTACAAGAGCCCGGTGTTTCCGACGGCCGGCTTCGCGTACGCGCACAACCTGGAGCCCGGCCTCGTCGGGAGGATCAAGGACGCGTTCTACACGTTCAAGTTCCAGGGCACGAGCCTCGACAAGGAATTCGGCAAGCAGGGCCGCGTCGGCTTCATGCCCATCACCTACGCGAAGGACTGGGAATCGGTGATCGGCATCCTCGACGCGAACAAGGTCGTGTTCTCGCGCGAGTCCGAGGACTACAAGCGACTGCAGAAGCGCGGTAGCGAGTAGCGGACTCTCCGCGTGCTCGAGGTCTCCGGGCTCGACAAGCGCTATCCGACCGGCGACCACGCGCTCCGCAGCGTCTCGTTCACCATCGACGGCGCCGACGCCGTCTTCGTGATCGGCCCGTCCGGCGCCGGCAAGTCCACGCTGCTCCGCTGCGTGAACCGGCTCGTCGAGCCCGACCGCGGCACCGTACGCCTCGACGATCTCGACATCACCGCCCTCGCGGGCAAGGCGCTGCGCGACGCCCGCCGGCGGATGGGGATGATCTTCCAGGAGTTCAACCTGGTCGAACGCCTGACGGTGATGGAGAACGTGCTGTCCGGGCGACTCGGCTACGTCTCGCTGTGGCAGGCGTGGCGGCGGCGGTTTCCCCCGGACGACATCGAGGCGGCGTTCGTCACGCTCCGGCGCGTCGGCCTCGAGGGCTTCGAGAACAAGCGCGCCGACGAGCTCTCCGGCGGTCAGCGCCAGCGCGTCGGCATCGCGCGGGCGCTCGTGCAGCGCCCGCGCATCCTGCTGGTCGACGAGCCGACGTCGAGTCTCGATCCGCGCACGTCCGAGGCGGTGATGGCGCTCATCGTCGGGCTCGCGGCCGAAGACGACATCCCCGCGCTCGTGAACATCCACGACGTGCCGCTCGCGCGCGCCTTCGCGCGCCGGATCATCGGGCTCCGCGATGGACTCGTCGTCTACGACGGACCGGTCGCCCAGGCCGACGCTGCCGTGCTCGAGCGCATCTACGGCGGCGCGATCCTCGCCGAGACCGAGCGGAGCGGCTCGGGGCCGCTGTGACCGCGACGGCGGCGCGCACGTGGCGGCCGCCGTCGCCATGGGGCCGGCCGTGGGTCGGCCCCGTGGTCTGGACGGCGATCATCGCGTTCCTCGTGTGGAACGTGGCGTCGCTCCAGGTCGACCCGGCGCGCATCGCGCGCGGCTTCTCGCGGTTCGGGACGGTCGCGGCGAAGGCGTTTCCGCCGAGCTTCGAGCGCTTCGGCATTCTCGCCACCGGCGTGTGGGAGAGCATCGAGATGGCCACGCTCTCGACGCTGTTCGGCGTGCTGCTCGGCATTCCCGTCGCCGTGCTCGCGGCGCGCAACGTCGTGCCGCTTCCCGTGTACGCCGGCGGCCGTCTCGTCATCACGCTCGCGCGCACGTTCCACGAGCTCATCGTGGCCATCATCTTCGTGAAGGCGGTCGGCTTCGGCCCGCTGGCGGGGACACTGACACTCACGCTGAACTCGCTCGGGTTCTTCTCGAAGCTCCTCGCGGAGCAGATCGAGACGATCGACCGCGGACAGATCGAAGCGATCCGCGCGACGGGCGCCTCGCGCGCGAAGGTGCTGATCTACGGCGTGCTGCCGCAGGTGCTGCCGCGCATCGTCGGGCTGACCATCTATCAATGGGACATCCACCTGCGCCAGTCGACGATCATCGGCATCGTCGGGGCGGGCGGCATCGGCGCCACGCTCTACAACGCGTTCGCGCGCTACGACTACGATTTCGCGCTCGCGATCCTGCTCGTCATCGTCGCGATCGTGCTCGTCGGCGAAGCGGTCAGCGCGATCGCGCGGAAGCGCGTGCAGTGAGTACGGCCCCGCCGCCGCGCGCGTGGCGCCGCTATACGCCGGCGCAGACGGTGATACACACGGCGGCGCGCGTCGCGCTCGCGGCGATCACGATCTGGATGCTCGCGCGGCTCGGCGTCACGTGGGAATACGTCGCGGACGCGCCGAGCCAGGTCGCGGATCTGCTGGGGCGGATGTTTCCACCGGAATGGAGCTTCATCGGCGCGCTCGTCGATCCGCTCGTCCAGACGATCAACATCGCGACGCTTGGAACCGCCATCGCCGTCGTGCTCGCGATTCCGATCGCGTTCCTCGCCGCGCGCAACACGACGCCGAACCGCGCGACGTACGGGCTCGGCCGGTTGGTCATGGTCGTGAGCCGCTCGGTGGACACGCTCATCTGGGCGCTGATCTTCATCATCGTCGTCGGCCCGGGGTCGCTCGCCGGCGTGCTCGCCGTCGCCGTGCGGTCGATCGGATTCGTGTCGAAGCTCTTCGCCGAAGGGATCGAGGAGATCGACGCCGGCCAGGTGGAAGCCGTGGCCGCGACCGGCGCGTCGCGCGGCCAGACGCTGCTCTACGCGATCGTGCCGCAGGTGCGCCCGGTCTTCACCGGCGTGTGCATCTACCGCTGGGACATCAACGTGCGCGAATCCACGGTCCTCGGCATCGTCGGCGCCGGCGGCCTTGGCTTCGCGCTGAACGAGGCGATCCTGGGTCTCGAGTGGAGTCGCGTGGGCCTCATCCTCGTCGTCGTGCTCGGCGTCGTCGTCATCTCGGAAGCGGTGTCCGCCTTCCTCCGAAAGCGGGTGACGTGAGCGCAGTGCCGCGGCGCTACCGCGGCTCGACGGGGACCTGGCCACCGCTCTTCGCCAGCGCGCAGCCGGACTGCACGGCGTCGTAGCGCGCGGCGATGATCCCGCGCTCGCGCGCGGCGTACTGGTGGCTGCGCGAGACGAGCGAGCGCGAGCGCGCCACCCACCACGCGCAGTCGAAGCCGCCCTTTTCGAAGAAATAGGCGCCGAGCGCGTCGGCTTCGAACTCGAGCTGCGCCGGATCGCGCGCCGACGTGCCGTGACCGAGCACGAGGTGCGCGAGCTCGTGGGCGATGATCGTCGCGAGCATCCGATCGCTGTCCGCCGACCGCGCGGCGTCGGCGACGGCGTTCGCGTGCAGCACGATCGTCGAGCCGCAGATCCAGCCGTCGGCGAAATGACCTGGCCGGGTCATCGGCGGTCCGGTCACGACGACGATGGCGGGCAGGGGCTGTCGCGACCACGGCCCCGATCGGGAGTGGAGCTTGTGCAGCACGCGATGCACGCCGGCGTCCCACGGTGTGTGTACCGCGACCGCTTCGCGCACGCAGAGATCACGCCGCCAGTCCGCGATGGGCGTGAACGTGGCGCGCGCGCACGCGACGACGCCGATCGCCGTCGCGATGCCGAGGAGCAGCACCGCGACGGGTCGCGGGCGATCAGTCAATCACGAAGTCCGCGCGAACCAGCAGCGCGGACGGCACGGCGAGCCCGATCGCCGTGGCGACGGCGCGGTTGACGACCAGCTCGAGCTTCGCGGGGCGCTCGACGGGGAGATCACCGGCGCGCGCGCCGCGCAGGATCTTGTCGACGAGCCGTGCGGCCTGGCGAGCCGCGATGACGTCGCTGGCGCCATAGCTGAGGACGGCGGCCGCCGTGGCGGCCGTGCGCGTGTGGACGATCGTCGGCACCCGTCGCTGGTGCGCGATCTGGATGATGTCCGGCGCCAGCCGGAGCGTCGCCCCGCCTGGCACGAGGACCAGACCGTGCACGTCGGTGAGGTCGCCGAGCGCATCGCTGACGCCGGCCGACGCCCGGACTTCGCGATCGATGACGGTCAAGCCCAGCCCGGACGCCGCGGAGCGCGCCGCATCGAGGCCCTGCCGCGAGGACGCGTCGCGCGGGTCGTAGACGACCAGCATCCGGCGCGCGGCCGGGTTCAACGCCTTCAACAGCTCGAGTCGCTTCCCGGAGAGCTCAGGGAACTCGAAGGTCACGGCGGTCATGTTCGCGCCGGGTCGCGCGAAGCTCGCAAGGAGTCCCGCGGCCACCGGATCGCCAGGCGTGACGAAGACGATCGGCGTGTCAGGCCAGAACTCCCGGACGAGGCGCGCCAGCTCGGAGCCGACCACGAACACGACGCTGGCCCGCTGTCGCCGCAGCTCCTCGACGGCCGCCTGCGCCACCTTGCGGTCGCGCCGCGGTGCACGGACCTCCGTCAGTTCGAGGGTCTGGTCGGTGTGGCCGTGCTCCCGGAGCCCGTCGCGCAGTCCGCGCGCCAGCTCGGAATAGCGCGGTTCCTCGGGTGGGCCGACCATGCCGACCCGAACTTTCCCTGGCTGCGCCGCCGCGGAGCGCACGGAGATGACGCTGGCGAGGAGCGCGAGAAATCCGCGACGGTCCAATCGCGTGCAGCTAGGCGCCGCGCTCCTCGACGTAGAGCTCGATCGTGTGGCCGTCGGGATCGCGGACGCAGAAGGAGTTCGACGTCTCCCCGAACGGTGTGAGCCCGTGGCGCTCGACCCACGCGCGCGCGGCAGCGAGGTCGTCGAGCGACACGCCGACGTCGAACGCCGCGTGATAGAAGCCGGGCACGCCGTGCGGCTGCGGCCCCGGCCCTTCGGCCCGCATGAGCTCGCACGACACGTCGTGGTGATGCCGGCCGGCGGAGAAGAACACGATCCGGCCCTGCTTGCCGGTGCCGGTTTCCGTGAGGCCGAGGGCGTCGCGGTAGAAGCGGCGCGTCGCGTCGAGGTCGCGTACGAAGAACGAGATGTGCCCGAGCTCGCGTACGGTGACGCGGCGGCCGGCGGCGCGTTCCTGCATCGCCGGCGTAGTGTAACATCGGGTGGTCATGGCTGATTCTCGCCAGGCGGCCTTTATGGCCGCCGTTCCTGTTGCGACGCCGATCGCCGAACGCGTTCGCCCGCACGTGACGCTCATCGCGCTGCTGTCGCTCGGACACTTCGTGATCGATCTCATGCAGGGCGCGCTGCCGGCGCTGCTGCCGTTCGTGAAGCGCGAACACGACCTGTCGTACGCGGCGACCGGCACGATCGTGCTCGCCGCGACGCTGTCGTCGTCGATCATCCAGCCGCTCTTCGGCTATCTCGCGGATCAGACGGCGCGGCGGTGGATGCTGCCGGCGTCGGTGCTGCTGGCGGGCACCGGCCTCGCACTGCTCGGCATCGCGCCGAGCTATCCGCTCCTGCTCGCGTGCGTGATCGGCATGGGGCTCGGCGCCGCCGCGTTCCATCCCGAGGCGTATCGCACCGCGACCGGCGTGGCCGGCTCGCGCAAGGCGACCGCGCTGTCGTGGTTCGCGCTCGGCGGCAACGTCGGGATCGCGGTGGGCCCGCCGGCGATCACGCTGTTCGTCATCACGCTCGGTCTCGGCGGCAGCCTGCTGATGCTCATCCCCGCGCTCGTCGTGGCCGCGGTCTTCGTCGCGGTGCTGCCGCGATTCACGCTCGCGGCGCGCGGGTCGACGACGGCGGCGTCGGCGGCCGGCGTGAACCGTCCCGGCGCGATGGCGCTGCTCGTCGTCGTCGTGATGCTGCGCTCGTGGACGTCGCTCGGCTTCACGACCTTCGTGCCGTTCTACTACCTCGACGTGCTGAAGGCCGACCCGAGCGTCGTCGGCATGCTGCTGTTCGTGTTCCTCGGCGCGGGTGCGCTCGGCACGATCGCCACGGGACCGCTCGCCGACCGCTGGGGCGCGCGACCGTTCATGCAGTGGGTGTTCGTTGCCGTGACGCCGCTCGCGGTGCTGTTCCTGCACGTCACCGGCCCGCTCGCGTTCGTCGTGCTCGGCCTGATGGGCGTGACGCTCGTGTCGACGTTCACCGTCTCGGTCGTGCTCGGGCAGCAGTACCTGCCGAGAAATCCCGGCATGGCGTCGGGACTGATCGTCGGCTTCGCGACGGGCACGGCCGGCGTCGGCGTGACGGTCCTCGGATCGATCGCCGACACGCACGGCCTGCTCGCCGCGTTGTGGATCAGCGCGCTCATGCCCATTGCGGGCTTCATCACGGCCGCGTTCCTGCCGCGGCCGCACGCGACCGCGTGATCGCGCCGGGTACCTTCCAGGACGGTGAGCAGGTCCTGCTCATCGACACGCGGGGCAAGCGCCACCTCATGATCCTGCGCAAGTCGGAGACGTTTCATTCCGATCGCGGCTGGATCCCGCATGACTCCATCATCGGGCAGCCGGAAGGCCGCTGGGTGCGCAGCTCGATGGGGCTGCGCTATCTCGCGGTGCGACCCACGCTCGCGGAGTACGTCCTCGAGATGCCGCGCGGCGCGCAGGTCATCTATCCCAAGGACCTCGCGGTCATCCTGTTCTGGGCCGATATCCAGCCGGGATGCCGTGTGCTCGAAGCCGGCATGGGGTCTGGCGCGCTGACGCTCGCGCTGCTGCGCGTGGTCGGCCCGGACGGGCGCGTGATCACCTACGAGCAGCGGGAA
Organism: Candidatus Rokuibacteriota bacterium; assembly: GCA_016184365.1. GTDB lineage: Bacteria > Methylomirabilota > Methylomirabilia > Rokubacteriales > CSP1-6 > AR8. The sequence continues at coordinate 22,792 of JACPCW010000144.1, forward strand.
GAATTCGCGCGCCGCGCGCTGGCGAACATCCACACGCGGCTCGGCGAGGTCTCGAATCTCACCGTGCGCTTCCGCCCGGTCGAAGACGGCCTGGCCGAAGAGGAGCCGGTGGATCGCGTCGTCCTCGACCTGCCGGAGCCATGGAAGCTGACGGAGCCGATCGCGCGCGTGCTGCGGCCCGGCGGGATTTTCCTGTCGTACGTGCCGACGATCATCCAGTCACAGCAGGTCTCCGAAGCGCTCCGGCGCGACCGGTCGTTCGCGCTCGTCGAGACGTTCGAGACGCTCATGCGGCCGTGGAACATCGAAGGACTGTCGGTGCGCCCCTTCCACCGGATGGTGGCGCACACCGGTTTCATCACCGTCGCGCGGCGGGTCGTCCCCGAGGACGGCGAGGCGCCGCCGCCGGTGCCCGCGCGCGCAACGGATTCGGACGAATAGGCGGGCGGTCATCCCCGCCCGAAGGAGTCGCCCATGATCGGAGCGATGCGGCGCTATCGCAGGGCGCTGCAGGTCGGTCTTCTCGTGGTCATCGCCGCGTTCGTCGCCTCGATGTTCGTGTTCGGCGCGGGGGGCGGCCTGAACGAAGGCGAGCGGGAGTGGGTCGCGCGCGTGAACGGCGAGACGATTCCCGTCGAGCGGTATCAGCGGCGCTACCAGGCGTATATCGACGCCTACGCCCAGGTCTATCGCGAGCGCTTCAACCCCGAGCTCGCCGAGCGCATGGGCATCGGCCAGCAGGTGGTGCAGGACCTCGTGCAGGAAGCCGTCGTCGTCCAGCGCGCCAAGGCTGAAGGCCTCGGCGTGAGCGACGAGGAGCTGAACGCCCAGATCCATCAGGTGCCGGGCTTCCACGAAGGCGGCCGCTTCTCGATGAAGCGTTACCAGGAATTCCTCAAGCGCCGCGGCCTGAGCGCGGCGACGTTCGAGAACGAAGTGCGCCGCGAGCTCACGCGCAACAAGGTGGAGAGCCTCGTCAAGAACGGCGTCAAGGTGACCGACGCGGAGATCGAGCGCACCTACGCGCTCCAGCGCGAGCAGATCCGCGCGGCGTGGGCGCTCGTGGAGATCCAGCCGATCCTCACCGCGTCGACGGCGGGCGACGACGAGATCCAGAAGTACCTCAAGGAGCACGAGGACCAGTTCCGGCAGCCGGAGCGCCGGCGCGTGCAGTACGTCGTCATCAATCCCAGGGACTTCCAGAAGCCGGTCGGCGACGCCGACGTCGAGAAGTACTACACGGAGCACGCCGCCGAGTTCGAGACTCCGCCGACCGTCCGCGCCTCGCACATCCTCGCGCGCGTGGGCGAGACGGGCGGGAGCGAGGCGGAGGACAAGGCGAAGGCCAAGGCGCTCGACGCGATCCGCCGCGTGAAGGCCGGCGAGGATTTCGCGAAGGTCGCGAAGGAGCTGTCCGAGGATCCGGCGACGGCGCCGAGCGGCGGCCCGGAGTTCGAGCAGGCCGCGTTCACGCTCAAGAAGGGCGAGGTCACGCCGGAGCCGATCCGAAGCGGCTTCGGCTTCCATGCGATCAAGGTCACGGACACGCGTTCTGGCGGCAAGCAGCCGCTCGGCGAAGTCGCGCCGACGATCAAGGAGAAGCTGGCGACGGAAGCGTCCGAGGCCGCGGCGAAGGCGCGCGCCGACGAGGTGAAGCCGGCGCTGCAGGCCGCGCCGGACTTCATGGCCGAGGCGAAGAAGCTCGGCTTCACCGCGGTCGAGTCGCGCGTGCCGCGCGTGCCGGTGCCGGGGATGGGCGGACGCGGCGAATCGATGGAGGAAGCGGCGTTCACGCTCGCCCTCGGCGGCGTGTCGACGCCGCTGAAGACACCGATCGGCTTCATCGTGATGAAGGTCGTGGAGCATCTGGCCGCCGCGGTGCCGCCGCTCGCCGAGATTCGCGAGCAGGTCGCGTCGGCGGTGAAGCGCGAGAAGGCGGAAAAGGTCGCGCTCGAGCGGGCCAAGCAGCTCGCGACGCAGGCGAAGACCGGCGACTTCGCGGCCGCCGCGAAGAAGGCGGGCGCGCAGACGGGTGAGACGCCACGATTCTCCCGCGCCAAGCCCGCGGAGAAGCTCCCCGGCGACGCGATGCTCGCGGCGCTGCAGACCGTCGCGAACGGCGTGACCGAGCCGGTGAAGACGCCGCAGGGCGTTTACGTCCTGAAGGTCCTCGAGCGTGCGCCGGCGGACCTGACCGAGCTCGACAAGGAGCGCGACAAGGTGCGTGGCGAGCTGCTCGTCGGCAAGCAGAGCCAGGCGTGGGAGAGCTGGATCGGCCACGCGCGCAGCTCGTCGAAGATCGAGGTGTCGCCGCGCGTGCAGACCCGGCGGAGCTGACGCCGGCGTCGCGCTACAGCCCCGCAGCGCGGGCGCGCGCGAGGACCGTGCGCTCCGCCGCGACGACGGGCAGATCGATCACGCGGCCCTCGAACACGAACAGGCCCTGTCCTGCGGCCTCCGCCGCCTCGAACGCGGCGACGAGCCGGCGCGCGTAGTCGATGTCCTCCGCCGTCGGCGCGTACACCGCGTGGACGAGGTCGACCTGCCGCGGATGCACGAGCAGCTTGCCGGTGAAGCCGAGCGCGAGCGCCTGCCGCGCCTCGGACTCGAAGCCGGCGTCGTCGTCGCGCATGTAAACGGTGTCGATCGCGTCGATGCCCGCGGCCTTCGCCGCGAAGACGAGCTGCGCCCGGGCGTGGAGGATGATCGCGGCGCCCGCGCCGGTCTCCGGCACGCCGAGCGTGCGCGACAGATCCACGTGGCCGAGGACGAGCGCATCGATCCGGGGCGTCGCGACCGCGATGGCGGCGGCGTTCAGGACGCCGGCCGGCGTCTCGATCAGCGGCAGCAGTCGGACCGCCGCCGCGCGGCGCCCGTGACGCTGCTCGAGCGAGCCGAGCCACGTATCGATCTCGCGCAACGTGTCGGCGTTTTGCGTCTTCGGGATGACGAGCGCGTCGGCGCCCGCCGCGACGACGGCGTCGACGTCGTCGCGAAACTCGACGCTCGCGGCGGCGTTCACACGCACGGCGTACTCCGTCGCCGGGCCGGAGCGGTCGCGCAGGCACGCGACCACGAGCCGTCGCGCCTCCTGCTTGCGCGCCGGCGCGACCGTGTCCTCGAGGTCGAGGATGACGGTATCGGCGCCGGCGTGACCGGCCAGCGCGAGCGCGTCTTCGTCGCTTCCGGCGATGAAGAGCACGCTGCGGCGAAGCCGGCTCACGCCGGGTCGCCTACGCGATGCCGGACGGCGAGCGCGGCCGGTCGCGCCAGTATCGTGCGCAGTTTCGCCGGTCCGTTCATCTCATGCCTCGTGGGTGGGTGTCGTGACCGCCGCAGTCTACCCGCCCGGCGGGCCGAAGCAGTCTGGTACTCTGGCGGTCGCTCAGCCCGGCGACAGGTCCGGCCGGCCCGCACGGAGGAGTCCAATGGCGGCGACGAAGAACGTCTACGACGAGGTGTACGACCGGTCGCTCCGCGATCCGAACGCGTTCTGGGCACAGGCCGCGGAGGACGTCTACTGGGACCGCCGCTGGGACAAGGTTCTCGACGACTCCCGCCCGCCGTTCTATCGGTGGTTCACGGGCGGCCTGCTCAACACCTGCTACAACGCGGTCGACATCCACGTCGATCGCGGCCGCGGCAAGCAGAAGGCGCTCATCTACGACAGTCCCGTCACGAACACGATCCGCACCTACACCTACGTCGAGCTGCGCGACGAGGTGGCGCGCTTCGCGGGCACGCTGGTCCGACAGGGCATCACGAAGGGTGACCGCGTCATCCTCTACATGCCGATGGTGCCGGAAGCGGTCATCGCGATGCTCGCGTGCGCGCGCATCGGCGCGATCCACTCCGTCGTCTTCGGCGGCTTCGCGGCGAACGAGCTCGCGAAGCGCATCGACGACGCCCAGCCGACATTGGTCCTCACGGCGTCGTGCGGCATCGAGGTGACTCGCGTCATCCCGTACAAGCCGCTGCTGGACCACGCGATCGAGCTCGCGGCGCACAAGGTGTCCCGCTGCCTCGTGCTCCAGCGGCCGATGGCGCGCGCGTCGATGGTCGCGGGCCGCGACGTCGACTGGAACGAAGCCAACGCGGGCTCGACGCCCGCCGAGTGCGTGCCGGTCGCCGCGACGGATCCGCTCTACATCCTCTATACGTCCGGCACGACGGGCATCCCGAAGGGCGTCGTGCACGACAACGGCGGACACGCCGTCGCGCTGAAGTGGAGCATGAAGAACATCTATGGCGTCGGCGCCGGCGAGGTGTACTGGGCGGCGTCGGACATCGGCTGGGTCGTCGGCCACTCCTACATCGTCTATGCGCCGCTGCTGGCCGGCTGCACGACGATCCTGTACGAGGGCAAGCCCGTCGGCACGCCGGACCCCGGCGCGTTCTGGCGCGTCGTCTCGCAGCACGGCGTCGTTGCGCTCTTCACGGCGCCGACGGCCTTCCGCGCGATCAAGAAGGAAGACCCGGAAGGCGTGCACATGAAGAAGTACGACCTCTCGAGCTTCCGCACGCTGTTTCTCGCCGGCGAGCGCTGCGATCCGGACACGCTGCTCTGGGCGCGCGAAAAGCTCGGCGTGCCCGTCGTCGATCACTGGTGGCAGACGGAGACCGGGTGGCCGATCGCCGCGAACTGCGTCGGGCTCGGCATGTTGCCGGTGAAACCGGGCTCGCCGACGAAGCCGGTCGCGGGTTACGACCTCCGCATCCTCACCGAAGACAACCAGGAGCTCCCGGCCGGTCAGATCGGATCGATCGCGATCAAGCTGCCGCTGCCGCCCGCCTGCTTGCCGACGCTGTGGAACAACGACGAGGGCTACGAGAAGTCGTACCTGACGCGGCATCCCGGCCATTACCTGACCGGCGACGCCGGCTACCGGGACGACGACGGATACGTCTACATCATGAGTCGCGTCGACGACATCATCAACGTCGCCGGCCACCGGCTGTCGACGGGTGCGATGGAAGAGGTGCTCGCGGGTCATCCCGACGTCGCGGAGTGCGCGGTCGTCGGCGTGGCGGACGAGCTGAAAGGCGAGGTGCCCGTCGGCTTCGTCGTCACGAAGGCCGGTGTCTCGCGCAGCGAAGCGGAGATCGCGCGCGAGCTGGTCGACCGCGTCCGCGACCGCATCGGGCCCGTCGCCTCGTTCAAGACCGCGACGGTCGTGAAGCGGCTGCCGAAGACGCGTTCGGGCAAGATCCTGCGCGGCACGATGAAGAAGATCGCCGAGGCGGCGCCGTACACGACGCCCGCGACGATCGACGATCCCGCGATCCTCGACGAGATCACCGAGTCCCTGAAAGCCATCGGCTACCCGAAGGCGAAGAAAGGCTAGCGCCCATGCCGCGCGTGAAGACCATCGAGAACAAGAGCGACGTGCCGGCGGGCGGCGAAGCGGCATGGGATGCGATCACCGAGAGTCGCGGCCGCGTCGTGGGTCCGTTCAAGGTGCTGCTGCACAGCCCGGAGCTGGCGAAGCGCATCGCGCACACCGGCGCGTATGCGCGGTTCGAAGGCTCGCTGCCGAAGGACGTCCGCGAGCTCGCGATCCTGACGGTGGCCCGCGAGATGGACTGCCTCTTCGAATGGGGCGCGCACGCGCCGCTCGCGCGGACGGCGGGCGTCCGCGAGGACGCGATCGTCGCCATCCGCGACCGCCGCGCCGGGCTGACCGAAGCCGAGGGGGAGGTCGTGAGCTACGTCGGCCAGCTGCTGGGTCGCAAGCGCGTCGACGAACCGACGTTCCGCGCGCTCGAGCAGCGCTTCGGCGTGACCGGAGTCGTCGAGCTGACCGGCCTCGTCGGCCACTACATCACCATCGCCTGCACGCTGAACGCGTTCGAGATCACGCCGGGCGCGGACATGGAGCAGCTGCCGGTCTGACGTCCGCGAGCGGGCCAGACGGCGTATGGTTGTCTTCAGCGAGTCGGTCCTGGAGTCTATCTGCCTTCCGTGACGGCTACTACCCGGTCACCCCGTCCGCGGCTCTCACTCGATGACGTGATCAGCCCGGAGCAGCAGCGGCGGCGGGATCGTGACCCCAAGCGCCTTCGCGGTCTTCAGGTTGACGACGAGCTCGAGCTTCGTCGGCTGCTCGATGGGAATGTCGGACGGATTCGCGCCTTTGAGGACCTTGTCGACGTATGTCGCCAACCGCCGGAAGACCGCCGCATAGTCCGGCGAATACGACATCAACGCGCCTTCCTGGACGTTCACGGACAGCGGAAACAATGTGGCGACGCGATGCTGAACGGCCCATTCGATGAGCTGCCGGCGACGAAGATAGACGGGACCGGTGGCGCGCAGCACGATCATCGCGTTGGGTCTGAGAGCCGCCAACGTACTCTCGATGTCGCCGTCGCCGATCACGCTGACATAGTCGATCGCCAAGCCGAGCGCACGTGCCGCGCGATCGAGTTCCGCCCGCACCGGCGAGGCAGCGCCACTCCAGGCTGCGAGCACGGCGACCCGCGACGGCTTCGGCTTGATCTGGGAGAGGATCTCGAGCCGCTTGGCCGCGAGTTGCTCGACGCCAGCCGTTCCCGCGATTCCCGTGAGGTTCCCGCCCGGCCGCGCGAGGCTCGCGGCGAGGCCGGCTTCAACGGGATGTCCATGGCTTGCGACGATGGGAACCATGCTCGTCGCCTGCTTCGCCGCTTCGGCCGACTCGTTGTTCGATGCGACGAGCCGTTGGCGGCAAGCTGGCGCGTGTACGACAATTCAGGGCAGGAACCCGTGCTCGTCGCGATGGGCGAACACGAGTCCGTGACCATCGTGGAGCAGCGGGCCGTGTGGGCTCGTCTTCGCGGCGAAGCACCCGACGGTTGGCGGGAGGCGCCGATGCCGTATCAGGAGCGCAGCCGGATCGCGAAGATCATGCTCGAGACCGACGACGTCGACAAAGCCGTGCGTTTGGCGGTCCGCGAGGCCCTCCTCGAGCACAAGCGTGACGGACTTCCCG
>JACPCW010000145.1 GCA_016184365.1 Candidatus Rokuibacteriota bacterium
CCTCGCCTGGGCGCGAACCATCGTGATTCCATCCGTGAGCATCGCCGAGCGGGCAGTCGCTCGCGGAATCCCGGAGCGACCCTCCGCCCACCGCACGCGGTCGTGTCGCGGATGCCGTTCGGCTCGTGCGCGACGCGCTCATGCATAGTCCGGCCTAGAGCCGCGCCAGGCGCCCGAACGCGACGCCGAGTCGGCGCACGCCCTCGACGATCTCGGACGGCGACGCGTAGCTGTACGCGAGCCGCACGTAGTTCTTCGCTCGATACCCTGCTTGGCGCCGTTGCACACGAGGACGCTGTCCGGCTCGACGCGGAGGCCTTCGCCCGCAACGTACGCGGCGATCCACTCGCGGAGCTCGGGCAGGCCGGAACGTGGAGCGTACTGGAGGGTCTCGGTGCGATGCTTCGCCGCGGCGCGGCGCGCGAACTCGGAGAGGTCCGGCAGGCTCTCGGGATACGCATCGCCCGACGCGAACATGATCACGCCGGGGCCACCGTGCCCGCCGCCGCCCGGCGTGACGCGGGCGACCCGTGCGGCGTAACGCGGCGGTGCCGAGGAAGAAGCTCCCTCGGCGGTCAGCTTACGTCTCGTACGCGCGTTCGTACTGCGAGCGGAGCCGCTCGAGCTCCTCCGGGTCGATCTTCATGCCGAGGTGAAGGCCCATCTCGCCGAGGATCGTCTTGATCTCGTTCAGCGACTTCTTGCCGAAATTCTTGGTCTTCAGCAGCTCGGATTCGGACTTCTGCACGAGGTCGGCGATGGTGCGGATGTTCGCCGTCTTCAGGCAGTTCGACGCGCGCACGGACAGCTCGAGCTCGTCGACGTTGCGGAACAGGTTCTCGTTCAGCTCGGTCCGCGGCCGGTCGACTTCGTGCTCGAACTCTTCCTCGGTCGGCATCGTCTCCGGGAAGTTCGTGAGGAGCTCGAAGTGGTCCTGCAGGATCGCGGAGGCCTCACCGACCGCGACGGTCGGCGTGACGCTGCCGTCGCTCCACACCTCGAGCACGAGGCGCTCGAAGTTGTCGGTGCCCGGGATCGTCTCGACGTGGTAGTTCACGCGCTTGATCGGCGAGAAGTTGGCGTCGAGCAGGATCGCGTTGATCGGCAGCGCCTCGGGCTCGCGCTTCTCCGCCGCCATGTAGCCGCGGCCGCGCTCCACGCACACCTCCATCTCGAGCACGCCGTCCTTGTCGAGCGTCGCCAGCGGAATGTCCGGCGTGAGGATGTCGACGTCGGCGTCGGCTTCGAAGTGGCCGGCCGTCACGACGCCGGAGCCCTGCGCCTTCATCCTCAGAATTTTCGGCCGGTTGACGTGCAGCGCGAAGACGACCTTCTGGAGATTCATCATGATGTCGAGGGTGTCTTCCATGACGCCGGGCAGGTGCGAGAACTCGTGCAGCACGTTCTCGATCTTCATCCACGTGGCGGCGGCGCCGTGGATGGCCGACAGAAGCACGCGACGGTAGCCGTTGCCGACGACCATGCCGAAGCCCGGCTCGAAGGGCTCGATGGTGAGCTTGCCGTACGTGCCCTCTTGCATGACCCAGTCGTGACGGGTGGGAAGCTGAAGATCGAGCATCGAGACCCCCTACTCAGGATTACCGGGCGGAATTGACGACCCGACAGGGTAGTATACACGCCTTTCCTGCGAAGGGTATAGAGTCGAAGAATCATGCGGTTAGGCGCCATCGTCGGCGGGGTGGTCCTCCTCGGCCTCGGCGCATCCGCCGTCGCGGCTTGGGCGGTTCTGACGCCAACCGAGCTACTCGACCGCGGCGCTCTCGTCGTCGACCTTCCGGCGCACGAAGGCACGGTCGAAATCGCCCGTCGCCTCGAAGAGGTCGGCGCCGTGCGGAACCGCTGGGCGTTCGTGGGGCTCGCCGCGGCGCGCGGGAGCATCCGGTCGCTGAAGGCCGGCGAGTATGAATTCCCCCAAGGCGCCCACGCGCTCGCGGCGCTGCGTCTCATCGAGCGCGGGCGCGTCCGCCAGCATCCGGTGCTGCATCCGGAAGGCGCGACGGTGGCCGAGCTCGCGCGCGCGCTCGAGCATGCGAAGCTGGCGACCGCGGCCGACGTGCTGCGCGTCGCGACGGATCGCACGTTCCTCGCCGCGCACACCATCGACGGGCCGACCGTCGAGGGGTACCTCTTCCCCGACACGTACAACTTCGTGAAGGGCATGCGCGCCGACGAGATGCTCGGGCGCATGGTGCGGCGGCTCCGCGCGAAGCTCGGGCCGGACATCGGCGCGCGCGCGCGGGAGCGCGGCTTCACGCTGCACCAGCTGCTGACCCTGGCGTCGATCATCGAGCGCGAAGCGGTGGTCGAGGAAGAAACGCGCGTCATCGCGGGCGTGTTCTGGAATCGACTCAAGCGCGACATGCCGCTCCAGGCGGATCCGACGGTGCAGTATGCGGTGCGCAAGGAGCGCGGCGCGCTGACGAAAACGGATCTGGCGATCGATCACCCGTACAACACGTACCGGAATGCCGGCCTGCCGCCGGGGCCGATCGCGAGTCCCGGGCTGCGGGCGATCGCCGCCGCACTGGACCCGGCACCCGTGAAGTTTCTCTACTTCGTCGCCATCGACGACCGCCGCCATCACTTCTCGACGACGGTCGAGGAGCACAATCAGGCGGTCGCGCGCTACCGCCTGTCGCGTGCGAACGCGCGGTAGCTCAGGCGGCCCGGCGCAGCGGGAAGCGCACCGGCTCGGCCGCGCAGCGCGAGCAGCGGCCGTCCTTGCAGCGGTGACAGAGCATCCGGCGATCGCACCCACACACAGTACATTTCATGGATGGCGTTCTCCTCTCGGTCTCCTCGTTTTTGTTTTTCAAGACTCGTGCCAATCGCGTTTGCCGCCAACAGCGGGGTTGATACGCCGATGCACACCGAAACAACCCCGTTGCGGAAGTGCGTTACACGAAAGGAGAAGATGCCGCCCCTGAGCGGTCGTGCTATAACGGCCGAGCGACATGCCCTCGCCGTCGCCCGTCCATACGCACCCTGAACCCGGGTCCGTCGCCCCGCCGCTGCCGCTGCTGTACCGCCTGCTGCGCCGGCCGATCCGGACGGCCCTCGAACGCCACTTCCGACTGACCATCGAGGGCGCCGAGCACCTCCCGCCGCAGGGGCCGTACATCGTCGCCGCGAACCACCACAACTACCTCGACGGCGTCGTCCTCGCGGTCGCGGTCACGCCGCCGATCTCGTTCCTCGTGATGCCGCGTGTCTGGCGTGCGACGCCGCTCCACCCGTTCCTGCACCGGAACATCGGGTCGATTCCGCTGGCGCTCGAGCGGCCGGATGTCGGCGCGGTCCGCCGCGCGCTCACCGTGCTCGAGCGTGGCGGCGTGATCGGGATCTTTCCGGAGGGTCCGTTCAGCGTCCGGGGACGACTCGAAGCGGGACTGCCGGGCGTCGCGCTGCTCGCGCTGCGGTCCGGCGTGCCCGTCGTGCCGGCGGCGATCCACGGCACGTACCAGGCGCTCGTCGCGCGGCGCTTCTACGTGCCGCGCCGCCACCCGATCACCGTGCGGTTCGGCGCGCCACGGATCTTCACGCGTGAGATGAACGGCGGTCCGCGTGGCGCACGGGCCGCCGCGACCGATCGGATCATGTCGGACATCGCGGAACTGCTGCCGTGAAGACGTGGGCGGGGCCGTGAAAACTTGGGCGGGGCCGTGAAAACTTGGGGAGGTAGGTTCAGCGAGCGCGCCGACGCGTCCGCCGAGAAGTTCACCGGCTCGCTCGCGTTCGACCGGTGGCTCTGGCCGTACGACATCGCGGGCAGCATCGCGTGGGCCGGAGCGCTCGGCCGCGCCCGTGTCATCACCGACGAGGAGCGCGATCGGATCGTGAAGGGCCTCGAGGGCGTCCGCCGCGAGCTCGAGGACGGCACGTTCACGTTCCGCGCGGAGCTCGAGGACATCCACACGAACATCGAGCGGCGTCTGACCGAGCTGATCGGGCCGGTCGGCGGCAAGCTCCACACCGGACGCTCGCGGAACGATCAGATCGCCGTCGATGAGCGCCTCTTCCTGCGCGATGCGATCCCGCGGCTCGACGAAGGCCTCCGGCGCATCCAGCAGGTGCTCGTCGACCGTGCGACCGAGCACCTGGACGCGCCGATGCCCGGCTACACGCACCTCCAGCGCGCGCAGCCGATTCTCCTGTCGCACCACCTGCTCGCGTACGTCTTCATGCTGGCGCGCGATCGCGACCGTCTCCGCGCGTGCGGTGCCCACGCCGACGTGATGCCGCTCGGCGCGGGCGCGCTGGCCGGGACGGCGTTTCCGATCGATCGCGAGGCGCTCGCGCGCGATCTCGGCTTCGCCGCCGTGTCGCCGAACAGCCTCGATGCCGTCAGCGACCGCGACTACTTCATCGAGCTGCTCGCCGCGGTCGCCATCGCGGGCATGCATCTGTCGCGGCTCGCGGGCGATCTCACGCTGTGGGCGACGTCCGAGTTCGGGTTCGTCGAGTTCTCCGACCGCTTCGCCACGGGGTCGTCGATGATGCCGCAGAAGAAGAACCCCGACGTCGCGGAGCTGATGCGGGGCAAGAGCGGGCGGCTCTACGGCAACCTCATGGCGGTGCTGACGGCGATGAAGGGCCTGCCGCTCACGTACAACTCCGACATGCAGGAGGACAAGGAGCCCGTGTTCGACTCCGTGGACACGCTGCTCGCGATCACGGACGTCGTCCCGCCGATGCTCGCGTCCCTCACGTTCCGCGTCGACCGGCTGCGGCAGGCCGCGGGCGAGCACTTCTCGACGGCGACCGACGTCGCGGACTATCTCGTCCGCAAGGGCGTACCGTTCCGCGAGGCGCACGAGATCGTCGGTCGTATCGTGCGGCACGCGCTCGACGCGCGCGTCGGCCTCGAGGCGCTCGATCTCGGGACGCTGCGGACGTTCTCGCCGGTGTTCGACGCCGACATCACACGCGCGATCACGGTCGAAGCCTCGCTCGCTGCGCGTTCGGCGACCGGCGGCACGGCGCCCGACGCGGTGCGCCGGTCGCTCGACCTCGCACGGACGCTCGCGCGATGACGCCGCGTGTGCGCGCCGCCGCCACGATCGTCGTCGCGCTCGCGGCGCTCGCGATCGGCGCGTGCGGAAAACGCGGCGCGCCCGTGGCGCCGGAGCAGCGGCTGCCCGGCCCCGTGAGCGCCTTCGATGCGACCGTCCGGCCGCACGGCATCGAGCTGACGTGGACCAATCCCAATCGCCGCGCCGACGGCACGCCGCTGCGCGATCTGCAGGCCGTGCACGTCTACCGCGCCGAGGACTCGACAACCGGTGAGCCGAAGCCCGCGCTTCTCCGGCGCGGCCGGATCGCCGGGTACACGGAGGTCGCGACGATCCGTGTCGCCGAGCCGGCGCCCGCCGTCGCGTCCGGCGACCGCGTGACGCTCGTCGACACGCGCGGTCTGACGCCCGGACGCGGCTACACGTACGTCGTGCTGACCGAGGACTCGACGGGCCGGATCAGCGTGCCGTCGCAGCGACTGTCGCTGCGCTTCGTCGCGGCACCCGAGCCGCCGCGCAACCTGTCGGCCGAAGCCGGCGAAGGCGAAGCGCGCGTGTCGTGGACCGCGCCGGCGCAACTCGTCGACGGCAGCGCGCTGTCGGGCGAGATCCTCTACGAAGTGTTCCGGGCGGCGGGCGCGGAAGAAGGCCTCGCGCCGCTGCCGGGCCCGCCGACGCCGACGACACGGATCGTCGATCGCGCCGTCGAGAACGACCGGCGCTACGACTACGCGGTGCGCGCCATCCGGATCGACGGCCGCACGAAAGCGGTGAGCGAGCTCACGGCGCGCGTGCCGGTCACGCCGGTCGACATGACGGCGCCGTCGCCGCCGACCGAGCTCGTCGCCATCCCCTCCGCCGCCACCGTCCGGCTGTCATGGAAGCCGAGTCCGGAGACGGACGTCGCGCGTTACGTCATCTACCGCTCGACGCGCGGCGGCGCCTGGGAGCGCGCGGGCTCGGTGACGCCACCCGCGACGACCTTCGTCGACCGCGAGGTACCATCCGGACCGTGGCGTTACGCCGTCACTGCCGAAGACGCCGGGTCGCGGCGCAACGAGAGCCGCCGATCGAACGAAGTGACGGTCTCCGTGCCTTGACTTCATCGGACCCCGATGCTACGGTCGTCACGAAAAAGTTCTTCGGCGACGCGTACATGGACTACGTTGCGCACCGCACGGGAGAGACGCCATGACGCCAACCTTCCAGGGCTCGAACGTCGCGATCGTCACACCGTTCCGTAATGGCAAGGTCGACGAGGCGAAACTTCGCGAGCTGGTCGAGTTCCACGTCACGCACGGCACCGACGGCATCGTCGCGTGCGGAACGACCGGCGAAGATCCCGGACTCTCCCACGCCGAGCACGAGCGCGTCGTCGAGCTCATCGTCGAAACCGCGCGCAAGCGCGTGTTCGTCATCGCCGGCACCGGCTCGAACTCCACCGCGCACACGATCGAGCTGACGCGTCACGCCGAGCGCGCGGGCTGCGACGCCGCGCTGGTCGTGAACCCGTACTACAACAAGCCGACGCAGGAAGGCCTCTACCGGCATTTCCGCGCGGTCGCCGAGTCGGTCGCGATGCCGATCATCCTCTACAACATCGCGGGCCGGACGGCGGTGAACGCCGAAACGGACACGGTCGCGCGGCTCGCGCGCGATTGCCGGAACATCGTCGGCGTGAAGGAAGCCTCCGGCTCGCTCGACCAGATGAGCCAGGTGATCCTCGCGTGCGGCCCGGAGTTCTCGGTCCTGTCCGGTGACGACAACGTCACGCTGCCGCTCATGGCCATCGGTGGCCGCGGCGTGATCTCCGTCATCGCGAATCTCCTGCCCCGCGAAACGTCCGACATGGTCCACGCTGCGCTCGACGGCGACTGGAAGCGCGCGCGCGACCTGCACTACCGCCTGTTCCCGATCGCGCGGGCGGCGTTCATCGAGACGAATCCCATCCCGATCAAGGAAGCGATGGCGATGGCCGGCATGATCGAGCCCGAGTTCCGGCTGCCGATGTGCCGGATGAGCGACGCCAATCGCACGAAGCTGAAGGGCATCCTCGAGAGCTTTGGTCTCCTGAAGTAGCTCCCGCATGACCACCGCCGCGGCGCGCGCCGACGTCGTCGTTGCCGGCGCAGCCGGCCGGATGGGCTCCCGCATCGTTGCCTGTCTGCCCGACGCGCCCCACCTGCGGCTCGTCGCCGCCCTCGAAGCGCGCGATCATCCGGCGCTCGGCCGCGATGCCGGCGAGGTCGCGGGCGTCGCGAAGACCGGTGTCGCGATCGAGGGCGACGCCGCGCGCGCCATCGCGCCTGGCCGCGTCCTCATCGAGTTCTCGGTGCCCGAAGCGAGCCTCGAGCACCTGCGCCTCGTCGCGGAACGCGGCGCGAGCGCGGTCATCGGCACGACCGGTTTTTCGAGCGCGCAGCGCGACGAGATCGCCGCGCTCGCGGAGCGGGCGGCGATCATGGTCGCGTCGAACATGTCGGTCGGCGTCACCGTGGCGCTGAAGCTGCTGCGCGACATGGCGAAGGCGCTCGGCGACGAGTACGACGTCGAGATCACCGAGATCCACCATCGCTTCAAGAAGGACGCGCCGAGCGGTACCGCGGTGACGATGGCCGAGGTCGTCGCCGAAGCGCTCGGCCGCGACATCGCCCAGGTCGGCGTCTACGGCCGGCACGGCCTGCCCGGTGAGCGCACGCGCAAGGAGATCGGCGTGCTGTCGCTCCGGTCCGGCGACGTCGTCGGCGAGCATACCGTGTCGTTCGGCACGCTCGGCGAGCGGCTGGAGCTGACGCACCGGGCGCACACGCGGGACACGTTCGCGCGCGGGGCGCTCCGCGCGGCGCGGTTCGTCGCGACGCGGCCGCCGGGGCTCTATTCGATGCAGGACGTGCTCGGTATTGCCTAGCGGAGGTCGAGGACCGGCCCGGCTGCGCCGGGTCGGTTCCGAGCGGTGGAGTCGAGGACCGGCCCGGTGTCGCCGCGCCGGTTCCGAGCGCGGAGGTCGAGGACCGGCCCGGCTGCGCCGGGCCGGTTCCGAGCGTTGGGGGGTGTGGGGGGCCATGTCGGGGCCCCCCACATGATGTCCGACAGACTGACGCTCGATGATGTGCGATTCTTCGGCCAGCATGGCGTGACGGCCGCGGAGCGAACCGTGGGCGCGTGGTTTTCCGTCGACGTCGAGCTCCGGCTGGATCTCGCGTCCGCCGCGGTGTCCGACGACCTGAAGACCACCGTTGATTACGGCGCCGTCGCGCGCCGCATCGTCGAGATCGGCACGGGGCAGCGCGTGAACCTGATCGAGCGCCTGGCCGGGCTCATCGTCGAGGCGCTGCTGCGCGAATTTCCCGCCCGCGAGGTCTGCGTCCGCGTGCGCAAGCTGACCCCGCCGCTCGACGGACTGGTCGGAACGCCGGGGGTCGAGCTCCGGCGCATGCGAAGCTAAAGGCCCATGAGCGAGCACGTGTACCTCTCTCTCGGCTCGAACCTTGGCGATCGCGTCGCCCAGCTGCGGGCCGCCGTCCGCGCGCTGCGCGAGCTCGGCGGCGTGCGCTTCGTCGCCGCGTCACCGCTGTACGAGACCGAGCCGTGGGATACCGAGCCGGGCAAGCTGCGGAGCGAGCAGGACTGGTACCTGAACTGCGTGATCGAGATCGACACGGAGCTACCGGCGCCGGACCTGCTCGAGCGCGTCCATGCGATCGAAGCGAGCCTCGGTCGGACGCGGCCGGCGGGCACGCCGGAAAACGCGCGCTTCGCGGCGCGCACCGTGGACATCGACATCCTCTTCTACGGCCCGCGCGTGATCAGCGTGCCCGACGATCTCCACGTGCCGCACCTGCTGGCGCACGAGCGCGCCTTCGTCCTTCGTCCGCTCGCCGACCTGGCGCCGGACCTCACGCACCCGACGCTCTACCAGACGGTGCGCGAGCTTCTCGACCAGCTCGCTGACGACCATGAGGTGCGGCCGGGCGGCTATCCGGCTCGCTGGTACGAGGACGGAGACTGACCAGGCGATGGGCGAGTTCAGCCAGGACTGCCTGACGCACCTCGACGCGCTCTACAACTTCGCCATGTACCTGACCCGGAAGCCCCCGGAGGCCGACGATCTGGTCCAGGAGACCTACCTGCGGGCCTTCCGGTTCTCCCACCGGTTCCAGCCGGGAACCCATCTCCGCGCCTGGCTGTTTCAGATCATGAGGAACACCTTCCTGACGTTCTATCGGCTCCGCGAGCGGGAAACCGCGATCGCGGAGGATGGCGTTCCGGACTGGGACGTTCCGATGTTCCACGACGCGCCGGACGAAGACAGCCGCGCCATGGAGGCGCACACCGATCTGGAGCGCGCGATGCGGCGGCTGCCCGAGGAATTTCGAACGGTACTGCTGCTCGCCGAGGTCGAGGGGATGCCGCTCGAGGAAGTCGCCCGGGTCATGGCCTGCCCCGTCGGAACGGTGAAGTCACGCATTTTCAGGGCGAAGGAGCGCCTGCGCGGGCTTCTGCGCGATTACGAGAAACAGTGAACGGCGACGGATCGGACATGTCTGACGAGACGCTCGGCCGGCGGCTGGCCGGCGAACTGCCGCGCTACACCGCGCCCGCGGCGTTGCGCCAGCGCATCGCCGCATCCGCGCGTCCCCGCCCGGCGCGGCCCGCGTGGCTCGCACCGACGCTGTCCGCGCTCGCCACCGCCGCCCTGCTCATCCTCTTCGTGATCCCGCGCATGCCGCACACGACGCCGGCCGACGCCGTCAACCGCCTCGTCGGCGCCGTCGTCGCCGAACATACGCGCGTGCTGCTGTGGGGCGCGCGGCGTCCCGACATCGTTCCACTCGCGGCCGAGGAGGCCGGCATCCGGCTCGCGCGCGCGTTCGTCGGCGACGAGCGCCTGCGGTTCCTCGCGGCGGAGCCGGTGTATCTCGACTGGCGCCGCGGGATCGCGCTGCACTACCGGGACGTCGAGGGGCACGACGTCACGTACGTGGCGATACCGGCGCCCGGAATGCCCGTGCCCGACCGCAACCGCGTGGACATTCAGATGCCCGACCGCGTGGCGCGCCCGGCCCTGATCCGGTCCGGCGGCTTCGCGACCTGGTTCTGGAAGCAGGGCGATCTCGCGTGCTTCATCGTCTCGGATCGCGTCGCCGAGAGCGACCTGCCCGCGTTCAAGGAATACTTCGTCCGTATGCGGGGCGCGACCGAACCGCAGGCGTTCTAGTGCCGGTCGCGGGCTCTGCCGCCGCCGTGGCCCACGGCGTAATGTTTCATCATTTCCATGGCGGCCGACACCCCGTGGTGCAGGGCTCGATCTCGGCGGCGCAACTCGAGCGCTTGATCCGATCGCTCGACACCTCGTGCATTCTCTCGCCCGAGGAGTGGCTCGCGAAGCTCGATGCCGGCAGGCTCGCGGCGTCGGACCGATGCCTGACATTCGACGACGCGCTCCTCTCACAGGTCGACATCGCCCTCCCAGTCCTCGACGCATACCGGCTGAAAGCGTTCTGGTTCGTGTACTCCTCAGTTTTCGAGGGGGCGATCGCCCGGTTCGAGGTCTACCGCATGTTCCGTTGCCGCTTTTTTCCGGATATCGATATGTTCTACGCGCTGTTCTTCGAGCGCGTCACCGCCGCGTTCGCCATCGACGCTCGTGCGGCGGTTCCGGATGGCGATGTCGACCGTGTCCGGAACGCCTATCCGTTCTATTCCGCGAACGACGTCCGATTTCGCGTGCTGCGCGATCGTCTGCTGACGAACGGCCAGTACGATGCGGTACTGGACGGCTTGATCGCGGACCGCGGACTCACCTTGGCGGAACTCGCCGCCGGCCTCTGGATGTCCGCCGACCACCTCCGGTCGCTGTCGGCGGCGGGACATATCGTCGGCCTCCATTCGTACTCCCATCCGATGCGCCTAGGCGATCTTCCCGACGACGAGCAACGCAGCGAATACGAGGCAAACTTCCGGCATCTGACGCAGATCTGCGGGCGGCCGCCGATAACGGTCGCCCACCCGGCGAACTCATACAGTGACCGAACGATTGAGATTTTGACCGACCTTGGCGTACGCTGTGGATTCCGCGCAAACATGGCGCCCCGCTTGCCGGGCCATCCCCTGAATGCGTCCGCACTGGAGCTGGCGCGCGAGGATCACGCAAATCTGATGCGGAGATTGGAGGCACAGCGCGACACAGGATGAAGATCAACAGCCACAACGAATGGGACCGGTTACGTGAAGTCATTGTCGGCCGCGCCGAAGGTCAGGCGTCGCTGCTGTTTCCGCGGCATCGCGTACCGGCCGCCGAAGTCGTCGAGCAGGCGCAGCGGCTGGCCAGAGAGGCGTTCCCGCAGTGGCTCGTCGACGAGATCGCGGAGGACCTGGAAGGCCTCTGCCACGAGCTTCGACGGTTCGGCGTGACAATTCACAGGCCCAGCATCGACCACGCCAACCGGTTCTTCGCGACGCCGTATTTCAGCGCCGTGGGCGACCACGTCTATAACATGCGCGACCTGCATCTCGTCATTGGCAATACCGTCGTGGAATCACCATCGCAGGAGCCGCACCGCTACTTCGAGGCGATGGGCCTCTATCCGATCTGGTACGAGTACATGAAGGACGGTTTCCGGTGGATCGCCGGACCGAAGCCGGCAATGGCGCACGAGCACATGATCACGTATTACGCCGGCGGAGCGAACCAGTACCAGGACGGACAGAAGTTCATCAAGCTGACCGAACACGAGATCCTCTTCGAAGCGGCCAACACCGTTCGAATCGGTCGCGACCTGCTGTACCTAGTCTCGCGCTCCGGCAACCACCTCGGCGCGAAGTGGCTGCAGAGCGTGCTTGGTGACGACTACCGGGTGCACACCACGGACGAGATTTACCGGTCGAGTCACATCGACTCCACCGTCCTGTGCCTCCGCCCCGGTCTAGTGCTTCTGAACGCGGAACGCGTGTCGCCGGAAACCTGCCCGGCCGTGCTGAACAAGTGGGACAAGATCTGGTTCAGCGACATCGAACCGGTGCCGGAGTCGACAGTCACGTTCCACGAGAAGGTGCGGAAGCGGGTTCATCACGACTTGGCCGCCCTCGGTGTCGAGTCCCATCTCGACTCGATCGCGTCGAACTGGATCGGCATGAACATCCTCTCCATCGATCCCGAGCACGTGATCGTCGACGAACGACAGGTGCGGCTCATCAAGGCGCTCGAACACCATGGCCTTCGGCCGGTTCCGATACCATTCCGCCATTCGTATTACATGGGCGGAATCCACTGCAGCACGCTAGACACCGTCCGCGATGGTGAGCTCGAGGATCACTGCGGGTGAGCGGCTCACGGGCCCCGGCAAAACCCGGCGGCATCCGCGGCGGCGAGGAGAGATGATGCACGACGCCCCGTATTCGGTCACGAGCGGCACGTACGAGACGAAGTATCGGACAGGGTATGGACACGAGTATCCGGACGGCCACGTCATCCGGATCCACCGCCATGTCCTCCAGTACGAGCTTGGGCTCCACAAGGGCCGGATGCTCGACTACGGCTGCGGCACGGGCACGTATCTCCAGTATTTCGTGGAGCACGGATTCATTCCGTACGGGTGTGACATCAGCCAGACGGCGATCGAAAAGTGTCGGACGCGACTGCCTGTGTACGCGGCGAACTTCCACGTCATTCCCAGTGTCCCGACGCTGCGTGACTACTACACCGGCGAGTTCGATTTGGTCTTTTCAAATCAGACGCTGTACTACCTCAACGACCACGACATGCGCCGCGTGCTCGGAGAGCTATACACCATGCTCCGGCCCGGCGGCGTGATGTATGCCTCGATGATCTCGCCGACGAGCTACTACGCCGGCCACGTCGAGGAGACCCTCGACGGTCTCAGCAAGGTCGTACTACGCGGCCGGCTGAACGAGACGACCTTTGTGAACTTCAAGACCCGTGACGAAGTGCTCGAGCTGTTCGAGTCACAGGGCCTTACGAAAGTGCAGCTCGGCCGCTATGGATATGTCATCCGCGAAGACGAAGGCCCTCGCGAGCACCACTTCTTCGTCGGGATCAAGGGACCATCGCGGTCCCGGCCGTAGGTTCCGGTTCCTGCCGTTCCAGCGCAAACGGCAGCGCCATCAGCGCACACGCGAGGAGCAGTACTTCGGTGTCGCCGAAGTTGTATTCGAACAGTCCCGCGATCAGAAAGGCCGCCACGGCGGTCATGACGCCGCCGACCAGCGCGCGGTCATCACCCGCAGACGTCCGCTGGTAGATCATGCGCGCACGGACGAAGAACGCCACGAACAGCGCGATCCACAGCGCGAGGCCGACGAGACCGCGCTCGACGGCGATTTGAAGCGGCGTGTTGTGGAGGTGACTGGTCGACCGCCGGAGCGCCTCCGGTGGAGCGTAGGCGGCATACGTGTGTTTGACCTGTCCCGGCCCCACGCCCATCAGCGGACGCTCGGCGATCATGCGCAGGCCGCCTGCGAGCATCGCGAGGCGGTCGCGTGTCGTGTCGTCCAACACGCTGTAACCCGGTGTGACGAGCCGGACATGGATGTTGCGAGCGGCGGGGATGCCTGCGATCAGTACGATGGCGACCGCAAGGATCGCGGCTGCGCGGCGCTTCGAGACGAATGCTGCCCCGACCACGCCGGCGAACGCGCCGACCCAGGCGCCGCGCACCCCCGTCAGCGCGAGCGCGATGGCGCCGATGACCCACACGGGGATCAACATCAGGCGCCGGCGGGCCGCAGCGACGAGCGGCACCGCAGCGACGAGGAGCATCAGCTGAACACCGGCCAGCGTCATGTAGATGCTGAAGAAGCCGTGCGCCCGGTCGCATTTCCGGAAGAATCGACCGACCACCGGCCATGCCGGAGGCGTCGGCGGACAGAACGCGACTTGAACGATCGAGAGGGTCGCAACCACCGCGGCGCACACGCAGAGCAACCGGAACCAGCGATGGACGGCGACGCGGTCGGAAAACGCGAACATCACGGCCCATATCGACGCCAGCCACAGCACGGACTTCGCTTCCCGGAAGGCATCGATGGGGCGCGCCGACGCAACCGCGGTCAGGAGCGTCCACACGAGGAACGCGGCGATCGGCCAGAGCAGCGGCAGCTGACGAAGCTCGCGACCGCCACGGGCGAGGGCGACGACGAGCGCGCCGATCGCGAGTACGGCGAGCGCGATCCCCGAGAGCGAGATCGAGGCCGCCAGCCCGAGCGCCAGCGCGACGAGGGCCGCGCGGCGCAGCGCCGCGGCGCTCAGTAGGCGTTGCGGCTGCGGAATCCGAGCCAGAGCGTCTGTACGAGGATCTTGAGATCGAAACCGACCGACCATCGCTCGATGTAGTAGAGATCGTGCTCGATACGCTTCTCGATCGACGTGTTGCCACGCCAGCCGTTGATCTGCGCCCAGCCCGTGATGCCGGCTTTCACCTTGTGGCGCAGCATGTAGCCCGGGACCTGACGGCGGAACGCCTCGACGAAGTCGGGCCGCTCGGGCCGCGGCCCGACGAGGCTCATCTCGCCCTTGAGGACGTTCCAGAGCTGCGGCAGCTCGTCGAGACTCGACCGCCGCAGGAAGCTTCCGACCGCCGTTCGCCGCGGATCGTCCGGACGCGCCCACACCGGGCCCGTCGCGGCCTCGGCGTCGAGCTGCATCGTGCGGAACTTGAGAATGTCGAACCGCTGCCCGTCGAGTCCCATCCGCTCCTGGCGATAGAACACCGGACCGGGCGACGTGAGCCTGATCGCCGCCGCGATCGCGATCATCGCCGGCGCCGTGCCGAGCAGCGCGAGCGAGCCGAGGCCGAGGTCGAGCGCGCGCTTGAGCACCTGGTTCCAGCCGTACAGCGGCGACTCGCGGAGATGGATGAACGGAATGTCCTCGAACTCCTCGACGCCGCCGCGGAGGGACGCGAGCGCGAACATGTCGGGCACGAAGTGGATCGCGACCGGCTCGTCGCCGATGTCGTTCAGCACGGCCGTCAGGCGCGAGTACTCGCTGAACGGCAGCGCGAGGAAAACGATGTCGACCTGCTGGCGCCGGAGCACGCTGCGCACTTCCTCGATCGCGCCGAGCCACGTCACGTCGCGGTCCGGCACGTCGCGCTTGTCGGACATGATGCCGAGCACCTTGATGCCCACGTCGGGGCGCCGCCGCAGGACGCGCAGGACTTCGGACGCGGGATCGCCGCCGCCAACGACGATCGCGTAGCGCTGGTTGTAGCCACGCCGGCGCGCGAAGCGCAGCCCCTCGCGGAACACCGAGCGCGAGAGGCTCACCATGACCATCGACAGCGCCCAGAAGATGCCGATGACGAGCCGCGAGTACTCGTAGCGCGGGAACACGAACGTCATCACCGCGACGAGGACGAGCACGCCGAGGATGGACGCCTTGGCCACGTCGAACCACTCCGACACGTACGAGCCGAGGCGGCTCGGCCGGTAGAGGTCGAACGCGTGGAAGGCGAAGCCCCACACGACCAGGATCGGTACGAGCTGGAGCGCGTAGTCGCCGAACGGCGGGATGTCGGTCCCGCCGATGACCCAGAACCGCAGCGCGTAGGCAACGACCCAGCAGCTCGCGATCAGGACGAGGTCGGCGACGAGGCTCAGGTGCTCGAAGAGCTTCGAATGCGCCTTCAGCACCGGCCGGCTCCGCGCGCGCGCCATTCGGCGACGCGCTGATCGAGGTACTGGCGAACGGCGGCCACGAAGCTGGCGCGATCGAACCGCTCGGCGCGCGCGCGCAGCGCCTTCGGGTCGAAGCGGGGTTCGACCGTCTCGAAGCCTCGCATCGCGGCGGCGAGGTCGTCGACGGTCTGGCGCTCGAAGAAGAACGCCGTCGGCGGTTCGCCGGGCGGCTCGTGTCCGAGGCCGACCATGGTCTCGAGCGCGCCGCCCCGCGCGAGCGCGATCGTCGGGCGTCCGGCCGCCGCGGCCTCGAGCGGCACGATGCCGTAATCCTCGACGGCCGTGAACAGCACCGCGCGGCAGCGCTCGTAGAGCCGCGCGACGTCCTCGTCGGATCGCCACCCGAGAAACTCCACCGTCGGACCCGCCATCGCCGCGAGCTTCGCCGCATCGGGACCGGTGCCGACCACGAGCAGTCGGCGGCCGAGCCGCGTCGCGGCCGCAACGGCGAGATCCACGCGCTTGTACGGCACGAGCGCGCTCACGACGAGATAGAAGTCCTCCCCGCGGGCGCGCGGCGTGAAGCGCGCGACGTCGACCGGCGGGTGGATGACGTCCGCGTCGCGGCCGTACACGCGGCGGATGCGGTCGGCGATGTGGTGCGAGATCCCGACGAAGTGATGCACGCCCGCGGTGCGGCGATCCCACGACCGGAGCGCCGGCGCGAGCGCGGCGAGCGCGAGCCGCCGCACCCCGCCGGCGCCTTCGGCGTAGTCGTCGTAGAGATCCCAGACGTACCGCATCGGCGTGAAGCAGTAGCAGACGTGCAGCGCGCCGGGCGGCGTGCGCACGCCCTTCGCCACGCAGTGCGACGTCGAGACGATCAGGTCGTACCCGGACAGATCGAAGCGCCGCGCCGCGAGCGGGAAGAGCGGGAGGTACGAGCGATACCGCGTCTCGGCCTGCGGCAGCCGCTGCACGAACGACGTCACGATGCGGCGGTTCTCGATGACCGGCGACACGCTGCCCGGCACGTGGAGCAGCGTGTAGAGCGGGGCCGACGGGAAGAGCTCGCAGAACACTTCGAGGCAGCGTTCACCGCCGCGCATGCCGGTGAGCCAGTCATGAACCAGCGCGACGCGCAGCGACGCGTCAGGCGCCCGGCGCCCGGTCAGGGCGCGCTCGACCTCACCCGTTGTCGCCAATACTCGGGACGGAACCAGCGTGCAGGCGGACGGACGCTGTAACAGAAATGCGCATCCCGACTACTATAGCAGCAGCACCTCACGGTACAGGCGCGCCATCGCGTCGGCCATCTGCTCGAAATCGAAGTCTTTTACGCGCCGTTCGGCCCGGCCGGCGAGGTCGGCGGCCCGGCGCGGATCCCGGGCCAGCGCGGCGAACGCTTCGGCGAACGCGGGCGCCGTTCGCGGCGTCAGCGGGTAGTCCGTTCCGAGAACCTCGCGGTGCGCCGGAATATCGCTGGCGACGATCGGCCGCCCCAGCGCCATCGCCTCGAGCACGGCGATCGGCAGGCCTTCCTTCGCCGACGCGGTCGCGTACACGTCGAACGCGCGCAGCAGCCGCGCCGCGTCGCCGATCGCGCCGGCGAAACGAACCCGCGACGTCTTCGCCCTCGCTTCGAGCGCGCGTCGCTGCGGACCGTCGCCGATCACGACGAGCTCGGCGGTGCCGGCATCCCGCATCGCGTCGACGAGGACGTCGAGGCCCTTCACCGGATCGAGCCGCGCCACGGCGCCGACCACGAACGCGGTCTCGCCGAGACCGAGCGACTTCCGAGCGGCGAGGCGATCGAGTGCCGCGGCGGTGAGCCCCGCGTGATCGACGCCATTCGGAATCACGCGGCCCGCCGAGGCGCTGACGAGCCGAAGCCGCCGCGCTTCGGCGTGCTCCGTCTGCGAGACGAATACCGCGCGCGCCGTGATGCGCGCCAGCGCGCGCTCGAGCGCCAGATACGTCACCCGCGCCGGCGCGGAGAATCCCTCGAAGTGAATGCCGTGGAACGTGTGCACCGCCGGCACGCCGGCTCCGCGCGCGGCGAGCCGCGCGTGGAGCCCGGCGCCCTTGCCGTGCGAGTGCACGAGCCGGATCCGGCGATCGCGCATCAGGCGCGCGAGCCGAGCGACCGCGGACACTCCGAGGCGGTTCGTCGGGACGATCGCGACGTCGACACCGTCGGCGCGGAAGGCGTCGACGAGCGCGCCGTCGTCGGGTCCGGCCACGAGCGGCGCGAAGCCGCGCGTCTTCAATCCGCGCGCGAGCGCGCGCACGACGGCGGGGCCGCCGCCCGGCTGCATCGACGAGACGACGTGCAGGACGGGGACGTCGGTCACGGCCGCGCCGCGCGCGACAGCCGCCCGAGGCCGTCGTTCCGCCGGCCGCGCACCGCGTCGCGCACCGCACGCGGCAAGAGGCGGACGAGCCGCGCGCGGAGCGCCCAGATCACGGCCGATGCCGGCAGATCGCCGCGCTTCACGGCCGCGAGCCGTATGCGGCTCTCGACGAGCAGTCGGAGATCGTCGCGCGCGACGCTCGTCATGCCGGGCGTGAAGCGCCGGACGAGCAGTGGCGACGGCAGGTTCGCGAATCGCGTGACTCGCGCGATCCGGATCCATAGGTCGTAATCCTGCGCGACGGGCCAGCGCTCGTCGTACCAGCCGACGGCCTCACCGGCCGTGCGGCGCACGACGACCGTCGGATGCGCCAGCGGGTTCCGGCGCGCGAGCATGCCGCGGATGCCCGCGTCGCCGGTCGCCGGCGGCGTCACGTCGACCGTGTGACCGTCCGGCGTCAGCTCGCGCCAGCCGGCGCCGAGCACGCCGACGTCCGGACGCGCGTCGAGAAATCCCACCTGGAGGGCCAGACGATCGGGCAGCGCGATGTCGTCCGCGTCCATCCGTGCGATCAACGGCGCGCGCGCCGCGGCAATCCCGGCGTTGAGCGCCGCCGCCGTCCCGCGCGCCGGCTGCCGGACCGTGCGGACGCGCGCGTCGCCGGCGCGCCCGGCGATCGCGGCGCTGTCGTCGCGCGACCCGTCGTCCACGACGATGAGCTCGAGATCGTCGAACGTCTGCCCGAGCACGCTCTCGACGGCGGCGCCGATCCATGCCGCCGCGTCGCGCGCCGGCATGACGACGCTCACGCGCGGCATGCGGACGTCCGATCCTGGCCGCGCGGCTTGGCGGCCGTGCGAGGCCATGCGAGACTTCGTGGTCGCGTCAGCTCGAGCGCACTCGACTCATGAACGTCACGATCGGCGACCGCGGATACGACATCGACGTGATGGAGCGTGCGCGCAGCGCCGCGCCGGATCACGTGGCGATCGTCGTCCCCTGCCACGGCGGATTCCCGCTCACGCGGCTGTGTCTCGACGCGCTCGAACGCTTCACCGACGTGCCGTACGAGCTGTGGGTCGTCGACAACGCCTCGGATGCGAAGACGGTCGACCGGCTCGTCGCCGAGACGCGCGCGAATCTCGTCCTGAACCGCACCGCACCGTGGAAGCGCGGCGGTCTCCTCGGACGCTTGCTCCCGTGGTGGCGCCAGCCGGGCGGCGGCTCGCTCGCCAACGCGGTCGCGCTCGAGCTGGCCGCGCGATTCGCGGGGGCGCGGTGGATGTGGGTCATGCACAACGACGCGATGCCGGCGCGGCGCGGCTGGCTCTCCGACGTGCTCGCCCGCACCAGCGACCGCGTGCGCGGCGTGACCATGCGGCGCGACAAGACACGCGTCGAGGCGATGCACCAGTCGGGATTCCTCTTCGATTTCTCGCTGTACGGACCGCTCCGGATGAGCTTCCTGCCGAACCTGCCCGACTACGACGTCGGCGACCTCGTCACCGTACGCCTCCGCGACGCCGGCTACGCGATCGACGTCTGCGACAACATCTACAACCGGCCCGAGCTGCGTGAGCGGCTCGGCGAGGGTCACTGGCTCCACGACATCAACTGTGACGTCGCGTTCGATGCGGCCGGTGAGATCGTCTACCTGCACCTCGGCCGCGGCACGCTGCGATCGTCGAAGCCCGGCTCGGGCCACGCGCAACAGCTGGCCGTCGAGGACTGGGTGGCGCTCGCGCGGGCGAATCTGTTCACGGCCTGAGCCGCCGGTCGACGGCGGCCGAGAGACGCCCGAGCAGCCGGCCGACGGCCTCGGCGGCCGATTCGAGACCGCCGGGCTCGCGCGACGCCGGCGCGCGGGCGGCGAGGATCAGGTCGCAGACCTCGCGCACGGCGCCCTCCCCGCCCCGCTCGCGGGTCACGTAACGCGCCACGTGGCGGATCTGGGGCAGCGCGTCGCGCACGGCGACCGGCAGTCCCACGCCCTGCATCGCCTCGAGGTCGCCGAGATCGTCGCCGACGTAGCACGCGTCGCTCGTCGGGATGCCGTGCTTCTCGCAGAGCGCGCGAACGACCGGGAGCTTGTCGAGGACCCCCTGGTGCACGTCCTCGATGCGGAGCTTGCTCGCGCGGCGTGCGACGATCGCGGTCCGCTCGCGCGTCACGATCGCGGTCCGGACCCCGATGTCCTGCAGCATCCGGATACCGTGACCGTCGCGGGTGTTGAACTTCTTCAGCTCGTCGCCGTTTTCGGAGTAGTACATGCCCGCGTCGGTCAGCACGCCGTCGACGTCCAGGATCAGCAGGCGAATCCGGCCGAAGTGTTCGCGAAGCTCGCGCCTCGTCACGCCGTCGATCTTCCGGTTGCGCGACGTCCCGGGTCAAGCGGCGCCGGATGCTTGCGGAACGCGAGATTCAGGTACGGCAGCGCCAGCGAGGGCGGCCGTCCCGCGGCGGCGAGGGCGCGGCACGCGACGGAGAAGACCGGCAGCAACGCCCGGCGCGCCCGCGAGCGCGCGGTGTCGCGGAAGAACCGCCACCCGTATCCGATCGTCTCGGTCAGATCGTCGAGCCCGGCCGGGCCGGTCGACGGCAGACAGTCGGCGAGCGTCGCGTTGCGCCATCCCGTTCCGTCGGCCGTGAAGCCGGCGTAGCTGACCGCGCCGAACGTCCGGCGCCGGAACGTGCGCGCGTAGCGATACGCGACCGGCGCCGGCAGCCACTGCACCAGCGGCAGCCCGATCGAGTGCGTCTCGAGCGGGAACAGGCGGTTCGGCGTGTCGAGAATCACGATGAGGCCGCCGGGCGCGAGCACGCGGTAGTACTCGTCGACCTGCGCGCGACGATGACGCCGCGGCAGGTGCTCGATCACGCCGACGACCACGACGAGATCGAAGGCCTCGTCGGCATACGGGAGCTGGACCGTCTCGTCACCCGGAATCAGCCGCACTTCGCGCACGGGCGCCAGCCCGAGCTCTTCGGCCTTCGCGCGGGTGATCGCCGCGAACGACGGATCCGTGTCGAACGTGTGGATCGTGGCGACTTCCGGCTGCTCGGCGAGGTACTCCGTCATGTGCCCGAACGAACAGCCGACCTCCAGCGTCCGGAGGCCATGCCGCCCTTCGGCGCGCAGGTACCGGAAGAGCGGACCGAGGAAGTGCGGGCCGCGCGTGTCCTTGTAGCGGAAGTACGGCGGCGTGCGCCCGATCCCCTTCCGCTCGATCAGCATCTTCACGACGCGCGCGCTGTAGCCGGTCTCGTACCGGCGCCCGTCGACGGTCAGCACGCGGCGATCGCCGAGATCGTCGAGCCGCCAGGAGCCGCTCACCGCGACACCGCCCTCGCCGGCGACATCCCGGCCACGCTGCGGAGCAGCGCGATCTCGCGCGCGACCATCGTGCCGAGGTCGTAGTGCTCGACGGCCGTCGTGCGCGCCGCATGCCCGAGCGCGCCCGCAAGGTCGGCATCGGTCAGCACGCGCCGAAGCTGATCCGCCAGCTCGTCGGGCCGGTGCGCCTCGAAGACGAGGCCCGTCACGCCGTTGGTCACGAGCGACCGGTTACCCTCGCAATCCGAGACCACGCACGGCAGACCGGCGGCCATCGCTTCGACGAGCGCCTTCGGATGTCCCTCCGTGAACGACGCGAGAACGAACGCGTCGGCCGAGCGGTAGACGTCCGGCAGGGCCGGCTGGGGCACCACGCCGAGGAGCTCCAGCGTCACGCCGGCGTCACGGGCTTCGGCGACGAGGCGCTCGCGGAGCGGCCCGTCGCCGGCGACCACCAGCCGCGCCGCCAGGCTCCCGCGAAGGTGCCCGAG
The DNA here is from genome assembly GCA_016184365.1 of Candidatus Rokuibacteriota bacterium. Taxonomy (GTDB): domain Bacteria; phylum Methylomirabilota; class Methylomirabilia; order Rokubacteriales; family CSP1-6; genus AR8. Next base: position 21,851 of record JACPCW010000145.1, read on the forward strand.
CGCGGCGATCACCGCGGAGATGTTCTTCTCCGGCGACAGCCGGCCGACGTAGAGCACGCGACGCTCTCGCGCGACGATGCGAGGCTCGCGTGGTGGTGCGAACCGCTCCGTATCGACGCCGTTCGGAACGAGATGCGCCCGGGCGCCCAGCGCCGCGGCTCGCGTCCGGAGCGTCTCGGTCGTCGCGATGACCGCCGCGGCGCGCCGGAGACCCACCCGCTCCAACGCCGACTTCAAGATTCGCGTGGGGCCGGGCCGCGACAGCCGGCCGTACGAGAAGCCGTACGTCGTGACGTACGGGATGCCGAAGCGCGCGCGCGCGAGCAGCGCGGGAATGACGCCCGTGAGCTGAAACACGCGCAGGACGGCGCACTGGCGCACCTCGCGCTCGTGAACGAACGGGATCGTGACCGCGCGCCGCCCGCGCCACGCCGGCCGCACGGGCGCGAGCACCGTGACGCGCTCGACGAGCTCCGTGTCCGCCGTGAAGCGCGCGAGCGTCTCGGGCAGATAGCTGACGTAGTACACGCGCTCGAACGCGCGCGTGTACGGCTGGAAATAGCCGTCGACGAGCCGCGCCACCTGACCCGTTGCCGCGAGATCACCGAGTCCGCTCCCGAGCGCGGGCAGCAGCCCGACGTTCATGCGCGCCCGGCACCGCCGGCCGTCTTGCGCGCGACGGCGCGAAAGCCGGTGCTCTCCCCGGGCTGCCGCTCGGCGGCGTCGCGCTTCCACCGGCTGAGCCGGTCGTAGAACGCGAGCGACACGCCGCCGACGGCGTCGATCAGCCCGGCCCACGGCGTGTCGAGAACGACCGGCATGACCGGTCCTTCGGGCCGGAAGCCGCCCGCCGCGAGCTCGGCGACGAACTCGTCCTCCGTGTACTCCGTCTTGTGATCCGGATCGGAATACGCGAAGAGCCCGGCGGAGCGCAGCGTCCGCCGCCACCGGGTGTCGCGGTTCGGCGCCGAGACGAGCAGGCGGCCGTCGTCGCGCAGCACGCGGCGGATCTCGCGGAGCGTCTCGACGCGCGGGTGAATGTGCTCGATGACGTCGAGGAACAGCGCCGCGTCGAACGAGCCGTCCGGGAACGGCAGGCGCGTCGTGATGTCCCACGCGAAGAGGCGCGCGTTGCCGACGCCGCGCTCGCGCGCCGAGCGTGCCGCGATGGCGAGCTGCGCGGCATCGTAGTCGACGCCGGTGATGGACGTCACGGCGGTGGCCGCGCGCACGAGGTGCGCGCCGTTGTTGCAGCCGACGTCGAGGACCCGGTCGGTGCCGCGCAGGTACGGCAGGTACCAGTCGTGCCACGGCTGATCGACGAGGTGTTTCGGATGAATCACGTACGCGCGCTTGCCGGTGAGCTTCACGAGCCGGGCGCCGACCGCCTTGCCCCGCCGGTTGACGAGGTCGAGCCCGCGGACGACGTTGCGG
>JACPCW010000146.1 GCA_016184365.1 Candidatus Rokuibacteriota bacterium
CACCCCCGTTCCCACCGCCAGTTCATCCCCGAACAGCTCGTCCCCGAGGGCCTTCGTCCGCTCGTACTTCCGTCGGGCCGCGACGCGAGCCTCGCCCAACTTCTCGAGTTCCGCCCGGCGGCGCGCCTCGTCCTTGATCGTCCAAATCTCCATGAGGAGCTCGTCGAACGACTTGCCATCCTCTAGGTCGCCCAACAACATGTCGAGTTCGCCGACGACGAGCTCGAACATCCGGATCTTCTTGTCGAGCAGCTCCAGCACGTATTCCTCGATCGTGTTCCGCGCCCACAGGTTCACGACGTGGACCTCGCGCTCCTGCCCGACCCGGTGCACCCGACCGATTCGCTGCTCCAACTTGAGGGGATTCCAAGGGAGGTCGAAGTTCACGAGCCGGTGCGCGAACTGCCGGTTTCGACCCTCGCCGCCGGCCTCCGTGCTCAGGAACACCTGCGCGTCCGTGCGGAACGTCCGGACGGACATCTCCTTCTCCACAAGGCTCATGCCGCCGTGGAACGTCGTGAACGACAGCCCGTCCTCCTTGAACCGCTCCGCGAGCCACGCCATCGTCCGGTAGTACTGCGTGAACACGACGAACTTGTCCGGCACCTTCGACACGAGTTCCAGGAGGCGCTCGCCCCGCTCGCTCCGCGTCACCGCCACGCCCTGTTGGTACAACTGATCCAACTCGGCCCGCTCCTCCCAGGAGAAGTTCGGGCTCTCGCGGAGTCGGCGAAGCGTCTCCGTCGCGGCCGCCGGACTGCTCCCGATCTCCCGCTGGAGGACCATGAGGCTGAGGCGGTTCGCCATCGGGGCGTTTCCGTACCACCGGCGGACGAACTCCGAGACCCCGTCGTATAGCGCCCGCTCCTCGAGGGACAGCGGGACTTCCACGGAGTCCACGCGCCGTGGCGGCAGGACAATTGCGTCCCCGCGGCGGTTGCGAATCATGACCTCGAGGAGGAGGGACCGAAGCGTCTCGGGCTTGGCGGGGGTCCGCCTGTCCCCGCGCGCGAAGAACTCCCGCCGGAACTGCCCCCACGTCTTCATCTGGCCCGGCTTCAGCAACGTGACGAGGTTGAACAGCTCCTCCAAATCGTTCTGCACGGGCGTGGCGGTCAGCATCAGGATGTATTTCTTGCGGATCGAGCTGACGAACTTCCAGTTCCTCGTCTGGCGGTTCCGCAGCTTGTGGGCCTCGTCGACGATCAGAAGGTCGTAGTACAACGTCTCGATGACCGCGCGGTTCACGTCCCGCTTGGCGGTGTCGAGGGACGCGATCACGAACGGGTGGCGCTCCCAGTCCTCGACCTCGTCCATGATCTCGAAGCGGAGGCCAAACTTCTCCCGCAGCTCCTCCTGCCATTGGACCGTGAGGGACGCGGGCACGAGGATGAGCGCCTTCCGCACGAGGCCCCGCACGACGTACTCCTTCAGGACGAGCCCCGCCTCGATCGTCTTCCCGAGCCCGACCTCGTCCGCGAGGATGCACCCTCCCTCGGGGATCCTGCGGAGCGCGAAGATCACGGCGTCGATCTGATGCGGGTTCGGATCGATCCGCCCGCGCCGCTGCGAAGCGGCATAGCGACGCTGCTCGTCAGCGCGACGGAGTCGGACGAGCTCCTCAGCGAGGAGGCGGCGTTGGATTGGGTGAGAGGCGCTTACCACTGCGCTTCTCGCTGAGTCTGAGCCTGCGCCGAGTCCCCGCTTCCTGCGGTCTCGCGATCCGGCGCTGCGTCGACCCGCGGACTCCGCGCAGGCTTTGGCAGGGCGAAGTTCAAAGGCGGGCGCGGCTCTGCGTCATCGGCTCTGGGCTCGAGCGCCTTGCGCGCCTCGGGGTTCCGGATGGCATCGCTCAAGTCTCGCCTCTCGCGATCTGGACTTTCGAGGTCGAGATGCCCGAGGATGCAAAGCTTGTCGGGTGCAGGCCCACCGCCTCGCCGGCGAGCGCGTTGACCGTCTCGACGAGCGGGCTGGGCAGATGGATCACCGCGCCATCGACGCCAGCCGAGGCTATCTCGGCCAGCGCATCATCGACCGAATAGGCCGGAATCAGCATGACACCGCGGAGGCCGAGCTGCTTCGAGGCGAACTCCAGCTCCTCGATGGCCTCTTCCGGCGAGTACATTGGGATGATGGCGGCCGGAAGATGCGATCGGCGAACGGGCGGAACTGTTCCGCCGTGAACACGTTGTAGGCGCGGCAGAGCGCGCGGCGATGCTTCTTCGGGGGCAGGCGGTAGTACCCGAGCCCGGCGGTCGGATAGACCACGCAGAAGTCCAGGCCGAGATCGTCGAGCCGCTCGTACAGGACGCGGGGCATCATCGCGGTCGCGCGGTCGAGCGTGTTCTTCGGTCCGCAGGAACCAGAAGGCCTCCTGACCGATCCGGCGGCGCCGCCGCTCGGCCACCGACATCTTGAGCGAGTTCGGAATGCGCGCGCTCGCCATGGCCAGCGCCTCGGACCGCGGTGTCGCCGCCGATGCGTCGAAACTCCTCGCGCATGAGCGGGTGGAATTCGGCCCAGTGTCCGTCGGCGTCGATGATCGGATGGTCCAGGCGGCTGCGAAGCGTCCGGGCTTCGGTCTGAGCATGGGTCACCATGGCCATTCCTCCATCGCACGAGCGTTGCCGGTGGATGATACGCCGGCCGCACCCGGAGCGCGGCGCCTTGACCACGCGGAGTGCTGCGGCTACGTTTCGAGGGCGCCGGACACAGTTGGACTGGAGGCGGCGCGATGAGAACTCACTGGTGTCGCGGACGACCCTGGCGCTGCTGCTCGCCGTCCCGCTGCACGCGGGCGCCTTCGAGCTCTTCCGCTACTAGGAGGCGACGGTCGCCGGCGTTCGCGCGGCGTTCAGGATGAAGACGCTGACGTGTCGCGGGCTCGTCCCGATGTACCTCGACCGCATCGAGGCCGGAAGGGGCCGGCCCTGAACGCGATCGCCGTCACGAACCCCGACGCGCTGAAGCGCATGGAGCCGTCGCTCGCAGTGAGTGAATTCGACGGCAAGATCGTGCTGGTCACGGGATGTGCGCGGGCGCGCGGGATGGGCCGCGCGATCTCCGTCGCGTTCGTGCGCGGGTGCCGATGTCGTCGCGACGGACGTGGCGACCGGCGGGACGCGGAACGAAAACGAGGAGGGCCTTGAGGAACTACGCCTCGGGTGGAAGGGCTTCGAGAGCCTGGCCGGGGAGATCCAGGGCCTCGCGGACGACGTCGCCCGCCTGGCGCTGTTCTTCGCGTCCGAGCAGAACGACCACATCACGGGGCAAGCATGGAACGTCGCGGGGGGACGGTGATGCACTGATGACGCACTTTGACGACTACGCCACGAAGTACCACACCGTCCGCATGGAACGGCGCGACGGCATTCTCCAGATGACGTTTCATACCGACGGCGGGCCCCTGCAGTGGGGGCTCCTGCCGCACGGCGAGTTTCCCCAGGCCTTCCGCGACGTGGGCAGCGATCCCGAGAACAAGGTCGTCATTCTTACGGGCACCGGCGAGACCTATTCCGGTCCTCGCGCGGCCGGGGGAACCGGCATGCGCAGCACGCCGGCGCAGTGGGATCGCGTCTACTGGGAGGGCAAGCAGCTCCTGACGAGCCTGCTCGACATCGAGGTGCCGATGATCGCCGCGATCAACGGCCCGGCCTGGAGGCACTCCGAGATCCCGCTCCTGTGCGACATCGTGCTGGCTGCCGATGACGTCCAGTTCCAGGATTCGGCGCACTTCCCGAACGGGATGGTGCCGGGCGACGGCATGCACATCGTCTATCCGCTGCTGCTCGGGTGGAATCGCGGCCGCTATTTCCTGCTCACCGGGCAGACGCTCGACGCGAAGAAGGCGCTGGAGCTGGGGCTCGTCAGCGAGCTGCTCCCGCGCGCGGACTTACTCCCGCGTGCGTGGGCCCTGGCCGAGCATCTCGCGCAACAACCCACGCTGCTCCTGCGCTACACGCGCGTGCTCTTTACCCAGCCACTCAAGAAACTGTTGCTCGAGCATCTGGGCTACGGCCTCGCGCTCGAGGGGATGAGCGTCGTCGATCGCACCGTCACGCCGGGGACGTGATCTCTACCGGAGCGCGCCGCGATTCGAGAAGCGCGTCTCCTGGCTGGTGCCCGAGCGGCAGGATCAGCATCGGCGTGGAATCGGAGTACGCCGTGGCCACACCCGGGAACGCGTTCTCGGCCCCGGGGCCGTACTGCATGCAGAAGACGGCGAGCGTCTTGCCGTTCTTCACCCGCGCATAGCCGTCGGCGATCCCCACGCCCACGCGTTCCTGGCGGCAGATCACGGGCCGGATGTCGGCCTTGGCCGCGGCCTCGATCACGGAGGTCGTCGGATAAGCGCTCAGGAACTCGGCGCCTTCGATCTTGAGAATGCGGGCGATGGCGTCGACGACTTTCACGCTGCGCGCTCCTTCAGCCTCGCGGCTCGGCGATGAAGACCGGGATCCGTCGCGTGGTCTTCGCCTGGTATTCCTCGTACGGCGGGAATGCCGCGACGGCGAGCTTCCACAACCGTGCCCGCTCGGTCTCGTCGTCGACCTCGCGGACCCGCATCGCCTGCACCGCGGTGTGGTCGCGGATCTCGACGGCTGGATTCGCGCGCAGGTTGTACACCCAGACCGGGTGTGTCGGCGCGCCTCCCATCGAACCGACGAGGACGTATTTCGCGCCGTCCTTGACGCGCATCAGCGGGGTCTTGCGAATCGCGCCGGTCTTGTTGCCGGCATGCGTCACGACGATCACCGGCAGTCCGGTGTCGCGGAGCGTGGTGCCTTCGGTCCCACCGCTACGCTCGTAGAGCTCGACCTGGTCGCGCACCCACTGCCTCGGGCTGGGGACGTAGTCCGGCATGGTGATCTCCTCCGAAGGTGAGAGGGTACCGTCAAAAGCGCGTAATCACGTCTGTGTTACGGTCGAGCACACGAGGCGACGATGCCGACGCCGAAGCGAACGCTACGCCTGAAACTGCGGCTGCGCGCCAAAATCGAGGAGGCCATACGCATGAGGGAGTGCCCGGGGATTCACTTCGCCGACGAGGCCGCCGGCCGCGTGGCCAAGGTCACGGGCACCGGGCTCGGTGTGTGGGAACTGATTGGCATGCATCGGGGTGCCGGCGGCAGCACCCAGAAACTGAGAGCACGGCACCCGCACCTCTCCGAAGCGCAGATCACGGCCGCGCTGACGTACTACGAGCAGCACCCCGAGGAGATCGATGAGATCGTCGCGGAGAACGAGACGCTCCACGGGGCGGGGAAGGCCCGGCAGGACAGCACCGCACGGCGCCGTTGAGGTGCAGCTGGCCCTTCGCCACGCGCGAGCATCGATCGACGCCGGCGCGCCGCCTCATCACGTAAGCCCTCCGCCGATGACGATTCCCCGGCGGTTGGCCTCCTCCAGAAAGTCGGCCGGAAGCGGCGCCGTTACGCGAAGCGGCTCATTCGTCAGGGGATGCGTCATTTCGATCTCGGCGGCGTGCAGCATCGGCCGCCCGGCGTTGCGTACTCCGTAGAGCCAGTCGCCGGCCACCGGATGGCCGATGGCGGATAGATGCACGCGGATCTGATGTGTTCGCCCCGTTTCGAGCGCGATCTCGAGCAGTGACCCGCGTGGCGTCGCGTGCAAGGGGTGGACGTGCGTGATCGCGCGTTTCCCGCCTTCGCGGACCGCGAACGTGATCGCGCCCGCGCGCGCGATCGGCGCGTCGACGGTCTGCGACTCCGCGAGACAGCCCTCGCAGACCGCGAGATACCGCTTCCGAATCCGCTTCCGCTCGAACTGCCGCGTGAGCCGCGCATTCAGATCCCCCCGCTTCGAAAAGAACATCACGCCACTCGTCCCCCGATCGAGCCGCTGCATGAGATACGCCGGGGAGGTGTGTCGTGCCACGTCGGCGTGGAGGTACCGCTCGTCCGGATGATGCATCCGCTGCTGGACGACGACGCCGGCGGGCTTGTCGATGAAGATGAGCGCGTCGTCCTCGAAGAGGATGTCGAGCGTGGCCGCGGTCGTCATCGTGAGAGAGTACCGTCGGAATGCCGGCCGATACCACCGAACGCATCCACCTGAGCGTCGCCGAGGCGCGCGCGCTGTGCGAGCGCGCCAAGCTCGGATCCTCGCCGACCACGTGATCGACGCCGCCCTCTGCGGCTACGAGTACTCCGGCCTGCCGAAGCTCCTCAACGTCGCCGACCACCCCCGCTTCAAGGAGCCGCGCCACCCGATGCGCGCGGTCAAAGAGACGAGCGTCTCGGTGCTCTTCGACGGTGGCAATCAGAGCGGTATGCTGGGGATGTATTACGCGACGCGCGCGGTGATCGAGCGGGCGCAAGCGCACGGCATCGCCGCCGTAGGCGTCGACAACATCTGGTTCGGCGTCCCGATCGACGTATCGGAATTGGGACATTGCCTGACCCAGACCCGTCGTCTACTGTCGGCTGACAGAGGGCGAGCCGCCGCATGACCAGCGTTCTCAGGGAGCTTCCGCTCTCGTACGCGATACTGTCCGAGGGCCGCCGGTGCGGATCCGCCTCCGCGGTCCACGAGCCGCGCCCCGCCGCGCGCTCTTCCCCCGCCTCATCGATCGCGCCCGTCGGACCTTCCGCCCCCACCACGCCATCCCAGCGGCGTCGAGGGTGCACCGCCGGATGAGGCCCGTCCGGCCCTCGCGGTAGCGGAAGGTCACCTGGCCATCCTCGAACCGTTCGAGTCGGCTGTTGACGATCGCGATGCGGAAGACGTAGCGCGCGAGGTACTCGAGCACCTTCTCGCCCGTCCCCGCCGGCTGAACGTGCACGACCCACTCGTGACGCCAGACGGCGGGCGGCACCTGCTCGAGGAGGCCCGCCTTCCGAAGGCCCGCGCGCACCTTCCCGCGGAACAGGCGCGACAGCGCCCGCCCCGGGACGAGGAACGCGGCGTGGCGAGAGCCGGACCCACGTCTGATCCGCGCCGCGCAGCCCGCCGGCCGTGACGAGCAGGGTGTCCTTTCGGTGAGCGTGCGTGAATTGACCTGACCGCGCTTGCTACCGTCCGTTCATCCATTGGCTCGCTCGCGAGGGCGAGGAGGAGGGACGGATGATAGCCACTGCGATACAAAAGGCCGGTTCGGTATGACGGACTGCCGAACAACACGTTCGACCGGACCGCTGGCTCGCATTCGCTCGCCGCGGCCGGTCAACGTGACCGTTGGGCGGTCGAGGAGCGATGGAGCGCGGACAGCTCCGACGGCTGCGCTGGCCGGCCCCAGAGGTAGGATACTGTCATGGCAGGTCCCGCCAGACCCACTCGCGTCTACGTCGATACCTCGGTGCTCGGTGGCTGTCTGGATGAGGAGTTTCGGACCCCCTCGATCCGGTTGTTCAACCGTAGCCGTGCAGGTGGCGCCCTGCTCGTGATCTCGGACATAACGCTGGCCGAGCTGGCCTCGGCCCCGGCGGGCGTTCGAAGCGTGATCGACGACCTTCCACGCGGGTGTCTCGAACTCATCCGACAGAATGCTGAGGCTGAAGCACTTGCGGAGGAGTACATCAGGCAGGCGGTCGTCTCGCGGCGAATGTTGGCGGACGCCCTGCACATCGCAGTGGCCACAGTGGCAAGAGTCGACGTGCTGGTGAGCTGGAACTTTCGCCATATCGTGAATCTGGATCGGATCCACGGATTCAACGCGGTCAATCTCCGTGCAGGCTATCCGCTCCTGGAGATCCGATCACCCCTGGAGTTGTGGACAGATGACGACGAAGACCTTTGACTCCGTGAAGCTGATGCGAGAGCTACGCGACAAGCTGAGTCAAGAGATGGAGCACATGACCGCCCCGGAACGCCTGCGGTACATCCGCGGCAAGGCTGCGTCCACTGCCCTGGGAAGAAAGATGGCCGAGGACGAGCGGGATGCCGCCCAACAACAGGCTTGAGCGGTCCGGCTCGACGCCGGCCGCTCAGCCCGGGCGATGAGCGGACGCAACGCTTACTACGTCGAGATGGCGGCGCGGGCCGGGCTCATCGGAATCCACACGGTGGCCGCGCCCCCGTTGGTCGCGCCGCCGGGCGGCGCCAGGCCGGCTCTCGGCACCAATCCGATCGCCTTCGGCTTTCCGCTGGAGGGCGACCCGCTGGTGATCGACCTGGGCACGTCCGCGTTCATGGGCACCGATCTCCAGTTCCGGCAGCGTCTCGGCATCCCGCTGCCGGAGGGCGTGGCGATCGACGAGCACGGCCGTCCCACGACGGACGCGCAGGCCGCGCGACGCGGCGCGCTCCTGCCGTTCGGCGGGCACAAGGGCTACGCGCTGGCGCTCGCGATGCACGCGCTCGGCGTGAGCGCCGAGTACCTCTTCATCGCGTTCAAGCCCGACCTGTTCGTCCCCCTGGAAGACTATCGGCGCGCGCTCGCCGCGGAGATCGCCGCGATCAAGGCGACGCCTCGGCAGGACGGCGTCGACGAGATCCGCATTCCGGGCGAGCGCGCGTATCGCGAGCGCGCGCGCCTCGCGCGCGAGGGTCTCGAGATCGACCGGCGCATCCACGACGCGTTGATCCAGCTCGCGGAGCGTAGGCGCGGCGCCTGAAGAGGGTGCTACAGATCGCTCGCGTCGACCAGGTCGGTCAGGTTGTTGACGTTCACCCACCCGCCGCGGATCCAGACGACGCGGACCGGGTGAGCGGCGCGGACGCGCGCGAGCAGATCGACGAGACGCGCCGAGCGCAGCGTGCCGTCGGCGCGCGCGGCGGCAGTCGCCTCGCGCAGCCACGCCGCGCCGTCCGCGCCCACGTGCAGCAGACCGATCCACGCGCCGTGACTCGCTGACGGAGTCACCTCGTCGCCGATCGCCGCCAGCCGCACCTCGTCGAAGCTGAACCGGCCGGTGTCGGCGCGATCGGCCCTCACGCGATCCGGCACGTCGGCGCTCGCGAGGGTGCTGTCGACGGCGAGGGTGATGCCGGGGCCGGCGTCGTCGAGCAGCGCCTGCACGATGTAGCGTTTCAACACGATGTCGCCGAACGCCACCAGCGTGCCCGGCACGAGCGCGTCTTCCGCGAGCCCGAGCGACCACGCCTCGCCGGTCGTCGCGAAGTCGGCATTGTCGACGAATCGCGCGCCGGGGACGTCGATCGCCTCGGCGCGATGGCCGCGCACGACGACGACGTCCCGCGCGCCGGCGCTGCCGAAATCCTCGAGCAGCCGCGCCAGGATCGGCGTGCCCTGCACCTTCAGCATCGCCTTCGGCGCGCGCTCGGTGAGCCCGCCGAAGTCGTTCCCGGCGCCGGCGGCGAGCACCACGGCCGACAGCGACGCGCGCGCCGGCAGGTAGCGGCGCTCGGCGTCTTCGAGCTCGGCATCGCCCTGCAGCCGGAACACCTCGTGCAGCGGCGCCACGTGCGGCTCGACGTTCAGCAGCGATTCGTCCGCGGCGATGCGCTTCGCCGTGGCCTGCATGCTCGTGATGCCGGCGCGGAGCAGGTGATTGGCCCAGATGACGACGCTGACGCCGCGCGCGCGGAAGTCCGCGGTCGGCGTGCGCCAGTACTTCGTCGGCACCAGCGCGACGGGCGCCCGGCCGCCCCAGGCGTCGAGGAACGCGAAGATCTCCGCCGGGCTCGACTGCCGCGAGTGGATGAGGATCGCGTCCGCGCCGGCGAGGTGATACGCCTCGGCGCGACGGAGCGCCTCGGCGAGGCCCCAGCCGGCGATCAGCGCTTCGACGCGCGCGATCAGCACGAAGTCCGGATCGGTCTGGCTGTCCTTCCCGGCCTTGATCTTGCCGACGAACTCGTCGACGTCGGCGAGCGGCTGGCGCTCCGACCGGATGAAGGAGTTCGTCTTCGGGAAGAGCTTGTCCTCGATGACGACGCCGCCGACGTCGACGCGCTCGAGCTTCCGCACGAGCCGCCGCATGTTGTTGAAGTTGCCGTAGCCGGTGTCGCCGTCGAGCAGCACGGGCACCGACGTCGCGTCGGCCATGAAGGCCACGTGATCCACGACCTGCGACCACGAGAGCTCGTTGTTGTCGCGCACGCCGAAGGAGGCGGAGAGCGTCAGCCCGCTCGCCCAGACGCCCGGGAAGCCGGCCTCCTCGACGATGCGCGCCGACAGGCCGTTGTGCGCCTCCATCAGGAAGTCGAGCGACGGCCGGGTGACGAGCTGGCGGAGGGCGGTGGTCTTACGCATCGAGCTCGGTGAGCGTTTCGGCGAATGCGGCAACGACTTTCTCCATGTCGGCGGGCGTGAGCGCGCCCATGTTGGCGACGCGGAAGGCGTAGGTCGAGATCGGTCCCTGGCCCGCGTAGATGATGTAGCCGCGCCGCTTCATCCCGTCGTGCAGCGCCGGGTACGTCACGCCGGCCGGCAGCCGGAACGTCGTCAGGATGTGACTGCGCGCCGCCGGCGGGACGAGAATCTCGAGGCCGAGGCGGCCGAGACCGTCACGCAGCACGCGCGCGTTCTCGGCGTACCGCGCGATGCGCGCGGCGACGCCTTCGGCCGCGAGCTCGACGAGCGCCTGCTCCATCGCGTGCAGCACCTGCACGGCCGGCGTGAAGGGCGTGTTGTCGGCTTCCTGGCTCTTGAAGTGGCCGTGGAGATCGAGATACACGCTGCGCGGCGCGCGCGTCGCGAGCGGCTCGAGCGCGCTGCGGCGCGCGAGCACGAACGACACGCCCGGAATGCCCTGCAGGCACTTGTTGGCGCTCGCCGTCACGAAGTCGATGCCCGGCGCCAGCGGGAGCGGTTCGCCGAACAGCGAGCTCATCGCGTCCACGATCACGCTGCGGCCATGCCGCGCGGCGACCGCCGCGATCTCGCCGACGGGGTTCAGCAGGCCCGTCGTCGTCTCGTGGTGGACGACGGCGACGTGACTGATCGCGGGGTTGGCCTGGAGCCTGGCGTCGACGTCGGCGGCGCTCGCCGGCGTGAACATGTCGTATTTCAGGCTGTCGACGGGCTGGCCGTGCGCGCGCGCCATGCGGATCATCCGGTCGCCGTACACGCCGTTGTCGACGACGAGGACCGTGCGATCCGGCGGCACCACCGAGCACAGCGTCGCTTCGACCGCGGCGGTGCCCGAGCCGGCGAGCAGAACGGCCGTCCACGTGGCATCGCCACCCGCGAGCTTCGTCGTGAGCTCGCGGCAGCGGCGCATCATCTCGAAGCATTCCGGCTCGCGATGACAGAGGTCCGGCATGACGAGCGCCTGGCGCACGGACGGCGTCGTGTTCGCCGGACCCGGGTTCAGCAGAATCCACTCGGTCATGACGGCTGTCGAGGAGCGGGCCGGGTTCCCCGGGCCGCTTCCGAGCGCTGGGGGGTCTGGGGGGCCATGTCGGGGCCCCCCAGCTCCAAGCGAAAGCGGTCGCGCAGCTCGTTTGGGGTGTACGGGATGCGCGGCACCGTGGCTTCCTCCGTCGTCACCTTGGCGAGCACGAAATGCGGTCCATGGCTCGCGACGCCGTCACGCACGGCATCCGCGATGTCGTCGGCGTCGGTGACCGCGGTCACGGTCCGGTAGCCCGCGGCGCGCGCGAGCCGATCGAGCCGCACCTCGCTCGAGATCGACCGCTGGTTGCCGGTCGAGCCGTAGACCTCGTTGTCGAAGACGACGTGGACGAAGTTTCGCGGCGCGAGCGCGGCCGCGAGCGGCAGCACCCCGAGGTTCATCAGCAGATTGCCGTCGCCGTCGAAGACGACCATCGTCTCCGCGCGCGTCAGCGCGAGCCCGAGGCCGATCGCCGACGCGAGCCCCATGGAGCCGATCATGTAGAAGTTCTGCGGCCGGTCGCCGAGCGAAAACGACTCGCGGCAGATGTACCCGTTCGCGTGCACGGTGGGCTCGCGACCGAGCGGCTTGCGCGCGGCGCCGAGCGCGGCGAGCCGCGAGAGGCTCGGGCGCAGCTCGCGGGGATCGCTGCCGGCGCCGCGGGTCGCCGCCGGCGTGGCGCGCGGCGCCGTCCGCGTCGAATGGACCGCGCCGGTTTGCACGACACCCGGCGGGACGAGCATCGCGACCGGCTGCATGCGGCGGTCCATCTCGGCGGCGGCCCACGCGACGTCGTCGGCGAACGACGCGGCCGTCGGCACGCGGTGCGGGATGCCGAGCAGCTCGAGGAGCCGCGGCGAGATCGCGCCGGTGAGGATGTGCTCGGGCGCGTCCTTCCCCTGGTAGCCGCGCCACGTGACGATCAGCAGCGCGGGGAAGCCGTACATGAGCGACAGCGACGCGAGCGCGTTCATGCTCGTGCCGAGCCCGGAGTTCTGCATCAGCACGCACGGTTTCGCGCCGCCGAGCCACGCGCCCGCCGCGAGCCCGACCGCCGCGTCTTCGCGCGGCGTCGCGACATACGCCAGCCGCGGATGCGTCTCGAGCGTCGCAATCGCGTCCTCGATCAGCGAGCACGGCACGCCCGCGAAGAAGTCGAAGCGCTCGCGTTCGAGGACGTCGACGAAGGTCGTCCCGGAGACCGTCACAGCGATCGAGTCTAGAGCAGGGCCTGGATCTTGACCAGCAGTCCGGCGAAATCCACGGGCTTCGTGTCGTAATCGTCACAGCCCGCGGCCAGGGCCTTTTCGCGGTCGCCGGCCATCGCGTGCGCGGAGAGCGCGATGACGGGAATGCTCTTCGTCCCGGGATCGGTCTTGAGGCGCCGCGTCGCTTCCCAGCCGTCGACGCCGGGGAGCGAGAGATCCATCAGGATCAGATCCGGTCGCTCGCGCCGCGCGGCGGCGATGCCCGCCTCGCCGTCGACGGCGATGACCACCGTGTGACCCGCGCGCGTGAGCCGCGACTTCAGCACGTAGACGTTGTCGTCGTTGTCTTCGACGTAGAGGATCTTCATGCGTCTCGCCGTTCGAGGCAGCCGGCGACGGCGGCGGCGACTTCATGCACGAACTCTTCGCCCGCACCCTTGGCGATGACGCGCTCGACCCCGCCGATCAGCCGGCGCCGGTCGTCCTCACCGAGATCCATCGCGGTCACGACCACCACCGGGATCGTCCGCCATTCGGCGTGCCGCCGCAGCTCGAGCAGGAAGTCGCGCCGTACCGTCGCGTCGTCGAGGCGTCCACCTGCGCGAACTCCTCGAACAGGCGCGCCACCTGCTCGGGGGTCATGCCGATGCCGGTGTCGGTCACGGCGAGGCGCACCCAGTCGCGGTCGTCCTCGCGCGCCCGCGTCGCGGTGATCGTGATGCGGCCGCGCTCGGTGAACTTCGCCGCGTTGCTCGCGAGGTTCAGCAGCGCCTGCCGCACCCGCGTCTGGTCCGCGCGGAGGACGCCGGCGTCCGGCGCGCAGTCGACGGCGAGCGCGTTGCCGTTCTTCTCGGCGAGCGGCCGCGTCGTGCCGGCGACGTCGGCGAGCAGCGCGGCGACCGAGAACGATTCGGCACGACGAGCGCGCAGCGGTAGTCCGCGGCCTCCGCGATACGCCGCGCGAAGTCGGGCAGGCCCGGCGTGTTGAGCACGTCCGGCAGATGCACGGGCGTCACGGTCGCGATCGCCCGCGCGACGATTCCCGCGGATCCGAGCGGCATCGGGAACACGCGCTGGAACTCGGCGAGCCCTTCGGGGCTGAGGTGGTAGTGCGCCACCAGATGGATCCGGTCGCCCTGCACCTGGTACACGGTGCTGAACGTCGCGTCGCAGAGGCGCGCGGCGGACGCGAGGATCGTGGTGAACACGCGCTCGACGTCGGCGCTCGAGTCGAGGCTCGATCTCAGAATCTCGCGGAGCACCTCGGCGGTCGCCGTCTGCTGCGCGACCGTGTCCGTGAGCGCGTCGTTTCGCGTCTGCAGCTCGTCGAAGAGCCCGGCGTTCTGGACGGCGATCGCGGCCTGGTCCGAGAAGATGCGCAGGAGCTCCTGCTGGGTGTCCGTGAACCGGCCGGCCTCGCGCCGACCGACGGCGATGACGCCGATCGGCTCGCCGTTCAGCATCATCGGCGCGGCGAGGAAGTGCTATAGTCCCGCGCGCGGCATGAGCGACGAACGACCCCCGCTCACCGACGCGCGCCGTTTGGCGCACGAGGCGCGTTCGGCGCTGAACGCGATCATCGGGGGCGCCGAGATGCTGCTGGAAGGCCGGGACACGCCGGCCGACGACCGGCAGCGCGAGCTCGCGGAGCGCATCCTGCGCGGTGGCCGCCGCCTCGTCGGCCTCATCGATCAGCTCGCGGACGCCGCAGCAGGCGAGGCGCTTCGGCGCGGCGCCGACCGCACGGCGCGCGTCACGCGGTTCGCCGCGCAGGGCCCGCGCCTGCTCGCGGCCACGCGCGACGCGGTCCTCACGGGGAATCTTCCGGATGCCGCGGCGAACGCGTGGGCGCTCGAGCTGCCGGTCGGCTACCTCGCGGCCCCCGCGGCTGACGACGCCGTGCGGCGCCTCGCCACGTTCGCCGGCGCCGGCGATCACGACGGCGCCCGCGAAGCGCTCGGGGACCTCGAACGGGAGATTGCCGAGGCCCTCGTCTCGCTCGGCCGCTGATCCCGGCGGCCGCGGCTTGAAGGGTGCGGTTCCGCGCGTGTACGATGCGTCCCCTAGCTCCCTCCAGGAGGCCTGCATGGCGATCGAAATCGACAAGATCCGCAACGTCGGTGTCGTCGGACACGGCGGCGTCGGCAAGACCTCCCTGGTCGAATCCCTGCTGTTCGCAGCCGGCGCGCTGACGCGCCTCGGGAAGGTCGACGACGGCACCACCACGACCGACTGGGATCCCGACGAGGTACGCCGGAAGATCTCGATCAATACCGCCGTCGCGTACTGCGACTGGAAGGGCCATCGCGTCAACCTCGTCGACACGCCGGGATACGGCGACTTCATCCCCGATGCGCGCGCGGGCCTGCGCGTCGTCGAGGCCGCGCTCGTCGTCGTCGACGCCGTCGCCGGCGTGCAGGTGCAGACGGAGAAGGTCTGGAAGTTCGCGACGGACTACGAGCTGCCCCGCGCCATCGTCATCAACCGCCTCGATCGCGAGCGCGGCGACTTCTTCCGCACGCTCGAATCCATCACGCGGCGTCTGAAGGGCCGCGTGGTGCCGATCCAGATCCCGGTCGGCGAGGAGGGCGGCTTCCGCGGCGCGGTCGACCTCGTGAAGATGAAGGCCGTCACGTACGCCGACGGCAAGGCGACCGAGGGCGACATTCCGGCCGACCTCGCCGACCGCGCCAGGGAGTATCGGGAGAAGCTCGTCGAGGCCGCGGCCGAGACGGACGACGACCTGCTCGCGAAGTACCTGGAGGAAGGCGCGCTCGAAGAGGCGGAGATGCTGCAGGCGCTCCGCGCGGGCATCGGCGCCGGCAAGATCGTCCCGGTCGTGTGCGCCTCGGCCGCGAAGACGATCGGCGCGCTCCCGCTGCTCGACCTCATCATGCACGAGTTCCCGTCGCCCGCGGACCGCAAGGAGGTGGCGGGGACCGACACCAAGACGAAGCAGCCCGCCACGCGCGCCGTCGAGGCGAAGGCGCCGCCGGCCGTGCTCGTCTTCAAGACGCTGACCGATCCGCACATCGGCAAGCTGTCGGTCTTCCGCGTCTTCACCGGCACCGTGAGGTCGGACTCGACCCTGCTCAATCCGTCGCACGGCACGAAGGAGCGCATGGGCCACACCGCGTGGCTCCAGGGCAAGACGCAGAAGAACGTCGACTCCCTCGGCCCGGGCGAGATCGGCGTCGTCATGAAGCTGAAGGAGACGCTGACCGGGGACACGCTGTCGGACGAGGCGCACCCGTTCGAGCTGCCGCGCATCACGTTTCCGGAGCCGGCGATCTCGTTCGCCATCCAGCCCAAGACGCGCGGCGACGAGGACAAGATCTCGAGCGCGCTCAAGCACATCGCGGAAGAGGATCCGACGGTCCACTACCACTTCGACCCGGAGACCAAGCAGCTGCTCGTCTCGGGGCTCGGCAACCTCCACGTCGAGATGGTCGTCGAGCGCATGAAGCGCAAGTACAACGTCGACGTCAGCCTCCTGCCGCCGCGCATCCCCTACAAGGAGACGGTCAAGGGCCGCGCGGAAGGGCAGGGCAAGTACAAGAAGCAGACGGGCGGCCGCGGTCAGTACGGCGACACGTGGCTGCGCGTCGAGCCGCTGCCGCGCGGCGGCGGCTTCGAGTTCGTCGACGACATCTTCGGCGGCGCGGTGCCGCGCAACTTCATCCCGTCGGTGGAGAAGGGCGTCCGCGAGTGCATGAAGAAAGGGATCCTCGCCGGCTATCCCGTCGTGGATCTCAAGGTCACGCTCTACGACGGCTCCTACCACGACGTCGACTCGTCGGACATGGCGTTCCAGATCGCCGCGTCGATGGGCCTGCAGAAGGTGTTCGTCGATGCGCACCCGATCCTGCTCGAGCCCGTCATGACGGTGGAGATCACCTGTCCATCGGATACGGCGGGCGACGTCATCGGCGATCTGAACTCGCGCCGCGGCCGCATTCTCGGGATGGAGCCGGCGGGCGAGACGGCGGTGGTGCGCGCCTCGGCCCCGATGTCCGAGATGCTGTCGTACGAGCCGAGCCTCCGTTCGATGACGGGCGGGCGCGGCGGGTACTCGATGGAGTTCTCGCACTACGAAGAAGTGCCGGGCTTCATCGCCGACAAGGTGATCAAGGAGTCGAAGGCGGAAAAGGAGAAGACCGAGAAGCACTGAGCATCATGTGGCGATGCTCGAGTGCGTGCCGAACGTCAGCGAGGGCCGTGACGAGGGCGTCATCAAGGCGCTCGGCGAGGCGGTCGTGGGCGCCGGCGCGGACCTCGTCGACGTTCATCGCGATCCCGATCATCACCGCTCGGTGCTGACGTT
The DNA here is from genome assembly GCA_016184365.1 of Candidatus Rokuibacteriota bacterium. Taxonomy (GTDB): domain Bacteria; phylum Methylomirabilota; class Methylomirabilia; order Rokubacteriales; family CSP1-6; genus AR8. Next base: position 16,794 of record JACPCW010000146.1, read on the forward strand.
CCTCGGCCCGCGCGAGCGGGTCACCGCGGCGGCGCTCGCCCTGGCGCGCGCGGCAGTTCGTGTCATCGATCTCAAGCATCACGCCGGCGAGCATCCCCGCCTCGGGGCGCTCGACGTCCTGCCGTTCGTGCCGCTGGCGGGCTCGTCGATGGAGGAGGCGGTCGCGACGGCGCATGCCGTCGGCCGGACCCTCGCCGCGGAGCTCGATCTGCCCGTGTTCTTCTACGAGGACGCGGCGCTCCGTCCGCATTGCCGGCTGCTGCCGGCGATCCGCGCGGGCGGCTTCGAGGCGCTGGCCGAACGCATGCGCGGCGCCGAGTGGTTCCCCGACGCGGGGCCGCGGCGTCCGCATCCGAGCGCCGGCGCCACGGTCGTCGGTGCGCGGCGCGTGCTCATCGCGTTCAACGCCGTGCTCGGCACCGACGACGTGGGGACGGCGCACCGCATCGCGCGCGCGATTCGCGAGTCGTCGGGGGGATTGCCGGCCGTGCGCGCCATCGGCGTCGAGCTCTTCACCCGCGGCGCCGCGCAGGTCGCGATGAACCTGACCGACTATCGCCGGACGCCGGTCGTCGAGGTCGTGAAGCGCCTCGAGATGGAGGCGCAGCGGGTCGGCACGCGCGTGCGCGAGTACGAGCTGGTCGGCTGCGCGCCGGCGGACGCCATCCCGGCGAACCTGCGCGATCGCATCGGTGGCCTGCGCGCGACGCAGCTGCTCGATCCCGCGCTGTTCGGCGTCTGACGCCGAAACCGCTTCGGCGCGCGCGTACCACGTCGTATCCTCGGCCGGGCGTCGATCCGGCGCCGATCGAACAACGTGGAACTCGCAGCGCTCCTCTTCGTGGTCGGCGCGGCCGTCGGTAGCTACGGCACGCTGATCGGCGCCGGCGGCGGATTCCTGCTCATGCCGCTCCTGCTCGTGCTGTTCCCGGTCGATCGGGTCGCTGCGCTGACGAGCCTGTCGCTGTCCGTCGTGGCGCTCAACGCCGGCTCGGGCTCCGTGGCGTACGCGAGCCAGCGCCGGATCGACTATCGGCTCGCGCTGACGCTCGCCGTGGTGACCGTGCCGGCCAGCATGCTGGGCGCGCTGGCGACGCAGTTCATCTCGCGGCCGGCGTTCGAGGTGCTCTTCGGCGCGACCCTGCTCATCATCGGCGGGATTCTCGTGTACCGGCCGGCGCCGACGTTGCGTCAGCGAGCGCAGGCCGCGGGCGTGCAGCAACCGCAGAACGAACGGTTCCCGCTCGGCCTCGCACTGAGCGCGGCGGTCGGCTGGCTGGCAGGACTCCTCGGGATTGGCGGCGCGCCGCCGCAAGTCGTCGTGCTGACGCACGTCATGCACGTCCCGGCGAGCCGCGCCATGCCGACCGTCCAGTTCCTGGTGCTCCTGTCGGCGCTCGGGGCCCTCGGGATCCATGCGAGCATCGGCAGCTTCCGACTCGCGCCGACGAGGCTGGTCGCGATCGGCGCGGGCGCCGTTGTCGGCGCACAGATCGGCGCGACGCTCTCCCGTCGGCTCAGCGGCCCGACGCTCATCCGGCTGCTGGCGGCCGCCCTGCTGCTCGTCGGCGCCGGGCTCATCGCCAAGGCTCTGCGATGACGGACCGCCTTGACAATCGCGGGGTTAGCGCCAACAGTGGGTCCACGATGAAGCTCCGGATCGACGGCCTCGCGGTCGAGGTCCCCGCCGGCAGCTCGGTCCTCGACGCGGTGAACCGTCTCGGCCTGCCGCTGCCGCAGCTCTGCAAGGACCCGGACCGCGCGCCGCTCGGCGCCTGCCGCACGTGCCTGGTGCACGTCGAGGGCGTGCGCGGCACGCCGGCGTCGTGCCATCTGCCGGCGCGCGACGGCATGGTCGTCAGCACGCAGCATCCGGAGGTCGTCCGTGTGCGCACGGCAGTGCTCGATCTCACCCGCTCGATGCTCACGCCCGCCGCCGAGCGCGATGGATTCGGACAGGTGGGCGAGGCGTGTCGACACCACGGCCTCGATCGCCCCGCCGCCGCACCCCTCCATCACTTCGACGTCGACCGCTCCAAGTCGTTCTTCGTCCTCGATCGCGAGGCGTGCATTCTCTGCGGCCGCTGCACGACGGCGTGCGACGACGTGCAGCAGATCGGCGCCATCGCGATGGTCGGGCGCGGCCATGCGATGAAGGTCGGTGTCTTCGCCGACGGAGCCATGTCCTCGTCGGTCTGCACGTCGTGCGGACAGTGCGTCGCCACGTGTCCGACCGGCGCGCTCCGGCCGAAGGAAGTCGCGGCGCCGATCGCGAAGCGCGTCGAGACGACGTGTCCGTACTGTGGCGTCGGCTGCGGCATCGACGTGCAGGTCCGCACGGACGGCCGACTGGCCGTCATGGCCGACGACGTGCCCGCGAACGCATCGAGCGAGGGCATGCTCTGCGTGAAGGGCCGCTTCGGCACCGGCTTCGTGCACGCCCGCGACCGCGTGACGCGGCCGCTCGTGAAGCGCGACGGCCGCTGGCACGAGGCCACGTGGGACGAGGCGCTCGACGCGGCGGCCGACGGCTTCGCGCGCCACCGCGGCCGCTTCGCCGCGCTCGCGTCCGCGAAGGCGACGAACGAGGACGGCTACGTCATCCAGAAGTTCTGCCGCGTCGTGATGGCGAGCAACGACGTCGATCACTGCACGCGCCTGTGCCACTCGCCGTCGGTCGAGGCGATGCTGATTTCGATGGGATCCGGCGCCACGTCCAACTCGTACGTCGACTACGAGCAGGCCGGCTGCCTGATGATCGTCGGCGCCGATGCGTCGGCGAACCATCCCGTCATCGCCATTCGCTTCCGTCGTGCGATGGCGCGCGGCGCGCGCATCGTCGTCGTGAATCCCAAGCGCATCGAGCTGTGCGACCAGGCCGACCTCTGGCTGCAGCAGCGGCCGGGCACCGACGTCGCGCTCTTCAACGCGATGGCGAAGGTCATCCTCGACGACGGCCTGGCGAAGACCGACTTCATCCGCACGCGCACCGAGGACTTCGAGGCGTGGCGACGCTCGGTCGACGAATGGACGCTCGCGCGCGCGGAAGCGGTGACCGGCGTGCCGGCGCCCGCGATCGCGCAGGCCGCTCGCTGGTACGCGGCTCCGCCCTTTGCCGGCTCGTGTCTCGTCTGGGGCATGGGCATCACGCAGCACGTGAACGGCATCCACAATGCGCACGCGCTGCTGAACCTCTCGCTCGTCGCCGGACAGCTGGGGTTCCCGGGCAGCGGCGTCTCGCCGCTTCGCGGCCAGAACAACGTGCAGGGGTGCGGCGACGCCGGCTGCATACCGACGAACCTGCCGGGGTACCAGCGCTACGACGCCGAAACGCTCGCGAAGTTCGAGCGCGCGTGGGGCGTACGTCCGCCGGACCACACCGGACTCGTCGTGACCGAGATGGTCGAAGCCGCGCTGACCGGCGACGTGCGCGCGATGTACGTCGTGGGCGAGAACCCGCTGCTGTCCGAGCCCGACCTGCACCATGCGCAGAAGGCGATCGCGCAGCTCGACATGCTCGTGGTGCAGGACCTCTTCCTGCACGAGACGACCGAGCACGCGCACGTCTTCCTGCCGGCCGCGGCGTTCGCGGAAAAGGAAGGCACGTTCACGAACTCGGAGCGCCGCGTGCAGCGCGTGCGGCAGGCGATCCCGCCGCCGGGCGACGCGCGACCCGACTGGTGGATCACGTCGGAGCTCGCGAAGCGCGTGGCGCAGCGCATCGGGCTCGACGTCCGCGGGCAGTTCGACGCCGCGGGGCCGGCGGCGATCTTCGCGGAGATGGCCGCGCTCGTGCCATTCCTCGGCGGCATCTCTCACGACCGTCTCGATCGTGAAGGCGGCCTGCAGTGGCCGTGTCCGACGCCGGATCACCCGGGCACGCGCTTCCTCTACGCGGATTCGTTCCCGCGCGGCAAAGGGCGGTTCGTGCCCGCGACGCAGACCGTCGCGGCCGCCGAGCTTCCGGACGCGGACTACCCGTTCATTCTCAACACGGGCCGGCTGCTGTATCACTGGCACGGCGGGACGCTCACGCGCCGGGTGCAGGGCTTGCTCGAGCTCGCGCCGCGGCTCGAGATCGCCATTCATCCGGCCGATGCGCGGCGGCTCGGTGTCGACGACGGCGACGCGCTTCGCGTCACGTCGCGCCGCGGCGAGCTCGACGGGTACGCGCGCGTGACGGAGGCCGTCCGTGCCGGATCGATCTTCGTGCCGTTCGTGAAGCTCGCCGACTCCGCCGCGAACTTCCTGACGAACGCGGCGTTCGATCCGTCGTCGAAGATCCCCGAGTACAAGGTCTGCGCCGTGCGCGTGGAGCCTGCCGGGGCCGCCGCGCCGGTCGCGCGCTGAGTGCGTGTGAACGAATCGCGACTCAGTACATGGGGGGCCTCGAAAGGGCCCCCCATTCCCCCCGGGCGCTCGGGGCGCCCCGGCTGAGCCGTGGCGCCCCTCGAAACGCCGGAATCGCTGGAATCCTTCCTCGGCCGACTGGCCGATGGCTCGCCCACGCCCGGCGGCGGCGCCGCCGTCGCCATGACGGCGGCCGCGGCGGCGGCGCTGGTGGCGATGGTGACGCGCGTGACGCTCGCGCGCGCCGCTGACGGCGCCAGGCTGGTCGAGATCGCGCGCGCGGCGGACCGGTGCCGCGTGAGTGCGCTCGCCGTCATGGACGAAGACGCCAAGGCGTACGGCGCCGTGGTGGAAGCGCTGAAAGCGACCGGTGGCCGGGTCGATTCGGCCGTCGTCGCTGCGCTCATCCGCGCGACGACCACGCCCCTCGACGTCGCGCGCGCGAGCCGCGCGGCGCTCGATCTCGCCGCGGACGTCGCGCCGGTCGTCCGGCCGGCGACACGCAGCGATCTCTGCGTCGCCATCACGCTCGCGGCCGCCGCGCTCGCGGGGTCCGTCCGCACCGCGCGCGAGAATCTCGTCCACATCGTCGACGCGACCTTCGTCGAAGCCGTCGACCGCGAGCTCGCCGAGCTGGTCGCCGGGGGCGCGCAGGCGCAGGACCGGGCGCGCGTGGCGCTCGGAGACGCCAGCTGACGACGACGTCCGTCGCGTCGGTGCGCGAAGCGCTCGCGGTGTTTCCGCGCGAGCGCCAGTGGCTGCTGCCGGCGCTCCAGGCCATTCAGCACGCGCACGGTTGGCTGTCGCGCGAGGCGTTGCTCGACGTCTCCGCGCACCTGCGCGTGCCCGCCAGCGAAGTCTTTGGCGTCGCGAGCGACTATCCCGAGCTCCGGCTCGCGCCCGTCGGCGCGCACCTCGTCCGCGTCTGCACCGGCGTGTCGTGCCGGCTGCTCGGCGGCGACGCGTTGCTCGAGCGTGTCCGCGAGCGCGTTCGCTCCGGCGACGTGACGGTCGAGGCCGCTGACTGCTTCTTCGCGTGCTCGATGGCTCCTCTCGTCGAAGTCGACGGCGCGTATCGCGGTCGTGTCGCGCTGTCCGACGTCGACGGACTCGTGGACCGCCCGGACGTGCGGCTCCGGCCGACGGCGAGGCCAGCCGGGACTTCGGACGCGGTGACGAGCGGCGCGACTCCGGCCACGGCAGCCGCGGCGCTCGACGTACTTCTGGCAGCGGCGCGTTCCCGCGCCTCCCGGAAGCCCGCGGTCCGGTTGCTGGTCGGCGCTGGAAGCTGCGGGCTCAGCGTCGGCGCCGCTGACGTCGCTTCCGCGCTGCGCGATGCCGTCGCTCGCGATCGCGACGTCGAGGTCGTCCTCGGCGCTTGCCATGGCATGTGCTACGCCGCGCCCACCATTGAAGTGCTGCGGCGCGATGCTCCCCGAATCACGCTCGAACGCGTCGAGCCGCGCCGTGCGGCCGACCTCGTTCGCGCGCTTCACGACGGCCGTGATCTTGCCGCCGCCGGATTCTCCGGCGTCGTCTGGTCCGATCGTCCCGCGCCGGGGCTCACGCCGGTAGGATCACATCCGTTCTTCGCCGGCCAGGAGCGCGTGCTCCTGCGTCGTGCCGGCGCCCTCGACCCGGAGAGTCTCGACGAGGCGCTGCTCGACGGCGCGTATCGCGCGCTCGCGGCTGCGCTCGATGGACCGCCGGAGCGCGTCATCGACGAGGTCAAGGCGTCCGGGCTGCAGGGCCGCGGCGGCGCCTTCTTCCCGGCCGCGATGAAGTGGGAAGCCTGCCGCAAGGCGTCCGGCGCGCCGAAATACCTCGTCATGAACGGGGAAGAAGGCGAGCCGGGCATCTTCAAGGACCGCCACCTGATGGAAGCGGATCCCCATCAGGTGCTCGAGGGCGCGCTGCTCGCCGCGTACGCCGCCGGCGCCACGCACGTCGTTCTCTACGTGCACGGCGAGGCGAATCTGTCCGCGTCACGCCTCGCGCGCGCCGTCGCGGATGCGGAAGCCGCCGGCATCGTCGGCGAGCGCATGCTCGGCCGCGAGCCCCGTTGCACCGTCGAGATCCGGCGCGGCGGCGGCGGCTTCGTGCTCGGCGAAGAAACGGTGCTGCTCGAATCGCTCGAAGGCCGGCGCGCGCAGCCGCGCACCCGTCCACCGTTCCCCGTCGAGTCGGGACTCTGGGGCCGGCCGACGGTGATCAACAACGTCGAGACGCTCGCGGCGATTCCGGCGATCATGGCGCGCGGCGCCGCCGCGTTCGCCTCGCTCGGCACGCCGAAGGCCGCGGGGACGAAGCTCTTCGGCCTGTCCGGTCCGATCGCGCGGCCCGGCGTGGTCGAGACGCGAAACGGCGTGACGCTGCGCCGCCTGCTCGAGGACATCGGCGGCGGCCTCACCGGCGCCGCGAAGTTTCTGGGCGCCGTGGTCGGCGGTCCTTCGGGTAGCATCGTGCCCGCTGCGCTCTTCGACCAGCCGATGGAGCCGCGCGAGCGCGTGTCGCCCGGCACCGGCGGCATCGTCGCCGTGCCGGACGGCGCATCGGTCGTCGACGTCGTGACGACGCTGCTCGCGTTCAACGCGCGTGAATCGTGCGGCAAGTGCACGCCCTGTCGCGAAGGCGCGCCGCGGCTGCTCGCGATGATCGACGAGCTCGGCGGCGCGTCCGGGCCGGCGGCCGCGAACGCGCGCGCGCTCGCGGAGACGATGCAGCTCGCGTCGCTGTGCGGACTGGGACAGGCGGCGCCGCTCGCATTACTGCGCGCGCTGGAAGAATTTCCGGCGGCCTTCGAAAGCAGGACGAAGCCTGAGTGAGCGAGCGTGGTAATCGAATTCGAACGACGCGAGGAGATGAGGCGAGCGTGATCGAGCGACCGCGATTCGAGCGCCGGCTTTGCCGGCGCCACTCGGCGAACGACATTGCCCCAGGGCGGCTGGTTGGATCGAGCGCCGTCGAGCGGTGGGGGGGGTCGGGGAGGAGCGGCGCTCGCTCCCCCCGACTTAACGAAGCCGTATGAAATACGGCTTCGTAATAGACCAGCGGAAGTGCATCGGGTGTCACGCCTGTACGGTCGCGTGCAAGGAAGAGAACGGCGTGCCGCTCGGCGCGTTCCGCACGTGGGTGAAGTACGTCGAAAAAGGGACGTTTCCGGCGACGCGCCGATACTTCTCGGTATTACGTTGCAACCACTGCGACAACGCCCCGTGCGTCACGATCTGTCCGACCGTGGCGCTCTACCGCCGGCCGGACGGCATCGTCGACTTCGACGGCGACCGCTGCATCGGCTGCAAGTCGTGCATGCAGGCCTGTCCCTACGACGCGCTCTACATCGATCCGGCGACCAACACGGCGGCGAAGTGCCACTACTGCGCGCATCGCGTGGAGCTCGGGCTCGAGCCGGCGTGCGTCATCGTGTGCCCGGAGCAGGCCATCATCTCCGGCGACCTGGACGATCCCCGGAGCACGATCGCGCGGCTCGTCGCCACCGAGCAGGTGCAGGTGCGGAAAGCGGAGCAAGGGACGCGCCCGAAGGTGTTCTACCTCGGCGCCGAGACGGCGGCGCTCACGCCGCAGCTCCAGCAGCCGGTGCGCGAGTACATGTGGGCCGACCGCCCGCAAGCCGAGATCGCGCTCGTCGACATGGTCGCGCGCGCGCAGCAGGCGCAGCCGTTCGGCGACGGCACGCTCGCCCGGCCGACGTACGACGTGCCGCACATGCCGCGGCCGTGGGGCTGGAAGGTGGCGGCCTACCTGTGGACGAAGTCGATCTCCGCGGGCGCGCTGCTCGTCGCCGCCGTCGCGGCCGCGCTCGGGGTCGGTCCGGAGAGTCGCCTCATGGCGGTCGGCGCGCCGGTCATCGCGCTGCTGTTCCTCGCGCTGACGGCCGCGCTGCTGGTGTTCGACCTCAAGCGGCCCGACCGCTTCCACTACATCCTCCTCAAGCCGAATCGGCGGTCGTGGCTCGTGTGGGGGGCGTGGATCCTGATGGCGTTCGGCGCCGTCGCCGTCGCGTGGTTCGTCGCGGGATGGCGTGACTCCTACACGGCCATGCGGATGCTCGCGATCCCGGCGTTCGTGACCGCGATCGGCGCCGCCGGCTACAGCGCGTATCTCTTCCGGCAGGCCGAAGGCCGCGACTTCTGGCAGAGCCCGCTGCTGCTCCCGCATCTGATCGTCGCCTCGGTCGTCGCCGGCGCCGCCGCGCTGGTGCTCGTCGGATTCTTCGGCCGCGTCGATCTCGACCTGCTCTGGGGCATCGCCATGCTGATGTCGTGGACGCTCGTCCTCCACGGGCTCGTGCTCCTGGCCGAGCTGTTCGGCGCGCACGCCAACGTCGACACGGCGCGCGCGGCGCACCTCATCACGCAGGGTGACTGGCGCTGGCGGTTCTGGGGGGGTGTCACCGTGCTCGGCATCCTCGTGCCCGTCGTGCTCGTCTGGACCGCGCCGTGGGGCGCCGCGGCCGGCGCGATCCTGGCGCTCGGTGGCCTGTGGCTCTACGAAGATCTATGGGTCAAGGCCGGACAATCGATTCCGCTCAGCTGATGGAGACGATATGACGGGACGCGAGGTCGAGACGGGCGCGGGTTCACCCCGCGACCGTCGAGCGTTGGGGGATGCGGGGGCCATTTCGGGGCCCCCGCATTCGACGGTCCCGCTGCACCCGATCGCGAAGGAGCTGCCGCCGGCGACCGGCGAGCTCAGGGCGTATCCGCCGGTCGAGCGCTGGGACGACTGGGAGGAATACGACTCGACGGCGTGGCCGCGGCGCGTGAAGCGCCGCTACCAGCTGATCCCGACGATCTGCTTCAACTGCGAGGCGGCGTGCGGCCTGCTCGCGTACGTCGATCAGGACACGCTGCGCATCAAGAAGTTCGAGGGCAATCCCGAGCATCCCGGCAGCCGCGGACGCAACTGCGCGAAAGGCCCCGCGACGCTGAACCAGGTCGACGATCCCGAGCGCATCCGCTATCCGCTGCGCCGGGTCGGCCCGCGCGGCGGGGGACAGTGGGAGCGCGTGTCGTGGGATCAGGCGCTCGACGACATCGCGGGGCGCATCCGGAAGGCGCTCGTCGAAGGCCGGCCGAAAGAGGTCATGTACCACCTCGGACGACCGGGACACGAGCTCGTGTACCTCCAGCGCGTCTTCCACGCCTGGGGCATCGACGGCCACAACAGCCACACGAACGTCTGCTCCGCGAGCGCGCGCGCCGGGTACGCGTTCTGGATGGGGATGGACCGGCCGTCGCCCGATCATGCGAACGCGAAGTTCATTTTGTTGTTGTCGTCGCATCTCGAGACCGGCCATTACTTCAACCCGCACGCGCAGCGGATCATCGAAGCGAAGATGCGCGGCACGAAAATCGCCGTCATCGACACGCGTCTCAGCAACACCGCCTCGATGGCCGACTGGTGGGTGTCCCCGTGGCCGGGCACGGAAGCGGCCATGCTGCTCGCGATCGCGCGCTGGCTCGTCGCCGAGCAGCGGTACGACCGCGAGTTCGTGCAGCGCTGGATGAACTGGGAGGACTACCTCCGCTCGGAGCGTCCCGAGCTGCCCGTGACGTTCGAGGCGTTCGAGCAGGCGTTTCTCGAGCTCTACGCCGAATTCACGCCGGAGTTCGCGGCGCGCGAGAGCGGCATCGAGGCGACGACGATCCTCGAGATCGCGCGCGCCGTCGCCGACGCCGGCTCGGCGCTCGCGACGCACGTGTGGCGGAACACCGCCGCCGGCAATCTCGGCGGCTGGCAGGTCGCGCGCGCGCTGCAGCTGCTCGTCGTGCTGATGGGCGCCGTCGGCGCGCCGGGCGGGACGGCGCCGAGCGCCTGGAACAAGGCCGTCCCCGCGCCGCCGATGATGCCGCCGCCCGGGAAGGTGTGGAGCGAGCTCCTCATGCCGCGCGAGTACCCGCTCGCGTTCTTCGAGATGAGCTTCCTCCTGCCGCACTTCCTGCGCGAAGGCCGCGGCAAGCTCGCGATGTACTTCACGCGCGTCTACAAC
>JACPCW010000001.1 GCA_016184365.1 Candidatus Rokuibacteriota bacterium
CGTGGAGCGCGACGCCTTCACGGTGGAACCGCCGAATCCCGACCAGGTGTGCACGGTGGCGTCGGTGGCGGCGCACTCGCTCTACGAGAAGGCGGATCCGTACTTGATGCATTTCCCCGCCGGCGCCATCGATCTGCATGAGACGACGTTCGAGCAGGTGACGCCGCGCAGCGTCCGGGTCCGCGGAGCCCGGTTCGTCAAGGCCGAGCAATACACGCTCAAGCTCGAAGGCGCGCGGCGCGTGGGCTATCGGACCATCGCGATCGCCGGCGCGCGGGACCCGCTGCTGCTCGCGCGCCTCGACGAGTACCTCGCGAACGTCCGCGCCCGCGTGGCCGAGACGTACCCGGACGGCTACCGCCTGCTCTTCCACGTGTATGGCCGCGACGGCGTGATGGGGGCGCTCGAGCCCGTGCAGGAGATGCGCGGCCACGAGGTCGGCATCGTGTTCGAGGTGATCGCCGGCGATCCGGAGACCTCGGCGGCCGTCCTCGCGTTGACACGCTCGGCGGCGCTCCACGTCACCTACCCAGGGCGAAAGGCGATCGCCGGCAACCTCGCCTTTCCGTTTTCGCCCTCCGACCTGCGCGCCGGCGAGGTCTACGAGTTCAGCATCCACCACCTGGTCGAGGTGGACGACCCGTGCGAGCCGTTCACGATGGAGATCGTCGCCGGCTAAGCCGGCTCGCGCTCCCCGGTGACAACCCGGCGGCACTTCCACGGTTCGGTATACTCGCCGGCGCCATGCGAGCGGTCGTGACCCCGCACCCCGGCGACTACGACGTGATGCGTGTGGCCGAGGTGCCCGTGCCCACCCTCGGTCCGCGCGAGGTGCTCGTCCACAACGCCGCGTCGGGCGTCTGCTATCACGATCACCTGATTCGCGTCGGCGTCATGAGGCGCGGTATCACGTTTCCGCTGATCCTCGGCCACGAGGGCGCCGGCACCGTCGAGGCGGTCGGCGAGGCGGTGCGGAGCCTGAATCCGGGCGACCGGGTCGCGTGCACGCAGTGGACGGAGAACTGCGGGCTCTGCCGGTTCTGTCGCACCAACCGCGAACCGCTCTGCGCCGAGCGCAAGTACTTCGGCCACGACCGCGACGGCACCTACGCCGAGTTCTTCAAGATCCAGGAGGACTCCTTGCTGCCGCTGCCGCCGGAGGTGAGTTTCGAGGACGGTGCGATCCTCTCGTGCGCGATCGGGACGACGCTCGCGGCCATTCGCGACGTCGGCGGCACCCAGGCGGGCGAGCGCGTCCTCGTCACCGGTGCCGGCGGCGGGCTCGGCGTGCATGCCGTCCAGATGGCGAAGGCCTGCGGAGCGACGGTCATCGCGCAGACGACGTCGCGGGACAAGGTGGAGCTGATCCGGTCGGTCGGCGCGGACACCGTCGTGGTCGCGCGGAACGGCCAGTTCGCCGACGAGGTCAAGCGGGCGGCGGGCGGCGAGGGAGTCGACGTCGTCTGCGACAACGTCGGCGCGCCCGTCTTCGACGAGGCGTTGCGGGCCACCGCGCGCGGCGCGCGCTACGTGCTGGTGGGCGAGCTGACCGGCGATCCCGTCACGTTCAACACCGCCCGTCTCTTCTTGAAGGGCGTCAGCCTGCTCAGTACGACGAGCACGTCTCGGACGCAGCTCGCCGACGTCATCGAGCTCGTCCGCGCGGGTCGTCTCCGGCCCATCGTCACCGAACGGTTCACGTTCGCAGACGCGCCGCGTGTCCACCGGCTGATGGTGGAGCGCAAGCTGTCCGGCCGGGTGCTGCTGATCCCCTGAGGCGCGCCGCGCTCACCATGCGCGGCACAGCTTACGACACAGGACTCAGCGCGACTCGCCTCCGAGATACACGTTCTGCACCTTCCGGTCCGCCAGCAGCGCGTCGCGGCCGCCCGCCAGGACCACGCGGCCCGTCTCGAGCACGTACCCTCGATCGGCCAGCTCCAGCGCCTCCACCACGCGCTGCTCGACGAGCAGGATCGTCAGCCGGCGGCGGCGGCGGATCTCGGCGATGGTCTCGAAGATGTGCTCGACGATGCGCGGGCCGAGTCCCTGGGACGGTTCGTCGAGCAGGAGCAGATCCGGCTGCGCCATGAGACCGCGGCCGAGCGCCAGCATCTGCTGCTCGCCGCCGGAGAGCGATCCGGCGAGCTGCTTTGCGCGGCTCCCCAGCACCGGGAAGAGCGCCAGCACCGCCTCGAGGCTCTCCGCACGCCGGGACCGCGCCGCGGCGCGGTAGGAGCCGAGCTCGAGATTGTCGAGCACGGTCAGGGACGGGAACACGCGCCGGCCTTCCGGGACGTGTGCGATCCCGAGCGCGGCGCGCCGCGCCGGCGACAGCGCGCCGACGTCCCGGCCGCGGAACTCGATGTGGCCCGATCCGACCCGCACGGCCCCCGAGATCGCCTTGAGCAGCGTCGTCTTCCCGGCGCCGTTCGGGCCGACGATCGTGACGAACTCGCCGTCGCCGACGTCCAGCGAGACGTCGGCGAGCGCGTGGAGGCCACCATAGGAGACGCCGAGGCCGGAGACCTTCAGCATCGCGCTCATGTCTGCGGCGCCGTCGCCGCGCGAAGCCACTTCTTGCCGAGGTACGCCTCGATGACCGCCGGGTCGCGGGTGACATCGACGGGCGCTCCCTCCGCGATCCGCCGGCCCTGGTCGAGAACCACCAGGCGGTCGGCGAGACGGAGCAGCGCCTGCATCGTGTGTTCGATGATCGCGACGGTCGTGCCGCCGGCGCGCAGGCGGCGGATCATCGACGTCATGACGTCGATGCCGTCGCCCGAGAGGCCGGCGAGCGGCTCGTCGAGCAGCACGAGCCGCGGCGCCGTCGCCATGCACCGCGCCAGCTCCATCAGCCGCAGCTCGAGCGTCGTGAGACCGGCGGGCACGGCGTCGGCGCGATCCGCGAGGCCGACCAGCGCGAGCGCGGCGAGGGCGCGAGCGCGCGCTGGCGCCTCGGCGCGGTCGCGCACGAACGCGCCGACCATGACGTTGTCGAGGACCGTCATGTGAGGGAACGTGCGGACGACCTGGAACGTCCGGCCGACGCCTCGCCGGCAGAGAGCGCTCGGGCGGAGGCCGGTCGTCGCCTCGCCGCGGAACCGTACCTGGCCGCGCTCCGGGACGAGGAAGCCGTTGAGCACGTTGAAGAGCGTCGTCTTCCCCGCGCCGTTCGGACCGATGATGCCGAGGATCTCACCGTCCCGGACGTCGAAGCTCACGTCGAAGAGCGCCTGGAGCCCGATGAACGCCTTCGACACGTCGCGCACCTCCATGAGCACCGCCCCCGCCGGCCGCGCCGCCGGGATCGCCTCGACCGGCACGGACGGCATGGGCCGCGCGGCGCGCGGCGCGGGCGCGCGGCGTGCGAGGATCGCGTTCCGCACGCGCCAGTAGAGTCCCTCCGGCGCGAACAGGATGATCGCCACGAGCGCGAGGCCGTACACGACACCCTGGATGCCCGGCAGGCGGTCGCCGAGCGTCGCGTCGAGCGTCTCGCTGATCGGGATCATCAGCGCGGCGCCGATCAGCGGGCCCCACAGGCTGCCGATGCCACCGACCAGGCTGACGGTGAGCGTCTGCACCGTCACGAGCACGCCGAAGACGCCGTCGGGGGTGACGACGAAGAGGATCGCGTGCGCGTACACGGCGCCCACGAGCGCGGCCGGCGCCGCGCTCAGCATGTAGCCGATCATCTTCACGCGGAAGCTGTCGACGCCCATCGCCTCCGCCGCCGCCTCGTTCTCCTTCAGCGCCCGCAGCCAGTAGCCGAGCCGTGACGTCTCGATCGCGTGCGAGAGCGCGAGCGTGGCGGCGAGCAGCGCGAGGGCGAGGAGGTCGTACGCGCGCGGGTCGGTGAACTGCATGAAGAGCGCGGCGCGCTCGCGCTCCATCGGGATGGCCACCTCCTGGTACCCGAGGAACTCCATCACGATCCGGAAGATCAGCGGGTACGCGAGCGTCGCCAGCGCGAAGTAGATGCCGCCGAGACGGAACGTCGGGAAGCCGATGAGCACGGCGGCGCCGACCGCCGCGGCCGCGCCGGCGAGCATGCCGATCCACGGCGTGAGGCCGGCCTTGATGATGAGCAGCAGCGTCGTGTACGCGCCGATGCCGAAGAACGCCTGATGTCCGAACGAGGTCTGGCCGCCGTAGCCGCTGATGATGTTCCAGGCGAGCCCCATCGTCGCCCACACGAACACGAGCGTGAGGATGCGGTGGTGATAGCGCTCCTGGAGGGCGAAGGAGAGGCCGAGCCCGACGGCGACGACGATCGCGATCGCGATCCAGCCGCGCCGTCGGCTCGACACTCACACCGTCCTGACGCGCTGCCCGAACAGACCCTGCGGCCGGAGGTAGAGGACGAGCAGGAAGGCGACGAAGACGCCGACGTTCTGGAGCTGGAAGGGCAGCACGAGCAGCGTCAGCGACTGCACGAGCCCGATCACGATCCCGCCGATGAACGCGCCCGGGATCGACCCGAGGCCTCCCAGCACGACGGCCACGAACATGAGCACGATGAAGTTGACCGCCACGGTCGGCTCGATCGGATAGTACGTCGCGAGCAGCCCGCCGGCGGCGGCGACGAGCGCGATGCCGATGCCGAACGCGACGCCGTGCATCGTCCGCACGTCGATCGCCTGGTACCCGGCGGCCTCGGGATCGTCGGCGGCCGCGCGCAGCGCCTTCCCGAGATCGGTGCGGGTGAGGAAGACGTAGACGACCACGGCGAGCAGGAGCGCCATCGCGAAGGCGTACGAGCGCGCCTGGTTGACGAGGATGGGACCGACGACGAACGCCTGCGTGGCGTACGCGGTCTTGATGCCGCGCGGCTCGGGGCTGAGGAGCATCGTCACCGCGTTCGTGATGATGAGCGACAGCCCGAGCGTGAGGATGAGCTGGGCATCCATCTCGCGCTGCGGGTCGCCGCGGCCCGTCACGTGGACGAGCAGCAGCCGGTGCACGACGAGGCCGAGCACGAAGAACGGCGGGATGGTCAGGAGCGCCCCGAGCAGCGGATCGACGCCGTACCCGATCGCGAGCCAGTACGTCAGGTACATGCCGAGCATCATGAAGTCGCCCTGGGCGAAGTTGACGACGCGCATGACGCCGAAGATCAGCGCGAGGCCGATCGACATGAGCGCGTAGACGCCTCCGACCAGCAGGCCGGTGACGACGTACTGCACGAGATCCGCGACGATCATCTAGCTAGACGGGCAGCGGGTGTCGAGGAGCGGGACGCGAGGTGTCAGCGCCCGCTGCCGTGCCAGGCCGGCTTCCGGGTCGCGACGTCGGCCGGCACGACCGTGAACGGCTCGCCGTTCTGCCACTGCACGATGATCGGCGCCGCGCCGACCCGGCGCCCGCGCTCGTCGTACTTGACCTTCCCCGGATAGAGCGCCGCGGCCCCGGGGCCCGACGTCAGCTCCATCTTCGCCGCGGCGTCGCGGATCGCCTTCGGATCGGTCGACTTCGCGCGCTCCGCGGCCTCCTTGATGATCCACACGTGCGCGTACGACATGAGCGGGTCCTGCGTCATGAACGGCTCGCCCGTGCGCTTCTTGAACTTCTCGACGAGCGCCTCCTGCCCCTTGAGCGGGTGGGCGGCGGTGACCGTCATGATGTTGTCGAGCAGCTCCTTGCCGACGGTCTTCACGTACTCGGGCGTGACGAGCCACGCCCCGACGCCCTGGATCGGCGCCTTGACGCCGAACTCCTTCACCTTCTGGAGCACCTGGATCGAGTCCGGGAAGTTCGTGGCGCCGTAGAAGACGATGTCCGGCTGCGTGGACCGGATCTTCTGCACGATCGCCGTCGCGTCGGCGAGCGGCGGCGTCCAGATCTCG